>JAITGM010000010.1 GCA_031280685.1 Christensenellaceae bacterium
TTGCCGAGGGTAAACCCTTGCCTGAAAAATATAGTGACCATGCCTTGACCGGCAACTGGATAGGACACCGTGATTGCCACATTCAAAACGATTGGCTGCTCATCTACCGCATTGAAGAAGACAGTCTGGTTCTGGTGCTTTCACGCACAGGGACGCACAGCGACATATTTTAATCTTTCCGCTTGTTGTTCGCAGTAAGAGTGATCCCTGAGTGACACGGTGTGCAGAGCGCCATAAGGTTTCGCTCATCATGCGTTCCGCCGTCAGCCAGCGGCTTGATGTGGTGAACCTCCTGGGCAGGGGTACGCTGCTCTTTGTTATGCTTGCCTTCGCCATAAATCACGGTAGCGGTTTGGTCGTGGATGTCTCCGCCCGTTCGGTAGGTCTCCAGCATCTTTTCATCACGGCAGTAGAAAGCTCCGACACGCAATTCAATCTGGGAGAAGTCAAGACCGAGCAGTGCCTTACCTTCAGGAGCAATGAAGAAGTTCCGAACACCCACATCGTCCGCACCCGCTCTGGGCATATTTTGCAGATTTGGCTTGCGGGCGGCGAACCGTCCCGTTTCCGTCGCCAGCGGCATAAGGTCGGCGTGAATGCGCCCTGTCGCCGGGTTGATGTGCTGCCGGTAACCGTCGATGTAGGTGGACTTGATTTTTCCCCAACGGCGGTACTCCTGCACCAGCTTGAACAGCGGCACAAGTTCCGGGCGGTTGGTTTCGCACCACTCGGACAGCAGCACCATTGCCTCATCATCGGCGGCTTCTTGATATTTGGCAGTTGTTTTCAGCACTGGCAATCCCAAATCTTTGTACAGATACTGCTTGAAAGCTGATGTACTGGCGTTTGCGCCGATGTTCACGTCGCCCACGATGAATGCGATGTCTTCTCGCAGCTTGGCGAGCTTCTCCTCGCATTCGGCGGCTTTTTGCTCCATCAAGTGGGCGTCCACCAGCAGACCGTTGTGCTTCATCAACCCCACATAGACAGCGGTCGGGCTTTCAATCTGCTCCACAATGTAGCGGTGCTTCGGTAGCCAGTTATCGAACCAACCGTTGAATAAGTGATACAGCCGCAGCGTGTAATCCGAGTCGGCGCAGGCGTAATGGACGGTCTCGCTGTAGGTGGGGTCGAGCTCGTCAAAGTGCCGCCCGGCTGTATCCGCGAAGCGAAGAATGCCCTATCAAGCGTTCAAGCTAAGGATGTTAAAAATAAGCAGATCATTATTGTGGACACCGGAATATCAACGACTGGTGAACTAAATTTTTTAGATATGGACTTTATTTATGGGAAGCCAGAAATAAAGGATATTATTGCCCAACTCAAGAGCTATGAACGACTTGGCATTTTGCCGGATTTAACCGGAATAAAGATTACGTTCATCGGGACAACTGATGGATTGGCCGAAGTAGCAGAACCGCAAAAAACACTCACGACCGACAAGCGGTTCATAAAGAATTTATGGGATGGTATTGTTAGAGCGTGTGGCTCGACCGACGTCAATTTTGAGGCCGCCGCTGGTTGGGACACTCCAAATAAGTACACCGAAGATGCGGATTCCAAATTCAAATATGTATCCGTCATCAACTTCACACATGAAAGAGTTATCCAAATTCCCGAAATACCCGGTTATGATCCTAATAATCCTGATGGCCAGCCCGATTCACCGAACCCGCCAAATGTGGAAGTAAAGTTTCCCAGCGAAACCGTTGGGTTCAAACCAGACAGAGCCGATTATTTGAATGAGGCCAATGCGCAAAAACTACTTAGGCCATATGCTGATGAACTTAAGAAATTCTTTCAAACCTATCCAAACGAAAAAATATGGATAGTGGGAACCACCGCCGCTGTCACAAAAGGTTCGACAGGCGGGATTGATTTGAGCTTGCGAAGGGCGGAAACCGTAAAAAATACACTTGTAAGTTTTGGGATTCCCGAAGACAAGTTGCTAACGATTGGCTTGGGTTCAAAATTCCCTTGGTGGGTTGACGAATTCACAAGCGGGAACTTTGACACAAATGTTGCACAGGCGAACCGTGCAGTTTGGCTTTTAACTGCTCATGCAGATACCGACAAGTTTAACAAACTAAAAGCGGCGGCGACCAATTCAGAGCTATTGCCGGAAGTTGTGGAAAGGTTTAACTCGTTATACCATTGATTCTAATCAATAAACCGAAAGGTAGGCGATGATGATGCTTGAATTTCTAAATGGTCTCGGTGGAGCCATTGCCGCTTTTTTGGCCACTGGTACTGGATTGGGTATTGCTTTCAAAGGGTTTTTGGATTGGAAATATGATCCTGACTCCGCGAAAAAGAAAAAAGGGAAAGGTCTGATGATTGGCGGGTTAGCGGCTTTTGCCCTAACGATCATCTTCGTTATTATTGTTGTGGCGTTATGGAATACCATAAGATGATGCAGATCATTATACACCTCAACTTGGAACAAGCCTAAGGCCCTATGCAGAACGCTATTGCTTGAATAAATCGTTGGCATTGCACCCTTTGACCTGTCCACCATAGCTTTCCCTGTCCAGGCATCCGCTGCCGCCCGCGCATCTGCATCGCTCATCCCTCGGCTGATATTGCCATAGTACCGCGCACGAGCCAGAGCTTCTAAACCAAAATTATCCATAATGGCCATCGGAACAAAGCCTGCATCCCTCAATGCTTCCAACCGGCTTCGGCGAAGCCTCTCCGCTCCCCTGCGAGCAGTGAGGAAGTCGCTC
The DNA here is from genome assembly GCA_031280685.1 of Christensenellaceae bacterium. GTDB lineage: Bacteria > Bacillota > Clostridia > Christensenellales > UBA1750 > JAITGM01. The sequence goes on from JAITGM010000010.1 coordinate 2,727, forward strand.
TTATCTACAAATCCATCCGAGTCGTTTGCGTTACGTATAGTATCGGCCATCCCACGGATGAGGTTCACTGGCCCGACCTCGGCGCCATTCTCAACAAGAGGAATGAGGTTGGAAATCGCGGAGCGCACATTCATCCACATAACATTGGTGGCGTAGCGACCAACAAGATTATTGATCCAGCGCGTCGTTTTGCGGCTGGTTCCCTTTTCGGTATCCCTGCCAAACATGGATTGCTTCCCGGCCAGCCCATTCGCATAGTCCGTTAGCCAGATGGCAAAGCCCGCAAGGTGCGAAGGCGTATTATCTTTTATAGCTAATACCGCCTCATTCGCATCCGACTTTTCCTCATAAGTTGCACGGGGATCATCCCATATATTTTTTATCACACGGGCGGTATTCTCGCTCGAATACTTTTCCCGCAAGGACGTATCCAGCGCACGCCAAAATCGAACGTCATCAGAATGATAGATGATGTCAAGAGCGGTATGAACGTAGCGCTCAAAGCCCTTTACCGCGTCATACGTGGTTTTTGTGCCGTGCCGTTGCTGTGCGTTGGCAAAGTACCGCGAAGCTGGCCTAAAGTTCTCGCTCATGCCAGCAACAGAGGTTGGGATTTCGGCGATCGGGTTCCCCTCAAATCCAAGCGCGGTGGATAGCGCAGAAAGAAGCCCATCGTTGCCATCCTCGGTGAAGTGCGGAAAGTAGCCGCGCCGATATGGGATCGGGTCTTTGCCGATGGAAACCAGCGTTTCGTTCAGCGCCTGAAACAGCGCATCATAGTTTTCACGGAAGTGCTCAATTGCGCCGTCGATCTTTCCCATGTTCAGGTTCGGATGATCCGATAAATGCGCATTAATCGCGGCTGCGTTCGCCTGGTAGGCCGCCTCATCCTCCGCAGTGATTGCGCGGCGAACCGTGCCGTTGTTTTCAAGCATCACGCCGCGCTCAAGCGCCTCCTCATAGCGCGCCATATTGTCGCGGGTTTCCTCTATAAACTGCACTGCTTCCGATTCTGCCTCGCTTAAATTTAGCGCACGTATTCCGTAACCAAGGGCCTTATATGCCCGTTCAATTTCTGCGCTATTATGGCGCACAAGATCGTAACGAGCCATCAATGCATCACGAGCGGCGCCCGGCGGAACCGTAGCCTCAATTACGGCGCCGGGTGAGTTAATTGCATTCACATAGGCCCAGCGTCTACCATTCCACCCATCCGATGTTTGAGTGATTTCATCGGCAACAGAGCGATATGCGGTGACCACCGCGCGCTTATGGTCTAAAACCTCGTTTTCAAGCGGCGCCAGCCTTGCTTTCGCTTCGTGTAGCTCCATCTTGGCGTTGAACCCGTCCGTGATTCTGGCCATGTCAACACCCATCGCTTGAACAGCGCGTAGATTTAAGGTTCCATCAAGCAAGCCATCAATGAGTTTGTTTTCCTGCTCAGTTAAGCCCGCGCGCTGTGCGTACGCGCTCCATTGGCTTTGGGCCGCATCACGAGTAGCGCGAAGCGCGGAGAGCGCCTGGGCCACTTCAATAATGTTCTGCGCCGCTTGCCTACCTTCTGGGTTGGCCAAGAGCGGGGCGCGATCAAGCACTGCAAATCGCTCCGGGCGCTGGGAAGCGTTTTCGGCCTGCCCATTTTCCCCGGATGTATCATTGACAGCCGGTTCGGCATATGATAAGCTGTCGGTATCGACAGCAGGCAACGCAGCCGATCCTGTTCTCGCCTCGGTAGGCGAAACATCCGGAGATATCGTTGCCTGTTTGTTGTTTGTTTCAAAAAGGGAGCTCACCTTCCCATCGGGCGTGAGGAGCCTATGGGCATAGTACTGATTATCGCTGGTTTTATGCACAATAACACCAACCATTGCGTCTTGCCCATTTACGGTTATCGGCGCGGCTAACAAGCGAGTTTCATATCCTCGGCCTTTGTGGTTCGGATTATGGAAAATCTCTGCGCCATCCCGGATCACATCGGCAACCGCACCAAAAGCCGCCGCATCACCGATGTTTTTAATATGCGCCGCCCCGTTTGCAATACCTGATTGATCCATACGCACATCACCTAAGCCATTGCGATTCATATGGAAGCCCACGCTTTCGAATGCTCGGCGAGCAAACTCCATGATCGAAGTATTAGTTGACAGGTCTTGTGGGTTCACCGTCACGCTTGCGATGGGGTTTAGTTGGCTAAGCTCGGGCGATACAGCCTTCAGGGCGTTGGGGATTCGAATGGATCCATTGGGGCTGATTTGCTCACGAACACGTTGTTTGGCCCGGTCGATCAGCGCCGCGGCTTCAGGGGAAGCGATATCAACCCCTTGCGGGGTTTGGGGTTGCACTTGCGGGATTTGCTCGTTTTGCACCTGCTGAGCGGCCATTCGCGCTTCGTTGGCGGTGCGCTGCTCCGGCGTGGTAAATGGATTGATAACGTCCTGCCGTTGCGCAGTACTTTGTTGGTTTTGTTCAGTCAAGGCTTGATTCGCTGCCGTAAACGGGTTGATGATAGGTTGCTGCTGCGCATCAAAGGCCCTGCGGGCCGCCTGCGAGGTGAAAGGGTTAATGGCTTGGCTTCCGCTCATGGTCGCGGTGGACTGCGGAACACTGCCACCGCCAAATAGGCCGGAAACCAGCATACCCATGCCACCAGCCGCGAGGTATTCATCCAGCGTGCCAAGGTCAAGATTCTTAAACCCGTTGATCGTTGCCCAGTCAACAAATTTGTTCCCAAACTGCTCAGCGACCTCTTCCAGACCTTCGCCCGCGATATTAATGCCCTTCTGCACGGCCCAGTTCACCACGGGATTAGCAAAGAGCTTGTCTGCGATGACCTGCTGCAGCTTATCGAGCGAAGAGTATTGCGTTAATCCGGGGATGCCCTTCGCCAAACCTTCTACTATATACGAAAGCGCACCAGAAAGAGTGCCACGCGCCGAAGCTTGCTCGCGCGTAGCGCCGCTTGCATAGGCCTCGTTGGCCGAACTGCCGCTAGCTCCAAGGGCCATCGCGGCGCGGCCAAGATTTGCAAGTCCCATTTCAGCACCCATGCCGCCAATCATCGCTGAGGGCATCATAGCGCCTATCGCACCCACGCCCCTGGTGAGAGTTCCTACAACGGGCCCGCGCTCATCGCCGCGCCGCTCAATATCTTGAATATAGGCTGTTTCTGTCGGCTGATACTCCAACAGCTTGTCAATGGGAGCATTCAACGTAGTGGCAATGTTCCGCGCCATTTCATTGCCCGATACCCGAGCGGCCGCGTCTGCCAAGATGCGCGGCGCCACAGTTGACCCCATATAAGCATATCGCAGGCCTTCGTTCACCATCATTTGACCGGCATTTGGTGCGTTTGGAGCCGCGTTTTCGAGAATTGGAAACAGGTTTTTATTCCATTCGGGCCGACTTTCCTCATACCCCGGTTGCCCAGGCATCAATGGCGTGCCCGTCAGCCCGCGCCGAAGCTCTCGCTGAATGGCTACGGGCAATGTAACGCCATTTTTTACATCCGCGTAAACATTCATAGGACTTTGAACAATCGCAGGCTTAGGCAAGCCTGCAAGCGCAGCCAGTGAGTTTTTGACGGCGGTTGGGCCTGCTTTCGTTGCCGGAACGGCTTGTCGTGTGGTGCCGACCTGGGGCACCATGGGCGGCAGAGTGACCTTCGGCGTAGCGGCCTTGGGCACCATGGGCGGCAAAACTACCTTTGGAATAACGGGCTTCGGAGCCGTCAAAGACTTCAAAGACGATTGCCCCTGCACGGTCGGCGCGGGAAGCTTTGGGGCCTGCTGGGCCTTTTGCGCAACCGCCTTGTACTGCTGCGGCACGATGGGCGGCAGCTCAACCTTTTTAGGCGCCACAACGGGAGCGGCTTTAGGCCGCTCCACGATATAGGGCTCCTGTTTCTTCTTTTGAGTAGATGCTGAAGCTTTATTTAGCGCCATTCGTTTTACCTCGTTCCGCCACCTGAAATTGGCCTCGGTGTTTTGCTTGCCAATACCCCTCCGGACTGGTACATACCACTACCGGCCACATACGAGCCGCCATTCTGCACTGGAGCCGCATTACCCCCAGAGCCAACCGTTTACCGCCCGTGTCGCTTGTGGCGGTCGCTCCGCCCTTGTTAGTGGGCGAAGAAGTTCGAGCCGCGAGAGACCCACTCCCAGAACTGTAGCTGCCGCCAGAAGAATAGCCGCCGTTCATGGCGTTCTGCAACTCGTAGTGCCAGCGGCCGCCAACATATATTTACCACTCGTGGGAATCGTGTAGGCCTTCTTGTACAGTGCTCGCGGCGATGTCCGGGATGGGCGAAAGCCCAATTTGCGAGGCGCCTAGTGGGGATTGGTACTCCTCAATGAATCCATCCACGTAATTGCGCAGCAAGCTTAACGCCTCTTGGACTGTAACGGGCTGTTCAGTAACGGAAACTGGGTTCTCAGCGCCAATCTGCGCCGCGCCAGCTTGGCCATTCAGCAGATCAATCAGCGCATTAAGGCGCGGGGCAACAAGCTCTTTCACGAGCGTATCAAAAACGGCCTTGTTTTCTGCGGGCGTGCCCGTAAGCACATCCGGCAGAGAAGCAACGTCCTTGCCCGTATAATCCACGTCCACGATTTTGAGCTCCAGAATTTCAGACATGAAAAGCCCCCTTACTTAACATAGCCATTAATGACGTAGGTTTTTTCCACCCGGTACACGCCGAACCCCTCGTTTAGGGCGTCATTCGAAAAGATCAGTTGCAACGTGATATATTTCTTCACCTTCTGGTTGAATGGCACGATCTTGGGCGATGCGTCGCTAAAGAACGTGAATCGAGCAAAATCAATCAATTTCCAAGTGAATATATCGGCGTCCATCAGCGATAAAACAACGTCCTCTCGGTCGCTTTCCGTGCGAATCGCCACTTGTACGGATGAACGGGTAAACGGCTTGATGACCACCACGCCACCACGCTTTTGCATGCTCTTGTAGTGCCCCGCGTACCCGTCATGGTCGGCGGGCGTAGCCCAAGAAGCCGCGATGGGCTGACCATCGTCGTTATACTTGGTCGTTCCGGGTAAATCGTCGTTGAACCGGCATAGCCTTCCATTCATCGTGCCAAAGAACACCGCTCCCCGGTTCGACAACATAACACGGGCCGGAATGTTCAACCAATGATAGCCTTCGTACGCATATTCATAGTTAGAGTTTTGCCTATACTGCTTGGGCTGGCGCCCATCCAGCACATACATTTTAGAAGTTGCCGGGATCGCAACCATGAAGAGCCCATTGCCACGGTTCTTTGCGCCGCTATTCTGCTTTGCACACATTGCCATTCCCTCCCCACATAAAAGCTTTTATATCAAGGCATTTTGCCGTCACTCGCATTATACGAATCTAGAAAACGATTGTAAACACGGTAAATAATCGTAAAATATCATCGTTTTAGAACAAATTTGAGGTGGTATTGCAGATTTGTTCTGAAACGCCCATAAAACAATAAAATCGTATTCTTTTATGAGTATTGTTAAATTGGCGTTATGTAATTCTCAGTATAGTATATATTTAAAATCTATAATTCTTTCTAAGCTTCATGGGCGTTACGAAGAACCCTTCAAGGGTTCGTAGTAACGCCACGTAAGCTATTAAACTCTCAATCTCTCAAGCTATAAGACTATAAAGCTTATAAGCTAGTATTAAGCGATATACTGAATTTATTTTGATATTATATATTTAAAAAACGTATAGCAAACTCTAAGTATTAATCAGCGAAGTAGGATTAACTATGTGGGGGATTATAGGGGGAGTAATAATAGGGGTGTGGGGGGAAGAAGAGAGGGGGGAGAAAGGGGGGACGCTTTGCCGCCTCTCTCGCTCCGGGCTCGGGGGCCTTGATGGCCCCTCCCCCTCACGCCTGTTCACTAAACCGCCGCCTTACACGTGAAGGCCTTTTAAAATCCGCGAAACACGCGAGGCTTGAGAAATGTGTGTGGGCTTACATCACCGTTTCCGGCTGGGGATTCGCCCTACCCCCGGGGATTCGCTCTGCTCCTGGGGTGGGGTGGGTTCTCGATCATCCCCCTGCTTCTAGGGCGGCGTGGGTGCCTACCACGATTCCCGGCCGTCCTCTCGGCGCGCTGTGCGAAAGAGGCGGGGCTTATCGTGCCACGGATGCCTAGCTTGCGTGCCGTCGACGAAGGCGATGTGCGAGCGTGGCTATGGCCGCTCTTGTTAGTGATACGCCTTGCGTCCCCTGCGCCAACGGCAAGCGCATGTGCTGGTCGCTCTCGATCGTGGCTTTGTAGCTGTGCCGTGCGGGGCTTGTACTCACTTGCTGGCAACTTGCTCGAACGCCAAAGGAGCCATATGCCTTAAAACGAATTCTTTTGGCCTTCTCGCAGATTTCAACGCTTCGCTCTAAGGTCGCTCAACGAGTCGGGCAAAACGACCCATGGAGCCATTTTGGCGCGATTAAGGCCATGCCAGCATCGCGCTTGGTGTTTTGCCTACACTCTGCCGCACCATGGCCGCTCTCAGCCTTTTGCAATCGCTCGACAATTAGCACAAAGCGCGGGCGAGTTTTTATGCAACCATCACAATATCTTCTATCAAGTAGTTTTGCTTGACACATCCGCACGCTGGAGCGAGGGTGGCAGGGCCTTTGTAAACCAAAATCCCACCAATAAAGATTTACAATTGGTCTCTCCATGGTTGACAATCGGGGCATGTATTATGCAATAATTCTGCATAACAATGAATGCAACAAAAGGGATACAAGAAAACTGAGAAAACTATTGACATACTACTATTATACATGGTACTATGAGTGTGTCGAAAGGGAAAGGAGCCTTAAGACAAAAAGAACCGCCAACCGTGAGCGACCACGGCAGGCGGCAAGACGGGAGGTGATGAACCTTGGATGAAGGCTATACTCCCTACGGCTATAGGCTGAATGGAATCGAGTATGCAACGCTAGACGAAGCACTGGAAGCCCAGAGCAGCCAATAGCCAACGCTGGAAGCCTGAGCGGGGAGCAATCCCCGCCGGGCAACCGGCAAGGGAAGTATAGCACAAGAAAAGAGGTGAAGCAATGGAGGAAAGGCCAAAACGCAAGACCCACACAAGCACGGAGGTTAAAAGACGCTACAACCAGAAGACCTACGATCAGTTTAACTTTTCCCTACGCAAGGATGACCCAGTAAACAAAGCATTGAAAGGCTACGATGGAAGCAAAACCGCCCTGATTCGGGAGCTCCTCAGAAAGTTTTTTGGAATAGGGCAAGAATGAAAAAGGTGGCCCAACCCCGGCGCAGCACCAAAGCTTAGCCGGGGTTTTCCCTTGCTCTCAAAAGCACTTTGTCACACAAAATGTCATACGTATAAGAAAAACCGCCTGATTTAGGCGGTTTTGTGGTCGAGGTGACAGGATTTGAACCTGCAGACGGCTTTATAAAACTAGCCTATTTCAAGCTTTTTTCTGCTATCGTGTCCGTTTTCGTGTCCATTTCTCTTTGAGCCACACTCATAAGCGCCGCAAAATGCTCGTTCCCAATACGCGCGACTTCTTTAGCCTTAGCCTCCATGGTGGCACGATAAACGCGCTTCATCGTGTGCTCAGAAGCCCAACCACCACGCTCCATTATGTACGCATCGGGCACCCCTAGGGCGTGTAAGATGGAAACCTGATAATGCCGAAGGTCATGAAATCGTAAGCCTTCTAGGCCAGCTTGTTTCACAAGTTTTCCGAATCTCCGAGTAATCGCATCCGGCATTAGGTCAACGATTCGGCCATTGGACGGTATTAGTTGCCGGGCGATATTCTCGTCCATCTCAACCACCCGCGCACTAGCCTTTGCTTTCGGTTGTTTGATCACCCAATGCCGATCCTTGTTCTGCACCATCGCCTTGCTCACGCGCACGAATCCGTCTTTTGCATCTTCCTCTGTAAGCGCTGCGATTTCGCTGCGTCTAAGCGACCCGAAAGCAGCTAACAAGATCGCTTTGAGCAACTCGCTCCCATGGGCGCTTGCTATCAACTTGACGATGTCTGCATCGCTAGGAACGTATAGATTCGGCTCAATGCGCTGTGGAAGCGTAGTATTCAAGCGCATATCCGGCCTGAACATACCCAGTACCGCCGATAGTAACCCGTGTATGTTTCGAACGCTCTTAGGCGAGCGCCCAGCTGCCTCTATATTGATGGCTACTTGGATTTTTTCTCTCGTAAGGTCATCAAGCAATACTTCCATGAGCGATGGAAGCATCCTTCTACGCATGCTCTCGTATTCGCGCACCGTAGCCGGAGAGAGCACGCTACTCTTGCTCGCAATGTAGCGATCCGTAGCTACGCCTAAGGTTATCTTTGTTGCGGCACGCGTTGACTTCTTTGCAGCAAACTCTGCAGCTAGAAACTCCGCTTCTCTGCGATCATCTGCCGTGAAAGACCGTCGAACGGAATTTCCACTTGCATCTACGCCCGCAATGCGCACCCGCCACGCTCCGCTCGGCAGCTTATGCGCCTTAGCCAATCCCCCACACGCCCTTTCTCCTATAGTATTTGATAGCGCACTCCACGAGGTCTTCGGTCACCCCAAGTTCTTCGGCGGCAATTTGCGGATTTCCGTTACATACGTTGAGCACGCTGGCTAATCGCTTTGCTGGAAGCAAACTCCCAATCGTGAGCGCTATGGCACGCTGTTCTTGCTTGACGATGGCAAGCGCACTCATCGCACGCATGTCACCAGTCCCTGTAGACAAATGGGCGATTTCGTGAGCAAGAATGCACTTGCGCGCGGCGGCTGATAGGCCCTTGCGCACGATTATGGTTTTGCGGCGTCCATGGCAGACAACGAGGCCGTCCGTTCCATCTGGCAGGGCATCGTCCTCGACGACCTTGGCGCCCGCATCGTGTGCGGATTGCTGTAATGCTTCATAGATTGTCATAAGATGATCCCTCCTGTTGTTTCCGTTTTGTTTCAACAGGTTACTATCTCCAGCGACAAATAGCAACAGTACGGCGCGAAATGAATGGTAAAAATGTGTAAGGGCGCGTTTTGTGGCGTGGACGCTTAACGCTCATATGCCCGCAAAAACTCATCTTCATACTCTCTGCAGTCGCGCCGCGTGATGATGTTTTCTTTAAGCGCCCATTGCATGGATTCGTAGAAAATATGCTTGATAGTTTGACCCAAGGGGCGCTCTTCGCCGCGATAGCTTTTGTGCAAGCCGCTATTGACCGCATTCTGTAGGCAGACGTGAATGAGTTTGAAGGATCGCTCTTCGGTTGTTGAGCCATCATCGGCGTCAAAGGCATCACTGTCGTCTAACGAGCGCATCATGTCATCGCGGTAGGATGGGAGATCGGCGGGCAGGGTGGATTCGAAGGATTCAAGGAGGGAATAGATGGAAGCGAATAGGTCGTCGGTCTTATCGACTAATGACTTCCCTTGTCGTACGGCTCGAAGTTCTTTTGATGCACTCCCATTCTTGACCTCTGGATGCAATGTTAGGAAGGCCTCCTCTTGTGATACGCCCGATTTCACCATTGCTGCGAAGCGCTCATCACGCAATTCGCTCACGGCGTCAAAACTCGGATATTTCTTTTTTATCTCGCTCGCTTCCTCCATAAGCGCATCTATGCGTGTCTTTCGTGAAGTAGCCAACTCTTCTTCCATCTGCTTTATCTGGACAAGCTGTTCAACGGTCACTTCGCGATTTATGGCCTCTTCTTCTAATGATGTGCTCACAACTGGAACTGTTGAATGATCTAATAAGCTGCCATCATTATTGAAAGGTTTTTCGCTTGTATTTGCATTGTGCTGCCTATCAAACAGAAATGCTTTAAGTCCGTTTTCAAATGAGCGCCCGACGCTTGGCAACGCTTCCAGTTGTCTCGATATGTATTTAATTTCTTGTTCAAAGTCTTTTGATGATATTTGCGCATTGTCTAAAAGTTCCTTTTCGTTCACCGTAAAAATGGCGTAAAACATCCACACAACTTCTTGTTTGTTCAGAAATTTTATGTCTTTCACGATGTTTTCAATCATTATTTTTCTTATGCACATCCTTGCCATTCTCTCAAGCACTTGTTCATAGTGTGATTCGAACATATCACTGTATTCCGTTTGCAGTTCACTAAATGCAACTCGAATGGTTTCCGACTTGCTTGCAATATTTTGTATCTTCGCACTTAATACATCGCTACTCGCAGGCAAACTATTGAGCCTCTGTTCATATTGGTTTAATACAACTCTCATTTTCCGCACCAATGCTTTAAACACTTTTGTATTTCTAGCTTGGTTCGATTCCGTCTGCCTGTCTGTGCACCTGCTTCTTCCTGTAACAGACGTCTTATTTTCGCCGTTAATCTTTCGAGCCAGCCATCTAAAGAACCACACTAAAGCGGCCGTAACCCCGCCTACAATTGCGCCAGACAAAGCGGTCAATATCCAATCAGAAAACATTTCCATTACTACAACTTCCTCGGCTTCTGTCCGCGTCATCCCGACTGATGCTGTTTGGAGTCCTGGTTTTGACTTCACATCAAAAACAATGCTCTTCATCGCTTTCTCAAACAAATAAACAGTATAGCTATTAAACGATGTATTGCCATAGGTACGCCAGCTCACCGTTATCGGTCTTCCATTTACCACGGTTGTATACATCTGAGCCCCTGACCTCAAAGTATTAGCTTCAACGCTTACAGATACAAGAGCATATTTTTGCCCATTGTACTCACACATCTCATTGTTCAAAATTCGCATTCCTTTTTGTTTTGCGCCAGCCACCAATCCATCCAGAAGTGCCTGCGTGTCGGCTTCGTCCAGATCGTCCATGCTCCACAAAGCATCCAATGTAGTTTCCGTATCGCACATAATAACAAGCTCACTCATCGCTTCTCCCGGTTCAATGGGAACGATAGCATCTAGCCAGGAATTGTTTTTCGGCATATCGATACTCTGAAACTCGCTAATGTTTATCCCGACTTTTTCCGAAAGTGCAGTTGAATTAATAACCTTATCGCGCGTAATCACATACCAATCCAGCGGTATATCCAGGCTCATATCCAGCTCATCTATCGTCCAGGTTTTGGCCGTAATTGCGAACGCGGGCACGGCTACGCTGAGCAGCATTACAGAAAGAAGCAAGATCGCAAGCCCGGCTTTATTTCTTGTTCCGTTTACGCTCCTCAGCCCCTCTCTCTTCGTTTTCACCATACAAAATTCGGCTGTAAATATCCAATGCCTCTTTATCTCCTCGCCTTATCCTGCGCTTCAGCCTAATAACCTCAGCCCTCCGCTTTGCTGCAGAAACGAGTAGCATATCAGTCTTTATTTTTTCTAGCTCTCCTTCGGCCCGTATTCGATTCTCCGTCGTTCCTCTAGCTTCGATTGCGTCCATTGCGTCTAGGTCTATTTTTAGGTTAATCAAAACGCCCTCTTCTCGCAACTTGGTTGCGTTTTCGTGCTGTGCTTGCTCGTAATCATTTACTAATCTTTCTATAACCCATTCTTCTAAAGGCGTGTATGGCCAAGGCTTATCTTGCTTGGTTTGTTGATGTACTTTGTTTTTATTTCCTAGGGCGATATAGCTTCTAACAAACCGAATCACCCATGGGATTTGGGCCAACACAACTCCAAATGGGAAAACTTCAAAGACACCTCTTATTGACGTTTCCCACAACCATTCCTTTGTAGCTGTTTCATATGGTGGCCAGCTCTTTGTAGATTCAACGCGAATAAAATAAACTAAACACGAAACGACAAGCAGTGCAACTGTAAATATGACCGAAGAAAGCAGTGCGGAAAGCGCGGCCTTTTTGAAATATGGGTAGGATTTAGAGCAATTCACTTCCGCGCTTTCTACTCTAATATATGATGTCGACAAACACGCAACAATTAACGCGGCTAACAGATTAAACCACCACGCCGAATGAACCAGAAAGTAGAGCAACTCGTTAACCGCGAATCCCAGCAAGATCGGCGCTACATAGCGCAATAAGAACTTACTTGCGTTTGCGTTCACGCTCTTCGTCCTCCTTCATCTTCTGCAACTGGTACTCCACGTAGTCGCTGATCGCTTTCTGTCGCTCGGGCGGTAGCTGGTTGTAGGTTAGGCCGCCTAGGTCAGCGGCGACAATGATGGTTTCGTCGTCATCGTCGCGGGCACCGGATGCAGCCATTGTGCGAACGTCCGTTCGACCCATCAGGTAATCCGTGGAAACTCCAAAGTAATCAGCAAGCCTTCCTAGATTATCAAGGTTAGGCGCTCCCTTGCCGTTCCTCCAGTTGGATATCAACCCATTTGCAATCCCCGTTGCCTTTGTAAGTTTGTAGCTACTCACATCTAGTTCTGACATGAGAGCATTTAGTCGCTCTGTAAATTCCAAAAATTTCATCTCCATTATCTCTAAGATTCCTATTGCATATCTCCATAAATAAAGATATACTCATCTCATTCCACCAGGTGTGTCCAACTACTCGTGAAAGGAGGTGCCCCTGTCATGTGCGCGCCAGCCAACGCCGTCCCCATAAGCGACCTCATCCAGGGCCTAGAGCATCAAAAGCTGTCCTGGGAGCGCGGTGTTGACTGGATTTTTCAAGCCGCTACGGTTGAGCGAACCGTGCCCGGCTACCTCGAAGCGCTTCGGCCCGCAGAAATCGCATTCCTGGCAAACGTCATTGATGCTCTGAAGCGTCTGGCTGCGATTGAAGATCAAGCGTGATTGGCGCTGATGACAACAATGCTCCTGAGCCACGAAAAAACATGCGAATGATCGCCGCGCAGCATTGCTCACAGACCAGATTGCCATTGAGTTCCTCGCATCCGGCGAAATTGGGCCTTGGAACCCACGTGTCACCGTTCCACATCCTGTCCATTTGCATGGGATAAACCTTGGAATTACGCGGACATAAAACACGGAAGTTTACGAAATCAATGTCCCCAACTCTGTGATGCATGCGAACCCTCTCAAGCGCAGTTTCCCCCAATTTACCCCCAATAATGTACTTTGTCAACCTGGTGAACAAAAGGAGGTGAGCTAATGCTAGGCGTGAACATTCGCAGATGCTTGAACGACGTAGGTATGACTGCGCTTGATTTAGCAGACGCGTGTGGGTGCAGTAAGTCCTTCATGAGCTACGTCTTGAGCGGCGAAAAAGTGCCGAACGCTTACATGTTTTCTCGCATGGCCAAAGCGCTCGGCTGCACGATGGAGCATCTCATGGCCGAAGACCCATCGCACGAAGCAGCTCAATGACACGACGATCTAGAGCCCGCCCGAACGTTCGCGTGTTCGTATGCACCATCTGCAGGCAACGGGCGACGGCCACGCGACGGCATCCAACCGCTATTGGCCACATCAAACATATGTGGTGCCCTAAGTGCCGCGAGGTTACGGCACACGAACAGATTTATGACTACTGAAAGGAGGAATCAGGATGCCTAAGCTAACGCCGCGCCCACTTCCGGGACGCACCATTAAGCTCTTGCAGATCAAGACGAGCCTGCATGCAGCGCTGGAACTCCTGAGGGCGCGTGGGGAAAAAGATCCGTTTAAGTCGCTGTCCATGGCGGCGCGCGTGTCCACCTACACACTAGGGCGTCGCATGATGGAACCCGAAAAAATGACGCTCGGGGAACTGATTGGCATTGCTAGCAAGCTTGGCGTGCCCATCGAAAGCCTGCTGAGCGGGGAAGGAGTGCTAAAACATGTCGGGTGAAGTGATCTTGCGATCCATCTTCGCGCTGCTCGTCCTATACTGCTTCGCTCTGGGCGTCGTAACGCTCGGAAAGCAGCTCATCTATGGGATCGGGCACATTATAGGCCGGTTATGGCCGTAAGGAACGATAAAAAAAGACCCCGTTAGGGGCCAAGAAACAACACCCGCAGTATACCGCGGGATCGGAGGAATGTCAAATGAAACTCATCGAGTTGCATGCCCGCAACTTCAAGGGCTTGCGCGACTTTCATCTTCAGACCTATGGCGACGATATCGACATCTTCGGTGATAACGCTACCGGCAAGACCTCGGTCTACGACGCTTTCCTGTGGCTGCTTTTCGGAAAGGACAGCGCAGGGCACGACACGTCCCACTTCTCTATTAAGCCTCTGGGCGCAGACGGCTCTGTTCTCGCCCCCGAAGTCGAGGTTAGCGCAACGCTAAGCATCGAATCCGGCGCCCGCAGGATCATCGCGCTTCGCAAGGTCTTCTCCGAAAAGTGGGAGCGCAAGCGTGGCGAGGCATCCGAGCGTCTGACCGGTCACGAAACCACATGCTTTGTTGACGGCTTGCCTGTCAAGGTCACTGACTTCCAATCCAAGATCGAAAGTTTGATCCCTGAAGACCTCTTCCGGCTCTTGACCAGCCCCTACCGTTTCAGCCAGCTCCCGAAGGCCGATGCCCGAAAAGTCCTTATGGATATGATCGGCGGCGTGGACATTGTGGCGGCCCTGGCCGGAAAGCCCGAACTTATGAAGCTTGAAGTCGAGCGCGGCGAGTACGACATTGAATCCTACCGCAAGATGCTCGACGGTCATCGGCGTGAAGCCAATGCGATGCTCAAACAGCTTCCCGCTCGCATGGACGAAGCGCTACGAGGCAAGGGTCCCGTTGTGTGCGTCGATTTGGTCGCGAGCGAGGTCGCCCGCAAGCGCGCTCTAGTTGAGCAGTACCAGCAGGAAATCGCCGCGTCACAGGACGGGCGCGTCGCCGGCGTGAAAGCCCAGATTCAGACGATCGAGGCCGAGCTTGCGAGTATTGAGCGCGAACGTAGGCTATCCGCGCAGGCATGGGACGCTGACGAACTCCGGGCGCAGAGCGCAAGACTGCAACCGCTGGAAGACGATATGGCCAGGCTCCAGGCGAGGCTGCGCGAGCTGAAAAGTAACACAGAAACCCTTAGCGGGTCCAAAGCTGTACAGGAACGTCAGCGCGACAAGGCACGCGAAGATTGGGTGGCGCTTGAGGCTAAGCCTGTCGAAGTGACAGAGATATGCCCGACATGCGGCCAGCACTTGTCTGACGAAGCGATCCAGCAGACCCGCGCGGCGCTCGAGGCGCTGAAAGATGAGCGGCTTCTGACCATCCAAGAACTCGGAGAACTCGCGGTCAAAGAAATCGGTAGCATCGACGGCCAGATGCGCACGGGTAGCGAGGGCATCGTTGCCGCAGAGAAGGAACTTCAGCGCATAGTGGCGCAGCATACGGAGATCGCTGCCTTCCCGCTGCAGTCCTTCGAAAACTCCAGCAAAGCGGCCGAGTATGGCGCGCGAAAGCTCTCCCTAGATTCCCAGCTCGGCGACTTACACTCGAAGCTCGTCGAACTCCTGCGAGGTGACACCAAGTCCGACGCACTGAAAATCGAGATCGATCGGCTAAGATCAGAAATCGCCGAGGGCGAAAAGCAGCTGGCGCAGGCAGAAGCCGACAAGCGCGCCGACGCCCGTGTGGTTGAGCTAGAAGCCGAGCAAAGGAGCCTGGGAGGCGAGCTTGAGAGCCTGGAGCGCAAGATCATCCTATGTGAAGAATACATGCGAGCGATGGCAACAGAGATTGAAAAGCGCGTCAACGATTTCTTTGAGATCGTGGGCTTCAGGCTCTTTGTCGAGCAGATCAACGGCGGCCTGGCCGATACCTGCGAAGTCGTCGTAAATGGCGTTCCCTGGGCAGACCTGAACCACGCGATGCAGGTCAACGCCGGGCTTGATATCATATCGGCGTTAACCAGGCATTACGGAAAGTCCGCACCGATCTTCATCGACAATTCCGAGAGCGTGACGCGACTGCGAGTGCCGAGCGCACAGTTGATCAGGCTTGTGGTTGTGGCAGGCGTGAGTCCCATGGAAATTACTAGGGTCGAATCGGCCCGGAAAGAAGGAGTAGCATGAGCGTCAATGTGCCTCGCAAAGCAAAATCCAACGTTCCCTTGCTCGAATCTGGCGTATATCCGGCGATCTGTATAGGCCTGGTTGACTTCGGAGCACAGTTCAACAAGCGCTGGAATAAAACGAGCGAAGAAATTCAACTGGTTTTTGAAGTCGTTGGAGAAATGGTTGATATCGAAGGCGAAGACATGCCGCGCTGGCTGTCACAGGGCTTTACCAAATCGCTTGGCGACAAGTCAAATCTGCGCGCCGCCCTAAAGACGTGGCGTGGGCGCGACATCAACGACGGAGATTTTGACGGTGCCGACAACTTTGACTTGGAGCAGCTCATCGGCATGGGGTGCCAGCTCTCTGTGGCAATTTCCGAAGACGGACAATACAACAATGTTTCTGGTATCATGGGTTTGCCTAAGGGCATCAAAGCCGCGCGGCCCATCAGCGACACCTTTGTTTTCGACATGCATGCGGAGAATGCCGCAGAGGTCTACGCAAAGTTGCCGCAGTGGATGCGCGACAAAATAGACCGAAGCTTGACCTGGCAGGAAATACGGGCAGGCTCGGAAGATATGGACATGGACGACGATCCGAAAGTGGACATGGAAACCGGCGAAATCAAGCGCGAGGGGCGCAAACCTACCTTCTAAGGAGGCAATATGCTGCTCACGCCCTACGCATCTTCGTCGCGCGGCAATCTCTACGAGGTGAGCGACGGTCGCACCCGGCTTCTGGTCGAGTGCGGCCTCCCCCTCAAAAAGATACATCGCCTGCTGGATAGGCCCGTGACGGACTACGCCGCATGCCTCGTGACGCATGAGCACAAGGATCACTCAAAGGCCGTGGGCGAGCTGCTCTCGCGCGGCGTTCCCTGTTATATGACGCAGGGCACCAAGGACGCGCTTGGAGATGAGGCCGCTTTCGCTACGGTTGTGCGATATGGAAAGAAGGTCGAGATTGGAAGCTTTTCCGTGAAGGCATTCGCCACCGCTCACGACTGCGCAGAGCCTTGCGGATGGCTAATTCATAGCACCACCACGGTAGAGAGGCTAGTCTTCGCGACGGACACGGCTTTCATACGCTATCGATTCCCGGGCCTAACCGAGGCTGCCGTGGAATGCAACTATAGCGAATCGCAGCTTGTCCAGAGCGAACTGCCGCCGCAGGTGATAGACCGCATCCGCGCGACGCATATGAGCTTCGAGCAAGCGGGTCGGTGGCTAGTCTCGAATGACTTGATCGGTGTACGGAAGGTATGGCTTTTGCACTTGTCGGATCGGCATAGCCAGGCGTGGAGCTTTGAGCAGCTTATCGCAAAAACCACTGGAATCGAGACTGAAGCATGCAAGGAGGTACTCAAGTGATTGTCCAAATCAACAATCTAGACGCTTTCCTGGGCGGCGCGTTCAGCGAGCGGGTCAAGGAAGCGCTAGGCAAAATCTCTGCGAATATCATGGATCCTAATACTTTGGCGTCTAGAGCACGCACGCTCACGATCAAAATTAGCATTGTTCCAGCTAAAAACAGAAGAAATGCCGAAATAACCGTTGATGTAGGTACCGCTCTCGCCGGATATGCCCCTATCGAAACCAGTGGCATGATCGCCGTGGACGAAGAAACAGGAGAGCTGATCATAGTTGAAGATAATGGTGAGCTACCCGGCCAGACAAATCTTGATGGCGAAGAAGCGCAGCCTAACGTACTTCGCATGGGAGGGAAAGACAATGCCTGATCTAACCAGAGAATCCATAGAAGCGGTGCACTCTATCGCAAGCTGGCTGGGCGAAGCCTTGGATGGATCGGGCTTGCTGATCCTCGCATAGCAACTTGGTCGGCGGGGGCGTCGGTGGCGTCCCTGTCTGCCCTGAAAGGCGGTGATGTTGTGGCCCGACCGCGTAAGGCTGGGCTGGATTACTTCCCTTTGGACACTCAGCTGGATGACAAGACGCGGCAGCTCATAGCCCGGTACGGTGTGCAGGGATATGGGATACTAGTAAGGCTGTGGCAAAAGATTTACGGCGAAGCCGGATATTTCACGGCCTGGAATGAAGGCGTAATCTCCATTTTTGCGCACGAGAACGGTGTTCTCGCGGACGGTGTCCGGGCGACGGTGTCGATCTGCGTGGAGCTTGGCCTGTTTGATGAGAGAATCCTGCGGGAGTACGGTGTGCTCACATCCGTGGGGATCCAAAAAAGATATGCCGCCATCTTGCAAAAGCGGGTTCGCCGAGAAATCAATCCGGCCTACCTCTTAATAAGTTTACCATCAGAAATGGTTTCCGACGCGAAAACCGAGGTTTCCGACGCGAAAACCGAGGTTTCCGATGGCCATAACCCCCAAAGTAAAGTAAATGAAAGAAAAGAAAAACAAAGGAAAGTAAAGGTTGACGCGCTGGCGCGCGCAACGCCACTACACACACCCAATGAAGACATGATCGTCCAGCGAGGAGAAGTGACGCTGGCGCGCTCAGGGTATGACGAGCTGGCATCGGCCTACGGATTGGGCGCGGTAGATAGCAAGATAGAGCGCATGAATGAGTGGCTCCATGAGCACCCGGGCCATCGCATCAAGGACTACTTCGCGAAGCTCCGCGCCTGGCTTGCAGAAGATACACAAGCGTCCGCAAGGCCTGGACCTTCGGTGCATCGCCCGGGTAAGACCGTGAGCGCCCAGCGCGTCCCGCAGAGAGAGTATGGCGACGATGAGTACAGGGCGATGTACGCAGACTTGGGAAGTGTGCTCAGTGAGTACGACGGTAAGGAGACAAAGTGACTATACAGGATCAAGGAGCCTTGCATACCTACAGCGCTTGATCACGGCTCTTGAGACCGTGACATGGGCGCAAGACAAAAGGCGCCTGCGGCTCATGGAGCAAGCGGCGCGCGAGCTGCGGAAGCTGCTGGAAGAGCAGACATAAGAGCAAGAGCAAGGAGGAAAAAAGCATGAAAGCATTTGATAGAAATGCCTTTTTATCGGCCATCGACGCGAAGGACTGGGATGCCGCCAAAGAGTATGACCTGCGCTGGGCCCACCTGGACGGAGCCTACTTGGAAGGGGCCCACCTGCGCGGAGCCTACCTGGAAGATGCCCACCTGCGCGGAGCCTACCTGGAAGGGGCCCACCTGGATAGTACTGCCTTTCTCATGGTATCGCCTATCGGCTCTAGAAATGGCGTCACCTACTTTTACGGCGGTCATGGCGATGGATCCATCACGGTCATGTGCGGGTGCTATCGCGTGGACGGCGCCCTGCCCACCCTCGCGCAGTTCGCGGCGCGGGTGGACAAGGTCTACCCAGAGAGCAATGAATCATACGGCCATGGCGCGGCGTACCGCGCAGCCATCGCGCTGGCAAGGGTGAAGCTGGGAAAGAAGGAGGAGAAGAAAGATGAGTGACAAGATCGCAGGCTGGATCGGCAGCACAAAGGGCGGCGCGGCCAAGAGCTTCTCGCGGCCCATGACGGATCAAGAAGAAGCCAAGTACGAGGGCATGAAAGATCTATCAGAGTGGGAAGCGCAGGACTTCCAAGCGCTGTACTATGCCATCAAGGGTGAGGAGCAGCCAGATGAGCTGCAGCATGTCTGGAGCGTGATCTATGCTGTGATCAGGCAGTACGCGAGAAAGGATGAAGAAGATGCCTAAAGCGCTTACACCGCAAGAGGTGATCTCAGCACTCGAAAAGTGCAGCGCATCAGCTATTGATTTTTATGCAGACTGCAGCACTGTGCTATAGCGAGCTACTAGGCCGTGCAGCAGATCTACTGCGTGAGGTCTACGGCAAGCGCGGCAAGCCCAAAGACCCGGCCCCAGCGAGGGCCACGAGAAGATCCACACGGCGCATAGAGCCGTGAAGATAAAGGAGGAAAAGAAGTACCATGAAGCCGATCTACCATCCCACACAGAAGACTATGGGTATACGAAATCGAATCGCCATTCACAGAAGACCATCAGATCATCTATCTCAAGCTAGAGCAGCTCGCCAAGGCTGCATCGACACTGAAAAAGCCATCCTGGTGACCATCAAGGAGGTAAGTAGCGATGAGTGAAGCCCACTCCACAGTAGCAGACCTGACCACCCCAGCGCAGATCGCCGACCTACTGCGGCACTGCGGAAGCAGCATAGATGGGTGCCGGGAGTGCCCAAATGCCGACGCGCCAGATGAGGAGTGCCTGGGCATGTACATCCGCGCCGCCGATCTGATCGAGACGCAAGTGCGCTACGAAGAGCGCTTGCAAGCACTTTTTGATGCATGCATCGATGGAAGAGAAGAGATGCGGAAGGCCACGAAAGCGCAGACTCTCGTGATCCTGGCACGCTATAGTGCCGCCACCATCGCTGAGATAAATCGGAGGTGTATGACCGCGGGGATAGACGCATGCAAGACGTGCCCGCTATCAGTGGATGAGGATATGCCGGTGGACTATACCTGCACAGATGCGCTTGGCGCTGCGGCATCGGACACCATCGATCATCTGCTCGAGCGGCTGGGCGAGGCGCGGAGGGCAGAAGGATGAGCAAAGAAGCAGTCTTCGAGAAAGCGCGCCCATGCCCCGCCTGCGGCGCACCTCCGATCATCGGAAAGTATAAAAATCCCGCGATGACATCGAGCCTTTACTACGCAGAGTGCTCGGCGTGCCGCTGGGGGCACCAGACGCTATACAGCTTTGTCAAAAAAAAAGAGATCCTAGACGCCTGGAATGACTGCGCGGAGCGCGGTGACGTCACGTTGCGCGATCTTGGCGAAGCGGCCGTCGAGCCGGAGCCAGAGATCAAAGAGGCCAGCCCGGACTACCTCGCCCGGCACATCATCTTTGAGCGCAAGCCGCTCGGACTCTTTATCTCCTACAAGCGAGACGAGGGGTATACGGCAGTGGACAATCGGAGCGGCGATGCCTTTACAAAGCTTTTCTCGACGCGCGAGCAGGCGGTGCATTGGCTACGGCATCCAGAAGAGGAGGCGCACACATGAGCACCGCCGACCTGATCTGGCTTGCGCTACCGCTGCTGTGCATCGCGCTTCCAAGGCTGGCATGGGCAGCGCTGCAAGGGCTTCGCAGAAAACCAAAGAAGCGTGCTGGACCAGAAGAGCAGATTGATGGTCAAGTGAGCTTTCTATAGGAGGAGATCAGATGCCGATCGTAGGCCGTCCTTCCACCAAGCCGATGCCTTTCTGCCCTTTTTTCATCCGCAGGCACGCGACCTCGATCGAGTGTGAGCATGCGGAAGAGGGCTGGGCATCTATACGGCACTTCCCATCGTACAAGGACGCGCAGGATTTCTTCGTGGAAAACTGCTGCTCCGAGAGCGGCGTCAAGCAGTGCCCGATGGCGCTAAGGATTGATGCGGGCTATTGAGGCACAAAAAAGAGAGGCGTGGGGGCCTCTCTTTTGCTATTCTTTGGGTGGGAGTCCGAAGTGACTTCGGAGCAGGCGGCGTATGAGGCACCCAATGTTGTCCTCATAGGCTTCCAGCGCCTCCAAGAGTGGATCTCCGCGACGCACTGAAAATGAAAACTGCTTGAGATTTTTAGAACGCCATCTTTTGTGCGCTTCTGGACTTGTGGTATCCTTGCGCTTGCTTGGCGGATCGGCCATGAGATCAGCCTCCTTTGGGCTTAGTATAAACTTACGTGCTAGAGAGCGCAAGCTCTTGGGAGACGCCGCCCTTGATTATCCACAATGGACACTTTCTTTTTCTTCCCGCGGGCAAGGTGGAAATTATTCGCTGGACTGCGTTATAGGTAGTCGCAGAAATGATAGGCTCTATGTTTGGGGCGGGCATCACCTTGCCCTTAAAGCGGTAGTATCCGACGTAAATTGGACGCGTGAGCACAAGACGCACACCTTCCAAATCAATTTTTCCTCCGCGCGCTCCGCGCATACCACGCGCAGCAATCCTTCTCGCAACCTCGGACGCATTCCTGCATCCCAGATACGTCTCAAAAATTGCGCGCACGATTTCGGCTTCCCCTGGCACCACGACAAGCTGCTGCGTCGACTTATCTAGCCTGTAGCCTAGCGCATAGCTACATGTAGACTTGCCTTGGCGTGCGCGCTCAGCCATAGCGAGCTGAACGCGCTCCGAAGTAAGCTCGCGCTCGAATTGCGCGATCACGCCCAGAATTCCGACAAGAAGGCGTCCCAAGACCGTGCCTACATCAAAACCCTCTGTGACACTTACAAAGCGAACGTCGTAATCGGAGAAAATGGAAAGTAGTGCGTACAGGTCGGGCACAGACCGCGTAATCCGGCTTAGCTGCCAGACCACGACAGCGCTATGCTCGCCGCGCTGGAGAGCGGCCACAAGCTCCTTCAGCTTGGGCCTGTGCACGATGTCTTTAGCGCTTAGCCCGGACTCTTCGTAAAGTACGAAGGCCCAGCCCTGCCTTTCGCAGTAGTCGCTCAAGCTTCGAGCTTGGCCAGCCAAGGAGTATCCCTGGCTGGCTTGCTCTTCGGTGGAGACGCGGATATAGATAGCGGCTGTGCGATCAAGCATCGAGTGCCTCAAGCTCGGCGTCTATCTCGGAAATCCTACGCGATAGACGCTCCCGCTCCTCTAGGAGCTTCGAGCGCGTGTCTTCTTCGCTGGCTTTGCGGATGACCTCTATCGTGCAGGGGTCTACGCCATAGATGGACCAGCCGTGCCCGCGCTCTACTAGGGCTTCCGGCACGTCGTAGACTTCAAAAATGGCGCCCGCAGGAATCGTAGTCCGCCAATTTTTCACGCTCCCGCCAGAGCCAGGCTTTTTGGATATGAAAGCGACGCCGTCCCCTATACGTGCCCCGGTATCGCGGCCTGAAGCCGAAGCTATGACGTGGCCATACATTACGAGCGAAGAGGTGTAGTCGCTTTCATATGCGCTGGTCATGGTCACGCGGACGGTGACGACGGCGGTAGCATCATCGTCCAAGTCATCCACGCCATACACGGCGCGCATGTGCCGCCGTGCGGACTCTATGGCACTTTTGCTGATGGTCCACGCCTTTAGGGAGCCGTCCCAGCGAGCACCGCAACTCTTGATGGCCGCTACGAAGTCGGGATGATAAGGGGTGTAGAGCGCGATCTTGCCGTCCTCGAGGGTCTTGATAGTGATCTGTGACATGTGTGTGCCTCCTTGCTTTCTGTGAGGCGGCACGCTATACTTCTAGGTGCCGCCCGTGGTCTTGCTTGGTCTCGGTGTCGGTAGGGGCTTGTGGGAGGTGGTGCTTCCGCAAGCCCTGTCTTTACATCACGAAGTACTTTTCGCTCCGGGCAAAGGTGCTGGCTTTGACGCCGATGGCGCTTGGATGGCCGCCCGCACTTTTGCTATAGGGGCCGTATACGCCGCAAGCGACTTGGCCTGCTCTTGCGCCCGCGCTCGAGGCGGTGGTCGCGCCGACGATCCTTCCATCTTCTACGCGGACCTCGTAGCCGCGCAGGGTGTGCCATCCGTCCCTGTAAATCCTTTTCACTTTCTTTTCCTCCTTTTTTTGTGATGCTTTCCGCATCTCACAAAAAGAGTATAGCATGGACATATTACCATGTAAATAGGCTGAATGTAAAGAATACGTTAAGAACATGGCCTGCACCGGGTCTTTTTTCTCGCGCCTGAAAATCGGACTTTTTCGCGCTACTATAGGAGAAAAGAGGTGATCATATGGCTACCCCTAGGAAGCACAAAGACCCCAAAGTGGTAAAAAAGCTGATAGACGACTACTTTTCGTACTGCGAGGGCACGCTTCTGCTCAGCAAAGGCGAGCCCGTGCTCTACAAGTGCTTGCCCGTATACAGACGCGCGCCAGTGCCGCCCACGGTCGCGGGGCTGGTGTATGCTTTGGGCTTCGCGGATGAGCAAAGTGTGCGCGAGTATGAGATCCGAGGCGCTGGAGCCGATGCGACGCCAGAAGAGCAAGCTATCGGCGTGCTTATCACGCGCGCGAAGTGGGCGATAAGGCAGTACGTCGAGCAAAGGCTCTTTGACAAGGACGGCGCGCGCGGCGCTGTCTGGTGGCTTGCGGTGCATGCTGGCCAGCGAGAAAAGGCCGAAGCGGACGCTCCGCAGACGATCGTCATAAAGATGGCGAGCGAAGATGACGGGCTTGCAGACTAAGGTCGGTTTTGAGCTTCGCATCGACGCGCCGAGCGACAAGCAGCGCGCATTTTTCCTCGCTCGCCAGAAGTATGTTGGCTATGGCGGTGCGCGCGGTGGCGGCAAGTCGTGGGCGATCCGCACGAAGGCCGTGCTCCTGTGCCTGCGATACCCTGGCATAAAGGTCATGATCGTGCGCCGCACATACCCAGAGCTTACAGCGAATCACATTCTGCCGCTTCGTGAGCTTTTGGGCGCGCATATAGCCCGGTATCACGAGCAGCGCAAGGAGTACCGCTTTTCCAGCGGCAGCACGATCACTTTCAGATACTGCGCGAGCGAAAAAGACATGGGCGCTTTTCAGGGTCTTGAGATAGACGCGCTCTTTCTTGATGAAGCCACGCAGATGGACGAGCGCGTCTTTCAGATGCTCACTGCCTGCGTGCGCGGGACAAATGCCTTCCCCAAGCGATTTTACCTTACGTGCAACCCAGGCGGCCGCGGGCACGCCTGGTTCAAGCGGCTTTTCATCGACCGCAGCTTCAAAGAGAGCGAAAATCCCGACGAGTACACCTTCATCCAAGCCTTGCCACAGGACAATGCCGCGCTCATGCGCGCGCAGCCCGACTATATCGACCAGCTTAAGTCCCTGCCACACTCGCTGCGTGAAGCATGGCTCTATGGAAAGTGGGATGTCTTCAGCGGTCAGGTCTTCGCGGAGTGGCGCGACGTGCCCGAAGAGTATGCCACAGGCGTGGGCACTCACGTCATAGACCCCATCGACATCCCGGCATGGTGGCCCATCTATCGCGGCTTTGACTTCGGATACTCGAAGCCCTTCGCATGCTACTGGGCGTCGGTGTCGCCAGATGAGCGGATATATGTGATCCGCGAGCTTTATGGCATCCGTGGCGATGAAGCAGACGCCGGCGCGCAGATGGAGCCGCGAGAGATCGCGGAGAGGATACGGCGCATAGAGCACGAGAGCTTCCATGGCCGTGAGATCATAGGCATAGCCGATCCGGCGATCTTCGCCCACGACCGAGGAGAGAGCATCGCGCAAATTATGGCTGGCCCATACCCAGCGGGCGTCATCTTCAGCAAAGGAGACCATCGTCGGCTTCCTGGCCTGATGCAGGTGCATCGACGCCTGGCTTTCGGCGCTGATGGTCGCCCGATGCTCCAGGTCTTTAGCACGTGCAAGCACCTGATCCGCACGCTTCCGGCGCTGGTCTATGACGAAAGGGATGTCGAAGACGTAGACACATCACAGGAGGATCACGCCTATGATGCCCTTCGCTATATCTTGATGGCCCGGCCCATGGGCGCGATAGACCCCGCAAGCAAGCGCGCGCCAAAGCCAAAGCTTTTCGACCCGCTCGACATTGCTACAGAGGAGGATTTTTATGCAAGGTATGCTATCAGATAAGCAAATTCCCGCTACGCTTCCAGGCGTAGCGGGCGAGGGAGCGGCTTCATCCTCGGCTCGGGCCATCATCGGCGAGGTCGAGGTCGCTGCCGCCGAAAGCAAGCGGATGCGCTTCCGCTCGGGCAAAAGCGTCATAGACACTCGCGTGCTCACGAATGAAAATTTTTATAGGCGGCGCTATTGGGATAAGGCCTTCATGGACGCCAAGCAAAAGGGCAAGCGCAGTACGCGCATCGACACGCGGAGCGCGTGGCTCTTGAACTCGCTGGCAAATAAACACGCGGACGCGATGGATCAGTCGCCTGAGCCCAATGTTTTGCCTCGTGCAGCTGACGATGACGAGGCCGCAAAGGTGCTGTCTGGCGTGCTACCCGTCGTGCTGGAGCAGGCCGGCTTTGAAAGCGTCTACCGTGAGCTTTGGTGGGATAAGCTCAAGCACGGCTGCTCCATAGCCGCCGTCACATGGGACTCGCGCAAGCTCAATGGGTTGGGGGACGTGGGCCTTCGCCGCATCGACCCGCTCACGATCTGCTGGGAGCCGGGCGTGCGCGATATACAGGATTCTAGCGACATCTTCATCGAAGTCGTGATGCGTGCCGACGAAGCCAAGGCGCTCTATCCAGAGCACGCAGATAGGCTGCGCGCGGGCGCCGTGAAGCTCTCTCCAAGCTATGTGCAGGACGAAGCGCAGGACATGCAAGACAAAATCGTTGTTGTGGACTGGTACTACAAGCGCATCATAGGCGGCAGGAGCATCGTCCACTACGCGCGCTATGCTTGCGGCGTGCCGCTATACGCGTCCGAAAATGACGAGCGCTATACGCAGAGCGGATACTACGCAGACGGCGACTTCCCATTCGTCTTCGATGTGCTCTTTCCTATCGCCGACTCACCCTTCGGCTTTGGCTATATCGATGTCATGCAGGATATGCAGGAGTACATAGACAAGCTGGACGCCGTGATGCTCGAGAATGCGGTCCTTTCTAGCAAAAAGCGCTTTCTGATCAGCAAGTCTGCTGGGATACGCAAGGAGGAGATTGCCGACTTTGACCTGGACTTTATCGAGGCGGCATCGCTAGACGCCGCCAGCTTTCAGGAGCTGTCGCACTCGCCCTTGCCCGGCTCCTCGATGCAGATTTTGCAGGCGAAGATCGAGGAGCTTAAGGAGACCTCAGGCAATCGCGACTTCTCGCAAGGGGGTACGTCTTCTGGTGTCACGGCGGCGTCGGCCATCGCGGCGCTTCAGGAGGCCGGAAGCAAGCTCTCGCGTGACATGATTGCGACCAGCTACAGCGCTTTCGGGAAGATATGCTACATGGTAATCGAGCGGATCAGGCAGTTCTATCAGGCGGGGCGTACATTCAGGATCATAGGGCAAGAGCATGAGCAGGATTTTGTCGAGCTAGACCCTGCACAGATCGGCCTGCAGCCACATGGAAGCATCGCTGGCGTAGACTTAGGCGAGCGCATGCCGATCTTCGATGTGCGCGTGACAGCCAGCCGGAAGACCGCATTCTCGAGAATCTCTCAAAACGAGCTGGCTGTGCAGCTCTATCAGCTCGGCTTTTTCGCGCCTCAGATGGTCGATCAATCGCTTGGCGCGCTGGAGCTTATGGACTTCGACGGCAAAAGAAACGTCGAGGACATCATCCGCAAAAATGGCGGCCTGATGCAGCAGATCGAGCAGATGCAGATGGCGATGCAGCAGATGGCTATGGTCATAGATGCCCAAAATGGGACTTCGCTCGCGGAAGGCATGGCGCAGGAGCAAGCGGTCCAGCAGGGCGCGCCGAAGCCATCGGGCGGCAGGCAACCGCTCCAAATACCGCTAGACCAAAAGGCTAGGGGCCGCGCGCAGAAGCCGGGGGTGCCGAAGTGATCAAAGTGGAGCGCCGTGGCGGTAGGATCAGCTTCGAAGGGCATGCCGACTATGCTCCATACGGCTACGACGTGGTCTGCGCAGCGGTGTCTGGCGCGTCCGCTGCGCTTGCCTGCGTAGCAGATGAGGACTGCACCGACGAGAGCGGAGCGGTGCAGTGGGTAGATCTAGGCGAAGCAAGGGCCACTGCCGCGATGTGCTTCTTCGATAAGATTGCGGGTGCCTTCCCGAGGGTCATACAAACCAGGTCGAGATAAGCGGCATTTTTTCACGCACACCTGAAAGTACCATGGCTTTTATGTATGATAGTCCTGACACATCGGAAAGACGATGCATTTCAGGCAAAAGCCCCGTACTACGGGAGATTAGACGCGCTGGAAAGACAGCGGAGGTGCACGATGTTTGTTTTTTCTACCCTAGCCCCTTTCTTCGCCCCCGATGGAGGCGGCGCTGGCTCTGGCGCAGCTGGCGCGGCTGGTGCAGCTGGCGCTGCTGGTTCTGCTGGTTCTGCTGGTGCATCTGGTGCTGATGGTGCTGATGGCGCTGCTGGCGCGGATGGCCAAGCGCAGACGCCGACCTTCGACGACATCCTGAAAGATCCCAATCATCGCAAGGAGTATGACGCCCGTGTGAGCCGCATGGTTACAGATCGCCTAAAGGGCACAAAAGGCCAGCTTGACAAAGCCAATGGGGTGCTCGCCTACATAGCATCGCGCTACGAAGGCATCGATCCGAGCGACTACGACGGCATACGCAAGGCGCTTGAAGGGGACGACGATCTTCTGTCAACCGAGGCTGAAAGGCGCGGCATGACCGTGGAGCAGCTTCGAGAAATTCGAGCGATGAAAGCGGAGCTGGCGCAGGCTCGCATGCAGCAATCGCAGATTGTCCAGCAGCAGCGCATCGAAGCGTCCATGGCAGAAGCAGCAGCTCTGAAAGCGGAGTTTTCAGATTTCGATCCCATAGCCGAGCTACAGAATCCCAGATTCCGCGCTCTTGTGCAGGGTGGAGCTTCCCAGCGCGACGCGTACATCGCGACACATATTGATGAGATCGCGCCCGCACTGATGGGCAAGGCTGCACGGGAAGCGCAAAGCGCGACAGTGCAAAATATAGCGGCAGGCACACGGCCCATTGAGGGATCACGCGCCAGCGCGACGCCCGCGACAGCAGCAGCCGATTATAGCGGATGGAAATCCAGGGACTTCGAAGCAGTTCGTATGGCGATAGAAAGAGGCACGCCCCCACAACAGGCGGTGGATGAAGTATTTGCGCGCAAGCGCAGGTCATCCACCAGTTAGGAGAGAACACATGATCAGACCCAATTCG
This sequence comes from Christensenellaceae bacterium, assembly GCA_031280685.1. GTDB lineage: Bacteria > Bacillota > Clostridia > Christensenellales > UBA1750 > JAITGM01. Next base: position 31,290 of record JAITGM010000010.1, read on the forward strand.
ATCCTTTCGGTTATGCAAACCGCAACCGCGCTCGCCATGATCCAGGCGCGCACGAATCTCAACACGAACGTTTCGACTGCGGCGACTGCCGGGAACGATCTTTCAGCCGACATGAAAGTCTACTATGACATGCAGCTCCTTAGAGATGCGGAGCCGCATCTCGTACATCGACAGTTCGGCAAGAAAGCGACCATCCCTCAAGGCACAGGCAAGACCATAGAGTTTAGGCGCTTCGCTGATCTGCCCAGAAATCTCACACCGCTCACAGAAGGCGTGACGCCCAACGGAATGAGCCTGGACGTTGCCGCGATTACGGCGATGGTCAAGCAGTACGGTGGATATGTGGCTACATCCGATATCCTGGTTATGACTGCAATTGATAACATCATGTCGGAGGCCGTGCAGCTGCTCGGCAGTAATGCTGGCATTGTGCTCGATACGCTCTGCAGAAACGTTCTCCTAACGGGTACAAATGTTATGTACGCCAATGATAGCGCAACTGGAAGCGCCATTTCCGCGCGTGCCGATTTGCTGCAAACAGCGAATCTCACTGTCCGCGAGGTCTCTCGCGCCGTGACCATCCTGCGCCAGCAGAACGCTCCCACACTCGATGGGAGCTATGTGGCCATTGCTCATCCCAATGTCATTCACGAGCTGATGGCAAATTCGGAAGATGGCTGGATGGACATCACAAAGTATACTCGCTTGGATGATGCTTTGACTGGCGAGGTCGGGAAGTGCATGGGCGTTCGCTTTGTCGAGAGCACGCAGGCAAAGGTGTTTGGAGGCGCGTCCTCTGAAGATAGCGCGGTCTACGGCACGCTGTTCATCGGACAGGGCGCCTACGGCGTCATTGACCTTGAGGGCGGCGGTTTGCAGACCATCGCGAAGGCGCGTGGCTCCGCAGGCACAAGCGACCCGCTCAACCAGAGGGCCACGGTTGGTTGGAAAGCCGTCGAAGCTACCAAGATTCTCGTGCCGCAGTATCTGCTGCGCGTCGAGAGCTGCGTACGCGACTTTGGCGATCAGCCCGAAAACTAAGCGATTATGCGGGCGCTCTCGTGAGGGAGCGCCCATCTATCAAGGAGGCCATAATGAGCGAAGATTATCAGAAAGATGAGGTTCTGGACGAGGATGAGCTTAGCAAATCCCTCGTCTTAGAGAGCGATACAAAATCCGTCGGTACGCCGAAGCGCAGACGCAGTCTCAAGCGCGACATTTCCGAAAGCGGAAATGCCCCCACTGCATCCAGCGGCATGGTGGAGGCTATCTTTCAGCCCTTAAACGACGGCGAAAAATACGTGGATGTTGGGATTAATGGACAGTTCTATCGTCTTCCTGCATATCAGCGCGTGATGGTGCCCGCACACGTGGCAGCGATTCTGCTGAATTCGGAAGACCAGCGCGTAACGATAGACGCCCATCTGCCCAAGGTGCCCGGAGGCACGAACTTCAAGGTTTAGGGGCAGCCGACTGCCCCTTTCCCCTTCCAAAGGAGGCTTACACAATGACCGTTCGCGAGGCCGTTGCCCTGTTCGATCAGGAGTACCCGAACACGGCCAGCGATTCGCAGAAGCTGCGCTGGCTTAACGATTTGGATGGGCGTGTCTTTACTGACGTGATCATGGCGCACGAGCACGAAGACGGCATTGCCTTCACGCCCTATGACAGCACAGAAGCCTCATACGCTCGCGAGCTGCTCGTGACTGGGCCACATGTGCGCATATACCTTCCTTGGATGCAGGCCCAGTATGATTTCAGCCAAATGAACATCCCGCGCTATAACGTCAATATTTCGGCGTTCCAGTCTGATTTCTCTGACTTTCAGGCGTGGTACACAAGAACGCATCGCTCTTGCCCGACCTACTTCCGCATGTGAGGTGCAAGAATGCCTAAGACACAATTGCCCGATCTTCCTGTCGCGCAGGACATGATCAGCACATTCCTTGGCTATGATCACAACATCCGCATCGACAATGCGGCTTTTTTCGATATGCAAAACATGAGTTCCAATCTATTTCCGGTTGCCAGCCAGAGGCCCCGGCGCGCCAGCGTAATGGAATTTATCGCTCCGCAGGGGCTATATGCCAAGGAACAGCTTGCCTGGGTTGATAGTAATCGCTTCTATTATGCGGGCGCTTACATTGGCGACGTGACGCCCGGTGAGAAGCAAATCATTGGCATGGGCGCCCAAATCATCATTTGGCCAGATGCGGCCATGTACAATATCGACACCGCAAAATACATCCAGCTCGGTGCAAAGTGGACGCAGATGGACGGCAGCACCGTCACTTATTCGCTGACTACCATAGATGGTTCTGATTACGAAAACTATATCATTTCATCCTCTGCGCCCGAAGACCCTTCGGACGCGACGCTGTGGCTGGACACTAGCTCCACACCGCATGTCCTGAAGCAGTTTTCAGCATCCTCCGGCATGTGGATCGGCATTCCAACGACCTACATCAAGATCGCATGCACCGGCATTGGCGCGGCGTTTAAGAAGCAGGACGGCCTGACGATTAAGAATTCTGTCGTGGAATCTCTTAATGCAGATACCGTCGCGTGGAGCCTTTCGGACAATGCCGTCGTGGTGGTCGGACTCATCGACCAAGTAACCACGCAAGAGTATGACGCAAGCGCTCCGTTGACCGTTGAGCGCCGCATTCCACAGATGGACTTCATCTGTGAGAGCGGAAACCGCATATGGGGCTGCTCGTCTGCGAATCACGAGGTTTATTGCTGTAAGCTGGGCGATCCTACGAACTGGTTCTCCTACATCGGCATCGCGTCCGACAGCTATGCAGCAACCGTAGGTAGCGACGGGCCATTTACAGGCATCGCCGCCTTTGAAAGCTCCATCTATTTCTTTAAGGACGACCGATATCATAGGCTTTGGGGATCCGTTCCAAGTAATTTCCAGCTGACCGAGATTCAGGCTGCGGGTGTTGCGCAGGGCAGCCACAAGTCTATCGCCGTAGTCAACTCTGTGCTTTATTACCTGTCCATCTATGGTGTGATGGCCTATTCAGGCGGCAGGCCCTCTCCTGTAAGCCAGGCATTTGGCGAGAAGCGGTATAGGCTAGGCGTCGCGGGCATTAGGGGCAGCAAGTATTACTTGAGCGTAGAGGATGATCTGGGAAAGCCGTCGCTGTTTGTGCTCGACACCGAAAAGGGCATGTGGCATCGCGAGGACGACGTGCGCGCACGCTGGTTCGCGTCGCTAGACAACGAAACCTATTTCATCTCGGAACCCAAGAATGCAGACGGCTCATACGTGCTCATGTCCATCGGCGGGCATGGCAGCACAAGCCTAGAGGGGCCGCTTCCTTGGTTCGTAGAGAGCGGCGTAATCGGCCTTGAATCTCCCGACCGCAAATACATTACGCGCCTGCAGATTCGCGCGGAGATGACTGCGGGAGCCACCCTTCGCATCGGCATTGAGCACGATTCCTCTGGCTATTGGGAGTGGACGGACTTCGTTGTGGCCAAAACCATGCGGAGCTTTTATATGCCCGTGCGCGTTCGGCACTGCGACCATTTCCGGGTTCGGCTCGAAGGCGTCGGTGAGTGCCGTATCGTATCCATGTCCAAGCATGTTGAGCAAGGGAGCGACTGGGCATGATCATTCAGTTTCGGCTGCCTCCCGCTTTTCAGGACAGCGCTGCCTATGGCTGGGCCGTTGAGATGGTTGACGCGCTCAATGTGGCGTTGTCCAGCATTGACGTTGAAAACCTGTCCGATCGCACACGCCGAGCGCTTTCGCTTAGCACAGCAACCGGCGGCGCGGTCTATGAAGGAATGACGGATGAGGAGCGCACAGAATTCCGCACCATTGCGGAGCTGATTCGGCAGACCGCTGATCGCGTGGCCACGGAAACGTTGATCAGGGTCGAACAGACCAAGGACGCTATCATAAGCACCGTGGCGTCAAGCTATGTGGCTGTTTCTGATGGCGATAGCGAGCACACAACCGCAGAACTCAAGGCATTTACCAGCTCACAGGTGCAGCAGACCGCAGAAGCCTTCACGATCCGTTTCGACATCGTGGAGCAGGCCACGCAAGAAACCGCCGATGAGCTATCAACCTACATAAGCGAGCAGAATCTCTATATCCGCGCTAGTATTGACGGCCTGGAGCTGGGTAGGATCGAGAGTCCCTACAAGGTGCTAATCACTAACGAGCAGATGAGCTTCCTGTACAACAACATCCCGGTCGCCTACGTGAAGTACAACTACATGTACATCCAAGAAATTCAGGTTCTTCAGCGTCTTGCCATCGGAAGCGCAGATAACGGCGGGTTCTTCGATATTGAAACCACGCCAGAGGGCGTTGGCTGGAAGTGGCGGGAGGTGATCGCCTAATGGCTGTTTTTCTAAGCTACACGAACCCGGTTGTCATGACGCCAACGGGCGCGACATTCACCGTTACATTCGCTCGAAAAGTCGGCGGAGGGTACGACAATCCCAATATCAGCTATGACGCGACGCTCCTCAAGAACATGCAATATCCGGGCCAATACTACGCAAAAATTTCGTCGTCTTCAAGTGATCCGCAGACATACTCAGTGAATCTTCCGGTGAGCATCCTGAACGATATTCCTGGAACAAGCCTTACAGTCTACCTTGACGGATATCGCTTTTACAACGGCGGCGTAGACGTTGACGACGACGGCAGTGCTCATCAAACTGTGCCGATCACCATCCAAGTCGGGCCGACTGTTGGACCGACGATTAACGACATCGCCATGGCGCGCATCGACAACGATGTTCCACCGGCCTGGGGAGTGTTTGTGCAGGGCCACTCTCAGGCGCAAGCAACGATTCAGGTTACGCATGCCCCTGCCGCGACACTGCTTAACAGCTCACTCTATGGCGCTGGGTTTTACCAGGTGCGCACAGACCTGCAGTATACCACTACGCGCATACAGGCGGGCGGCGATGTGACCTATCAGGCGCGAGTGACCGATTCGCGCGGTCGGCAAGCTGTCTTCAACAAGGTCATTCAGGTGTTGCCATGGACTGCACCATATCTCAAAAACTACAAGGTGTTCAGGTGCGACGCCGACGGTTCCCCAGCTCGCGCGGGTGCTTATATCAGCGTTTCCGCTGACGTGATCTGGAGCCCTTGCAATAATGGCACGCAAGACCTCAACTTTATCGTGGTCGCCGTGCAGATCAAAGAAACTACTTCCGGCATATGGAGCGATCCCGTGGACGTTGGGCTGACATCTTCCGCACCCACGATCATAGACGCCGGACTGTCTGTCGATAGCACTTACGATGTGCAGTATCTGCTAAGCGACCAGTTCGGCAGCTATATCGTCCAGGGCAATGTTTCGTCCGGTGAGTACACATTCCACTTCAAGCGCGGAGGTACCGGTGTCGCGGTGGGCAAGGCAGCTGAGTATGACAATCTCTTTGATATCGGTCTTCCCACGCTGTTTCGCGATGATGTGACCGTAACAGTCAACGCCCAGCAAATGAGCCTGCAAGACTTGTTTCTGGCATCTACCAGCGCATTCTCCGCTTCGTCTGCCCTGTCGCCCATTACTAATGGTTTGCGCAAGCAAGGCGGAATTGTGTCTGTAGAGATCGTTGCGACCGTTTCAAGCACGTTTACCGCGCAGACCAACATAGGCACATTCCCCACTGGATGGTTCGCGCCGGGAACGCTTGGATTGAATGTCTATTTGCAAAACACGCCTACAAAACGCAGCCAGCCCATCTATAGCTACGTGGACACAGACGGTTCGCTGCTGGTGCAAAATATGGACGGCTATACTGCTGGCGGATACCTGATCATTATCGGCCAGATGCTGGCCTAACGGAGGGATAACATGGCTTCGACTTTGAAACTTGGCTCGCGCGGCGATGAGGTGAAGCAGCTTCAAACGCTGTTGAACTCCAAGGGAGCAAACTTGACCGTTGATGGCATTTTCGGAAACAACACGTTAAGCGCCGTCAGGAACTACCAGGGCGGCAACAGCCTGTCGGTCGATGGCATCGTCGGCAACAACACATGGTCTTCCCTGCTGGGCAACGCCGCAACAGGCTCCGCAAGCGGTTCGTCGTCCTATTCGTCGCAAACCACGCCATATGGCGCAGCGTCTACGGCGCCGAGGCCCACCTACACGCCTTCAGCGCAAGTCAACCAAGCGTTCGGGAACTATCAGGCGGCGCAGGCGAATAAGCCCGGGCCATATTCGTCCGCTTGGCAGGCGCAGCTTGATGATCTACTTGGGAAAATACAGGGACGTAAGCCCTTTAGCTACGACTTCAATGTAGACCCGATTTACAAACAGTATAAAGATCAGTACACCAGGCAGGGCAATCTTGCCATGCAGGACACCATGGCGAATGCGGCTACGCTCTCCGGTGGTTACGGCAACAGCTATGCTTCGGTTGCAGGAAACCTGGCCTATCAAAACAGTCTGCAGCAGCTCAACAATGTTATTCCGGAGCTTGCAGGGCAGGCCTATGGGCGCTATCAGGACGAAGGGCAGCAACTCTATAACCAGTTCGGCTTGATCAACGGCATGGAAGACCGAGATTACAGCAGGTATCGCGATACGGTCGGGGATTATTATTCTGAAGCCGATCGCCTGCGCGCTCTGTACAACGATTTGTGGAATCAAGATCGCTCCGTGTTCGGAGATAGCCTGAGCGGATGGGAGTATGATCAGGATAGGGCTTATCAGATGAGCCGTGATGCCGTAGGCGATGCCCAATGGGAGAAGGAGTATGCGCTCGCACAGCAGCAGGCGTCCAAGAGCGGTGGAAGTGGAAGTTCATCGTCCAAGTCCACCGGCCCGGATTGGAACGTGTACGAGCAAACGGTTTGGGCTAATCTCGAGGACGCCCTCGAGAAAGGCAACTTGGCATCGGCTCAAAACATACTGGCACAAGCGCGCAAAGTGAGCGATAACCGTCCAATCGGAAGCACGCAGCCAAAGTTATCGCCTGAATTCATCGCGCAAGCCCTGCAATTCATGAATAGAGCGTAGGAGGAAATATGGCTAGGATTTTTCGTAAAAACTTCGAAGAAGCTCAAGAGGCTTGGAAGCAGAAACATCCATCCTATAGCCGCGTATCCTCGTCCTCAGCGTCACTCGTTGACGCCATGCGCAAGAAGGAACGCGAGGATAAGGATAAGGCAAGCGCTACATTTTCCAAGGACTATGATTCTCTGTACGAAAAATATCAGGAAGCGCTGTTCGGATTGGAAGAGTATTCTCCGGGCGGTGCGTCTGCTCCGAAGGCCTACTCTCCAGTAGACTACATTACAACCGCGCCCAATGGCAACGTCGCCGCAGCGACGAATAAGACGCCCTCGCAATCGCCTGCTGGGTTTTATTCGGCATATAGCAAGGCGTTTGCCGCCGAAGATAAGCTGGCCTCCTTGATTGCAAGCATGCCTAAGGACGTGCGCGACGAGATGGGTATCGATTTCAAGCGCCAGGTTGCCACGGGTTACTATAGCCAGCTGCAAGAAATACAGAAAGACCAAGCTGCAGAGGCGCTCAATTCGGCGTCAGAGAAGATTGCGAAAGAAAGCCCGTATGCGTCAGATTTTGCGAAGCGAAAGAAAGCCGATGAACTCACCGCTAGCGAACAGTTCGCTCTTGATCGCGATATCTCCTACAACCCCGGTGACATTGGCGATAACGCGTTGCTGTCCAAGCTTGCGGTTAATAAGTACTTCGGCCAGCCTGATAATCTCGCGAAGGCCCAGCAGGCGTATGCGGAGCTGTGGGCGAAGGTCGATGCAGACTACAAACGCTTGAAAGAATCTGGAGTCATGCTTAGAGACTCAAGCCTTCCGGCCTCATACGATTTCGACGATCCGAAGCGCCAGGAGAAAATCAACAATTTGGAGGCAGAGATTGCGAGAGCTGAAAACGGCTTTATCCCAAAACGAAAGCGCGATCTTGAGCTGATGGCCAACTATTTCAAAATGGGTGCCGCTGGGGGATTTGAGAACGCAGCGAACGGGTTTGTCGGCATGGTAGGCGATTATTTGCCCGGTATGGCTGCACAGATTCTTTCGAAAGCTCCAGGCATTGAAGGCTCTGAACTCGGTCAACGCATGAATGCTTTTGCTGATCGAGCAATGACTAATTTCGAAGCAATCACAGGGCGCGAAAGCGCGGTCGTAAATGACGCGTGGAGGCGCACCACAGAGTTAGAACCCACGGACGCAGAACAAGAAGTAGGCAAACACATCAGTAACATTGGACAAATTGCCGGTAATGTATGGATGGCAGGCGGGGGTGCACCCCAAGTGCCCATTCCTGCAAATCCTGGCATTACATCGAAAATTGCAAGTTACAGAGCAGTAGCTCCGCTTGCGCTTTCCGCTGCGGGCGGCGAAACGTCAAAACTATTGAACAATGGGGTTGATCTACATAAAGCGGTCGCGCGCGGTCTTATCCAGGGCGCGATTGAAGGGATTCCTGAGATCGCGTTTGGTGGAATTCCCGGGTACGGAGAAGGTGTTTTGTCCTCAGCTTTACAAAAGGTAATGCCGCGCATGGCTTCGAGCCCCATTGTGCAAGAAATTATCAGGCGCGCGACTGATGCATTTGGCGAAGGCGCGGAGGAAATTTTATCCGAGGCTCTTTCGCCTATCGTGGACCGCATGATGATTGATCCCGAAACACCGTTGGCAACGCTTGGTGATTTATTAAGCGCTGGTGGCGGTGGCGCAGTTATCTCCCTGATTCTTGGTATCGGGGAATCCGGCTTTGACGCGATTGGCCGACCTGTCATACGATCTACCACCCACGGCGCTGCGCAAGGCTTGCCTGCCTCTACCGAACAACTCAACCGTGACATTGCAGAGTTCCAGCGCACCGGCGTTGTGCCCAGCAACCAGCAGACGGATGAGGCGTTCAACGCATATGCAAAATTTTACGAGCAAGCGGGCCTGCCTGCCGAACAGGTGCAGCAGAATGCCGAGAACGACTTGCGTGAGGCGTATTCCGAGCTTTACGGAGCTTCAGCGCAACCGTCTGGAGCCACCTCCATGCCCATCGATCCCGCTGAACTAGAGCGCACGTCTGAAGAAGCCGTCGCCTCTCCGGATAGCACCGTTGAAACGCCGCAAGGGATGGTAGAGCGCCATATCGATGCTCTTGCTAAATCGGGTGGTTACTCCGAACCTGCCCGCGCCGAAATTCTCCGATCCTTTCGGGAGAATAAGGACAGTATTTCAGATCCCTCTGAGTACGCGAGCGCATTCAATGCAGCTTACAAGGCAGGGCAACTCGACAGCGCCGATTACGAGGACGTCGCTCAGGGCCTACGATCCAAAGCGCCGGAAGTCGCGCTTCGGGCCGCGTGGAACATCGGGCAGAACGAGCGGCAGGGAACGACGAGGGAGATGCCGACCGAAGTGCGCGCGGTTGAGCCGAACGTGGTTGACAACACCAGCGGTACAGCAAGCTCGGATTTCGTAGAACTCGAGCACGCGCTAGCGCAGAAGACGGGTATTGAGATCAGGATAGAAGACACCCTGATCAACAAGGACGGACAGGCCGCAAACGGCAACTTTGAAGCCAGACTTCTTCGCATGACCATCGCAGCCGACGCAGACAATCCGCTGACTGCGCGTCTGCATGAAACTATGGAGTTTGCCCGTGCGTTCGCGCCCGAGAAGATGGCTGGCGTTTATCGCGAGGTGGCCAAAATGCTCATTGCGCGAGCTGGGGGCGCGGAGAATTTCGCGGATGCGATAGCCACTTACGCGAATGGCTATAAAGGCACGGTAGAGGACGCCGCCCGCGAATACATGAATGATGCAATCGCGGGCGTGTTTGCCACGCCCGAAGGCTTCGGCGAGTTTTCTGCATGGCTATCCGATTCGAAGACGATCACGCAAGCGCAAAAAAAGAGCACGCTGCAGACCATCGCGGACTTCCTGCAGAACATGCTCGAGAAAATCCATGCTTTTATCACGGGCGAAAACAATCGCCTGAACAACAGTGAGCGTGCGCTCTTGGGCGAGGAAGAACAAAAGCTGGAAAAGCTGCGCGCGCAGGTGCTGGAGGCGTTGGATGAGGCGGTTGAGAACCGCAAGGCGCTGCCGAGCACCGGCATCGAGATCGCCGACGAAGCCCGTTACTCCCAGAAGATGCAGGATACGATTCGGGAGTACAAGGAAGCAGTAGATCCCAAGATGCTGGCTCTCGCCGAACGCTTTAAGGCGAATAAGAACGCAAAGTTCGAGCGTTATGTGATCGGTAATGTTTCCGAGAGAGCCGCAGATGACATTCAAGACTTGACTGGGGTTAACGTGCGTGGGTATGAGAGCGCAATCAACAAGAGTGCATTCATACATATCGAGAATCGCCATGGAGAAAACGGCGCGGCCGATCACTCCATGGCTGATCTAAACGACGTGGCCCGGATGCGATACGTGCTGGAGAATTACGATACGATGAAAATTGCTCGCGATCAAAACGGCGATGTAGTATTCAGTTCAAAATATCATATGGCCAACAGTTCGCCCGCTCCAGTTCTATTATTCAGCAAGCGCATCAATGGCACATATTACATTTCAGAGGCGGTTACGGATGCTAAATGGCAAAAGGTTTGGGTTACTTCAGCCCGAATAGAAAAACGAAACCAGCCTCACACGGGTGCTGAAAGTGCCAATACGGCCCCCAGCTATACGTCCAAGACGCCACCCGCTCTGTTGGCTGATTCCGATGACGCCAGTCTAGCACAGGAAAACAACGGCGTCAAGGGTAGTGTACGCGAAGAATCTGATGATGATGCGAGGTTCTCGCTAAAGGCGCCCATCGAAACAGCGGGCGATCTTGTGGCCGTGCACAACCTGACCGAAGCCAAGCTCAAAAAGGTCTTACAGCTTGGCGCTTTTCCCATGCCCAGCATTGCGGTAACAAAGAGCAGCATTCCACACACGAACTTCGGCGATATTTCGCTGGTCTTTGATCGCAGCACCATAGATCCAAAAGCAAGCCCCAGAAACAAGGTTTACTCTGCAGACGCCTGGACTTCCGTGGTTCCAAAAACGGAATATGAGATCGACGATAAAAAGGCACGCGCCGCTTCTCAAGCGTTGGCCTCATCCGCTTCGTCTATCAATCCAGCTCTAGGGCAGGAAGCTCGGCGTTTTATGAATCAGGTTGACGATTACATCAATGGCAGCAGCGGGATGGACGGCCTCATGGAGCGGGCCTATACCAATGCGGGAATACAAGCCGCATTCCTTGCGGATCAAAGTCTGGATGTGCAGCCGGAGATGGAAGAAAAGCGCTGGAATGCGTACTATGATAACGAAGCCGTTCGTTGGATTGCAGAACAGCACGACAACAACCTTGATAATGTGATGCAAGCGGTCAATGGCGCTCAGGAAGCACGCGAGCGAATGATCCATCTGACCAAGGAAGCAGTTCGCGCCCAAAATCGTCGAGAGTTTCCCAATCTTGATAGCATGAGGCCCCATCTGCGCAGCGCAATTGAAAAGCAAACTAATGAAATCGGGTTTTCCCACGCGGATAGCCTTTTCACATCGGCAGCCAACTACTTGCGAGCCGGTGGAGCAAGCGCTCAGAATCAGGAAGTCGACATGCGGGCATCGGAAGAGAAATTCCGAAAGCTCATAGACCGCGAGGCCTTCGATGCCTGGGCAGATGGTGTATTTGGCGATCTCGTGAAATCAGAAGGCATACGCAACAACGCTGATCTTTTCACGCCGCAAGGCAACCGGCGCACTTTCAAGCAACTTCACGTGCCCGTGACCGCCGAGAACATCGTCAATGTGATGCGAGGCGAGGCGAGCGACCAACGGCACGTTGTTTCTTTCAACGGGCCTAAATCGTTGCGCGCTGTAACGGCAAAGTCGTTCAAGAGCCTGGATGAGATTAGGAGTGCAAAGCCGCGCTTGCAGCATCTATCTCAAGAAGAGGCAGAGCGCATAAACGATGAATTCAACAACGTTTTATCTGCTTTGACAAGCTCTATCTATGAAGCGAACAAGGCCAAGCTCGGGAGCAACCAATTCATCGGGGGCGATGCGGTAGGAGAAGCAATTCTAGAAGCTGCTTCCAAACGCTCCATCTCGGTAAATTCAATTGACAAGACCCTTAAGGAATGGAATATCACCATCACGCCGAAGCAGGCAGCCGAGATTTATAGCCTGATTTTGCGCATATCAGAAACCCCGGTTAACATTTTTGAAGCAAAGCCGGAGCGCGTCGTTGGGTTGTATGAAATCAAGCTTGCGGTTTTGCCAGAAGGGAAGTACTCGGATGTGCGTGCGGCCCTTGCGGAGATGGGTATCCCCGTAGAGGATTACAATGCCGACAATGAGGATTCCCGCGTGGATGTGCTGAACGGCGCGGCGGCCGATGCCCTAAGATTCTCGCTCCGAGGCATTGAGGCGCCTTCAACTGAGGTGCAGCGCTTGATGGAAGCCAGCCCGGCGCTTAGCGAGTTCGTTCGCACAACGATGGGCGAGTTCAAGCGTTCTAAACCACTGACGCAACGAGTGGTTCGGAAATCTGTTGACCTGCTCCTGAAAGAAATCGGCGTCGGGCAGAACAGCGCCGAAGTTCTGACGAGCGCGGTTTTCGATCTCATGTCCTCGATTTCAGATAGCAACAGTCCGCTTTTGTCTAGGCCCGGCACATACGAATCTGCGTGGTATGAGGTGCGCAATCTCGTTGCAACGGCGATCCATAATTCTGGCAAGCTGGATACTGGTTTGCACGAGCAGTATTCTGATCTTCTGCGCGAAATGCGTACGGTCGGCGTCTCACTCGATTCACATCAACGCGCCGAGGTCGAAAACGCATTCGATTCCGTGAACGCCTTCCGAAAGGCAAACTTCGGGCGTGTGCTGTTTACGAACGACGGCATTCCGTTGGATTCGAAGTGGGTCGAATGGTCGCAGCAATATCCCGAGCTTTTCGATGCTGATGCGAATTCCAACGAGCAGCCCATCCTGTTAGCACAGGTATGGCAGGCGCTGCAACCTCAAACACGAAACGAGTTTTCTGGGAACATTGAGGAATCGGCGGCGGTGCACGCAACGGCGCTTCTGGAAGGCTTGCTAGGAAAGACGCAAGACACCTTTGCGAATCGAATGCGTCAAGAGGCACGGGACAGCAAGCGCGCGGCCCTCAAAGAACTCAACGATGAGTGGGTTGAAAAATACAAGCGACTTCGGTCAAGTGATCGCGAAAAGCTCAAGGAGGCCGTTGCTTCTGCGCGCACAAGCTTGCGCGAACAAGCCGCGCAACGCGCCTTGCTAAAGAATCGTCGCAAATCCGTCACGCGTCATGTGAAAGGCTTACTGTCCAAGCTTAAGGCGAACAATCGTCATAAGAACATTCCGCTGGAACTGCAGGAAGCAATTCTTCCGTTTCTTGAGAGCCTGGATATGTCCTACAATAGACACAGCGCTTCAAATGCGCTGAACAATGCTATCACCAGATTGACGGAGAAGTTCAAGCCTTATCTGTCCGGCGATCCTGCAGGCAACGAAATTCTGAACGACCTCATTGCGTCGTTCAAGGAATCTCTGACCGATGGGGTGAACTTGGGCAGCATGGACGCAGACCAGCTTTTCCGGCTGGATCAGCTTCTGACTACCATGGATGCGATGGCCCGCGCCGTTCAGGCCCTTCCCGGGCGTTATCGAAACATGACGGTCAATGAAGTCGCCGCCGAGGTCACTTCCTACGCCGAAACCGTGAAGGAAGCAAAAGGCCTGAACAAAGCACTTCAGTCTCTCGACCGCATGGCTAACAGCGGAAACATGCGCTTCATCGACGCCATGGATCAGCTGGGCAGTGGCGGCGAAAAGATCGCTAGCATAATCTTTGACGCCTTGGACGAATATTCCGGGTTCCAGCGCGAGAGCCAGGTCGCATGGGAGGCGCGCGACAAAGCTCACGGAATAAACCCAGAAACTGTGCGCGAACAGTACACGGACAGCAAAAACAAGATCCGCATTGAGCTATCTAATGGACAATGGGCCTGGATCACCCAGGCGCAGCTAGCAAACCTCATCACGACCTACAAGACGACAGATGGCAAACGGCGCATAGGCCAGGGTGGTTTTAGGCTGAGCACTATCCGCAAACGCAGTGGAGGCGAATTCGGCAAGATCGAGCAGATCGATAAGCTTCTGCGGCCTACCGATGCAGACATGGTAAAGCTCGAAAGCCTGGTCGATCCGAAACTGCTTTCATGGTTCTCAGATGAACAGAAGCGCATGGCTTCTACGTTGGCAGAGCGCGGCAATGTCGTCACGCGTGAGATGTACGGCATCAATCGCTACATGCTGCGCGATTACTGGCCGCTTGAAACCTATGAAGCTGATCGCGCAAACGGTGCGGGCGCGCCCTCTGACACCTACTATTACAATGGCGCCGAAAACCAGGGGTTCACAAAAGATAGGACAAAGACGAGCGCGCCGGTGTTCATACGCGACGGCTTTGATCTGGTAGCCCAGCACGAACAGGGCATGAACAATTTTGCCGCCTTCACCATGCCCATCAACATCGCCTATCGCTGGTATAACCATACAGACGTTCAAACTGCGGTGAAGCACTTGCTTGGCGATGATATGCGAAAATACATGAGCACCTTGCTGATGGACGCACAGGGCTTTGGGCAATCTTCTGCTCGCACCCTTGAGCGCGGATTCCATAAGCTAGTTAGAAATGCCAAGCGTGCGGCGGTCTATGCGTCACCCACGGTCATTCTGCAGCAGCACACCGCAGGCACCAGAGCACAGCAGGTCATTCCAGAGAAGTTCTGGATAGCCTCCGCCGGCCAGGGGCGAAAGGCGTACGACGAGAACCTTGCCCATCTGCCGCTACTGTGGATGAAGATACAGGGCAACTATGACATTGGCGTGACGCGCTCAAACCGCGAGGTGTTGGCGAAGGATTTGACCAAACTGCAGAAGCGCATAGCTTTCATCGCTGATCAGGCGAACGCAAGCGACGGGCGCACATGGAACCGCATCGCCAACGCCGTGCGGCTTTGGGTCGAATCCGAAGGCAAGTACGAGGTTGGAAGCGATGCTTATTGGGAAGAAGTGCGGCAACGGTTCGATAAGGTCATCCACGAAACACAGGTTATTGACACACCGTTCGACCGCACGGAATCTATGCGCAGCGGTGATCTTTTCACCAAGTCGCTGACGGCATTCATGTCGGAGCCGCTATTGCAGGTGAACCGCATCCGAAACGGCCTGGTAGATGTGGCGCGGCATGGCCCGGGGAAAGGGCGCGGCAAGCGCATCGTGCGCGATTTGGCTTGGTTCGTAGTCGCGGATTTCCAAGCGTCATTTATGGCCAATCTCATAAAAAACGCATTCTTGGCGATGGGCGACGACGACAAGAAATGGGAAGCTATATGGGAAAATATAATGAACCGCACAGTATTCCAGATCAGCGACTTCCGGGGTAATGGGCCAAAGATCGCTCTGACGGGTTTGATGTCGCTCCATCCGCTTCTGCGACAGATCTCCAATGTCATAGAGGGCTACGACGCAAGCGATCTCAGTCTATCTGCTTTGACCGACTTGGTCGAGGCTGTATCGAACGCGATGAGCAAAAAATCCTCCCTCACCCTCTACGGGAAGGCTCGCAATATCTCCACAGCGCTTGCACAGCTCAAGGGCGTTCCGCTGCGCTCTTGGCTCAATATCCTCGAACCGATACTCGAACTCTTTGGGCAGGGCGATCTGGTGGATCGCTATAAGTAGTCAGCCAAAAGCCATGCCTATCCGCGTGGGATCTTCCTTCGCGCTTCCCTGAAAGTGCCGATTTTTCTTGCTATACTTCCCCAGAGAGGTGAGTTCCATGCAAACGATCCGGATTGACGGCTATATCGCGACACCTGAATCCATTCGATTGGGCACTGCCGAGAGCTTCGGCATTGAGCAGCTACGCTTCGAGTTTTCGCCCGAATGGAACGGATTGCTCAAGCGCGCGGTATTCGTCTATGGTGCGCTCGCAGGCGTATCCGTCGTTATACCTGAAGACGGCAGCGCAGTCACAGTTCCCGCAGAAGCCACACAAATGGCCTCGCCAGCGCAAAACTGGACACTTGTGATAGATGGATACGGTGAAGTTTCAGATGGAGAATTCAGGCGCATCCGCTCCGTCAACATACCCTATCGCGTGCAGGGCACGGCCTATGTAGATGCTGAAAATGCCGTACCGCCCACGCCCAGCGAATATGACCAGATGCTTGCGCAAATGCAATCCTTGATCGACACGATCTATCAGGCGGGCATCGGCATTCGCATCGAGGGGCAGTTCGACACGCTGCCCGATCTTGAAGCAGGCGTTTCGAACCCGCGCGTCGGCCAGATGTACAACGTTGGTTTTTCGCCTCCCTATAACATCTATGCTTACATGAACATCGACGGCGTTCTCGGCTGGTACGACCAAGGACATTTGCAAGGAGAACAAGGCGAGCAAGGGCCAAAGGGTGACCAGGGCATCCAAGGCATTCAGGGCGTTCAAGGGCCAAAGGGTGATGCGGGCGCGCAGGGGCCGACTGGCGCCCAAGGGCAGCAAGGCGTCCAAGGCCCGATTGGACCGCAGGGCGCTCAGGGAGCGCAAGGCATACCCGGCCCCAAGGGTGATACGGGCGATACCGGGCCGCAAGGCGTTTCCGGCCCCAAGGGTGATGCTGGAGATGTCGGGCCGCAAGGGCCGATAGGCACAACCGGCCCTGCTGGTCCACAAGGCATCCAAGGCCCCACGGGCGCACAGGGGCAGTCTGGCCCCATTGGCCCACAAGGCATTCAGGGCCCACAGGGCGTTGCAGGCCCCGCTGGCCCGCAGGGCATCCAAGGCCCGCAAGGTGTCAAGGGCGATAAGGGAGATCAAGGTGACCAAGGAGATCCTGGCGACCCATTCGACGTAGTTGGTGTTGTGGACACAACGGACGACCTGCCTGACCCGACAACGGTTATTGTGAACGGTGCGTATCTCGTTGGCGCCTCTGCCCCCTACGAACTTTATGTGAAGGTAGATTTCGGAAGCGGCCTGCAATGGTTCGACGCGGGCCCCTTCGGCGCAATTCCCGGCCCGCAAGGCATACCCGGCCCCCAAGGTGTTAATGGCGATACCGGCCCGCAAGGGGTTCCCGGCCAAGACGGCGCTATAGGTGCGACTGGCCCACAAGGCGAACAGGGTCCGCAGGGCGAGCAAGGCCCCGCAGGCGAGCAAGGGCCTCAAGGCATCAAGGGCGACACGGGCGAACAGGGTCCACAGGGCATTCAGGGGATTCAAGGCATTAAGGGCGACACCGGCGAGCAGGGAATCCAAGGCCCGCAGGGCGTCAAGGGCGATAAAGGCGACAAGGGCGATACGGGCGAACAGGGCGTCCAAGGCTTGCAGGGTGATCCAGGGCCGCAAGGCGAGCTTGGGCCGCAAGGCCCACAGGGGATTCAGGGCACGCCCGGCCAGTCGGCCTATGCCGCCGCCCAGTCTGGCGGCTACGCGGGCGCGCAAAGTGATTTCTATATCGACTTGGCGGCGTTGGATGGTCTAGGCGATGCTCTGGCCGCGATAGGAGGGTAAACGATGGCAAACGTAGCACAAGGACTTACGGCCATTCAGGCCGGGCGGGAGGCCATAGCGGACGCAATCAATGCCAAGGACGAAAATGCGGGGGCGTCGCACTCCGATAGCCTGCAGGCGCTGGCGACGAAAATAGAGGGAATGGCGAGCGGTTCTGGATTGGACATCTACGCACAAGTGGCCCAGCCTGAAAAGAACGCAGGGCTTTGGATTAAGCGCGGTGATGTGGCCAAGGTCATAAGCCGGGATGTTTTTACAGGGGACGGGAGCGCCTACGGTATCGGAAACCTTGGGACGGCGGTTAGCCATGCGTCATGCGCGGCCTACGGAAACAAGCTTTACATATTCGGAGGGCAAACCGGGGCTTTTAGTAGCACAACGCTAAACAACGACTTAACCATTGTGGACACAATCACGGGAGCCATAGAAGTGCGCACGGGATTTTTGCCATCAAGCCTTATAGCGGCCGCCGCAATAACGGTTGGGAACAAAATTTATGTGCTGAACACCACGACGGCATCATCAAACAACGCGCAAATGTATATTTTCGACCCAACAACGGTGGCGCTGACCGCTGGAGAGATAACCGCGTTGACATTTGGGAGCAAAGGCGGCGCGGCGGCGGCGGCAGTAGGGACGGCCATATACTTCTTCGGCGGGAAATCCTCCTCTTACAGCAACACAACATCTGTCTCATCCCGAAAAGAGATAGTGAGATACGACACCGCTAACGACACATTTTTACTGTTGAGCGCGACGCTCCCAGAAGCTAGGATTTGCGCGGCGGCTTCGGCATACGGAAATAATATTTATATTTTTGGTGGTGCGGCAACTGGCTCAATAAATTCAACGCTAACTGGAACCAACACAATTTATAAATTTGACACAACGACAAGCACACTAACCACTCTTTCGAGCGTGCTTCCAAACGCCATTGCAGGCATGGCCGCGCAAACAATTGGAAATAAAGTGTATGTATTCGGTGGAAGTTCATCCGGGGCGGCATATGGTGCAATACGTGTGTTTGACCCAATAACCAACGGGGTTTCTAACGCGCCGTTTTCGCTTCTGTACACGCTAATCTACATCGAAACCGCATCCGCTGTAATCGCGGGAACAGTATATATTGCTGGCGGTAGAAACAGCATTACAGGAAACGGAATCAATGGGATAATCGCCGCAAAAATCGCATCGACACAGCTAGATGCCGGAACGGCAATCTTGGCAATAAATCGAGGAGGAGCAATCGCGCGGCCTAAAATCTATGAGGACGCCTCAGCAGAGATAGAAATGCCCATAGATGGAGTTTACTATCAAACCCCAAGCGGCCTAATCGCCGCCGATGCGGCTTGGTGGAATGGCAGCGCGTGGGCAGCGGTTTAGGAGGAGGAAAAGCATGACGAACGTAATTGAGCGGGTAATCGCTTACGCTCTATCCAAACTAGGGTGTAGGTATTCACAATCCGAGCGGCGCAAGGAAGGCGTATATGATTGCTCGAGTCTCATCGCGCGCGCCTTCAAGGCTGCGGGTGTCCCTCTGGTAGTGGGCGGGAGCGATTGCCCCACCAGCGTCGAAGAGGTCAAGTGGATAGGCTTTAAGCTGCTCTGGCCAGCATCACAAGCGACTATCGGCAAGGCCTTTGGGGGAGCAAAGGAGCGAGCGCTTTGCGTGCCCGGCGATGTGGTCTTTTATCGCACGGACAAGGCTACCACGCGCAAGCCCCCGATCACCCACGTGGCCCTTGTGACAGCACCGGGACAGATCACTCACGCAAGGGGCACTAAGTACGGCGTTGTAACCACAGCCGATGATATCTATGACGGGAAGATATGCGCCATTTGCCGCTACGAGCCGCAGAACGATGTCTCTCCTGCCGATAAGCCCGCCGCTCAAACGGTGTGCGTCACGGGCGGCTCTGTCAACGTGCGCACCGGTCCCGGCACGAGCTACGGCATCCTAACCACCGTGCATAAGGACGATATCCTTCACGCTCTCGAGATGTCGAACGGATGGACGCGCGTGGAGCTCGCATCTGGCAAGTCGGGATGGGTGAGCGATAAATATCTGCGGAGGACTTAACCGTGGACGAACTTAGGCTTATTGATGTTTTGGATACGGTGCTGCCGCTCATTGCGATCCTCTTCTCTGGCATTGCCATGTTCCGTAACCGCTCCAAGGACGACGCTGCGGTATTGGTGCAGCTTGCCGCACTAACGGCGATGATGGGCGAAATGAAAGAGCAAGTTGCGGCGTCGTGTCGCAAGTCCGAAGACCGCGATAAGAGCCATCATGGCCTTGCCGAACGCGTAATAGCGGTTGAATCGTCTGCAAAGCAAGCGCATAAGCGCCTTGATCGCATAGAGGGGCGGCAAACATGAGAGTGCGCTTTCGCCCCGGCTACGGCGAGCCGATGAGCGACTGCCCGAAGCACATCAGCGGGCATAGCGCGGACGGCACCCTGCGCTTCGCCTCGCTCGTAATCATCGTGATGGCGTGGTTCCTGCTGGCCTTCACGTTGGCAATGGTGGCGCTCTTCATCGTCTTCCGCGAAGTGCCCGACACGCTCGTTACCGCCGTCTTTGGCGTCGCTGGCGGCGAAGCGCTGGCGCTTGCCCTGAAACGCATCTTCGAGAAAAAGACGCAGGAAGAAGGCTAGACAATGAACTTCTGGACGATTTTCACCATCGCGGTCGCCTTGGCCGCTCTCGTGGCCATCATCGCCCGGCGCGACTGGGAGTTACTGCAAAAGGCGCTCTTTGCGCTGGTCACGGTGGTCGAGCGCGAGATGGGTCCCGGCACCGGCGCTCTCAAGCTCGCCGAGGTAATCCGGCTGGCTCTGCCGCACATCTCCATGGTGCTCAAACTCGTGCTGAGTGAAGAGCGGCTTGAGAGCGTCGTGGAGAGCGCCCTCGCGAGCGCGAAAGAGGCCTGGACGAAGAATCCCAACCTTCTCAAATCTCGCCCGCCCGGCGCGGAATAATAGCATCTCGCGGATAATGGTCTAGAAACGCTGGCTCCAATTACAAGCGCTCGTGAATGCCACATGGGCGCTTTTTCGTGTCCATTTTCGTGTCCATTTTTCACATCAGATATGCTTTTCCCATAGCAATATTGCTCTCATGCGAGCAAGCATGCCGCATGCTTTCTGGCT
Organism: Christensenellaceae bacterium; assembly: GCA_031280685.1. GTDB lineage: Bacteria > Bacillota > Clostridia > Christensenellales > UBA1750 > JAITGM01. Next base: position 52,024 of record JAITGM010000010.1, read on the forward strand.
GAATCAGGGGGAAAAACTAGAACGCCCTTTATTTAGGGCGTTCCTTGCATGGTCGAGGTGACAGGATTTGAACCTGCGACCTTTTGGTCCCGAACCAAACGCGCTACCAAGCTGCGCTACACCTCGAAAATGCGAGAAAATAGCCCTTTACGGCGTGACCTTGCCCATTCAGCAGAACGGGCAGGCCGCCGTCTGGAGCCAACAAAGGGATTCGAACCCTTGACCTGCAGTTTACGAAACTGCTGCTCTACCTGCTGAGCTATGTTGGCGCTTCCAAAGCCCTTCGCCAAGGGGGGGAACAAGGTCAGTATAGCATAACATCCCCCGCTTGGGCAAGGAACTCGATAAAAGAGGGGCCGGCGACGCGCAGATCGCCCGCCCCTTCCTGTCGTCCCTTTAGTAGGTGCGCTCCTTGACCTTGGCGCGCTTGCCCACGCGCTCGCGCAAATAATACAGCTTTGCCCTACGCACCTTGCCGCGGCGGACAACCGCAATCGAGTCCACGCGCGGGCTGTGCAAGGGGAAGGTACGCTCTACGCCGATGCCGTAAGAAACACGGCGAACGGTAAAGGTTTCACGGCTGCCGCCGTTGCGGCGCGCAATCACGGTGCCCTCAAAGGCCTGCAGGCGCTCGCGAGTGCCCTCCACAACCTTGACCTGGACGCGAACGGTATCACCAATGGTGAACTCGGGAATGTCGGTCCGGAGCTGCTCGGTTTCGATGGCGCGAATGATTTCACTCATGGGGTTTCTCCTTCCCTGCGTAGACGTTCTTGCCGCTTCTGCCTCCCTTTTGAGACGAAATGGCGGCAGACCGCCCGGCAGAGGACCATCCCATAAAACTCAACGGCAATTATTATACCAGATTGCGCAAATGCGCGCAAGTCCTCGATTTAAACTTTTCCCCGCGATGGAGCCCACGGTTAGGCAAGTTCGGCCACCGTTCAGCCCTCCAGCATATTCTTCGCCCTCTCGCGGTCGGCCGCGGCTAGTCGCACCCGCATCAGGCTGCCGTTTTCGCCAAACTCCTCGCCTTCAAGCTGGCCCGCGCCGCGCAAAAAGGCCATCACGTCCCCCCGCGTATAGGGCACGAAGAATTCCTCCAGCAAGGAAGCCGCCAGCAGCTTTTCCTCAATCCTTTGCAGCAATTTTCCTATCCCCTGCCCCTCGGTCGCGGAAACGGGCAGGGTATCCTCCCTTTCGGGTTGAATTCCCGGCGCTTGATCGGCCTTGTTGAGCAAATAGAGCCTCGGCGCTTCCGCAGCGCCCAGCTCGCGCAGAACCTCTTCGACCACCTCGCCCTGCAGGGCGAAGTTTTCGTCTGAAACGTCGCGCACGATGAGCAAAAGGTCGGCGTGCGCGGCCTCTTCCAGGGTCGATCTGAAGGCGCGCACCAGATCGTGGGGCAGCTTGTTGATGAAGCCCACCGTGTCGGTCAGCAGGCAGCGCGTGCCGCCCGGCAGCCGAAGGCGCCGCGTGACGGGGTCTAGCGTGGCAAAGAGCTTGTCTTCCGCCAGCACGTCGGCGCCCGATAGGCGGTTGAGCAGGCTGGACTTCCCGGCGTTCGTGTAGCCCACCAGCGCGACCACGGGCATTTCGTGCCTTTCGCGGCGGCTGCGGCGAAGCTTCCTTTGCCTTTCGAGCTCGCCCAGCTCTTTCTCAATGTCGGTGATGCGCCTGCGAATGCGCCTGCGGTCCACTTCCAGCTTGGTTTCGCCCGGCCCCCTGGTGCCGATGCCGCCGCCCAGGCGCGACAAAGCGGTGCCCAAGCCCGTGAGCCTTGGCAGGCGGTAACGCATCTGCGCAAGCTCCACCTGCAGCCTGCCCTCGCGCGAGCTGGCGTGCCGCGCGAAGATGTCTAAAATCAGCGCCGTGCGGTCGATCACCCTGCATGGCAATAGTTCCTCGAGGTTACGCACCTGCGCGCCGCTGAGTTCGTCGTCGAAGATGATCAGCTCACAATCCAGGCTCTGGGCGATGAGCGAAAGCTCTTCGGCCTTGCCGGAGCCTATGTAGGTCGCGGAATCGGCCTTTTGCCGGTTTTGGTTGAGCCTGGCCGCAACCTCGGCGCCCGCCGTTTCGGCCAGACGCCCAAGCTCCATCAGCGACGGGGAATCCGGGCTGTCTGCCAGGCCGACGAGCAGCGCCCGCTCGGCCCTTTTCTCAGGCGCCTGGGCCTGCGATAAAATGCGCCGATCAACCTCCTCGATGTGGCGCATGAACTCCGCCTGCGGGATGCGCTGAACTGGGTAGGCGCGGGTTAGTTCCACCGCCTGGCCGCCCTCCTCGCCCAGGAAGGCGGCGCAAAGCCCGGTGGGCGCGCCGTCTTCGGCCACGCCGAGCGCCGCCATCGCGTCGAACTTTAGCCGCCTTAGCGACTGCAAATCAACAGGGGAAAGCGCCGGGTCGCCGCCCGGGTGCGTATGCAGGCAGCGCAGGCCCGAAAGGCGGCTCAGATCGCGCCTGAGGTGCATCCTCTCCAAGGGCACGCTGCGATCCGAGCCGATCGTAATGTCCACCACGTCGCCTTCGCGCGTCAAATACAGGCTGATTTCGCGGTTAATCCTGGCGCTGCAGGCCGCCAGGGCACGCAGCAGCGCCTCGGGCGCGAATTCGTCCCTCTCGATCTCCATTTCGCCCAGCTTTTCGATTTCAGCCAGCAGGCTTGCGCGAATTCCTTCGGTGTTTCCTTTAACCAAGAGCGGTTTCCTCCTTCCAAAGAGTGCGGCGCGGCAGCGCCTTCGCGAAGGGGATTGAGGTTCGCCCTCCCGATGGCAGCGAGGGGGGCGGCGCACAGCCGGTTCGCCGCTTGAAAGGGCACTGTACTGTAAGGAAGGGGCGCGCGCCAGGCACGCCGTTGCGCTGGTTGGCCGTGGATCCCCTGCGGGCCAACCAGCAAAAAGTGCCCCCAGGGCATAACCCAGCTCCGATCCCCCCTCCCTGCGGAACCTCCCTTTGGCAGGTCGGCGTTCCGCGCGGCCCCGGCTACTGCGCCGCGCCCGTCGCCGGCTGCTCGGCGGCTTCCGGCGCCGCCTTCGAGGGCAGGTTGATCCAGCCCAACAGGAGCGGCAGGCCGGTCTCCTTATCCACCAGCGCCAGCAGGAAGGGCTCGGTCAGGTTCATGCTGGTCGCGCTCTCGCCGATGTCAAACGCGGCGGGCGAAAGATCGGGCTGCGCGGGTTCATCCACATTCACGCCGCTTTCGCTGAGCTTCAGCCGCGCCAGCGCGTCGAGCCTGTTGACATAGAGCGGGAAACCCTCCTGCTCGATGAAGGACAGGCCGGCCCCCTGCCCAAAAGGCTTCTGCAGCCCCAAAAGGAGCAGGTCCTCGCGCAGATCGGCGCTTTCGCTCAAATCCAGGCTCGGAATCGTCAGCCGGATCGGGCTTTCGTCCAGCTCGGTGCTCAGCAGCCACTCCGCGCCCTTTTCGCTGAGCAATTCGGCGATTTCAGGGCGGATATTGTCGCTGGGCAGGAGCAGGCGCAGCTCCGTCCTGCCGCCCTGCATGGGGATGGCCGCAAGCTGGAAGTTTTCATCCTCATAGTAACCGAAAAGCCCCTCAGTATAGAGCATTTTCGTGGGCAAAAGGCCGCTTGGCGCGTCGAAAAAACCATCGAAGCTCTCGCCAAAGGGGAATGCTGCCGCGAACTTCATCGAGGGCGCCGCGCCGGCCAGTAAATAAAGCCTTTCGGCCGGAGTAGTCTGGGCATACAGCCCAGCGAATGCCTCGCTAAGCTTGGCGGCCTCCGCGTTCGCAGCCTGCGTGCCGCCCTCTTCCCCAAAGGCGGCGCTTTCGGTCCCCACGGCCCCCGCAAGCCCTTCGAGGAATTCCGGCTTGTAGCTTAGGGGCTCCCCGAGCACAAAGGCCGCATAGGGCTTGATCTCAAGGCTCTCAAGCAGGGCGGCGTAACCCTTCAGCGCCTCAGCAGGGTCAGGCGCAAGGCCGGTCTTTGCCGCGATTTCTTCAGCGGTTTCGGGGGCTGCGCCCAGCGCCAGCGCGTCAAAGAGCGCAAACAGAGCGGCTGGCGAGAGGATCGCGTTCTCGGCAGTCCTTCCCTCCATCATCGCGGGCAGCAGCCGAAAGCCCAGCGCCTGCGCCTGCAGGGCGATCTCGGCCGCATTGCCGGGCAGGCCGCCTTCGGGCGCGTTCCCCGCATCTTCCGGGCTCTGCGCCGGCGTTTCCGCCGTGGCCGCGCTTTCTTCGGGCGGCGTGGCGCCGCCCGAAGCCGGTGCGGCCACGCAGGCATTTAACGCGGGCGATAACGCCAGCAGCAGCGCCAGCAGGGCCGAAGCCCGCTTAAAAAAAGACCTATTCATAGCAAAAATCCCTTCCTTATCCTTTGATTTCGCGGCTAATCCATCTCGTCTATCGTCAATGAAAACGAGGGCAGGCACTCTTCCAAAAAGCGCCTGGCTTCCGGCAGCTCGATCGCTTCAACCTTCTTGCGCGTTTCCCTTTCGGCCCGCGCGAACTCCGCGTTCCCGGCCTTTAACTCCTCAACGCACTTAATATAGGCGCAAATGGTGTCGGCAGCCTTCACCCGCCGCCATTCCGGGTCGTTTTCAGGTTCGATCAGCAGGCCCCGGAATGCCTCGCGCAGCCCTTCGGGCAGCGCCGCGTGCAGCTTCCCCGCGGCCAGGGCTTCGATCACCCCGAACGAGGCGCGAAACTCGGGCGACGCGTACTTAATCGGCGTGGCGATGTCCCCGGTGATGACCTCGGGCGCCTCATGATACAGCGCCAGCGCGGCCGCGCGGCCTGGGTCGGCGCCGCCGCCGAAGTAAAGGTTTTTATACAGCGCCAGCGCGTGCGCGACCATGGCCACCTGGTGGCTGTGCTGCGCCACGTCCTCCTTGACGCTGCTGCGCATCAAAGGCCAGCGCCGAAGGTGCTTCATGCGGAACAAATACGCGAAAAAGTGGTGCTTCGCCATTCCTTCCCCTCTTTCGGCAGGCAAGGGGCTTGACTTCCGCGCGAAATGCCCTTATACTGCCTTCAACAACCGAATATTCTTCGTCGCTGGGGGAGCTTTCGCTGAGAGGAGCCGATTTTTCGGCTTTACCCTTCGAACCTGTTGTAGGTAATCCTACCGTAGGGAAGCGTTTTCGTCAAGGTCGGGCGTGTTTCGCCCGTCGTTGCCGGTTTGTCGTTTCATCGTTCGCGCCCCCTTTCATCCAAGCGAAAGGCGGGCGCGTTTTCGCGCCCGGCGGCGAGGCAAAGAAAGAAGGAAAACCATGCTGGAGTACCTATCGTTTACCTTTGGCAAGCTGGCCGAGCAGAGCCCCGCCGTCTACGCCGCCCTGGCCATCCTGGCCGCCTTGTTCCTCGCGCTGTTCTTCACGGCCCGCACGGTCAAATGGAATGCGCGCATGCTCGCGATGGCCTCGCTTTGCATCGCGCTTTCGTTCGTCCTCTCGTGCGTGCGGCTCTATCGCATGCCGCAGGGCGGCTCCATCACCCTGGCCTCCATGCTGCCCGTGATGCTCTTCGCCTATGCCTACGGCTTCGGCCCCGGGCTGGTCTGCGCGCTGGCTTACGGCCTTTTGCAGTTCTTTCAGGATATGTACATCGTCAACATCTTCCAGGTGCTGCTCGACTACCCCCTGGCCTTTGCCGCGCTCTCGCTGGCCGCCTTCTTCCGCGGCTGGAAACACCCTCTCGCCCTGCCCGCGGGCGTTCTCCTTGGCAGCGCGGTTCGCGTGCTCATGCACGTGCTCTCGGGAGTGATCTTCTTTGCGGAATACGCCGAAGGCTCGGGCCACGGCCCCGTCGTCTATTCGCTGATCTACAACCTAAGCTCGGTCGGCATAGATGGCCTCATCGTCGCGGCGCTTTCCTTCCTGCCCGCCGTGCGGGGGCTCGCGGAGCGCATCTGCGCCCCGCAAACGGGAAAATTCGCCTCCTAAAGGCGTCAAAGCCATGAAAAGGGGGGAGTTCCTCGCCCGAGGAACTCTCCCCTTTTAGCCGCGTGCGTATCAGCCCGCCTTCCTGCCCGCCAGCACGAAGCGATGCTCCCGGCTTTCGACCCAGCCCCGCTCCTCAAGCTCCGCCTGCAGGCGCATAAGCCCGTCGAAGCAGCGCCCAACCGTGAAGCCAGGCAGCTCCCACTCTATTGTCGGGCTTCGCTTGCCCGTTTTCTGCGGCGGTTTCCCGCCTATCCTTTACACACATTACACGATTATTCACGATTTGTCACCCCTTAAATGAACGGCGCGGAACCAAAATCGCACCACGCTATTCTTCGGAACCCTCGCCCTCCGGCGGCTTCGGCTCCATGAGCTCGTCGAGCCGCTGAACCGTGTCGTCGTGCTTGTTAGGGTACAGATGACCATACGTACGCAAGGTGGTCTCCACGTCCTCGTGCCCCAGACGCTCCGAGATAAGCAGGATGGGAACGCCCATATCAACGAGGAGCGCGGCGTGGGAGTGCCGGAGGTCGTGGATGCGGATGCGCTCGACCCCGGAGGCGGCGCACCCTTTATCCATCTCGTGGTGGTAGTAGGACTTCGTGAACGGGAACAGGCGGTCGCCGGGCCGATAGTCATAAAGGCAAGGGAGGTACTCCTTCACGCTGTCGGCGACCTTCGCCGGGAGGGGAACCGTCCGCTTGCTTTTTTTTGTCTTCGGCTCCGTGACTACGTCCTCCCCCTCAATGCGCTGATACGATTTCGTGATGGAGACGGTGCCCTTTGAGAAATTGAAGTCCTCGGCGGTGAGCGCGAGGAGTTCCCCGATGCGCATACCCGTCCAGTACAGCAACTCAAAGCCGACCCGCGCCGGCCGCCGCTCCACGCAAGCGATGAACTCCGAGAACTGGTCGAGCGTCCAGAACTTCATCGTGTCGGCGTTTTTACTGCCCATGCTCCCTGCGGCGTGGCAGGGGTTAGCCGGGAGGTGGAAATACTTCACGGCGTAGTTCAGAACCGCCACAAGCTGATTATTTAGGGATTTGAGGTAGGTCGGAGAGTAGTCCTGCGCCAGAAGCCCCGCCTGCCATTTGCGGACGTGGGAGGGCGTGATTTTGTTTATAGGCAGGTCGCGGAAGAACGGCATGATGTGCGTCTCCATCACCCAGTCCTTGTTCTGCCGGGTGGTGGCTTTGAGCCGCGCCTCCATATCCTCCTTGTAGACATCCACCAGCGAGGCGAACGTCATGTCGCAGGACAACTGCTGCTTCGCAAGGAACTCGCGCTCGAAGTCCTGCGCGTCCTTTTTCCGCTCAAAGCCCCGCTTGTGCTTCCGGCGACGGGTGCCCGTCCAGTCCGTATAGTAGAACAGGACATACCAAGTGCCCCGGTCTTTGTCTTTATAAACAGGCATTAGAGCCACCTCCCAGCTTCCGACGAACGACCTCCTCGGTCACGGCTTCATCATATCGAACCTCAACAAGGCGGGTGCCATGCTCGGCACACCGCCGTTTCTTTTCTGCATCGCGCTCCCTCGCCCGGACGAACGCCTCCGCACCGCCCCAGTGCTCCTGCGGCTCGTAGTGCTGGATGCCTTGATACTCAAAGCCGACATTCGCCCCGACAGCATAGACATCCAGTTCGAGGCGACCGAGCCAGTCTGCACGGTAATGGTGGACGACCTCGTCGTCCGGGAACAGAGCCTGCACGACGGAGAACAACTCCTCCTCGTTCCTCCAGACCCTAACCAGCTTCGGCAGCGAAGCCTTGATTTGCTTCAAGCGCAGACGCTTCTCCTCCTCCACCCAAGAGGAGCGGAGGTCGCGGATACACTTTATATCCGCTTCAAGGTCTGGGAGGACGCTGTAGGCGCGGGTCGTTATTTGGTACAAAAGCCCTTTCCGGGAGAACTCCTCCAGTTCGTCAGATGGAAAGGAAGAAATGATACGGGCAACGAGAACGGGCTTGTTGCCCGAAAGTGGCAACCCCCTCTCCCGTAAAAGAGCCTTACAGTCGGCGACTGTCCGATTTTCCACCCCGACAGCACACGACGAATACTCCACAAGCCCCTCGGACAGGAGGAAGCGGTACGCCTCCTCGAACGAATCGAAAAGGCTCTGGTATGCGTGTTTTGGGAGGTAACCCTCGGCGACGCGCTGACCGTCCACATACTCCAAGAGATGAGCAAGAGCCTTTGTGACCCCGCACTCCTCGAAGGAGCCTACGCTATTCACTCGCCGCACCAAGAACCAGAGCGGCAGCCTCCCGGAGCACGTTGTATTCTGCCTCCTCCATAACGACGAAGCGACCCGCCTCCCCGGTATCGACGCAGACGATGTCGCCGGCCGCCATGACATCCCACACGATGCCCGGAAGACCCGCCGAGAACTCATCCAAAGATACGTTTTTCATTTTGACCTCCCGAAGTCCACATAGATTATTCTGCCTTGCGTCGCAATGACGCGAGGCTTTCTTCTTTTTTCTCCCCACAGCAGTCGGAAGCATCAGCCCCCGCGAGAGACGTGACGGCAACCCTCACCTGCTGGAAGACCATTGCACGGAGCGCATCGTTCGGAAGGTCTCGGAACATACCAAGCAACTCTACCTCTTGACCCGAAAGCCCACTCACCCCAGCACTCCTCTCATTTGAGAGGCCCATCAGATAGTCCGTTGTAACGGAAAAGTATTCTGACAGCTTGACGAGGTAATCAAAACCCGGCTTTTTCTTGCCGGAATGCCACTCACTCACAAGACCAGATTTAGCACCAATGGCGGCAACAATAGCAGCCTGCGCCCCGGTATCGCTTCCGAGCAGTTCGGAAAAACGCTCCTTGAAATCCACGAAAGCACCCTCCTAAAATTTTTCCTCTCAAAAAAGAGCAATTCCATTGACAATGCTCTCTTTTGAGAGTATACTAAACACAACGCGAAAGGTTAGTCCACCCGTGGAGGTGGCGACGGCGACCTCGCGCAGGTGCAAGAAACAGAGTAACCGCCGCCGTCAGACAGTTACACAGACTAAATTATATCACAAACAAGTCAACAAAACAATATAAGGAGGCGAAAAACCAGTGAGACGACCCAAGACCGAGTTCGGAATCGAACTCAAAGTGTTCTGCGCCAAGCACGGAATCACCATCCAGCAGGTCGCAGAGGGCGCGGGGGTCAATTACCCGACCCTGCTCGCCTGCACAGTAGACCGAAGCCCCGGCTACGAGCTCATCCCGAAGGTCAAGGAATACATGGCGACCTACGAGGGCCGCGCCGGGAACGCCTAACGAAAGGAGCCAGACCCCATGAACCACGCACAGTACAGGTTCTTCTTCGTAGAGGACGTGATGGAGATACTCGGCATCAGCCAGTCGAAAGCCTACCAGATTATGCGCCGCATCAACAAGGAACTGGAAGCCGAGGGCTACGAAACCATCGCCGGCCGAGTGCCGCAGAAACGGTTCTGCGAGAAGTTCTACTGCGGAGAAGCCCCGACCAGCTACAAGCCCACTGTCGTGGGCGACACGAAAAGGAGGATACCGAATGCAAAGAACCCCAGACCCGCGGCAGCGCAGGCGTAGGCGCCGCAAGGTGACAGCCGAGGCGCGAGCGGTTAGCCGCATGGCGAGGATTATCCTGCTCGGCGCGATAGCCGCAAGGCTCATCATGGTGATGCTGGACGCGCTCGCCAACCGCATCGGAAGCCCCGGAGGAGAAATCCTCATCCCCATTTACATCGCGCTCATGCCGATTATCGGCTGGCAGGCTCGCGGCTGGTGGACGACCGAAGCGAAGCCCATCCTCGCAGGAACCGAGGAAGACACCACACCCACCATCAGAAAGGAGAACGCATCATGACCAAGCTGAACGACCTCGCAGTATCGGCGCGACTGGCGAACCGCGCTCGCCCCGGCATCACCTTCCGAGTAGGAGGATGCGACCTGCCCGGTTACCCCGGCACCATTCTGGTCGCAGACGGCATCGTCAAGCAGGGATGTTTCGACGCGAAAGAACCCAAGAACCCCGACGTGGGGTGCCGCAACTACGGCAACAGCGACTACGAGGTGAGCAACGCCCACCAGTGGCTCAACGCTGACGGCAAGAAATGGTTCAAGCCCCAGCACGAGTACGATGCATCGCCCACCAAAGCAAACATCTTCGACGGCGATAACCCCTACGCGAACGACCCCGGCTTTTTGACCGACTTCTCCCCGGCGTTCAAAGCCGCCCTCGCCAAAGCGACCATCAAGACCCGCAAGATTGAGGACGGCAGCACTCACGAGATGCTCGCCTCTGTCTGGCTGATGAGCGGAGCCGAGGTAGGCTTCGACGCGAAGCGCACCGACGACAACGATGAGGGCGAGATGTTCCCGCTTTTCGCAGACTTCCTCATGAGGATAGCGGCGCCCACCGCCGAGGCGGTCGAGACAGCCAGCTACCAGCCGCGCTCATTCAACCCCCGCGAAAGCTGGTGGTACTGGCTTCGCTCCCCGTACGCGACGAACTCGTACTACGTCCGCTACGTCAGCGCATCGGGCGCGGAGCTCCGCGTCGGCGCGTACGACGGCGTCAGCGGCCTGCGCCCCGCTTTGCTTCTGAAATCTGACATCGCGGTATCTGACGAACCCGATGCAAACGGCGTGTACTGGATAGACTGACGCGCCACCAAACCACTGAAAGGAGGGGAAACGAGTGTTTTACAAGCCCTGCCCCTACTGCGGGTGCAACCTCGACCCCGGCGAACGGTGCGACTGCACCGACCCTACCAACAACACCATTATATCGCAGAAAGGAGGCGACAAGGATGCCAGCCAACGAAAAGCAGAGGGTACCAGAGTATCTCCGGGAAGCAAGAATGGCGGCTGGATTTTCGAGCCGGGGCATAGCGGCAACCGAGGTGCCCTACTCGCCGGAAACCATCGGTAGACACGAGCGCGGCGAGGTACCCATCGCGCCGGAGGATGCGGTCATTTACGCGAAAGGCTACGACCGCCCGGACATCCTCATACGGTACTGCACCGACTGCCCCATCGGCAGAGCCACGGGAAAGACCAGCACAGACCGCGACCTGCCGTGGGCAGCCCTCCGGGTGACCCAACGGCTCCGCAAAGCAAAAGAAATCGCCGACACGCTCGAAAGCATTGCCGACGACGGACAGGTAGACCACGCAGAACGCCTTGACTTCGAGAGGGCACTCGCGTTCCTACGAACACTCGAAGAAACCATCACAGACATCGTTCTGTGGGCGACAAGTCAAGGGATAGAAAAAGGCCGCCCCGCTGGCACGGAGGCGACCACAGCTAAATTAACCTACCAACATTCTATCACCACGACGCTCGCCTGTCAATCCCAAACCGAAAAGGAGGAGCGGAAATGAATAACCAGAGACTGACGGACACCATCGTCCAACTCAACAAGTACCCGCCCGAACGGTACAACGTCCTCATCCCGGTCACCACGATGCAGGTCATGAGCAATATGCAGCGCATCATTGTGAACGAGGTGCAACTCGACACCACCGTCGATGCCAAAGGCAACGGGCGCGACATCTACAAAGAGGGCAGCACGGGCGGCTTCGCCATCACGAAGGTCGGAGCCATGAAACTCGCCGCCGCCGCGAACATCAGCATCGTCGACACCACGACCACCAGAACCGACGGGTGCGAGCGGTGCATCGAAATGGTCAAGGCGACTGGGAAAGCCCAGCCCTGCGGAACCTGCCCCGCCCGGTACGATGTGAACGCCATTGTCACCATCCGGGTGCCGGAACCCTCCGGCGGCTTCCGCATGATGAAGTTCAACAAGGAAATCGACTGTGCCGAACAGCAGAGGAGCATGACCGAGGCGCAATACAAGAGGTTCCTACCCCATCGCAAAGCCATCGCGGAAAGTAAAGCCCTCATGCGAGCCATTCGCGCCGCCCTTGGACTGGCACCCACCTACACGCTCGCCGAGCTCAAAAAACCCTTTGTAATCGCCCATGCGGTGCCGAACCTCGACGCACCCGAAATCAGAGAGGCGGTCGCCTCCAACTACCTGCAGAGCATGGGGATGTTGTTCGAGAGCCAAGCAGGCCAGCAGAGAGCACTCCCCGCGGCACAGGACGCGCCCGTCGAAACCGCACCGCCGGACGACGACGCAGGCTTCCTCTACGGAGACGGCGATATGCCCCCAGAGGAGCCGGAGGATGAACAGCCCGAATGGGGCGACCCCGACGGCATCTACTGCGCCGACTGCGGAAGCGAAATCCTTGAAACCACCGCCAGAAACGGGCGGGTCTGGTCGCCGGATGCCATCAAGGGCTACAGCGAGAAGACGTTCGGTCGGTGCCTTTGCACCGCCTGCCAAGACAAGCAGAAAGGGAGGCGTTGACATGGAGGTCATCAAAGGAAAACACCTCGGAGGCTTCTCCCTTCTTCCCGCCAAAGAGGGCACCTGCCCAGAGTGCGCCACCGCTCACGACCCGGAGATGCCGCATAACCAGCAGAGCCTATTCTACCAGTACCACTTCTACAACGAAGCCGGACGCTGGCCGACGTGGGCTGATGCGATGGCTCACTGCACCGACGAAGTAAAAGCCCAATGGACGGCGGCTCTCGCCGAACACGGCATCGAAGTAAAGGAGGAGCAGAAATGAAGATACTACACACGGCTGACCTGCACCTCGGCGACCTCACCGGCCCCGTCAAGGACGGAAAGAACGCCAGACGGCAAGACACCCTCGCCTGTATGAGAAAGGTCGTCGAAACCGCGATGACCGAACAGCCCAACGTCACCATCATCGCTGGCGACCTTTTCAACCGCTCCCGCGTCTGGGCAGACACCGCCCTCGAAGACGTGAACGATGCGATAAACGACTTCCTGCGCCCCCTCTGCCGCTACAGCGAGCAGGTGGTGGTGCTTTTCGGAACAGAGAACCACGACAACCCCCGCAGCTTCGAGGTGCTCTCGCAGACGACAGCCAGCGAGAGCAACCTCCACATTTTCACACAGCCCGACGTTTACACCATCGGAACGAGCGTCGGGAACCTGCAGGTGCTCGCCCTCCCCGGCTTCGACAAGGGAAGGCTGCGCCTGTTTTGCCCGACGGTCGACAAGGAAACGGAGAACCGAAATGCCACCGCCCTTATCAACGAGGTGCTGGTCGGCCTGGCCGGAAAACTCGACAGGAGCAAGCCGAGCGTTCTGGTCGCCCACTACACGGTCGCCGGGAGCGAAGCCGACAACGGCTCCACTTTCCTCGCAGGGCAGGACACAGTCCTCCTGCCGCAGAGCATCGACATGACTGGCGTGAACCTCGCCTGCCTCGGGCACATCCACAAGCCCCAGCGGCTCGGATGCAACACCCCGACGTTCTACAGCGGCTCGGTCAACCAGCTAAACTTCAACGACGAGGGCACCGAGCACGGCTTCTACCTGCACGAAATCGCCGAGGACGGCGCGGTGGACAGCGTGTTCATCAACACGCCGGAGCGGCGGCACCTCACAGTGCGGCTTGCCCCGGAAGACATCGCCGAGTTCTTGACCACCGGGAGCGTCGCCATGCCGGAGGAAGCGCAAGACGCAATCGTCCGGGTGCGCTACACTTGCCCACCCGACCATGACAAAGCCCTCAACAAAGCGGAACTACAGAAGCAGATACTCGCCTCTGGGGCTTTCTACGTCGCAGAAATCCTCGCCGAAGACATCGACGACGGAGCCGAGAGCGACGACCTCACCGAGCACGAAGGACCCGCCGAAGCACTGGCGCGGTACCTCGGAAAGCTGAACATCGAGGAAGCGGACGCGACCCGCCTCACAGAACTCGCCCTCCCCCTCATCAAGAAAGCAGACGACGGGCGCGACGCTGGGAAGCACACGGGCGCATTCATACCCCTACGGGTAGCGGTCACCAACTACAGAAGCTACACCGCCGCCGAGTTCGACTTCGCGCCCATCCGCATGGCGATGGTCAACGGGAGCAACGGCGTAGGCAAGAGCAGCCTGTTCATGGATGCGGTCGCGGATTGCCTCTACGAGCAGACCCGGCAGGAGGACATCGGCGGCTGGGTGCGCGACGGAACCAAGAGCGGCAGCATTACCTTCGAGTTTGAGATGGGCGGCGACACCTACAGGGTCGTCCGCACGAGAACCAAAGCTGGCCGAGGAACCCTCGCCTTCAACCGCACCAACCCCGACACGGGAGACTGGGAGAACGTCGGCGACAGCACCACGAAGCTGACGCAGGCGAAAATCGAACAGACCCTCGGAATGGACTGCAACACATTCTGCTCCATCGCCCTCATCCGGCAGGACGCATACGGGCTTTTTTTGGAAGCCGACAGCGACCGCCGCATGGAGGTGCTGAGCGCGCTCCTCAACTTGGGGGTCTACACCCGGCTCGAAGAACTCGCCAAAGCGGAAGCGAGCGACCAGCGCAAGAAGATAGCCTCCGCCAAAGACCGCCTCTCGGTGCTCACCGAACAGATAGCCGAGAAAGACGATCTCCTGCGTCAGCAGACAGACCTCGCCGAGCGCGAGCAGGAACGGCAGGGCACCCTCTCCACCCTTGACACCGCCATAGAAGCCGCACAGCGCGAGGAAGCGATGCTCCAAGAGATACAGCGGCAGGCAGATGAAAAGACGCAGGAAGCGGCAAATCTGACCGCGCAGGAGACAAGCAAGGCCGCGCTCCTGCGGACGACCACCGAGCGGCGCGACGATGCCCAGAAGCTGGCGCAAGCGGCTCCGGGCGCCGAGAAAGCCTCGACGATAGTCGCCGCCGCCAGAGGCGAACTTCAATTCCTCGCCCCGCAGGAAGAAGCCCTGCGGAGCCTGCGCCAGCAAAGAACCACGACCCTCGCCCAGATTGAAACCCTCCAGTCCGACATAAGGCGGCATACGAGCGAGCAGGAAGCCCTCACAGCCATCATCGGACGCAGGGAGGAGATAACCGCCGCCTGCGCCAAACTCGAAGCCCTGCGCGAGCAGAGAGCCGCTGTGGACGCACGAAACGCGAAGTGGGATGCGGCGACCCGCAAGGTCAACGCCGCGAAAGAAGCGCGTGACACCTTCCTCGCCGAGAGCCGCATCCGCATCGGCGACATCAACAGCCGCATTGCGGAAGCCACCAAGAAAGCCGGGCTTCTTTCGGACAGCAGGTGCCCCTTCCCCGACGAGGCGACCTGCGCGTTCCTGCAGGACGCAGTAAAGGCGCGTGACACCCTCGCCGACCTGCAGGCAAAACTCACAGCCACCAAAGAAGCCGACCGAACCGAATACGATCGGCTCAACGGCATTCTCAAAGCTGTCATCGCGGAAAAAGAAACCCTCGGCGACCCAGCAGCCGACATCATGGACATCGCGGAGCAAGAGCGGCAGCACAAGCCCACAGCCGACCTCGCGGCAAAGCTGGAGGCGGCAGAGGCGACCGCGACCGAGCTCACGCGCCAGACCGACGGCGCAAAGGCAAAAATCAAGGAACTGGAGCAGACCCTCGCCGACACGGCGAAACGCCTGCCCGACCTCGAACGCGCCGCCGAACGCGCCGATGCCGCCAGAGAGCGCATCAAAGCCAACGAAGCGACCGCCGAACTCCTCTCCAAATGCAAAGCGGCAGAGGCGACCATGACCGAGCTCACCGAGCAGATAACCCGCCTCACCGCCGAGGTCGCCGACCTCGGAAACAAAGCTGCGGTCGCCACCCTCGCTGCCGAAGAACTCAAAAATCGAGTGCCCACGGAGACGACCAACGTCGCCTTGTTGCAGGAGCAGCGCACAGCCCTCCTGCAGGACATCAGCACCGCCGCCACCCTCCGGGGAGGCATCAACACGAAGCTGGAGAGCATCGCCAGCGCGGAGGCGCAGGCGACAGAGTACCGGGCAGACATCACCACCATCGCCCGGACGCTCAACGACTACCAGACCCTCGCGGTCGCTTTCGGCTTGGACGGCATCCAGTACATGATAATCCGGGGCATCGTGCCCGAAATTATGCACCGGGCGAACGACATCATCGCCTCCATGACGGGCGGCAGGATGGCGGTCGACATCAGAACCGAGAAAGAGCAAAAGAGTAACCAGAAAGTCGTGAACAGCCTCGACGTTTGGATAACGAGCATCAACGGCGGGAGCCGGCCATATTTGAGCCACAGCGGCGGCGAGAAAGTTAAAATCGCCCTCGCGGTCACGCTTGGGCTGGCAGACGTAAAAGCCAGACGCGCCGGGGTGCAACTCGGAATGCTTTTCATCGACGAGCCTCCCTTCTTGGACGCTGACGGAACCGAAGCCTACGCAGACGCGCTCACCAGCATGGCGGCGAGGAACCCCAACATGAGGATACTCGCCATCAGCCACGACCCGACGATGAAGGCGCGGTTCCAGCAGAATATCACCGTCTCGGCGGGTGAAGACGGCAGCACGGTCACAATGGACTGACCCATCACCCGGCAGAAAGGAGGGATGCTTGTGGCGTGGATAGAGTTACACCAGACGCTCCCCACCAATAAGAAAACAGTGCGTTTGAAGAACCTTCTACGCATCAAGACACCGCAGGCGGTCGGACACCTGTGCATCCTCTGGCTTTGGGCACTTGACAACGCCCCGGACGGCGACCTGTCCGGCTTCTCCACCGAGGAAATAGCAGAGGTCGCCTGTTGGACTGGCAAGAACCACGGCGACTTCGTGGGTGCCCTCGTGCAGGCGGGGTTCATCGACAGCGACATGAGGCTTCACGACTGGTATGACTACGCCGGGAAGCTGGTCGATAAACGAAAACAGAACGCCGAGCGCATGAGGCGAGCACGTGCGACGAACGTGCAACGCACAGACGATGAACGTGCAGGGGCTACCGTACCGTACCCTACCGTACCGTACCAAACAGTACATAACAGTACAGTACCTCCTAACGGAGGTACTCCCCCCATACCCCCCGCAAGCGGGGGGAGCGGCGCGGGAAAGCCCCCTGCGGAACCACAGCAATCACATTTTGATGAGTTCTGGGCTTCATACCCGAAGAAGGTCGGCAAAGAGGCGGCACGGAAAGCGTGGAACCGCATCAAGCCCGACAAAGCCCTGCGGGAGCGAATAGCCGCAGCAATCGCCACTGCAAAGGAAAGCCAGCAGTGGAACCGAGAGAACGGAAGGTTCATACCCAACCCGGCGACATGGCTCAATCAAGGGCGATGGGATGATGAATACACCCCAGCAACCCCGGAGCCGCCGAGGGCAGGCACCGCATCAAAGCCAAACACCCTCGGAGTGCTCGCCCAGATAATCGCGGAGGAAGAAGGTGCCGAGCATGAATAGAGCCGACGTAGCCCGACTGCTCGCCATCGTCGTCATGGCATACCCCAACTACGACAAATTCAAAGACGAAGCCCACGTCAAGACCATGACGAATATGTGGGCTGACTTCTTCAAAGACGACGACAGCGGCCTCGTAGGGCTGGCAATCAAAAAGCACATCAGCACCAGCAAATGGCCCCCAGCCATAGCGGAGATACGGGAAATCATGGCAGACATCGCCATGCCGGACATCATCCCGCCGGACGAAGCATGGGCGGCGGTCTCCCAGCTTCTCTACGTCGCCGGAGAGCACTGCTACAGCGACATACACGCGCTCTTGCCGAAAGACATCGCCGACACGGTCGACGAGATAGGCTACAGCAACCTCTACGGAATGCACGTCGCCTCCGTTCGCGGGTACACCAACAAAGCGGGGCTGGACAGGGTCGCATTCATTCAAGCCTACGAGGGTAAAGTCAAGCGAGCGAGAGAACGGGCGATGATGCCTGCCTCCCTCGCTCACGGCATAGACGCAGCGTCGGCCTCATGCTCAAACGGCGACCGCAAGATGCTGGAGGGCATGAAAAAGCAATACGACGACAAGAAGGGCTACTACGAAAGGGCGTGGTACGGCAACAGCCGAATGCAACTCGACGAGCCAGAAGAACCAGACACAGCCGCCCTCCTCGAAGCCCGTCAGCAGAAAGCCCTCGAAGACAGGCTCGAACGTAGGAGCGAGGAGGATGACCTATGAAGCACAAAAAGGACATCGCCATCGCGGCGGCACTTATCGCGGCGGCACTTATCGCCTCAATGGGGATGGGCGACACAAAAACCTCCGGGCTTGATGCCCCGGAAACCCTGCGCCCGGTAATCCTCACGGCAACGCCGACCACGCGCACCACGGCGCCAACCATCACGGTCGAGCCGACAGAAAACCCAGAGACTACGCCAAGCCCTACCCAGACCCCGGAGCCGCCATACGGCGACGCAGAGGTGACGATGCTTGCAAAGGTCGTCTGGGCAGAGGCGCGAGGAGTACCGACCACCGCCGAGAAAGCCGCCGTCATCTGGTGCGTTCTTAACAGGGTGGACGCATACGGATACGGAGACAGCATCGCCGAGGTCACCACGGCAAAGAACCAATTCGCGTACCGCGAAGCCTCCCCGGCGACCGACGAGCTCACAGAACTGGCGCGAGACGTGCTCGACCGATGGTGGCGCGAACACAACGGAGAAGCCGATGTAGGCAGGGTACTACCCGCCGAGTACACATTCTTCTGCGGCGACGGGAAACACAACCACTTCCGAACCAAGTACGAAGACACTGGCGTTTATTGGGATTGGAGCCTCCCCAGCCCCTACGGAGAGGAGGAGCCACATGGAAATTAAACTCGGCAGCCTTTTCGACGGAAGCGGCGGCTTCCCTCTTGCTGGAGCACTGCACGGCATTCGCCCGGTCTGGGCGAGCGAGGTGGAGCCTTACCCCATAGCGGTGACAACATCCCGCTTCCCGCAGGTAAAGCACCTCGGAGACATATCAGCTATAAGCGGCTCGGAGATAGAGCCAGTCGACATCATCACATTCGGAAGCCCCTGCCAAGACCTCTCGGTCGCCGGCCGCAGGGCGGGGCTGGACGGAGAACGCTCCGGGCTTTTCATGCAGGCGGTCAGAATCATCAAGGAAATGAGGGAAAAGACCAATGGAATATACCCAACTTTCGCTATTTGGGAGAACGTCCCCGGAGCCTTCTCCAGTAACACAGGCGAAGACTTCCGGGTCGTCCTCGAAGAACTCATCCGCATCGTCGAACCGTGCGCCGAGGTGCCTCCGGCTGGTAAAGGAGGCTGGCAATACGCAGACTGCTATGTGGGTGACGGATGGAGCCTTGCTTACAGAGTTTTTGACGCTCAATTCTGGGGAGTGCCCCAACGTCGTCGTCGAATCCACCTTGTCGCAGATTTTAGAGGAGAACGTGCCCCGGCAGTTCTTTTTGAGCCACAAAGCCTGCAAGGGGATACAGAGACGGTCTGCGGGGAGAGGAAAGACGCTCCCGCCCCTGCTGGAGAAAGCACTTGCAATGCAGATTATGCGCGATTTGTGCAACCCCCAGCGGGGTTCAACGGACACCGAAGCATAACCGGGAGCCTCGAATACCACGAGGAAAAGGCACCCTGCATCAACGTCAAGATGCCGCCAAACGTCGTCTACCCGCAAGTAGCCCGGTCGCTCACCGCGAGACACGACGGAAGCCCCTGCGCTGACCGCGGGCCGAACGTGGTGGCGGTACACCAGAACCAGAGCGGCGAGGTTCGCACCGGGGAGGTGGCAAACACCCTCAACACCAACGGCAACGCCTCCGGCAGGAACGCGCCCCTCATCGCGCAGGTCTACGACACCAGAGGGAACGGAGACGGCGAGACGGTCGGCACCATCACGGGCGACCACAAAAACCGGGTGACCGATTACACCGCGATACTCTGCATGGCGACCCAGCAAGGCGGCGCGGAGATATGCGAGGGCATCTGCCCGACCATCACGGCAGCCGCCGGAATGAGCGGAAACAACCAGCCCGTCGCCGTCCTCCCTTTCGACACCACACAGATAACCTCGCCGACCAACAGGAGCCAGCCGAAGTACGGCGACCCGTGCCACCCGCTGGCGGCGCAGGCTCACCCTCCGGCAATCTGCCTACAGGGCAACATGATAGGCAGAGAAGCAAAGAACGGCCCGCAAGGCGGCGGCGTGAATGAGGACATCAGCTTCACCCTCACCGAAGCAGACCGCCACGCAGTAGCATACTCCATCGACCGGGCGGCATTCAATCAAGGCAAAAACGCCCAGTACGACATCGCCATCAAAGAAGGACCCGCGCCATCACTCGTAGCACAAGGGCCATCGGCGGTCGCGCCGGACTTCGAGGACTACGCCGTCCGGCGGCTCACGCCGACCGAGTGCGCCAGACTTCAAGGCTTCCCAGACTGGTGGGGGCGCGTCACCTACAAGGACGACTTCACCGACGAGGAGGTCGAGTTCTGGAACCGGGTGGACTTCACCAAGCGCGTCATCGACGGTCGGCTCCGGCTTTCGGAGCAAGACGGCGCGTGGCACATCTGGTCGGTGCCGGAGGGCAAGAAAGAGCCGGAGGATACCGGGCGCATCTACAAGCCGATGGATAAACGCAGGACGCTCAACTGGTACAACAAACTCGAATCCGAATCGGCAGAGTACAAAATGTGGGGCAACGGAATAGCCCTCCCACCTGCCAACTTCGTCCTCGGCAGAGCGGCTATTCAGCTACGGCGGGAGGCGCACGATGAAGCCAATACTTAAATACCCCGGCGCAAAGTGGAAGCTGGCAGACTGGATAATCGCCAACCTGCCTCCACACGAAAGCTATTTAGAGCCTTACTTTGGGAGCGGCGCGGTCTTCTTCAACAAGACCCCAGCCCGGATAGAAACCATCAACGACATCGACGGAGCCGTCGTCCACTTCTTCAAGACCTGCAGGAACCACCCGGACGAACTGGCCAGAGCGATAGAGATGACCCCGTGGGCGCGTGATGAGTTTATGGCAGCAGACCCCAGAGGCTCCACGGAAAACGACATAGAACGTGCCCGACAGTTCGCGGTCAAGTGCTGGATGTCCTTCGGCGCAAGGCTTGAAACATCGAAAAGCTGGAGGCACAGCACGGGAGCAAAGGTCAACGGCGGCCCCGATAACCCGAAGCTATGGAACCGGGTGCCCGGTCTGGTCTACGAAGTCGCCGCAAGGCTGAAAGAAGCCCAGATAGAAAATCGCCCCGCGCTTGACACCATCGCCGCCCACAACGGGCCGCAGGTGCTCATCTATGCCGACCCGCCCTACCTGCGAAGCACTCGGACGCTCCACGGAGACCAGTACAGGCACGAAATGACCGAGCGCGACCACCGAGACTTCCTCGATGCGATGCTCGCCCACACGGGCATGGCGGTCATTTCTGGGTACGGGAACGACATATACGACGATGCCCTCTCTGGGTGGACGGTCGTCCGGCAGAACACCGTCGCCGAGCGAGGGGTCAAGAGAACCGAAAGCCTCTGGATAAACCCAGCGGCGGCCGAAGCCATCGAGGAGGTAAAAGCCCTATGACCAAACAGCAGATACTCCAGACCGCCATAGACACCTACGGGAGCGACGCTCAAATGCTCATGGCAATCGAGGAGATGAGCGAGCTCACCAAAGCGATATGCAAATACTTCCGCTCCAACGACAGCAGGGCGACCGAGAGCATCATCGAGGAAATGGCTGACGTGAAGATAATGCTCGCCCAGCTTGAAATCATGTTCGGAAGCCCCGCAGCGGTCGAGCAAGAAAAGCTGGAACGCCTCGCCGGCCGGCTCGGACTGGAGGATACCAATGCAAACGAGTGAGCGCAGGTGCGCGATTTTCAACTGCGACAGGCGCCGAGGAAGCTACTGCTGCCCGGATTGCAAAGAGCGCGGCAAGTGCAAGAACCCGTGCCGGAACCACCCCGGCAGGTGCCAGCAGGTCGCCGAGCCGCGAAGAAAGGGGAAGATGCCATGAAATACATAGCAAGCTGTAGCTTCGGAAAAGACAGTCTGGCGATGGTTCTGCGGCTTATTGAAAAAGGAACTCCACTCGATGAGGTGATGTTTTACGACACAGGAATGGAGTTCAAAGCCATTTATAGCATACGAGACGCTATGCTCCCGATTTTCGCACAGGCTGGAATCAAATATACAGAACTCAAACCGCCAAACAGCTTTTTATACGATATGCTCGAACGCCCGGTTGTAAGCAAGCAAAAAGGCTCGCATCTTGGGTACGGATGGTGTGGAGGCGTTTGCAGGTGGGGAACGACCTTCAAAACGCAGAGCCTCGACGCTCACGCACAAGGCGCCACACTGCACTATGTCGGCATAGCGGCCGACGAGCCAAACAGACTCAATCGGCTGGAAGCACCTAAATGTGCTCCACTCGCAGAGGAAGGCATGACCGAAGCTGACTGTCTCGCATACTGCCGAGCAAAGGGATTTTCGTGGGATGAAGACGGCGTAGACCTATACGGCATCCTCGATAGGGTATCGTGCTGGTGCTGTTCAAACAAGAACCTCAAAGAACTGCGAAATATCTACAAACACCTACCCGGATACTGGGAGGCACTCAAAGACTTGCAATCGCAAATAGAACGACCGATGAAGCGGTATTCGTCAAAAGGCATCCCATACGGGAACGTATTTCAACTGGATAAAAAATTCAAAGAGGAGGACACCACACAATGACCACCAAGAACCGTCGCAAGCGCATCTACGTCTGCTCCCCTTACCGCGGAGATGAGGAGCGGAACGTCCGCAGAGCACAGCTTTTCTGCAAAGACATTGTCCAGCAAGGACACCTCCCCATCGCCCCGCACGTCTATTTCACCCAGTTCATGAGCGACAGCACCCCCGGCGAGCGCGACGCAGCCCTCGCAATGGGAATCGAAATCCTCGCCCTCTGCGACGAGATGTGGGTCTTCGGGAACCGCATCAGCGCAGGCATGAAAGGCGAAATCGAAGCCGCGCAGGAACTCGGTATCCCCATCATGCGGGTCGGGGAGGCGGTCGCGGAGATGACCACTACCACGGTCGTCGAGGTCACCATCGCCTGCGAAGACACGAAAGCCACCGCCGAGGAGCTCGCCAAGCGGATACAGGAGGGCATCGAAAACGCGATGAGGAACGGAGGCATGGCGTGAGCCGCCTCCAGTTCGTGAAGGAGACGGAGGGGCAGTGCCCCTCCGTCTCCTTCACAAAAACCAGAGGATGCCTGCAGGCAATATACGACTGGAGCCTCTGCATCGGGCTGGTCGAGGTTCGGAAATGGCGCCCGGCAGGAACGCCGTGCCCCGGAGACGGGAACGAGCGATGTGAGAAATGCTCCATGCGGAGCGGAAAGGAGAAACCAGAATGCAAATCGCCATCACCATCGTACTGCTCCTCTCGGTATTTATCGGAACAGTCGGCGCTATTGGAGGAAAGGAAAGAGACACGCGACAGAACTCGGTCGTCATAGCCCTGGCCGCCATCGCTGCCGTTGTCACCATCAGCATCGCGGGGAGGTAGAAAACGTGAGCATTGAAAAGTTCGGGAACATCTTCACCCCCACCTGAGACAGGTGCGGAGCCGAACTCCCCGGCGAGTTTGACTACTACGATGCGGTGAACGCCAAGAAACGCGAGGGCTGGAAAAGCCGCAAGACCGACGGTGAATGGGAGGACATCTGCCCAGACTGCCAAGAAAGCGAGGAACGATAATGAATATCCACAAAAGCAAAATCGAATGGTGCTCCCACACATGGAACCCGGTCACCGGGTGCCTGCACGGGTGCCCGTACTGCTACGCAAGGGTGATGACCAACCGCTTCAAACCCCACGCCGCCGAATGGCCGACGGAGGAAACCACGGTCATCAACGAGGCGAACAGCGAGGGATGCTTCATAGCGATGCGCCCCACCGCCCTCCGCGACCCAGACGGGAACTACCTCCGCTCTACCCCGTACCCGAAAGGCTTCTCTCCCACCATCCATATGTTCACGATGAACTACCCGGAGAAACGCCTCACACCCTCCCGGATATTCGTCAGCAGCATGGGCGACCTTTTCGGAGACTGGGTGCCGGAATCATGGATAACGACAGTCCTCAACGCCTGCGCGGTCGCACCCCAGCACATTTATATGTTCCTCACGAAAAACCCCAAGAGGTACATCGAGCTCGCCAAGAGCGATGCTCTGCCGAGACGCAAGAACTTCTGGTACGGAACGTCGACACCGACCGGGGACACCGAATACTTTTGGGGAGATGGGTACAAGACGTTCATCAGCGTCGAACCAATCCTCGGCCCATTCACGGAACACAAAGCCCTGACCCGCCGCCCCGCCGACTGGGTCATCGTCGGAGCCATGACAGGTGCGGGAGCCAAGAAACACCAGCCGAAGCGCGAGTGGATACAGGGCATCGTCGACACCTGCAGACACGACGGAACCCCGCTGTTCATGAAAGACAGCATCCTCCCAATCTGGGAAGACCCTCTCATCCGGCAATACCCGGCGGGAATGCTCGCACACACGGGAGAGGAGGCGGCCGTATGCAAAAGAACCTGCGGAGGCTCACCACAAGAGTAACAGCCCAGACCCTGTACAATCTTGAAAAGCTGGCGGCAATGGCAGGATACAGGTCGCCGGGGAGGGTCATCGACAAGCTGGTGCGCGACCACATGGTCGGAATGAAACACATCGAGGAGGAGAAACCACATGGCAAGAGGTAACCAGTACCGCTCACCCGTCGCGGCAAAAGACCCGGCGCGGCAATATCAAGGAGCCGTGAACCACGCGCAGGGCAAACGCTTCGAGGACTACATAGAGCAGTCACTCGCCTACTGCGAGCAGCGCGGCATAGGCACGGTCGAAAAGACCCCGGAGCCTATGCGCCCGACCAAAAGGCTCGACGGCGGGAAGTTCATAGCTTTCTACGAGAAGCAGGCACAGCCCGACTACAAGGGCACCCTCAAAGGCGGTCGCTCGGTCGTGTTCGAGGCGAAACACACGACCGACGAGAGGATAGACCAGAACCGGGTGACGCAGGAGCAAGGCAGCAGGCTCGATAAACACGCCAGCATGGGTGCTGAATGCTTTGTGGTCGTCGGTTTCAGCATGAACGACTTCTTTAAGGTGCCGTGGGAAGTCTGGCGCGACATGAAGAACCACTTCGGCAGGAAGTATGCCACCATTGAGGAACTCGAACAGTACCGGGTGGCGACCGGGAAAATGGGATACCTCCTCATTTTGGATTGAAGGCGAGACGGATGAATTATTGTGAAGCCTGCGCCCACCGATGCAAGCGCGGCGGCTGGTGCCCAAACTGGATAAGCCGAGCAGAGGCGCACGCTATCGCCGAGCGAGCCGATGAGAGCAGGTGGGATAGATACAAAGAAAAAGGAGGTGCCCATGAAGACAGAAATGACAAAAACGATAGAACGGAGCTTGTCGCACTACTTCCCGGCGAGAATATGTGGAATAAAAATAAACAAGTTCCGCGACCAGCATACAGCGTTTGAGGTTCCCGTCGAGTGCGGCACCACCAGTGCGGGAATTGTAGACTGCGTCCGGGTCGCCGAATACTTCGGAGACTTGGAACAGCAGAACGTGTGCATCGCCCACAGGTGGAAAAAAGAGGGCATACGCCGCGCCGCCCTACGGTGCGAGCGAGGGGTGCTCGACAGCGACTGCGCCCCTCTCCACTGCGACGAACGCCGATGCTCTCTCAACGCCGTGAAGACGGTCGGAAGCCCCAAAGTCCTCGTCGCCTGCTTTGAAATCAAGATAACCAAAGCAGACCTCAAAAGCCGGAACGGTCACAATTTCGTGGGGAACCTCAACTACTATGTCGTGCCAAAGGAGATATACGAGGACATCAAAGACCTCGTGCCGGAGGACATCGGCATCATCCTCTACATCACGACCGACAAGTTCTCCGGGCTTCGCAAAAAGAAAGAGTGCGCCTTCCACGAGATGAGCGACGCAGACCAGAAATGGATGCTCCTCTCCGTGATGAAGCGCATCCGCGCCGAGGACTGGAAGAAGCAATGGGATGAGCCGGAGAAAGGAGCCGACCCGTGGGAGATGTCATAAACCTGCCGCCGGCCGGCGAACGGTGCGCATTTTGCAAGCGGCGCCCAGCAACTCGGCTCTGCGATATGCCCATCGGGCACACCAGATACATCGGGCACCCGCCCCGCAGCCTTATGCTCAAAGCACAGAAATCAGACAACGCATTCGTCAAGGTCGAGATGGAGCGCACAGTCACCTGCGACGCTCCCGTGTGCGACGAGTGCGCCACCCGGATATGGGCAGACATCGACCTCTGCCCCTCCTGCAAGCGAAAACTGAAAGGAGCCATACGATGAGCGAGAATAAAATCATGCCGAACGACATCGTGAAGCACAAGCCCACGGGAGAAACGTGGGTCGTCTGCGGAGTGAACCACGCCGCAGGAAAACTCATCCCGTGCGGGTATCCGTTTCCCAGCATCGCCGACATCGCAGACTGCGAGCTCGTCGAGAAGCGGTACCACGTCGAGCCGCAGAGCGAGGAATACATCAACGCCTTAAAGGCGCACGGTCTCAACAACTACATCGACGTGAAGTCGGCAATGCTCCACGGAATAATCTAAACGGAGGGATAAACCATGAACAAGGTCATCCTCATCGGAAACCTCACCCGCGACCCAGAGCACCGCACCACCCAGAGCGGAACGTCGCAGTGCTCGTTCACTCCCGCGGTCGAGCGCGACCGAGCCAAAGCACAGGACGGGAAGAAGCCCGTGGACTTCATCACGGTCATAGCGTGGAGAAATACCGCCGACCTGTGCGCTCGGTACCTTACCAAAGGACGGCAGGTCGCCGTCGTCGGTGTATGGCAGAACCGGGAATACGAAAAGGACGGAATAAAGCGATACGTCTCGGAGTGCATCGCAGACGACGTTCAGTTTCTCGGCAGCCCCCGCAGGGAGAACGCTCCCGCAGATGACGACTACCCGTTCCCGGACGAATAAGAAAAGCCGCCTCCAGATGGAGAACGGCCTCGACAAAGTTATTCTACCAAAAGGAGGCGTAAAACGCAATGGCAAATGGCAAGAACGGCGGGAAGCCGACAGTAAAGTCCATGATTGAGGAAGCGGTCAACGCCGGGTTAATGCAGGGCAGGCTCCAAGCCAGCAGCACCGCAAAGGATGCCTACAAGGCTACCGAGCGCCGCCTCTACGCAATCCCCGTCCTCAAAAAGAAAGTGGACGATGACAAGGATAAGCTGGAGGAAATCCTCACGCACGGCGCACCAGAGAGAAGCAAAAGTATCGTGCGGTTCCAGCGAACAGGGTACAGGGTCAGCCTGGAGGATATGCTCGAAGCCCTCATCAAAGACCTGCGAGCGACCATCGCCGCCGACGAGTACGAAATAGAGACGGTCGAACACGCGATGTCTTTCTTTGTAGACGACCCATTCTACCCCGCCGTCACGGGAAAATACATCGACGGATACGACGACGAAGACATCGCTGTCGACCTCGAATGCGGCACAACACAAGTATGGAAGCAAAGAAGTCGAATCGTTAGAAACATCGCAATAATGCTCTATGGTGCCCCGGCATCTTCGTGAAAAACACCCGAAAACCAGTGAACGAGACTTGTGAAACGAAGTATGCTAAACTAAAGAAAATTAAAAGTGCGTCCAGAGCCGTCCCCGCCACCGCGGGGGCGGCTTTTACTATGCCCGAAGGGAGGAACAGAGATGGATATTCTCTCAACATACGCCATGCCGGACATCGGGAACTTCTCTGCCGAACCGATAGAGGGCGAGGAAACCTACGAAGCCAAGACACCACGGCAGGAGAAAGAGCCAGCGAAGAAGCCGCGCACCCGGAGCACCAAGACTAACGCCAAGCAGTTCTACCGCCGCTTTACATCAGAGCGGTCAATGGAGGAGGTGCTCGACTGGGAGTTTGAGGCTGGCTCGGCATATCACGTCATCAGCGGAGGCGATGTCGATAGCCTTAGTTTTTTGAAGCACGTCCTCCGGTAGCAAAAGGTAGAGTACCTCGCGCTCTCGACGTGGTGCATGGCACTGCAGGACGTGGAGGAACTCGACAGGTACATCTCCATCGGCAGGATAGCTCACCTCGACAGCTACGTCGGCGAGATATTCAAAGGCTCATACAGCAACGAGTACGCGCAACTGCTGGAACTCCATAAACGCCACGGAGGGCGCGTCGCCATCTTCCGAAACCACGCAAAGGTCTACTGCGGCTTTGGGGAGCGGTTCGATTTCGTCATCGAATCGTCGGCGAACATCAACACCAACCCGCGGACGGAGCAGACCGTCATCACCATCGATACGGGGCTGGCAAGGTTCTACAAGGAGTTCTTCGACGGCATCGTCAGCTTCGAGCGCAACTTCGACGACTGGAAGCCGCGCCCCGTCAGAGAGGAGGCGAGGAGCACATGAAAAAAGAGCGGTCGGAGTGTGACAACTGCGTGTGGGCTTCGCGCCCCGGCTCGAAAGTCTACTGCCCATTCAGCACCTGCGCCAAAGAACGGTTAAGCCGACCGGGAAAGGAGGCGAACAAGACGAATGCAGACAAAGAAAATGAACCTACGCGACCTCCAGCCAGCGGAGTATAACCCCAGAAAAGACCTGCGCCCCGGCGACCCGGAGTTCGAGAGCCTCAAACGCTCCATCGAAACGTTCGGGTACGTCGAGCCGATAATCTTCAACGTGCAGACCGGGCACGTCGTCGGAGGGCACCAGCGGCTCAAAGTGCTGCTTGACCTCGGCATCGAGGAGGAGGAAGTCGTCATCGTCGACCTCCACCCGAACGACGAAAAAGCCCTTAACATCGCGCTGAACAAAATCTCTGGCGACTGGGATATGCCAAAGCTGAAAGACATCCTCGAAGCACTCGACACGGGAGCCTACGACGTGACCCTCACGGGCTTCTCAATGGCAGAAATCGAGGACATTATGACGCAGTACACAGACGCAGAGGAAGCCGATGACGACTTCGACGTGGAGGACACCCTCGACAGTGTCGGGAAGAACCCGCTGACCCAGCCGGGGGATATTTACATTATAGCAAACAAGCACCGCCTTATGTGCGGCGACGCGAGCAAGCCGGGAGCCGCAGCCTACGTCTTCCACGCTGACAGCGAGGGGCTGAACTTCCGATACGCCTTTCAGAACGCAGGCTTCGACCTGCGACAATGCCTCGTGTGGGTGAAGAACGCCCTCGTGCTCGGCCGGCAGGACTACCAATGGCGGCACGAGCCAATCCTGTACGGCTGGAAAGGCGGCGCGGCGCACTACTTCACCGACGACCGCACCAACACGACGGTCATCGAAGACGAGCAACCGAACCTCGACAAAATGAAGAAGCCGGAACTGCTCGCATATATCAAACAATACATCAGAGCCACCGAGGAGCACACCACAATCCTCCGAGAGAATAAGCCGACCAAGAGCGACGAGCACCCAACGATGAAGCCCGTCTCGCTGGTCGGGAGACTTATCAACAACAGCAGTAAAATCGGGTGGATAACCCTCGACCTTTTCGGAGGGTCTGGTAGCACCCTCATGGATTGTGAACAACTTCAACGCACCTGCTACACGATGGAACTCGACCCTCGGTTCTGCGACGTTATCGTTCTTCGGTACCTCGCATGGTGCGCGGACAAAGGACACGATGCGGAAGTGGAACTCATTCGCGGCGGCCAGCGCATCCCCTGTCCTTTTTCCGAAACCGACGAATAAGGGAGGGGTGGTGGTATGCCGAGAGCACGAAACCCGGCGCGTGAACAGGCGCGGGAGATTTGGATAGCCTCCGGCAAGACCGCCAAGTTAAAGGACATCGCCGCTGAACTTCAACTGCCGGAGAACCGCATCCGAAAATGGAAGTCGGAGGACAAATGGGAATCGGAACGCTCCGCTTCAACCGCTCCCAAAAAGGGCGCGGGAAAAAAGGAGCGAAAAGGAACGCCCAGCACTGCTCCTCCTGCCAAAAAGCGCGGCGGTCAGCCCAACAACAAGAACGCGAAAGGCGGCCCACCCGGCAATAAGAAAGCCGTCACCACGGGAGCGTTTGAAACCCTTTTCTTTGATAGCTTCGACGAGGAAGAAAAGGAACTCGCCGCCCTCGCCGCCAACAACGAGAAGAAGACCCTACTCCAGCACCAGATAACGACGCTCCTCGTTCGGGAGCGCCGTATGCTGAAACGAATATCCGACCTCCGAAAAGGCGAGGCAATGGTCACCCGCACCACCAGCACCAAGATGAAGCCGTCCGGGAAGAAACTCCCCGACGGAAAAGAACAGACCCGCGTGACGGAAATCGGTCACAACGCCGAGGCACAAGACGACCGGGTAATCCGCATCGAGGACGCGCTCACACGAGTGCAAGCCGAACTGCGGCGGTGCGTCGACAGCCTGCGGCAGGTCGAGGAACTCGAAGCCGAGCTCGCAGGAAAGAACG
Organism: Christensenellaceae bacterium; assembly: GCA_031280685.1. GTDB lineage: Bacteria > Bacillota > Clostridia > Christensenellales > UBA1750 > JAITGM01. Next base: position 82,249 of record JAITGM010000010.1, read on the forward strand.
GCACGGGAACGCTCGCCGATGCCATCATGGAAGCCTACAACATGAGAAAGGACGGTGACGGCGGTGATGATTGACCCCGTGGCAATTCGATACTACGCAGACCGCCCCGTCGAGTTCGTCACCGACATCATAGGTGCGAAGCCGGAGCCGGAGCAAGCGGACATATTACGCAGCGTCGCCGTGAACCAGATGACGAGCGTCCGCTCTGGACACGGTGTAGGAAAGAGCGCGGTCGAAAGCTGGCTGATAATCTGGTTCCTTTGCACCCGACCGTTCCCAAAGATACCATGCACCGCCCCCACGAAGCACCAGCTGTACGACATCCTGTGGGCAGAGGTCAGCAAATGGGTGAGGAACAACCCCGCGCTGGAGCGCGAGATAACGTGGACGCAAGAAAAGGTCTACCTCAAAGGGTACCCGGAGGAGTGGTTCGCCGTTCCCCGGACAGCAACAAAGCCCGATGCCCTGCAGGGCTTCCACGCCGACCATGTCCTCTACATCATCGACGAGGCGAGCGGCGTGGACGACAAGATATTCATGCCTGTCCTCGGCTCCCTATCGACCGACGGCGCGAAGCTGCTCATGTGCGGAAACCCGACGCAACTCACGGGCTTCTTCTACGACAGCCACCACAAGAACCGAGCGGTTTATAAGACCTTCCACATCGACGGGAGGACTTCGAGCAGGGTGTCGCAGGAGTTCATCAAGACCATCGTCGAGATGTACGGAGAAGACAGCGACGTTTTCAGAGTTCGCGTCTCTGGCGATTTCCCCAAAGCGATGCCCGACAGCTTCATACCGATGGAGTGGTGCGAGAGGCAAAGCGAAGCGGAGAGGCCGCCGGCCGCCGAACCGAAGCGCGTCGACATCGGCGTGGACGTGGCTCGCTTCGGAGATGACAGCAGCGTCATCGCCCCCGTGCTTGACAAGGCGACGCAGGAGCCGCCAGACATCTACCATCACAACGACACGATGGAGATAGCCGGGTACGCCATCGCCTGCATCAAGAAATACGCTCGCCTCGAAACGGTCTCCGAGATACACGTCAAAATCGACTGCGACGGGCTGGGTGTGGGCGTGTACGACCGCCTGCAGGAACAGCGGGAACAGATAGCATCCGAGATAAACGAGGCACGTCAAGCCGAATATGAGGGCGAGGAAACGCCCCTCCAGTTCACCCTCGAAGTTTACGAGTGCCACTTCGGCGGCGAGGGCGGCATGATAACCGCGAACGACCCTATCGAATACGCCAACAGCACAGGCGTGATGTGGGGCACCGTCAGGGAAGCCTTGCGGAAGAAGACGCTGGCACTTCACTACGACGACAAGCAGATAACCCAACTGTCGAACAGGAAGTACACCATCAACAGCGCAGGCAAAATCGAACTGGAAAAAAAGGAAGCCATGAAAAAGAGGGGTCTACCCTCCCCGGATATTGCAGACGCTCTCGCCCTCGCCCTATACGACCCGGTGCGGAGCGACTGGACAATCGACTATTAAGGAGGGCTGCCTACAATGAAAAAACAACACGAAAGCGAGGTGGTGAACCGTGGGCTTATTCGATAAAAGACGGAGCACCCGTCCGAGCGACCAATTCAGACGACCAGACCAAAGCGGCATGATACCTCGCTGGTCTCGACCGCCGGAGCGCAACACAGAACAGTGGATAAAGACGTTCACCACCAGCCCTCGCCTCGCGGTCGTCGAGCGTATCGCCTCCGACCTCTCGTTCGCGTCCGGCAAGCTGTACGCAATCGACAGCGACGGGAACGAGCAGGAACTGGAGCGTCACCCGTTCCTCGATTTTTGGGAGAACCCCAACCCCCTGCACGAATACTCTGGCGCGGCACTGTGGAGGCTCCACGAGATATACCTCATGCTCAAAGGCGAGGGGTACTTCATCATTGAGCGAGACGATGCGGGGCGGCCCGTGGAACTCTGGCCAGTACCGACGCACTGGGTATTCATGACCCCATACCTCGACCACCCGTACTACACCGTCAAGACCTCCGGCGGTGGCATCCTCGACGTTCCCGTCGACGATATGTTCATCATGAAAGACCTCAACCCATACGACCCGTTCATGCGAGGACTGGGCCAGGCAGAGAGCGTAGCTGACGAGGTCGAAACCGATGAATACGCCTCGAAGTTCCAGAAGCGGTTCTTCTTCAACGACGCAACCCCGAACCTCATCGTGGCGATGCCAAAGAGCACAGACGAGCAACGGAAACGCTTCCGCATGGAATGGCTCGAACGCTTTCAAGGCATCTTCAAGAGCCACGGAATGGCGACCGTCAACGGCGAGATAAGCGTCCAGAAGGTCGGCGAGAACATGAAGGACATGGACATGATACAGGGTCGCACATTCCTCCGCGACGCGACGCTGGAGCATTTCGGAGTGCCCCGCGAAATCATGGGCATCACCGAGAGCAGCAACCGCGCCACCTCGGAGGCGGCGCAGTTCATCTATGCCCAGAACGTCCTCATGCCGAAGCTACGCAGGCGCGAGGAAGCCATCAACCAGCAACTCGTGCCAATGTTCGGAGAGAACCTGTTCTGGCGGTTCGACGACATCGTGCCCCGAAATCAAGAGTTCGACAAGCAGAAAGCCCTTGAAGGCTGGAACGCTGGTCTTCTCACCAAAGACGAGGCGCGTGAGCTCATGGATATGCCCTCGGCGGCGGTCGGCGGCGATGTTTACAAGACCACGTTCAGCGATATCTTCATCCGCGAGAGCGAAGACCCGGTCGAGGTCAGCAACGCCCTCACCAGTATGCAATATGACGACCCGACCGTCATGCAGGACGACAGCATCGAAATCGCGGACGGCTCGGAGGAACTCGACCCAGACGACCCCGACGTGGTGGAAATCACCGACGCATTCGGGCGCAAGGCACGGGAACTCAAAGCCATACGCCTCTCGGCGGTGGAACGCTCGGAAGATGCCGCAGCGCGTGAGTGCTCGGCGGCTTTTGAGATTGCCACAATGAAATACTTCCGCGAGCAGGCGAAGCGCATGAACGCCTCCCTCGGCGGCACCCAGAAAGCCGACAAGACCGCATGGGAGAACATCAAGATCTACATCAGCGACAGCGGCGAAGTCGATATGGCGGCGTGGAGCGCCCTCACAGACGACCAGAAGAAAGCCCTCGTCGACGAGTTCGTCGGAGGGCTGATAGACTGGCCAGCCGAGGCGAACATCCTCAACAAGATATACGAGCCGCTCTGGCGAAAGGCATACGATGCCGGAGCCGCGCAGGGTCAGAACCTCTACGGCTTGCGAGCCATCCGTCGACCGGAGCTCGTCAGCACCGCCAAGCTGAAAGGCGGTCAGCGTATCGTCGGCATTGAGCAGACCACGAAGAAGAACATCAGTCAAATCGTCGCAGACGGCATCGAGCACGGCGACAGCACCCGGACGATGACCGAGAGCATCATGCAGGAGATGAGCACCACCCAGAGCCGCGCCAAACTCATCGCGGAGCAGGAAACGGTGACCTCCCTCTCCTCCGGGCAGTACGACATGATGAAAAAGGCCGGCGCGACCACGAAGACATGGCACCACCGCCCCCAGAAGAACCCTCGCCTCGACCATAAGGCGATGGACGGCGAGACGGTACCCATAGACGCGAAGTTCAGCAACGGGCTACAGTTCCCCCGCGACCCGACCGGCCCAGCAGAAGAAGTAATCAAATGCCGATGCTACGTCACATACGGCGGTTTTTAAGGAGGGATGACAAGTGCCATTCACAGCAGAACAAGCCGCACAGGCGGCAAAGAGCCTCGGTGTCGACATCGAGAAAGAGAAGTTCACGGCAGCAGACCTCGCCGCCGGAATGGATGCAGAACTCGAACGGCACGGCACCAAAAGCGCGGTGATGAACATCACCGACGATGACCCGGTAAAGACGGCGCAACTCGCAATGGCAAACCTGCGGGAAACGCCGCTTTATTATTCCCCAACGGTCGGCAAGTCCGCATGGGAAAGAAGCCTCACCAAAGGGGCAAAGCAGCAGGGCGTGAAGACAGAGTTCAAAACGCTCAAATTCGAGTTAGAGAAGTACGACGAGGAGACGGGCATCTTCTCCGGCTACGCCGCCGTATTCGGCAACGTGGACAGCGGAGGAGACGTAATCGAGCCGGGAGCCTTCACGAAGACAATCGCCGAAGGAACCGAAAGGGTAAAGATACTCGTGCTACACAACGATTGCTGGCTCCCCATCGGACGACCGCTCGAACTGCGCGAAGACAGTCACGGCCTTTATATCAAGGGCAAGGTCAGTGACACCAGCATGGGGCGCGACGTGAAAATCCTGCTCCAAGACAAGGTGCTCAACGAGATGTCCATTGGATACGACCCCATCGTGTTCGACTACGACAGCGAAAGCGGTGTGCGCCATCTGCGCGAAGTCAAACTCTGGGAGGTCTCCCTCGTAACGTGGGCGATGAACCCGGAAGCGGTCGTCACGGGTTACAAGGCGCGTGAAGCCGCAGACAGGGCGACCCAAATGGCAGCAGACCTCGTCTCGGACATCAAGGAGGGCAGGAAAATCAGCGGAGCAAGGCTCAAATCTCTCAAAGAGGCGAGCGACACCATGAAAGGCGCTGTGAAAGTGCTCGACGCGCTCATCCAAGAAGTCGAGGGCGAAAAGAGTATGACCACCCGCCGCAAACTTGCCACGAAGCGAAGACCGACCAAACCCACCATCGAAATCACATTTTAAGGAGGAACCAAATAATGGCTACTAACAAGAAAAACACCACCCCCGCCCCCGCCGACAAGAAGTCTATGAAGATGGGCGCGGACGAACTGTCCGAAATGATTAAGGCCGCCGTCAAGGAGTGCATGGAGGGCGCGGACAGCAAGTCCGAGGAACCCGGCACCGAGGAGCCGACCGAAGTCAGCGTCATGGACATCATCGAGGAAGCCGTCGCCGCCGCCACCGAGAAGCGCAAGGCCCGCAAGGATGCTGGCGAAGAAGTCGGTGAGGAACTCACCGCCGACGAAATTCTCGCGGAAGCCTCTGCCATCGTCGACAGCCTCGTCGAGGAAGACGAGCAGAAATCCGACGAACCTGACACCGAGAACCCCGAAGACGGCCAGAAAGGCGCACCCACCCAGAAGCGTCAGTTCAAGGATCGTCAGTCGGCACCTGCGAAAGCGGCTCCCGCCCGGCGCAAGTATTCCGACATCTACATCGCCCGGAGCGGCGCACCCACCCAGAGGGATGAGAAGAAACTGCCCCCCGAAATCCAGCTTGCTCGCGCCGTGAAGTGCCTCGATGTATTCGGCCGGCACGACCCCGAAGCCGCCGCTTTCTATGCGAAGAAGCACTACAACGACGAGAACATGGCGAGAGAGTTCAAGGCTCTGAATGCCACCACCCCCAGCGGCGGCGGCTACCTCATCCCGGAAATCTACCTCGACGAAATCATCGAGATGCTCTACAGCAAGACCGTCATCTTTGAACTCGGTGCCCGTAAAGTGCCGATGTCGAACGGCAACCTCAACATTCCCAAGATGACCAGCGGCGCCCGTGCGACGTGGGGCGGTGAGCAGCGCAAAATCGCCAAGAGCCAGCCTGCGTTCGGCAACATCAAACTGTCCGCGAAGCGGCTGGAAGCCATCGTGCCCCAGACCCGCGAACTGCTGATGAGCACCAACTACAGCGCGGATGCCATCTTCGCGCAGGACTTGACCCGCAGGATGGAACTCGGCCTCGACTTCGGCGCCCTATTCGGCATCGGCGGCGAGTTCCAGCCCCTTGGCATCACCAAGACCTCCGGCATTGAGGTGTTCGACTGCAACACCATCACCGACACCGACCTCGTCGACGCGAACGACCACATCACCCCCGACTTCCCGGTCTATGTCGTGTCGAAAGTCATGAGCAAAAACGTCGACGACCTCGCGCTGGGCTGGACGTTCAACAGCATGATGGAGGGCTTCTTGAAGAACATGAAGACCACCGACGGCCACTACATCTACCGCGAGGAGATGAACGGCGGCAAGCTGCTGGGCTTCCCCTTCAAGGTAAGCAATCAGATTTCTACCTCTGCCGCAAACAAGACCGAAATCATCTTCGGCAACTGGGCAGACCTTCTCATCGGCGAGCAACTCGGCCTCGAAACCTACACGACCCTCGACGGTTCGTGGACTGACGAGGACGGCGTACAGCATAACGCCTTTGAGGAAAACCTCACCGCAACCCGCGCTCTGATGTACGTCGACATCGCCGCTCGTCATGCGGAGAGCTTCGCGCACGTCAAGAACGCAGTCATCGGCTAATCAAAATCAGACAAGGAGGAAAAACCCATGAAAAGAGAACTCATCGAAAACGTGAAGGTTCAGCCCTACACCAGCGCGGCGGTCATCGACCGCGCTGGCTTCCTTTCCGGCATCCTCGCCGTCAACATCGCTGCCCCCACTGGCAGCCCCACCGCCGCCAAGCTGACCGTGAAGTTCACCGAGTGCGACACGAGCAATGGCTCCTTCGCCGTCGTGAACGATAAACACGTCGTGGTCGACGAGGTACTGAACGCCAGCGGCGAGGTGGAGTATGAAGTCGACGAGACTGCTACCACTGGCGGCCTGGTATCGAACATCGACCTCGACCTCGTCGGGTGCAAGCAGTACGTCAAAATTACCTGCACTGTCAGCTTCACTGGCGGCACTTCTCCCGCCGCAACCTCGACCTACGCGCTCGCCCTCGGCGACCCCGCCGTAGCCCCGGTATAAGGAGGACATGAGCATGGCACGGATTTATAGAAATCCCGCCATTGCTCCTGCAGAAAACAAGATGGAGCACCCCGTCGTGGAAACCAAAGAGGTCGCGGGAGCCGCGACCTCCGAGGCGGCCCCGGACGGTGGTGCTCCTGTTTCTGCACCGGGCAAGCCGGGAAGAAAGAAGGCAGAAAATAAGCAGGAGGCAGACGGCGGGGAGTAACCGTCCTCTCTGCACCGGGAGGTGACGGATAATGAGCAACACCCCAACTACGGTACCGCTTGCCGACAACGCACTGACGACCCTCGACGACATGAAGACGATGCTCGGTATCGCCCCAAACGACACGGACGCGCAGCGCGACAACGTCATCGTAAACCTTATCAATTCGGCTTCCGCTTGGATTGAAAGGAAGACTGGGCGAAAACTCGGAAAGCAGACCTACACCCAGAAGTATGTCGCCTCCGGCACACAGGAACTCGTTTTGCTCCAATGGCCCATCCTTTCCGTCGAGTACGTCAGAGACACCCAGTACAACGAAGTCATACCGCCCAGCGAATACGACTACAACGTGAGCGGTGAAATCGATGTGCTCTACAAGGACAACGGCTGGGCGTACCGCGGGTACGTCGGCGGCCTCGCCTACGACTACGTCGCGCCGATGCGATATCTCGAAGTGCAATACACGGCCGGCTACACACTGCCCAAAGACGCGACCACAGAAGACCCCTCCACCCTCCCAGCAGACCTGCAGGGCGTGGTGTGGGGTATGGTTCAGCAGGAGTTCTCGACGATGCAGAACGGAGCGCAAGGACTGTCGGCGTTCTCCATATCCGACGTTTCGTGGACGTTCGACAAGGCAATACGAGAAGACTGGCTCACTACGGTCGGGTATTACACCAGATTGTAGGAGGTACGGAGCATGGCGACACAAACCATCATCAAAGACGACCTGCGCCCAGAACTGGCGCGTATCAAGAGAGAACTCCAAGCCCTACAAGGCATGGAAATCCACGTCGGCATTCAAGGCGACGCTGGGAGCGACCTGCTCCGAATAGCGAACGTCCACGAGTACGGCGCAACCATCAAAATGACAGACAAAATGCGCCGATACTTGGGCGCAATGGGTCTGTTCAACGACGGTGACGGCGACGAGAAGTACACCCCGCCGGAAGGTGCAAAAAAAGGCTACGTCAACATCCCGGAGCGTAGCTTCATCCGCGCCAGCTACGACACGGGTATGGAAGAACTGTCAAAAATCTGCGCCGCCGCCATTCGGCACATTTACTACGACGGCTGGACAGCAGAGCAGGCGGCAAACTCCATCGGAGCGCAAGCCGTCCAGATGACACAGTCGTTCATCGACGCAGGAATTGACCCACCGAAAAGCAAGTTCACACAGGAACGCTCGACCCAGAAAACGCCGCTCGTGGACAGTGGCAGGCTCCGCGAGAGCATCACATGGGAAATAGAGGGAGGAGGATAACCCGTGACCGATTTCGCAAAACCGAAAATACCGCTGGGTCTTCTCCATGACATGACCCAAATTGTGCCCGGAGGGAGCCGAGACAGCAACAACGGAGGACAATGGCGCCCAGACGCTACGCCCCAAACGAACACGTTCAAAGGCGTGGTAATGCCCATGTCGAACAAAGACCTGCAATACCTGCCGGAGGGCACGTTCACCAAGCTGACCCAGAAGCTGTACACCAACGGATACAGCCTCGCGGTCGGCGCACAGTTCACCGACCCATTCGACGGCACCACCTACACCGTGGTGCAGGAACTCACCCACGGCCCCCTTCACCCGCTGAAAAGGTATGCCGTGGAGGCGAAAGGAGGGGCATCGTCAAAATGACCTTTCTCGAAGCCAGAAACACCATCATCAAGCGGCTCGAAGAACACCTCGGCATCCCCGTAGTGTTGAGCGACCAAGCCACACCCGTTCCAGATTTCCCGTTCTGCTATTACAGCGCGACAACCCCCTACGCTCCCACGGGCGAGATGGGCGACCATACCACGAGGGAAGTCGCCGCGAACGGAGACACCAACATCGTGGACACCCGGCGCGAAATGCCAACAGCAACCCTCTCGCTCGTCTTCTGTAGCGAGAACCGCTGGGTGACGCAGGACGGAGAGCAGGTCTTCATATACGGCGAGGACGAAGCCCAGCAGTACGCCAGCATGGCGCAGGGATGGTTCCTCCACGTCGCCTATGATACCCTCTCCAACCTCGGCATCGTCGTGGTTGACGTGATGAACGCCACGAACAGAACAGCTCTCGTCGTCGACGAAGCAGCGCGTCGCTATGGTTTCGACCTCCGCTTCCGCTACACCAGAACCGACGAGCGCACAGACGCAACCGTGTCGCGGGTCAGCTACCCCGGCACAACCGAATAAACCACAAAAAAGGAGTGATACCATGCCTAAAGATGTTATTGTCGTCGTCGACATCGACGCGAAGCCCAGAGCATCGGAAGCCCTCGACATCCTCATGGTCAGCACGTCCGGCGCACAGGCCGTGGCGACCTACAGGAGCCTCGACGAGGTAAAGGCGGCGTTCCCGGACGTTGCCGGACAGCCCCAGAAAATCTACCGCAAGGCAGAGGCTCTGTTCAATCAAGGGAAGACGACCCTCGCCGACACCCTCATCCGCAAGGTGAAAATCGTCGGCGTAGCCGCCCCCACGGGGGAAACCGATGCCGCCAAAGCGGCAGACCTCATCGAGAAAATCGAAACCCTCCAAGAAACCGACAACGACTGGTATATCCTCTTGACCGACGAGGACGGAGACGAGTACGTCAAAGCCCTGTGCCAGTTTGCGGAGGATAGCGAACCCACGGAAGCCGAACTCGGTGCAGGCATCGAAGACCACCGGAAGTTCTACATCGGGCAGACCGACAACCTCGCGCTCGCGGTCACGAACCGCAGATGCGCCCTTATCTACACCGTCACGGATAACCTCGACGAGGAAGCCGATGCCGCCTATCTCGGCAACGTCGGCCCGTTCTACCCCCAGTCCGTGACGTGGAAGTTCAAAAAGCCGGAGGGCATCACACTGCCGGACATCACGGACGCGCAGCGCGAGGCTCTGGAGGAGGCAAACGTCAACTTCCTCACAGAGGAGTACAAAAAGCAGTATGTGAAGAACGGCACCTGCTGTGACGGGGAGTTTATCGACGTGCAGATGGGTGCTGACTACATCGCCAACTACATGAGAGAGGAACTCTATTCCGTATTCCTCGAAAACGCCAAAGTTCCCTACACCGACGCAGGCTTCGCACAGGTCGCCGCCGCCGTCTTCGCTTCCCTCAACAGGGCGGTCGACCTCGGCATCATTGCGCGTGACCCGGAGAGCGAAGCCGGGGTATTCACGGTCACTGTGCCCAAACGAGCCGACGCGACCGACGACGAAGCGCGTGAGCGCAAGATGCCCGACATCGTGTGGGAAGCCCAACTGGAGGGCGCGGTTCACAGCGCCAAAGTCACGGGTACGCTCCGCGCTACCCTTAGTGCATAAGAGAGGAGGAGCAATCAATGGATGTTCAGACTTATGACCCCAAAAAGGTGACCGTCAACATCAACGGGCGCGTCATCACAGGCTTCGCTTCCGACGGCATCATCACCCTCAACCACAACGAGGACATCGTGACCCCGTCCGTCGGAGCACAGGGCGATGTCGCCTACGCCGAGAACGCCAACAACAGCGGCAACGCCGCGCTTCCGCTCATGTCGACATCGTCTTCGCTCGCTTTCATCCGCGAGCTCTGCGCCAAGCGTAAAGCCGTCCGTTTCTCGGTTTCCGACGCGAACGACGCAGACGCAATCCAAGTCAGCGAGGAGAACTGCCGCATCCTCAAAATGCCGGACGTTCCCCGCGGCAAGGAACAGACCACCGTCACCGTCAACGTCTACATCCCGTCTCTTAACTATCGTTAAAGGCGGGGTGTACCATGACGACCGTCCAGAGCAAACACAAAAACTGGCCAGCGCGGCCGAAATCCTTATCAGAAAGGGGCTACAGAAAATATATGGCACGTACAAAGAAAGTCACGGTGAACGGCTCCGAGTTCACCCTCCAGAGCGTCTCCCCCTCGTGGTACTATGAGCAGAACGACAACTGCGGCAACACCGGGGGCGGCAAGCACCAGAGCGCGAAGTACATGGACATCATGTTCCGCAACTGCGTCATTTCCCCCGCCGAGGTAAAGGCTGATGGCATGGGGTACTTCGACGAGAACGACGACTTGAAGACCCCGGAGGCTCTCATCAAGGAAATCGAATCCTTTCTTCGAGAGTGAGGGCAGCATAGCGACCGCGCAACGCCGCGCCCGGAGGAATAAGGAGTTCTGGTGCATGGTCTTCGCTGGAAACGGGCTGACCTACGCAGACCTCAAAGCTATGGACATAGCAGAGTACCGGGAAGCGGTCGAGGCGCGGCTCCTCTGGCAAGAGGAGTGGCGACCGAAAAAAGGAAAGTAGGCGCCCCATCGAGGGGCGCCTACTTTCCTGTATGTGAGGAGGCGAGAAAGTGGCAGACAGCAGAGAGCTCCAATATAACATAGGCTTCAACGCCGGAGACGGCATCAGCACCATCGACCAGTTAGAGCGCGGTCTCAACGACGTGGACAACGCCACGGAGCGCGTCCAGACGGGCGCACAGCAGGTCAGCCAAGCCATGAACAACATGGGCGCGGCAGGCGTGAGCGCGGCAAGGAACGCCGGGTCGGCAGCCGAGGACATGGGTGCCCGGTTCGACGATGCCGGAGACGACATCGAGGACAGGTTCAAAGGGATAGGCGCGGAAGCCGAATCGTTCGGCGCCGCCTTCCGAAAGACAATGGCGGCCGGCATAAAAGACGGGCAATCGCTCGCTAAGAGTTTCCAGACGGGAGTGTCCGGGGCGTTCGCCTATTCGGAAAAAAAGTTCGTCGGCTTCCGTAACAATGTCACAAAGGGAGCCGAAGCCATAGGCACAGCCTTCGCCCACCCTATACAGACCATCAAGAACAAGCTGTCGCAGGCTCTCACGGGAGCCGGAAAGGCGGCAGACGACACCGGGGGGGAACTCGACGGGGCGGCAAAGGAAGCCCAGAAGTTCGGAGACGAAGGCTCCGAGGCAGGCAACAAGGTCAAGGACGCTATATCTGGCGCATTGAAGTCCTTCCTCGGCGTAGCCGCCATCGTGGCGGCAACAAAAGCCATCGTGGAGTTCGGCAAAGCCGCCATTGAAGCGGCGGCGGCAACCGAAAACACGTCTGCCAAGTTCGACCGCCTATTCAAGGGCACACAAGCTGAGGAATGGGCAAACAATTATGCCGACGCTGTGCATAGGAGCACCGACGAGGTCAAGTCCTTCATGGTCGGGAACCAAGCGATGTACTCCGCACTCGGCATCACAGGCGAAGCAGCGACCGACCTGTCGAAGATAACCACGTCGCTCGCCTACGACTTCGGCAACGCTTTCTCAATGGACGACGCAGAAGCCCTGTCCGTCCTGCAGGAGGGCATCAAAGGCAACAAGGAAGCCCTCGCGGAGTACGGGTTCAACCTCGACGACGCGACCATCAAAGCAGAGGCACTAAAGGTCGGGCTTTCCGACAACATCGACGAGATGGACGATGCCACGCTGGCACAACTGCGACTGAACGCGATACTCGACCAGAGCGCAGATGTCCAGCAGGCAGCCATCAACCAGACCGACGGGCTGGTGAACAGCACCAAGAGCCTCAAAGGCATCTGGTCTCAGTTCATGGCAGATGCAGGGGCGAAGTTCACCCCGGTCATCGAACAGTTCTTCGGAGTAATCATGGACGCATGGCCCCGCATCGAACCGATGCTCATGGGGCTGGTCGAAATGCTCTCCGACGGGCTGTCACAGGCACTACCCATCATCACGGAACTCGGCATGGTCTTAATCCCCGTGCTCACCGATGTGCTGGGTACCGTCTTCCAAGCGGCGACACCGCTTATACAGGTGTTCGGCTCGCTGGCGCAGACCGTCCTCCCCCCGCTTGCAAATATCATCGGACTGCTGGTGGAAACCCTCATGCCGCCAATAGTCGAAATCTTGAACGTGATAATCTCTCTCATCGAACCGCTCATGCCCGTCATCCAGAGCATAGCGGAAGCGATACTCCCGCCCATAGCACAACTGCTCGGTCTGATTGCCCCCATTTTGGAGGCACTCTCGCCCGTGCTGGAGGTCATAGGCTCCGTTCTGAAAGTAATCGGAGACGTGCTCGGCACGGTCATCGGGTGGCTTGCAGACGGCGTGGGGGCCGTCGTCAACTTCTTCTCCGGCTTGTTTGGAGGAGCCAAAGAGAGCAAGGATGAAATCGAGGGGCTGAACGGAGCCGTGAACGGGCTGGAGGAAGCGACAAACGCAGAAACATCGCTCGCCGTGGACACCTCCTCGTACACATCCGACATCAGCAACGCAACCGCAGAAGCCTCGGCAGCCGCCGAGGAGAACATCATCGCCACAAAAGACATCAGCGACCTCAACCTCCAACTCATGGGGGTCGAGGCATCAAGCACCTACGCCACAATGGCCGTGGACGCTGAAACCTGCTGGTCTCGAATGACGACGGCAGCCGAGAACGGGGCGCAAGCCATCGTCGCGGCTTTCCAGCGCATCGCATCGGCGGCGCAGGGTGTGAGCAACGCCAATGTCAGCGTGTCCGGCGTGAGTATGCCGGGGAACGCAGGCGGCACCGACGACTTCGAGGGCGGCTGGACGAAAATCAACGAACGAGGCGGCGAGGTCGCATTCCTGCCTTCTGGCAGTGCGATTATTCCTGCGGACAAGAGTGACCGCCTTATAGAGAGCAGCACGAGCAACACACAGACGACCAGCTTCTCTCCCTCGGTTCAAATCACCATAACAGGCCAGGCCGACAGCGGAACTACCGACGACATGGTCTCCAAACTCGAAGCGATGTTCAAGCGGATGTACGACGAGGCGCGAGCCGACGAGTACAGCAAGATGAGCATCAAGAACGCCTACACATAAGGAGGTGACCGTTTGTGGCATACACCATCGCAGGGCGAAAATGCGGTACCGTCCGCTTTACCCCGGACGGGAACGGCAACGTTCAAACCGAGCAGGTCAGCATGACGAGCAAGGTCACCTCCAACCCCGTGGAAAGCGGGTCGGACATCAACGACCACGTCATCAAAGACCCCATACGCTTCACCATCTCCGGCACCACCATCGGAGGACAGCAAGCCGTGAGCACCCTCACGGCGATGCGCGACAAGCGCGACATCATCACCTACACCGGGAGGAGCCGGATAGCGAGCGTCGTCATCACTTCGCTCTCGTTCGACTACGGAGCAAAGAACAAGGGAGGATGTACTTTCAAGGCGACGTTCCAGCAGGTCATCATCACTGGCGCGGAAGTCGTCGCCGTGGGCGCCGTTCCCCTCATGTCTTCGCAGGATGCCGGGAAAAGCAGCACCAGCCAAGCCAACAGGACGGGCAACGCAGGCACACAAACGACGCTGACCCAGAACATCTCTGGGAGCGCGTATGCCGCCTACGTCAACTCATACGGCGGCGGTAGCAGTTCCGGCCCGACTACGCGAGCGACAGCCAGCTATAACGGAGTTTCATAGAAAGGAGGAACGGCATGGCTCTGCAACTGATAGACCTCGGAAACGAGGTGGAATACGTGGACATCAACACCAAGAAAGTGCCGTACTCCTTCTCCGTGAAGCTGACGGACAGAACCTACACGTTCACTATCAAGTACAACGAGCAGGGCGGCTTCTTCACCGCCGACCTATACGATGCCAACGGCACCGTGCTCGCCTTCGGCGACCCGATACGGTATGGTCGCCCCATGTTCGGGAGCATAGAGGACGAACGCTTCCCCCTCCCGGTCATCATCCCCCAGAGCCTATCCGGCGACGGAATATCGGAGGTCACGGAAGACAACCTCGGCACCAAAGTGCGCCTCTACCTCCACGAAAGGCAGGTGGAGTAGATGTCGCAATTTTGGATAAGAGCCGCGACCCTCCAGATAGGCGCGAACAAATACTCAATGGACGGGCTGACATTCACCTTTGAGGTGCCGTTCGAGGACAGTGACGAGCTCTGCACGGCGACCGTGCAGGCTTACAACCTGTCAGCCAACACCCGGAACGGCATAAAAAAGGGGCACGTCGTCATCATCAACGCCGGGTACGAAGACGACATGGGCGCGATATTCGTCGGCAAGGTCGCCGCGCTCTCCCACAAAAAGGAGAGTACCGACTGGGTGACAAAAATCACCGCAACCGTCGCCCTTGACGAATGGCTGTCGGCGCAGGTCAACAAGACCTACAAGAAATCCATCAAGGCGAAAGACCTCGTGACCGACCTGCTCAACATTTTCGGGCTTGAAATCGGCACCTTTGAACTCGCCATCAACAAAGAGTACCCCAGAGGGCGCGTTTGCAAAGGGAAGCTAAAGGACGTGCTCAAAGAAATCGTGGTGAGCGACTGCAAAAGCAGGATGCTCATACGACCCACGGGGCAGATAATCATCAACGACCCCACAAAGGGCGTGAACATGGGATACCTGCTCTCGCCGAGCACTGGTCTCCTGCGGAGCACCGACGAGGTCGAGGTCATCCCCCTTGAAACAGACCTCACCACCAAGAAGACATCCGACGAGAAGTCGGAGGAGGAAAACCTCAAAACCAGAGCGAGCCTGCTGAATTACCATCTGGGGCCTGCCGACATCATCAAAATACAGTCCGAGACGCTGAACGGTCGCTTCATGGTGGTGCGAGGCAAGCACATCGGGAGCCAGTCCGGCGACTGGAAGACGGAAATCGAGGTGAAGCCAGTATGAGCAACGCAGACCAGTACAAATACGAGCAGGCGCAGGGCAAAAAGAACAAGGAAGCCGTAAACGTGGCAGCCATCGTCAAGGTGACCGCTTTCGATGCGGCGAAAATGACCGTGGACGTTCAACCCCTCTCGAAGCGTCTGGAGCAAGGCTCCTACCAGAGCCAGCCTCCCATTTTAAGCGTTCCAATCGCTGTGACAAAGGGCGGCGGCTTCGTCTTCCGTCCGTGGTACAGCCCCGGAGACGTGGGCGTGGTCTTGTACATCGACCACGACATCGACAAGGCGGTCGCCGACGGCTCGGAAGGAGAACCCAATACAGAGAGAAACCATTCCACCAGCGATGCGGTGTTCGTTGGGGGCATTGTGCCGGGGAACTCCCCAGTGTCCGGCATACCGAGCGACGCAATCGCCATCGGAACCGCCGACGGTTCGTGCTACGTCGCCGTCAAAGCTGGTGGAATAGAGATAAAAGGCGACATCACGCTCACGGGTAAAATGACCGCCTCCGACGACGTGACAGCGTCTGGCATCAGCCTCATGCACCACACCCACGGAGGAGTACAAAGCGGCTCCGGCAACACCGGCCAGCCGCAGTAAGGAGGAGACATGGACGACAACAGAAATAAAACCATCCGCATCGACCCGGAGAGCCGCGACATCGTCCTCGACGAGCACGGCAGCATGGAGATGATATATGCGGACGAAACAACCGCTCAGTGCGTCCGGCTGACCCTCCAGACATGGATAACAGAGTTCCCCCTCGATGTCACCCACGGAACCGACTACGGGCGCATCCTCGGCAAGAAAGCGAGCGAACTGGAGGAGGACGAAGCGGAAGAAGTTCTCCGCGACGCAATCCTCCAAGAGCAGGACGTGGCGCAGGTCGACAGCGTCTCCGCAGAAATCGCAGGGCGAAGCATCGCGACATCGTTCAAGGGAACTCTTTATAGCGGACAGACCATAAGCACGGAGGTGACTGTTTAATGGCAAACACAAACGAATGGGGGCTGACCGACCGCGGGTTCCGGCGCCCCACCTACGCAGAACTGCTCGACGCGCTCGAATACAAGGCGCGGGAATTGTTCGGTAGCACCGCAAACCTCACGGTAAGGTCGCCGCTCGGACTGTTCCTGCGTATTTTCGCATGGGCGCTCAACCTGCTTTTTGCGACCATCGAGGACGTTTATAACTCCCGCTTCGTCGACACTGCCGTGGGAACGAGCCTCTACAACCTCGGAAAGGCAATCGGACTGCGCCTCCTCTCGGCACAAAAAGCATCCGGGTACCTGCAGGTATCCGGCGCGGACGGAACGACGGTGCCCGTCGGCTGGCTTGCCTCCACAACGGCGGGAACCCAATACGTCGTCGTAACCGCCGGAGTAATCGCAGACGGGAGTGCCCTCGTTCCCGCGCAGGCTGCTATTGCTGGCCCCGACGGGAACACTCTGGCAAATACCATCACATCCATCGTCAACCCGATGGAGGGCATCACAGGGGTCACAAACCCCGCCGCCTTTGACGGCGGTCGGAACGTCGAGACGGACGACGAGTACCGGGAGCGATACTACCAGTCGGTGGACTACGCTGGCGGCGTGAACGCCGACGCAATCAGAGGCGAAATCCTCCAGAACGTCGAGAGCGTGTACAGCGCCATCGTCTACGAGAACGACACCGACGAAGAAGACGTAGACGGACTGCCGCCTCACAGCTTCGAAGCTGTGGTCTACGGAGGGCTGGACGCAGACATCGCCCAGCAGATATACCGCCGCAAAGCGGCAGGCATCCAGACCCACGGCAGCACCACCGTCGCCGTCATTTCTGCCGGAGGGCAGACCTACAACATCAAGTTCTCAAGACCGACCCCCGTCTCGGTTTACATCAAGATAACCAACCTCACGACCGACGAGGACACGTTCCCCGCGGACGGCGAAGCGCAAATCAAGCAAGCCCTCATCGACTACCTCGGAGGCACAGTGAACGGAGGTCTCGGCATCGGAGAAGACGTGTACTACAACCGCTTGCCGGCCGCCATCTACACGGTTTCCGGCGTGATTGACTTCGACCTCGAAATCGGAGAGGACGGCACCACCTACAGCACGGACAACATCACCATAGACAGCCGGGAAAAAGCCGTGACCGACGGAGAGAAGGTGAGCATCAGTGAGTAAAGGATATCTCCGCACGATGCTCGAAATGCTCACGAGCGGATACTCCCAAAAAGACCTGCGTAACGCGACCCACAGCCTGCCAATGGAAACGAACATCGGCAGGCTTTTCTCCACGTTCTCCTACGGGCTGGAACTCGTGCATGACCAAAGTGAGAAAACGCGCCTGTGGGATGACATAGACAACGCACAGGGCGCAGTTCTCGACAGGTACGGGGAGAACTTCGGCGTGAAGCGAAACGGCTCCACAGACCCGTTCTACCGCCTGCTGATAAAGGTCAAGATGATTTCCCTCCTTTCCGGAGGCGACATCGACACGGTCATCAACGCCACCGCCTCCCTGTTCGACATCGACCCAGCGCTCGTCGACCTCGACGAGGTGTACCCGGCGAAAGTGTGGGTCTACCTCGACGAAGACGTGCTCGACGCAACACGCCTCCAGACCGCCGAACTCATCGCGCAGGTAATGAAGCGCATCGTCGCGGCCGGCGTGGGGATGCGGCTATTCTTGAGGTCGTACCACCAAGAGCGCAACCCCATCTTCTTCAACACGGGCACAGCGTCCTACACGGAGGTCAAAATACGCCCCGTGAACCCGCAAAGAACATTCACCCAACGGCAGTATATCAATGCGGCGGCTTATGAAATGGTCTCCGTAACGATAAATCCAGCTTAAAAAAGGAGGAACCGCAATGCCAAGCACCTATACTGACGGCAGCTACATCACGACAAAGGGAAACGCCCTCATCGGCAAGCTGCTGGCATCGGGAGGCGAGCTCACGTTCACCAAAGCGACGGTCGGAGACGGAAGTGTGCCGTCTGGCCAGACCCCGGAGAGCATGACCGACCTCGGACACTATGTGATGGACGGCATGATAGCGTCCATCAGCAACCCCGGCGCGGGAGAAGCATCCGTCGTGGTGCAGGTCTCCAGCATCGGCGTGGAGGAGGGCTTCAACGTCAAGGAACTGGGCTTATACGCCACAGACCCAGACGAGGGAGAAATCCTCTACAGTTACCTTTCCCTGCAGGAACACCCCGAATGGATACGCCCAGACGGCGACCCCGTGAACAAACTCGCCTCTTTCACCCTCGTGGTGGTGGTGAGCAGCGTCGCGCTCGTCTCGGCGGTCATCAACCCGGACGCTTTCGCAAAAGCGAGCGACCTCGCCAACTACGCCCTCATCGGTCACGCGCACCAGATAGGCGACATCGTGGGCTTGCAGGACATTCTCAACACGCACAGCGCGGAAATCGACCTCTTGAACGACCTCGTCAGCGGCGATATGCCGGGAGGCACCACGTTCGACGCAAACTTCTACAACCTCTCCAATGTCAGCATCATTGACGGCGTGTGGAACCAGTCGAGCAGGCGCATCGAGGCGGGGTCTGAATGATGATAAAAATCGCCTGCACCGAGGAAGAAGCATCCTGCCTCATTCCCAATATCATAGTTGAAACCAAAACGCCGTGCCCATGCAATGGAAAGCACGGTCTCGCCATCGAGGGATACACCTACGACGGCAGGGAGGTCAAAATCCAAATTCAAAGCGGAATGCTCCTCATTGACGGCATGGCGCAAGGGGAGGTGGATGCCATACGAGCGAGGAGGTGTCCGCTATGGGCACAGGAGCCAACAGGACAGGCGACCTAACCGTCATCACAAAAGCAAAAGACCTTGTGAGCCACACGCTCCGGCTGACGAATAATTCCGAGTTATTCCCGAAGAAAGTGCACTTCACCCTATGCCAGAGGATGCAGAACATCACACTGGAAATACTTCACGACATCATCGCCGCAAACGAGATATTCCCGACCACCGAGGAGGAGGCGCATCGCAGGCTCACTCTCCAAAGAGAGGTGCTTACAAACTGCAAGATGTTCCTCACATTCCTCGATATTTCGCTGGAGCAAGGATACATCGACATCCGGCGGTGCGAATACTGGTCGAAGCTAACCCTCGACGTGAAGAACCTCACCGCCGCGTGGCGGCAAAAGGATGCAACACGGTTCTCCCAAAGGAAGCCGTGACTACATCGGGGTGTGCCTTGAACGTGCATTGTGCCCTGCGGCCTTAGTTCGCTCCCCGAACGCGACGAACTCGTACTACGTCCGCTACGTCAACACTTCGGGCGCGGAGCTCAACGACGACGCGTACAACGGCAACAACGGCCTGCGCCCCGCTCTGGTGGATACTGCGACCGAGTAGGTGAAAGCCGAAAGCGGAAGCCCACCCATCAAAGGAAGGCACATCCCATCCAAACCCGTCGCCGAGGCGGCACGGCAGAGGATAAACACATACCACTGATGCCCCGAAGCCACCAACGCAGGCTCCGGGGCTTTTCACAGTGGGAAGGAGCCATCAATGGAGCAAGAATATGAAGCCCTGTACGACTTCGGGAACCTCTACGCAGCGTACAGAGCCTCGCGCAAAGGAAAGCGGTGGAAGAACGCCGTGGCAAAGGTCGAGGCGAACGCTCTGGAAGCGGTCGCCATCCTGCAAAAGGAACTCCAAGAGGAAACCTACAAGCCCGGTGAGTACCGCGAGTTCTATGTTTCAGAGCCAAAGCGGCGGCTTATCCAGACGAACAGTTTCAAGGATAAAATCGTCCAGCACGTCTTCTGCGACAACGTCCTCTACGACGTGCTCACCAGACCATTCATCCTCGACAACTACGGCTCGCAGGTGGGCAAAGGTACCCACTTCGGGCTTAACCGCCTGCAGAAGTTCATGCAGGAGTATTACCGCAGGAACGGAAGCGCGGACGGCTGGGTCTTAAAAGCCGACGTTCATCACTACTTCGCCAGCATCCGGCACGATGTCCTCAAGCAGGACGTGCGGAAGCTGCTCCACGAGCTGCGATGCGTCGCGCTGGCAGAGGCCATCATCGACAGCACACCGGGTGAGACGGGAATCCCCATCGGGAACCAGTCCAGTCAGATATTCGCCCTGCTCTACCTCAACCCACTCGACCACCTTGTGAAAGAGGGTCTCGGCGTTCGTTATTACGGGAGGTATATGGATGACTTCTACCTCATCCACAAAGACAAGCGCGTACTGCAGGAAGCCCTAAAAACCATCGAAAAGCACCTCGCCTCCCGCGGATTGACGCTCAACAAAAAGACCCACATCTTCCCGCTTCGCAACGGTCTCGATTTCCTCGGCTTCCACACATACATCACCGACAGCGGAAAGGTCATCCGAAAGGTGCGCCGCGCCAGCCGGGAACGCATGAAGAAGAAACTGCGGAAGTTCAAGGTCATGTACGACAACGGGGCCATGACGAAGCGCGAGATAGAGGAAAGCTACCAAAGCTGGAGGTCACACGCCGCCCACGGCGACTGCCATGCCCTCATAGCGAAGTACGACCAGATGTACCAATCCATATTTGAAAGGAGCGAACCAGAAGATGCCACAAGCAATAACTAACCTTGCCGTAACGGCAAAGGTCAAAGACCCACTTTCGACCTACTACGGCAGCCCCATCGTGTGGCAAATCGGCGACAAAAACCACGCCGGATACCCCGCGAACTCCGTGACGCTCGTCTCGGACAAAATCATTAAAATCGTGCCGGTCGACGCAAAGGAGAGCGGAGGCGACAGCAACCGCCAGAATTACGGCAACAACAGGTACGCGCTCGCGAACCTGCGCCAGTGGCTCAACAAGGCGGCGGCTTCGTGGTACCAGTCACAGCACACCTACGACCGCGCCCCCAGTTCCTCATACGTCAGTTACAACCCCTATGACACGCAGGCAGGCTTCCTCTCCGGCTTTTCCGCGCAGATGATAGCCGCCATCTTGGACACCACTCTCACCGTCGCACAGGCGACCGTGGACGGCGGCGGTTCTGAGACAGTCACAGACAAGGTCTTCCTGCTCTCCAAAGCAGAAGTCGGTCTGGGCGCGGAGAACAGCATCAACGAGGGTTCCCTCCTCGCCATGTTCTCAGGTGCGGCCAGCCGCATCGCATACCCCACGGCGGCGGCGGTGAGCAACAGCACCTACACGAGCACAAGTCTCTCGGCGAGCCAGCCGTGGTACTGGTGGCTTCGCTCCCCGTACGCGACGTACTCGTACTACGTCCGCGGCGTCAACACTTCGGGCGCGGAGCTCGGCGTCGGCGCGCACCAGGGCACCGGCGGCCTGCGCCCCGCTTTGAATCTGCCATCTTCAATCTTGGTATCTGATAGCCCGGACAGTGACGGGGTCTACTCCATCGTATGGAACCAGAACCCCACGAACCCGCCCAGCATCAGTGTACCCGACACAGTGAGAAGCGGACGGAGCACGACAATCCAGTGGACAGCGAGCACCGACCCAGAAGGTAACGCGATAACCTACAAGCTGGAATGCTCCGTGAACGGGGCCGCATACGCCCAGATTTACAGCGGGAGCGGCCTGTCCTACGCTCACAGCATCACATCGGCGATGAACACCGTGCAATACCGGGTCAAAGCGGTCGACAGCAACGGCGGCGAAAGCGGATACACCGCGAGCACCGTCCGGCAGGTCGTCCACAACGTCGACCCGACCATCAGCGGACAGGACACCGACCTCGGAACCATCACGTCGGCACCGTCCACCTCGTTCTCCGTCGACGACCAAGACACCAGCGACGAGCTCACGGTCGAGAAGAAAATCGACGACGCGACCGTCGACACCATCGAGGATGCCGTCCGAGGGCAGACCTACAACTGGGCGATGACCGACGAGCAGTTCGCGGCGCTGTCCAGTGGCACACACACCATGAAAATCGTAGTGAGCGACACCGTCGGGAACTCGGCGACCAGAACCATCACATTCACGCGAGCGGTCACCAAGATAGAGCTCAAGGTTGACCCCATCGACACCGACGCGAAAGCGGAGAAAATCCTCATATCCATGAGGTACTACGCCTCCGATAGCGACGTGACCCTCAAAGTGTGCAACAACGCGAACGACGCGAACCCAACATGGGAGAGCGCGAACAACAGCCTGAAGCACATCTTCTCCAACACCACCAAGACAGCGGCAAGCTGGGCGGTCGGCGTTTGGGTCATCATCGAAACGTCGGAGAGCTACCCGGAAATCTACTGCAACTCGCTCAACGGTTCCTACATTTAAGAGAGGAGGAAAAGAACTATGGGCAACATACCATCTCTTGAACACCGCCGCGCTCTCCAGAAGACGGAGCGAGCAAAGGAAAACTACGAACTGTGGCAGGCGGTCATCGCCTGCCACGAGGCAATCCTCGCCATCGGCGGTGAGGGCATCCCGACCGAGCACCTGCGCCGCGCACAGGCGAACGTCCTGCGAGCAGGTGAAGCACAGTCCGGCGACCTGCCGGACACTGTCCTCCTCGAAGTCGCCACCGTCGGCGGTTCCAGAGCGTGGGAGCCGAGCATGGGGCAGGTTTACATCAACGAAACCGTCTTCATGCCGGACGGTACGTTCTACATCTGCCGCCAGCCGCACACCGCGCAAGCCAACTGGGCACCCGGAACCGAGGGTGGTCGGAACCTGTTCCGCATCATCCGCTCGGAGCCGACCGTCGATGACGGCGAGGAGCAGACGTACCTCGACTTCGTGTGGGGCGAACTGGTTCCCTACGGAGCCGTGAGACGCGACCCAGAGGACGGAAACCTCTACACCCCCATCAAGGAGGCAGGCGTGACACTTTACGAGCCTCACTTCCCACACCTCGTGCCCAGCGAGTACATCATCTTCTCGCCTCCGTCATCTGGCGGCGAGACAGGCAGTGAGGAACCCGCAGCGTACCCGAAATGGAGCGAAGTCGCAGACGGATATGTCTTCAAGGTTGGGACATACTTCACTGACTATGCGAAGACCTACCACGTCCTCCGCGAGTTCTCCAAGCAGTCCAACTGGCGGCCGCCTGCACTCTTGAACGACTTCTACGAGGAGGTCACTGCGTAAGCGGTGACCTCCTTCTTTCACCGAAAGGAGGGATACCACATGGCAAAGAAGGTGAAAGTCTCCGACTTTCTGCGGCACTACGAACCCCACGCCGCCGTCACCAACAGCAAGGCTTCCAACCCACCCCCGGAGAACCAATGGGGCTACGTTATGGGCGGCAACGGGAGCGTCGCCACCGATGCCTACATCCGAGGCCGAGCCAAGAGCAGCTACGGCGACAAGTGGGAGGGCTACTACAACGCCTACCGCAAATGGATAGGGCACCGGGTCTTCGACTGCAACAGCCTCGCCGAGGTCTTCTACCGCGAGCAGACAGGCACGAACATCGATACCAAAGCGCGGTCTAACTACGCGAACTGGTGCACCAACAAGGATGCCGCCACGAAAGACGGCACCCTCGCAGGGCTTCCCCAGCTTCCGGGGGTCGCGCTTTTCAGTGGCCCGAACGCCAGCGGCATCACACACGTCGGCTTCCTTTTCCGCAAGAGCGGCTCCGGCGACCTCGACTGGCAGGTACTCGAAGCCCGCGGCAAGGACTACGGCGTAGTCATTACCGACCTCAAAGCGAGAAGCTGGGAGTGGTGGGGCGTGATGGACAAATACTTCATCTACGACCTCGACGACCAGTGGAAGCCCACCGCGCAAGCAACAACGCCGGCCACGCCGACCGCAAAGACGGAGCCGTTCAACGCCGTCTGCCCCGGCAATTCGGTATATATCCGCTCCGGCAGGGGCAAGACGCATCCGTACATCGGCATCGTCCGCAAGAACGAAGAAATGCTCGCTCTCCCGGCGGTCGACGGCTGGTGCGAGGTGGCAGCCGTCATCAAAGGGCAAATCGTTCGTGGATTTATCTCCGCGAAGTATGTGACTGCCCGGACGACCAACACCGCCGCGACCAGAGCCTACCCCGCCTATTGCGGCGGCGCAGGCGTGAACGTCCGAACGGGCAGAGGCACCCAGCACAACAGCATCGGCAAGGCGGCGAAGAACGCCCCGATGATAGCAATGCCGAAGGAGGGCGGCTGGTGCCAGATTGCCGTCGTTTTGGACGGCGAAATCGCGGTGGGCTATATGTTCGCCACCTACGTCAAGAGCCGCTGACCACGGCAGAAAGGAGGTAGGCATGAGCGATATTGCAATTTTATCAACAGTCATCGGCATCGTGGGCACAGCTTGCGCTATTGCGTTCGGCTACTCTGCGTGGAAGCGCAACCACAAGGTCGATGACACGACCGCAGGCGAAAAGAGCGCGACGGTTCTCACGGAAATCGGGTACATAAAGTCCGGCATCGACGACATCAAGCGAAAGCAGGATAAGCAGGACACGCAGTACCTCGACACCGTGACCCGGCTGACAGCCGTCGAAGCGAGCGCGAAGCAGGCGCATAAACGCATCGACCGTCTCGAAGGACGCGCCGACAGAGAGGAGTGATGAGCCGTGTGAGACATTTCAAGGAGCACTGGAAGAAGTGGAGGCGCAGGGTCAAGCGTCGAAAGGCGAGCCGGAAAAAGGCTCGCGCAGAAGCGAGAGCGGCAAAAAAGACCGAGTTCTCGAAGAAGCTGGCGGCGTGGGCGGTTTGCGTGGCGACATTGAGCGTCATCGCATCATACGTCCTGGCCGCCCTCGGCTGTGAGACAGTCAGCGACGTAACCGTCGCCGTCTTCACCGGGTGCATTGGATACCTCATCACATACGCAGGCAAGAGCCTCGGAGAAAAAATGAGCCGCAACAAGCACGGGCTGGATGCAGACGGGCAACCGTACACGCCACCCAGCGCCGCCCCGGAGGACGAAGCCCCTCTGGACATGGACACAACAGGAAACGCAGACCTATAAGGAGGATTTACTATGCAAATCGCCATTACCACCATCATCGAAGCCGTCATTGCCCTCATCATCGCCCTCGTTACCACCTTTCTGGTACCGTGGCTCCAAGAGAAGAAGAAGTCCGAAAAGCTGGCGAAAGCCATCTCCATCGCCGAACAGGTAGTCCACGCCGCATGGGAACTCGACATCACGGGTGAGCTCGTGCAGATGGGCATCACCAAAGTTGAGTATGCGTGGGGAGAGGCGAAGAAGATACTGGCCAGCAAGAACATCACAGTCGACGACGACGAACTGAAAGCCTACATCAAGGGCGAGGTCGCCAAACTCCGCATCAAGCGCGGAGATGAAATCACTATCGCCGAAACCGAACAATAAGGCACCGTCGAGCGGAGCCTCCTCCGCTCCCCGTAAGAAAGG
The DNA here is from genome assembly GCA_031280685.1 of Christensenellaceae bacterium. Taxonomy (GTDB): domain Bacteria; phylum Bacillota; class Clostridia; order Christensenellales; family UBA1750; genus JAITGM01. The sequence continues at coordinate 108,146 of JAITGM010000010.1, forward strand.
AGACAACAGAATGAGCAACAGCCCACTGGTGTCCTACACCAAAATATCACCGAACAGGACATCGCCGAGGAACCACGTCATCGACACCATCACCATCCACTGCGTAGTCGGTCAATGCTCCGTGGAGACGCTCGGCAACGTCTTCGCCCCCGCGAGCAGGCAAGCGTCGAGCAACTATGGAATCGGCGTGGACGGCCGCGTCGGTATGTACTGCGAGGAGAAAGACCGCTCGTGGTGCTCCTCCAGCGGTGCGAACGACCACCGCGCCATCACCATCGAAGTTGCCAGCGACACCACGGAACCCTACGCAGTGAACGCGAAAGCGTATGCCTCGCTCATCGACCTGCTGGTCGACATTTGCCAGCGCAACGGTATCAATAAGCTGCTCTGGAAAGCAGATAAGTCGCTCATCGGGAAGCCCGAACTGCAGAACATGACCGTCCACCGCTGGTTCGCAAACAAATCCTGCCCCGGAACCTACCTCTACGAGCGGCACGGGCAGATAGCCGAGGAGGTCAACAAGCGTCTCGGTGCGACCGCAACACCCGAAGACCCGGAGCCAGAGCAGACCCTCTACCGTGTGCAGACGGGAGCCTTCTCCAGCAAGAAGAACGCGCAGGCACAACTCGCCAAAGTAAAGGCGGCCGGCTTCGACACATACCTCGTGAAGATGGGCACCCTCTACAAGGTGCAGTGTGGAGCCTTTGCCAAAAAGGCGAACGCCACCGCTCTCGCCGAGAAACTGAAAGCGGCAGGTTTCCAGACCTACATCACCACAAAAAGCGGCACACCCGCCTAACAAACGAGAAGCCCCCCGACCTACCCGGTCGGGGGGCTTTTTTGCGTTTATGGGGTCTTTTTCAGAAGAATGGTACCATAGCAGCACCACAACGCGAATTGTTTCACGTGAAACCCCTGTATTTACGGCACTTTGCGGCGTTTCGGATATCATTCCCACTCGATGATCTTGGCGTAATAGACCACCGCGCCGATGTCCATAAAGCGCGCCAAGGGGAAGCTTTCCTCGGCGCGCTCTATGATAAAGCCCGCACACTCCAGCTTTTTTCGGGCGCCTTCAAGGTCGTGCCCGGGAAAGAGGGTCTTTTGGCCAGGCAAGAGAGCTTCGATCAGCGCGCGGTTGTTCCAGCAGCCGACCTGCTGCGTAATGAAGCTGCCGTCCGGCTTTAAGACGCGAAAAACCTCCTCCGCGTCGAAGGATTCGTGGCGGTTGAGCACCAGGTCAAACTCCGCGTCGCCGTAGGGAATGCGGTCGCTCTCGCCAATGCCCCGAACGGTGACGCCCAGGGGCGCAAGCCGTTCCTCACAGAGCCGCAGATTGGGCGCATAGCCCTCCGTGACGGAGCAATTCTTCGGCGGATGCCCCGGCGAGAGCAGAAACTCGCCTCCGCCGGTGCCCATATCGAGCAGCCGCGTTTCCGGCCGCAGCGCGCTCCGCGCGATTTCGCCATAGTCCCAGGGCAGCGCTTCGGTAAGCTGCCGCCCTTCGAGCCGCGACCAATCCCAGCCCTGAAACGCCACGCCTTCCTCGGCCAGCCACTGGCTTTTCAGCTCTTCCGCACCTTTTTTCATAGCCCGAACGAAGCAAGGCAATCCCGAATCGCCTCGTAAGAGCTGTATTTGGGCGAAAAGCCCAAAAGTGCCCGCGCCTTTTCCATCGAGCAGCTCGGGCTGTGCAAAATATGGGTCAAGGTTTGCTCGGGCTCGCCGGGCTTTACGGTCTTGGCCCATTCGTCAAAGGGCAAAAAGCGCAACTTCGCCTCTTTGCCATACCAGCCCGCCGCCTCGCGCGCGTAGCCCCGCAGGGTGACGGCCCTTTCGCTCGCCGCGTGAAAGCCTTCGCCATAGGCCTTTTTTCCGGCCTTGATCGCCGCCAAAAACACGCCGGCCACGTCGCTGGCGTGTACGTGATGAAGCGTTTCCATCCCGAAGTTGGGCAGGGTCAGTTCCTCGCCGCCTTTGAGCTTTTCAAAGGCCGAAAGGCCCTTGAATCCCTGGGGATTGATGGGCTCATCCCCCGGGCAGACGATGTGCCCCGGGTGCACCGCGGTGCCTGGGAAGTTTTCTTCACGATACAGCCTTTGAATTTCGTAATCCATCAGGCTTTTTTGGATGCCGTACTCCTCGAGCGGATCGCGGCCTTCCTCTTCGCGCACGGGCACCGCGCCGCTGCTTCCGTGCATCCAGGCGCTGCCGCAGACCAGATACTGCCCCGCATGGCCCTTGAGCGCGGCGCAAAGGGCCGCCATGCCGGCCTTTTCAAAGCAGATCATATCCACCACCGCATCGGCTTCAAGCGCCGCGATCTTTTTGCCAAAATCACCCTGATCGCGGTTCAATTCGAGCCTCTTCACGCTTTCCCAACCCGGGTTTTTCACGAAGGGGCCGCCCGGCCCCCGGCTCACGCTCGTAACCTCATAGCCTTCGGCCAGCAGCATGGGTGCCAAATAGCTGCCCACCTTGCCGCGCCCGCCGATGATCACCGCCTTTTTCATCCCCAGCCTCCTCCTTTTGCCGCATTTTGGTCTTCCCCATTATAGGCCCGGCGGCGGGCCGCCGCAAGATCCGCGCGCGCCCCGGCTTTGCCGAAATGAACGCCGCCCGGCCCCGGATTGCATAGGATAAGGCGGGTTTTTCTTTGAGCTAGACCCAAAAGAAGTAAAAAGAAGCCCTTCATCTGTGATCAGGCACCGAACGGCGCAATAATGCCCAGCCTGCGGCTGCGGCGGCAGCGGCCCTCCGGGGCCGCAAGGGGCCAACCGGCTCCCCAAGGCCCGCAGGAGCCCGGGTACCCCTTCAATCTCTTTGAAGCCTCCGCGCAGACGGGGCGGCTCCCAACCGGCGCCGCCACCCCCATCGGGTTTGCGAATGCGCTGCCCGTCAAAAACCCGCAGGTTACGCAAACCTCCCCCAGCGGGTTCCGCGCCGATTCGAGCGGCCTTTATACGAGGTCAACTGGCACCTGAACCCCGTTTCTAACACCGGCTATTATGTCGTCGCCTTCCGGCTCATCGTCAGCGGCAGCAAGCTCATCCTCCATTCAGGGGCCGATCTTTCCGAGTACAGCGAATTTTCCCTCCCCCAGCACTTGGGCGACACGACCTATCTCAAGCTCAATGCAGGGGGTGTGACGGAGCTCGCCGGCTCGCCCGGCGCCGGCAACCGCTATGAAAATGGCCATATCTCCATCCGAAATAAAGCGGCCCTTCCGGCACCTTAAAGGGCACGGGAAGGGCTGCTCTGCGCCGCGCTGGGAAGTGCTCAGCCGTGAATTTGCTGGTCAACCACGCTGCCGCCCGCATATTTCTGGCGAAGCTTGGGCTTTTCGATCTTTCCGGTGGGGTTTCTGGGCACCAGATCGAAAATGATGCGCCGCGGGCGCTTATAGCGAGGCAATTCGGCGCAAAAAGCCATGATTTCGGCTTCATTCGGGGCAAAGCCCGGCTTTAGCTCGATGATGGCCGCCGCAATTTCGCCAAGCCTGGCGTCCGCCAGGCCGATCACCGCCACATCCTTGATCTTCTCGTTCCCGCGCAAAAAATCCTCGATCTGCACCGGGTAGAGGTTCTCGCCCCCGGTGATGATCACATCCTTTTTGCGATCGACCAGGAAGATGAAGCCGTCCTCATCCTCCATGGCCATGTCGCCGGTGTGCAGCCAGCCGTTCTTCAGCACGGCGGCGGTCGCTTCCGGATCCTTATAATAACACTTCATCACGCCGGGGCCGAGCACGCAAAGCTCGCCCACCTCGCCGCGCGGAACGAGCGCGCCATCTTCGCCGACGATCTTGGTCTGCCAGCCAAAGCCCGCCTTGCCGATCGCCCCGACCTTGTGGACGTTCTCTAGCCCCAAATGCACCGAGCCCGGGCCGATGGATTCCGAAAGGCCGTAATTCGTGTCGTACTCGTGCGCGGGGAAATGCTCCTTCCAGCGGCGGATCAGGCTCGGGGGCACGGGCTGCGCGCCAATGTGCATCAGCCGCCAGGCCCGCAGATCATAGTCCGCAAGGTTCATCTCGCCCCGGTCGATCGCGTCCAGAATATCCTGCGCCCAGGGCACCAGCAGCCAGACCACGCTGGCCTTTTCCCGGCAGGCGATTTCCAAAATCCACCTGGGCGAGGTGCCGCGCAGGAGCACCCCCCTGCCGCCCACGAGCAAGCTGCCAAACCAGTGCATTTTCGCGCCGGTGTGGTAGAGCGGGGGGATGCAAAGGAAGATATCCTCCTTCGTTTGGCCGTGGTGGGCCTGCTCGGTCACGCAGGCGGAAACCAGGCTGGCGTGGCTATGCAGGATCGCCTTGGGGAAGCCCGTGGTGCCCGATGAAAAATAGATCGCCGCGTCGTCCCCGTCACAAAGGGGAATTTCGGGCTTCGACTTTGGCTGCGCCGCGCTCAGGGCCTCATAGCCCAGCGCGTAAGGCGGCGGATTTTCCCCCACGAAGAGGCAAAGGCGGATCGAGTCCGCGATCTCGCCCGAGATGGCGCTCACCCTGTCGCTAAACTCAGGGCCAAAGATCAGCACGGAAGCGTCGGCCAGCCCGAGGCAGTAGCGAATCTCGCCTGAACTGTAGCGGAAGTTGAGCGGCACGGCAATGGCGCCGGTCTTTAAGACGCCGAAGTAGATCGGCAGCCACTCGATGCAGTTCATGAGCAAAATAGCCACCTTATCGCCGCGTTTTACGCCCCTTTGCAGCAAAAGATTGGCCAACTGGTTGGCCCTTTCGTCAAAGCCGGCCCAAGTGATGGCCTTGCGGTAGCCGTGGTGATGATGGTCGCCCTCGACCAGGTTCAGCTCGCGCCAGGGCGTTTCTTGCGGGGCAAGCTCGGGGTTGACTTCGGCCAGGGCCTCGTCCGGGCCGAAAAGCGCTGCGTTTTTCTCTAAAATCGCGGTGATCGGCATGTTAATAACTCCTCGCAACTCGTTCATTTCGTGTTTATGGGCACAAAAAAGCCCCGCCCCAGGAATCAGGGCGAGGGTCGCTCGCGGTACCACCCAATCTTCGCGGAAGGCTCGCGCCAAACCGCCTCATAAAGCATACTGCTCTCGCGCTATAACGTGCGCCGTCTTCGTCGCGTCCTACTTTGGAGAAAAAAGGCCCTGTTCAGCGCGAGGCTGGAGGATGTATTCGCCCAATGGGCCGCCCGCGCGCCTTTCAGCCGATGGCACGCTCTCTGCTATGGCCCCAAAGCCCAAAAGGGCTACTTGCTCCTCGTCGTCACCTTTATGAAATTACAAGATAGAATACCCGCAATCCCGTGCCCTGTCAAGCTCGAAGATTTTGGGAGGAGCGCGCCTCTTTTTGAAAAAGAAGGTGCCTTTTCATCGCCGCCCGCGTTGCTGCGTCCCACAAAAAACCAGGCCCTTTCCAAACCGCCGCGCCGTTTTTTTGGGGGGAGGGCAAGACGCCAAAAAAGCGGGCAGCCCCAGGGCGCCCGCTTCCGCTTGCCTTTTTCGCCCTAAAACGAGGCAAATTCCCGGCTCAAAGCGCCATAGCATTCAAGGCGACCAGCGCGCCGCCCAGGGTGGTGGTTCTGAGCCAAAGGGCGAGGTCAATCTCCCAGGCTCGCGCATCGTCGTGGATGGTGACGCGCCCCGTTTCTTCATCCGCCGCCGAAATCACCACCCAGTGCCAGCCGTCGAGGGTTTCGACCTCGCCATTTGAAAGGTTCAAAAAGGCGAGCGGCAGGTCGCGCTCCAGCGCCGAGCGCAAGAAGCCAAAAACCTCCCCGAGCGAGGGGCGCAGGGCTTGCTCCTCGGGCAGCTCCAAAACCTCAGGGCTGATTCGCGCGCCGTGCTTTTCGCCATAGGCGACCGCCCCTTCGGTGAACATCGCGGAACTATCGACACCGCGCCTGCCGGGCGTGATGAAGCCGAACATCTCCTCCATAAGGGCCAGCATCTCGGCCTGGGTGCCGCCGCCCACCCTGCACAGCGACGAAAGGCAGGCGCGCGAGCGGGCCAAATACCAAACGAGATTGGCGCCCGCCGTGGCGCCGCAGCCGCCCCTGCGCGGGTGCTCCTCGCGGAACCAATCCTGGGTGCCGCCCGGGGTCACGGCGCCATCCGGCATCAGAACATCGAAAAGCGCGGGCTTTTTCACGGAGCATTTCACGGGCGGGCGCCTCCTCTCGGATTGAATCGTTGGGGCTTAGTATAGCACAGTTCGCGCCGCAGGGGGAAGCCCTTTTCCTTCGGGCACCCCCGAGCGGGCGGCCTTTCTGCGCGGCGGCCTTTCGTGCTCAAAACCGCGGTCCGCTTCGTCATTGCGAGGGCGGCTATCAGCGCGCAAAGCCAGGCCCGCTCTCCTTGGGGGGCACGCGGGGGGTACCGCAGTACCCGCCCGCGAAGGCCCGGAGGGCCGTGGCCGTGGGCCAGCCGGCAGCGAAGCTGCCACTGCCGCGTAGCGGCGGGCCGCGCGCAGCGCGGAGCTGGCCCCCCGGCGCGCGAGCGCAGCGAGCGCGCCCTACGCCCGCAAGGATAGCGCGGTAGCGGTGGAATCAACGCGCAAGTCAGGCCTGCGCCGCCCTAGCACAGCTCGTTTTCAAGCCCCAGCAGCCTGCCGACGAGCTTTAAATAGGGCACGAGCTTGCCCGGCATCACCGTGATGTGGTGGGAATAGATCTTTTCCATAAGCTCGTGGCCGTCCCGCACGCGAATCACCCCGCCACAGCGGCAGTCCGAGCCCGGGTAGCGCGCGTAGCCGGTCAATTCCGCGGGCGCAAGGAGCCAGCGGTCAAGGCGGGAATGCAGCTTAAGCAGCGCCAGATCCCCCCTGGGGATCTCCCCATCGATCATCACCGCGTTTTCATTCAGCATGCCCAGCACTGCGGGCCGCAAAACCCAGGAACTGGCGATATTTTCTGGAATCAGCCCGCAATAGCCGCAGTGCACGAGCAGGGCATGGTTCTCAGGCCTTTCCACCTGCGGGAAGTCCGAGATCTTCTCGTGTCTGACCGCCGCGAGGCCCATCAAAAACGGGTAGATATTGGTACTGAAGCTGCCCCTGCCGATCGCGCTCTCGGCGATGTATTCCGTCAGAAGCGACAGGGTGTCGGCCTCGCAGACAACCTTGATTCCCCTCTCGCGGTTCAGCAGCGCGAAGGCCAGGCAGGGGCTCGTATCGGTGAATTTCGACTCGTTCAGGCAGTTGCAGCCGATGCCCGCGACGCCCTCAAGCTCCAGAATGCGTCTTTCCATCGCCATATAGAGCTTGATGGCGCTCAGCAACCTGCCTCCGCGCACCTCCTCCTTTAAAATCACCCTTTCCTTCGCTACGGCCCGCGCTTCCTCATCCGGAATGGCCCTGGCGCGCTCGCATAGGGCGCTGTAGCTTTCATAGAGGATTTTGAGGCCGAAGCGTTCCTTGATCCTGCGCGCGCATTCCTCTTCATACCAATAGAAGCCGCGCTGGGCCTCATCCTGCCAGATCAAAAAGGCCGCGTTCCTCATCTCGCGCTTCAGCGCCGCAGCGCGCATCAGCACGCGCGAAAGCTCCACGTCATAGGGCGTGTAAAGATCCACACCCTCACCGCGCAGGTAAGAGGCCTCCTCCCAATCCCACATGCTCCTGGCGCCGTAGGCGCTGGTGATGCCGAACAGCGGCAGCCCGACTTTTTTTAGCTCCTCCACCCTTTTGTAGGCTTCCGCCGGCAAAAAGGGCAGAAGGGCTGCGTCCGCCTCGGGGATTTCGCCCCCAAGCTCCACAGGGGGCAGGAATTCGGCCTCGCCGGCAAAGCTCCCCGCCAGAAGATGCAGCTGCGCCTGAAAGGCCTCCTCCTTGGTTTGGGCAAAGCGAACGGGTACCAAACGCGCCTTCATGAAAACCCCTCCTTCTTTCAGGTTCCCCTAAAAAGCAAAGGGCGGCTCCATGCGAGCCGCCCTTTAAAACGGCAAGCCGTTTTTGGTTCTTTGCAGGCCGCCCGCGCGGGCCGCGGATGGCCGCGCAGCCGGTTATTTTCGTCAATCCCAGTATCCCACCAAAACACGCCGCCGTCAAACAATTCTTGAAGGGCCGTCTTCGCCTTCGCCAACCCCGCCCGCGAATGTGGCCTGCTTGAGAATGCCAAAGCGGGCATGGCCCCATGCGCAAAAGAGCAAAAAAAGCGCCGGAATCGAAATTCCGGCCTCTGCTTCAAGGGAAGGAAACGGCAAGCGGCCGGCTTTCAATGGCGGGCCTTGAAAACGGCTCAGTTTTAAGGGGCGGGCCAGCGCCTCAGCGGCAAGGAACCCCCTGCCCGCGGCTTTCGGCGCTTTGGTCGAGAGTATCGCCGTAATTTTCGACCAGGCGCAGGTTATAGAGCAGGTGCATGCGCATGGCATCCCGCGCACGGAAGCCATCCCGGTTGCGAATGGCCTGCACGATTTGCCGGTGGGTTTCGATGGTTTCTGAAAGCAGCTCATGGCGCGTCAGCGCCACGAACATCTCCACCGAAAGATGAATAGAGGGCATCAGCTTGGCGATGACCGAGTTGCCGCAATGCCCCGCGATGGCCAGGTGCAGCGCTTCATCCGGTGCCGCATGGTTTTCGCCCCTTGCGATGGAGTCCTCCACCGCCTTGCACAACTCTTCCAGGCGCACGATTTCTTCATCGGTGATATGAAAGGCCGCCAGCGCGGCAATTTCCGGCTCAAGAATCATTCTTAACTGCAAAAGCTCGGCAGCGAGCTTGTATTTATCCCGCGCAAAACTCAAGCCCAGGGGGTCGTCCATGACGCCCACGCGCTCGGCCACGAAGGTTCCCGCCCCACGCCGCACCAGGAGGATATTCCGCGAGACCAGGGCGCGAACCGCCTCGCGCAGCGTTCCCCGGCCAACGCCCAGCATCGCGCTTAGCTCGGGCTCCGTGGGCAGCTTATCGCCCGGCTGCAGGTCGTTCTCGATGATGTGCTTCGTCAGATCGTCCATCGCCTTTTCGGATAAGGACTTCCATGCCCCTTCGCGCACCGGCCATGCCCCCTAAAACTTAAAGTGCCTGGAGTATAGCATGATTGCGCCCGGCCGTCAAAACAAGACGGCTTGTTTTTCATCGAACGCCGGGCAAGGACCAAAAAAGTCTTGTTCTCATCTATGTAAAGCCTTAAATTCGCTTTCTCCGGCGCTTGACAAGGGGGCCTGCCCATCCGCTATTCTATTCTCCAAGCAAAGCATATATAGCATATCTATTAAATATTCATTTCTCCAAACGTCCTTAGGAAATGCCGCTCAATGCAGGAGGTACCCCCATGAAAAGAGCCTTTTCCGCGCGCGGGTCGCAGGCCTCGCCCTTAGCCTGCGGGGAGCAACGCCATCGGTTCGCCCCGGGTGCTCCATTCCCTTACGTTCGAGCGGATTCTGCGAACACGGGCGGAATTCAACCGCAGGCAGCGTTCAATAAACCAAAACGGGGAAGGAACCGGCGCCAATCGACGCAAAAACGTTGCCTGAAGGGGCTGCGCAGCTAAGGAAAGCGACGCTGGGTCAGCGAAGGGGTTCGAGTTACGGCCTTGGGGCGGGCCCGGAGGCTGTGGCCTCCGAGCCGGGCGAGAGGGCCTGCGGGCCACTCGCCCGGCTGCCGCGCTTCGCGCGGCAGCCCGCCCCCGGCGCGCGAGCGGAGCGAGCGCGCCCGTTCTCTCTCGCCCCTTCCCCCGTCGCTGTAGCGAAACGGCTGCGCCGGAAGCTTTATCGTTAGAGAGGGGTTCCATAGGGGAATCGAAGCGGAGTTGTGCCCTGCGGGCACAGCAGCAACGAGGCGCGGATTGGCTTAAATAGAGCCTTTGCACAAGCCAGGCGCAGTCCCCTTGCGCAGGCCCGAAGGGCCGTGGAAGCGCTCTATGCCTTCTCAGGTGGTGTCAGGAAGAGCCGTCGCAGGTTACGCTGCCGGATCAGCGCCTGATACACGATGAAGGCGATGACGAAGTCCACCATCGAATGCAGGACGGTTCCAAGCCCCACCAGCCCCAGGAGATACCGCGCCGTCAAGAAGTTTTGGGCCGTCGCCTGGTCCGTGGAGTTGAAATAGAATAAAAACACGACCAAAACCTCGGCTGCGGCGTGAATCAGCGCGACGGCAAAGGAAAAGGCCTGTGATCGGCCGATAGAGCCCAAGGTTTTCGGACGCGCCTTCAGATAAAGGGCCCCGACCGTCGCAAAGACTAGGTGCGAACCCGCACGCAGCACGATAACCAGCGGAAAGCCCGCAATGAAAAAGCCAAGAGTCGTCCCCGCCGCCACGGCCACGGCCGCCGTAGGCGAGATAAACAGGGCGATGAAGATGGCCACGTGGCTGGCCAGGGTAAACGACATGGGCTCGACGAGGATCTTCACGGGCGAAATCATCGGGATGACGATGCCCACGGCGATCAGCAGCGCTGCGGCCGTCATCCTCTGCAGCGAAAGGTTGCGATTCATTCTCTTTTCCTCTTTCCTCACAGTCGCGGCGGGTTCCTCCTGCCTGCCGGATGAGTATACGATTACTTTACACCTGCTGTCAATATATTTCCCTTCCCTCAACACGGCCTTTACACTTCACCGTTTCGCCGGGGTGTGCGGCAGGCCTTTATATCGGCGAGCAAAACCCCGTTTTCATTGGGAAAGATTCTTACGGCGCGGGTCTTTTCAACGCGGGCGGTTCATGTTAAAATGGCATTACCGTTTGTGCGGTTGCGTTAAAATAGAAGATGCGCGAGGAGGATCCCCAATGAAAGAGGTTCATGCAAAATTCCTTAGGAATATCGCTCTGATCGGCCATGGTGGCGACGGGAAGACCACCTTGACCGAGGCCTTCCTCTTTGCAGCCGGCGTGGTAGACCGCATGGGCCGCATCGAAGACGGCAGCGTCACCACGGATTACGATCCCGAAGAGATCAAACGCGGCATTTCCATCAGCTCCGCAGTCGCCCCACTCGAGTGGAAGGAGCATAAACTCACCTTCATAGATATTCCCGGCTATTTCGACTTCGCGGGCGAAATGCCGGGACCTCTCGCCGTGGCGGATGGCGCCCTGGTCGTGACCAGCGCAGTCAGCGGCGTTTCTGTCGGCACCGAAAAAGCCCTGGATTACTGCCTTAAGCACAAGGTTCCCCGTGCCGTGGTCATCAATGCGATGGATCGCGAAAACGCGGACTTTTACAAGGTTTTCGATGCCCTAAAAGAGCGCTACCCCAGCGTCAGCTTCGCCCCGATGATGCTGCCCATTGTCTCTGGCGGGGCTTTTAAGGGCTATACCGTGCCCAGCACGGGCAAAAGCTATGAATTCACGGGCAAAAAGGGCGAAACCAAGGAAGTGCCTACAGACGCCGCCCAGCAGGGCAGAATCGACGAGCTCATCGAGGCGCTGACCGAGGCCGCCGCGGGCGAAGACGATGCCCTGATGGAAAAGTTCTTCGACGAGGGCAGCCTCGCCCCGGAAGAACTGGCCAAAGGCCTGGCCGAAGGCACCGCCGCGGGGGACATCACGCCGGTGTTCTGCTCGGCTGCCGTGCCCTGCCTGGGCGCTTCCAACATCATGGATTTCCTCATCGAACTCTTCCCCTCGCCGCTGGAAAAGGGCGCCGCGGTCGGCAAAAAGCTGGGCGGCGAAGAGGTTCGGCGCGAGCTTGACGAATCCGCCCCCTTCTCGGCGCTGGTCTTTAAGACCCTGGCCGATCCCTTCGTAGGCAAGATCTCGCTTTTAAAGGTTCTTTCGGGCTCCTTAAGCTCCGATACCTCCTTCGTAACCGTTTCGGCCGATAAGCCGATCAAGGCGGGCAGCGTTTCCATCATGCGCGGCAAGAAGCTCACCACGGTCGATAGGCTCGTCGCCGGCGACATCGGCGTGCTGACCAAGCTGCAGTCCGTCATCACAGGCGATACGCTCTGCGCGCCCGGTGAGGTCTTCAGTTACGCCTTCCCCGAATTCCCGCGGCCCTCGCTTTCGATGGCGGTCTTTCCCAAGAACAAGGGCGATGAAGATAAAATCTTCTCTTCGTTGCATCGTCTAATGGAAGAAGACCCCTCCTTCGTGATCTCCAAAGATGCAGAAACCGCGGAAACCATCATTTCCGGCCAGGGCGAGATGCACCTTGACGTGCTGACCCATAAGGCGGCCTCGAAGTTCGGCGTAGCGTGCGAGCTCAGCGACCCGCGCCTGCCCTACCGCGAAACCATCAAAAAGTCCATTAAGGCGGAGGGGCGCCACAAGAAGCAAACCGGCGGCCATGGCCAGTTCGGCCACTGCTGGATCGAATTCGAACCCATCCTCGAAGGCCCTGAGTTCGAATTCGTCGATAAGGTCGTGGGCGGCGTGGTGCCGCGCTCCTTCATCCCCGCGGTCGAAAAAGGCCTGCGCGAAAACCTGCCGCGCGGCGTCATCGCGGGCTACCCGCTGGTCAACATTCGGGCGACGCTCTATGACGGCTCCTATCACCCGGTCGATTCCTCCGAAATGGCTTTCAAAACAGCGGCGCGTCTGGCACTCAAAAAGTGCACCGAGGCCAGCCCCGTCCTGCTTGAGCCGGTCTACAAGCTCGAAATCCACGTGCCCGACGAGTACATGGGCGACGTGATCGGCGACATGAACCGCCGCCGCGGGCGCATCATGGGCATGGATCAGGAAGAGGGCGGGCAGAAGGTGACCGCCGAGGCCCCGCTTTCCGAGGTCTTCAAGTACGCGACTGACCTTCGTGCCATGACCCAGGCGCGCGGCAACTTCGATAAGGAGTTCATCCGCTACGAGGAAGTGCCCGCGAACATCGCCCAAAAGATCATCGCCAACGCCAAGCTTGAGGACGAAGAAGAATAAATCCCGCCACCAACAACTCCACAAGGCGCGGAACCAAATTGGTTCCGCGCCTTGTGGAGTGCAATGACGGCTTAGCCGCGACCCAGCCAATAAAAAATCCCGGTCAAAATGAGCGCCCCTCCCATTACGGCAAGCGCCACAGGCAACGCATACAGGGCCCAGCCGACCTTCGGCGCGACCTCCTCCTTCCCCTCCCATGGCGGAGCTGCATCCTCCGCTTGAGCCGCTATATCCTCCGGGCGCTCCGGCACGGCAGGAGCGCTTGGCTGGCCGTCGCGGCCAACCAAGACCCGCCGCGGCTTCGAGCCTTCAAAGCCCGAAATCCGCTCACGCTTTTCCATTTTATCCAGCAAGCGTCCGGCCCGTGCATAACCGATGCAAAAGCGCCTTTGCAGCATAGAAGCGGAAATTTGGCCGGAGTCTATAGCGAGTTCAAGCGCCTGCGCCAAAAGGCAGTCCGGCTCGCCATGACCTTTTTCATCCGGAGCTCGTCCCTCACTCTTCTCTTCAATGGCCTCTTGCTGCAGTTTTAAGTACTCCTCTTCGTCCGCGCGGCGCTTCGCCTCCTGATTGTCCACACGCTCTGCCTGAAGGCTTGACGGGGAACCGCAAAGGTCGCAAAGAGCCGCATCGGCCACTAGGGGCTTCGCGGCATACCGCGCGCAGGCAGGATTCGTGCAGAAATTCAGCTTAAGGCTCGCCCCGCAGTTTTTACAGCGGCGCGCGTTGTTCGGACTGCTCTTTTGACATTTTGGGCATTTCACCACGAAAACCATCTCCTTGAATAAGGCAGCTCCACACCGCAAACCGCCATTTAAAACAAACTTTATTCTGTTTTTATTGAAGGCGGGCCGTACCAATGCCAAATCTGGAAATCCACTCTCGGCACAACGCTCCCGTTCGAGCATCGTGATCTTCAACGCAGGAGGATCAACTCCAAAAGGCCTCAGATCACAGAATTTTTGCTGAAATTCAGGCTTTTTTCTGCCTATCGGTCAGCATGGAGCCGATCCCTAAGGCCTTCGCCCCCGCGATGTCCCTTTCCTCGTCGCCGACGAAGAGCATCTGGCCGGGTTCACAGCCGGAGGGCTTCCAAGAGCTTCATAAAACAAACCTTGTTCTGTTTTATGAGGTTCAAATCCACGGAAGTGAGCGTGAAACCGAAGCCGGAGCGACTCGGCGCGATCTCCCGCAGGGCAAGCTCGCTATCCATGCCATAGGCCGCGTCGGCCAGCGCGCCGATGCCGCGCGCGAAGCGGCATGTCTTCATATAGGGCGGCACCGGCCTGAAAGAAGCCAAAAAAGGCCGCTTTAGCCGCAGGGATCGCGCAAAAGGGCTGGCGCCAAGCCTCAAAAGCTTAGCAAAAAATGGTTTCTAACGAAACCTCAACCTCGCGAGGATTTCGCGCGTGTATAGCGCCAGAGCACAGCCGAAGCGGCGTTCATCCGCTTCTTGCTCGCGGGAAGGCCCAGGCCCTTTAAAACCCGCAGCAGGGCGGATTCATAAAACGTGCCCCAATTGGGCGAGGTAGCGTAGCGCACCAGCGTGTTTCCGATGTCGAACCAAACTGCGTGAATCCCATGCCGGCCGCCCTTTTGCGCTTTATTTCATCTCCCGGCCAAACGCGTCAGCCAAGCGCCGGGCCCTCCCCCTCGCCGCCTGAGGGGGTTTCCGGGTCGGCGGCGCCGCCGTCGCCTTCCGCAGCGCCGCCGGAGGAGCCGGGGCCGTGGATGTCGCAATAAGCGCCATCCGCGCCAAGGCCCGTGTCGGGGCTCCCGGGCGTGGGCAGCGCATCGACGATCACGCCATGAGGGAAGAGCTTGTAAAACACATCGGGGCTGAGGTTCTGCGCGCCCCATTCAAGGGGGATGAGCTGCATTCCAGCGTACACGGCGCCATCCCGCGAGCAGTAGGGCGTCGCCAGCTTGCCAGATTCGGAGCAGATCGCGCGGGCCTGGTGCTGGTTGCAGCTCAGCGTGGGCACGGTACCCGCGCGGAACCAGTCGGTCACGGGCTTAAAGTCACCGTCCGCATGGCAGGCGTCGGTGGCCAGCAGGCCAGAGAGCGAGCAGACCGTGGCGCGCGCAAGGCCGAGACTTTCGGGCGAATCCTCGATGATCGGCTTATTTTCAAGCCCCAGTTCCTGGTGGATGCGCTCCATGAAGGCCTTCCAAATCGGCGCTGCCTCCTTGCCGCCGGTCGCGTTCTTGTAAAGGGGGCGGAACTCATCGTGCCCGACCCAGACGGCGGCCGAATAATAGGGCGAAAAGCCCGCAAAGAACACGCTGCGGTATTCCGAGTGCGTGCCCGTCTTGCCGCCGATGGTCAAATCCTTGATGCGCGCCGGCGTGCCGGTGCCGTGCTCCACCGCGTCCACCAGCATATCGACCATCATCCAGGCCGCATCCTTCTGCATGGCCTGGCGCTTGGAATTCGCCTGCTCGCCCTTGAGATCGAGGATGGTCTTGCCCATACCGTCGGTGATCCGTGTGAAGGTCAGCGGGCGCTGGTATTCCCCGCCGTTTGCGATGGTGCCAAAGGCGGTGGCCATCTGCATGACGGGGATGCCCGAAGAACCCAGCGCAAGGCCGGGCCCGTCCTTATTGATGGCCGCACCTTCGTCGATGCCAAAGGCGCGGAGGTATTCTGCGGAATGATCGAGCCCCACCATGTGAAAGAGCACGTTGGCCGTGACGGTGTTCAGCGAGGCGCGCATGGCGGCACGCAGCGTCAAAACGCCGCGGTACGAGCCGCTGGTGAAGTTGGAAGGGTAGCCCTTCTCGGTTCCCCAGCCGGGGATTGGAAGCGGCATGTTCGAGGCCACGGAAGCCGGGGAAAAGCCCAGATCCAGCGCCGGGCCATAGACCGCCAGCGGCTTGATGGAGGAACCGACCGGCATGGTGGAGCGCACCGCGCGGTTTTGCACCAGGAGCTGGGTCGGCGGCGTTCTGGAGCCGACCACGGCGCGCACCTCGCCGCTGCGGTAGTCGTAAATGACGGCTGCGGCCTGGGGCTGCGGGGTTTCGATGATGGTGCCGTCGGCCGTGCGCTCACGGGTGACCGCCTGGCTGGGGTTTTGGAGCTCGGGGTAGTGCTCCCAGCCATAGATGGTTTCTTCGAGGATTTTTTGCGCCTTGGGGTCGATGGTCGAATAGATCGAATAACCGCCGGTCTGGATCTCCGCACGCATATTGCGGCGGTTGGTCGAGTTCTTTTCGAGGCCGCGGCTTACTAAGAGCGCGTCGATCGCGTCGTCCAGCACCGTTTCCACGGCGGTCGGCATGGCATAAAGGGTGTTGACGCCGCTCTTTTCCACCACCTGGAGAGGTTCCCTGAGCGCAGCCTGGTATTCCTCCGCGGTGATGGCCCCGCTTTCGACCATACAGCGCAGAACATAGTCGGTTCTGTCGTCGCTGAGCTTCGGGCTGCCCGCGCCGTGGTAGTTGCGGCGCGGATTGTAGCGGCTCGGGTTGCGGGTGATGCCGGCGAGTGTCGCGCACTCGCGCAGGCTAAGCTCAGAAAGCTCCTTGCCGAAGTAATCCATCGCTGCGGCTTTCACGCCGTAGTTCGATTCGCCCAACGGAATGGTGTTGAGGTACCATTCCAGAATCTGCTCCTTGCTGTATTGCTTTTCGAGCTCCACGGCCATGTAGGCCTCCTGCAGCTTGCGCTTATAGGTCTGCTCCAGGCTCAAAAGCCGCGTCTTGATGAGCTGCTGGGTGATCGTGGAGCCGCCCTGCACGGACTCGTTGCGCAGGTTGGAAACGAAGGCGCCCGCGATGCGCTTGATGTCGATGCCGTTGTGGGTAAAAAAGCGGGTATCCTCCACGGAAACATAGGCCATGTAGAGATTTTGGGGGATCTCCTCAAAAACGACCCAAATACGGTTTTCGCTGCCCTTATAATCGGTGATCAGTTCGCCATTCATATCGTAAATGAAGGAGGTAAGACTCTGCCGCTCGATCTGGTCGATGTCGAGATTGGGCGTGGTATCGTAATAGGCCTTGGCCACGCCGAGCACAGCGCCAAAGCCCGCCGTGGCGCAGACCAAAACAAAAACGAGCAAAATCGCCACGGTTTGCACCGCGACCGTCAGCGCGAAGTTGCGCCTCCCGCTCCTGCTTAAAAAGAGATGAAAAACCTTGCTTTTGGGCTGTGCTTCGCCCTTTTTTTCGGCCACTAAGAGCCCCCCTTGTTGCATGATGAAGCTGAAAATCGGCCCAAAGGCCAACCGCTAAAACCTAGGCAGTATTTCGACAGGGAAGCGCATCTTCCCTTCCCGCAGGGCATAAGGATTTGGGAAGGGGAAGGAGGCGAAAGTGCGCGTGAGAAAGAAGCTGATTGCGGGCATTTTAGGCCTTATCGCCCTAGTCTGGCTCATCATCGCCTTTACGGAGCTCAATATTCGCCCCATCATCCTGACGATGGCGGAAGCGCGGGTACGCGCCATCGCCCTGGACGCGGTGAACATGGCCATCGCCTCGACGATGCAAAGCGTGCGCTATGAAGAGCTCGTAACCCTGAGCGTAGACGCGCACGGCAGGGTGACCGCGCTCTCGGCCAACACCATGGCCATGAACGGCCTGGCAACGAAAACCGCCCTTGCGGCGCAGCAATACATCGAAGACATCGAAATGCAGCCCATCCGCGTTTCCTTAGGTTCCGCCACCGGCTTCCCCCTCTTCACCGGGCGCGGGCCGAGCGTTTTGGTGCGCGTGGAGCCCGCGGGCTCGGTCTCCTCCGAGTTTTTAACCGAGTTCATGTCGGCCGGCATCAACCAGACCCGCCACCGCATCTACATGCGGCTGAGCACCAAGGTGCGCATCGTCATCCCCACGGGCGCCAAGCTCGTCGAGGTGGTCACGATGGTCCCGGTGGCAGAAACGCTGATCGTGGGCGAGGTGCCCACCACCTACGTCGAGGTTCCCCGCATGGACGACGCGCTGAACCTGCTGCCCGACTGATCTTAAAACGAGAACCGGAAGGTCAGCGTTGCGAAGCGAAACGCCGACCGGATAGAAACGGCGCATCAAGGCCTTTTCCCCGCCCATTGCGAGGGAACCAAGGGCCATCTGGGGCCCTACCACCATGGCGGTGCGCGCCGCTTCGCTCCTCGCAAGCGGCCAACGGCGAGCGTTAGCGAGCAAAGCGGCAAGCCCCTTTTGAGACGAAGGCGAAAACGGGCGAGGCGCTTCACGCCTGCGCAGCAGGCGCGTTGGCCGCCCCCGCGCGGCGAAACCGCGCAACTGCGTGCGTGGGAAGCTCCCATTTAAGCCTGGGATCCGCACTTGCCCCCAGAAGGCCCGGGCACGCCGTTTGACGCAGCCTGCGGCTTAAGATAGAATAAGGGGGTATTCCAACGCGGGCGGAGGGGCGCGGGCAGCGCCTTCCCCCGCTTTTGCCGCGCTCGCGGGCCCTTTATGGCCGCCGCGGGAAATGAGGGAGGGGCGGAGCTTGCACTTGATCGTTGGCCTGGGCAATCCGGGCGCAAAATACGCGCGCACGCGCCACAACGCGGGCTCTGACGCGCTGGAGCTCTTGGCCGAGAAGCTGGGCGCGCGCATCGCCAAGCTGCGGGGCAAAGCGCTGACCGGCGAGGCCTTTTATGGCAGCGAAAAGCTGATTTTGGCCCTGCCGCAGACCTTCATGAACCTCTCGGGCGAGAGCGTGCGCGAACTCATGCGCTTTTATGATTTGGGAGCCGAAAAGCTCATCGTCCTCTACGACGATATAGACCTGGCGGCGGGCCGGCTGCGCGTGCGCCCCAAGGGCTCGGCGGGGAGCCACAACGGCATGAAGTCCATCCTCTATTCCATCGGCAGCGAGGAGTTCCCGCGCGTGCGCATCGGCATCGGCCACAAGCCCGACGAGCGCATGGATTTGAAGGACTATGTTCTGGGCCACTACGGCAAAGATGAGCAAGAGGCCATGTTTCAGGCCTTTTTAAGGGCCGGCGAAGCGGCGCTGACCATCGTTTCGGCCGGCGTTGAAGAAGCGATGGCCAAGTTCAATGGCAAGGGCTGAGCAGGAGGGGCGCATGGCGGTTTTAGAGGGAATTGAGGCCGGTTTTTTACGGAGCGCAGGCTATAAGGGTCTGCTTGCCGCCCTGCGGAAGGGCAAGCTGCCCGTGGCCGCCTTTGAACTTTGCGAAGGCGCGCGCGCGATGCTCTGCGCGGTGCTGGCCGGCGGGAAGCGCGCGCTTCTCATTTGCCCGAGCGATCTGCGCGCGCTTTCGCTGGCGCAGGATCTGCGCGCGCTGGGGCTTCGGGCGCGGCATTTGCCCGCGCGCGAGCAAAGCTTTCATCATGCTTCGGCCGAGAGCCGCGATCTGGCGCAGGCACGCATCGCGGTTTTGGGCGATGCGCTGACCGAAGAAGGCCCCGCCATCGTTTGCGCGCCCATTGAAGCGCTTTTGCAGCCGCTGGGCGCGCCCGAGCGCTTTAAGGAGGCGATCTTGGAGCTAAGGCCGGGCGTAGATCTGCCGATTGAAACGCTGAGCCTGCGCCTTGTGGAAGCCGGCTACCGCCGCGAAGAGGCGGTCGAGGGCAAGGGGCAGTTCGCGGTGCGCGGCGGCATCGTGGATCTCTTCCCCGTGCAGGCCGAGAGCGCTTGCCGCATCGAGTTTTGGGGCAACGAAATCGACACGATGCGCGAGATGGACGCGATGACCCAGCGCTCGACCGGGCAACTCAAGGAATTAAAGGTCTACCCCTCTTCGGAGGCTGTTTTGAGTCCCGAGGAAGCCAGGGCAGCGCTCGAAAGACTGAGCGCGATGCTAAAAAAGCAGAAGGAGGCGCAAAAAGGCCCCTCGATGCCCTGGCTGGAACCCGGCGAGGACGAGGAGGACGAGCCTTTGGGCGAAGCCGCCCAAAAGCGCCCCCTCGGCACGCCTGAGGAACTTGAGGGCTTTTTGCCCTTGCTTGGCGAAACGAAGAGCGCGCTGGACTACCTTTTGCCCGAGCTGATCCTCCTCGAGGAACCAGGCAGGGTGCGCCAAAGCGCCGCCGACGCGGCAGAGAGCTTCGTGCGCGAGCTGCAATACGCCATCGAGCGGGGCGAAGGCATTCAAGAGCAGCGCCAAAACCTGATGGACTATGGGCTGTTCATGGCGCAAGCGCTAAAATTCCCCCTCGTCGCGCTGGGGAACCTGCGCGTGGCCGTGCCGGATCTGCGCTTCAAGGCGCTTTGCTCCATCCCCGCGAGGGAAACGCCGGATTTCATGGGCCAGCAGCAGCTCCTGCAAGAAAAGCTTGAGGAGCTCAGGCGCGAGGGCTATGAGGCCGCGCTCTTTGCCGGGGGGCGGTCGCGGGCGGAGCGGCTCAGCCAATCGCTGCTAAGCAACGGGTTTGAGAGTGCCCCCTTCCGCGTGCTGCCCGAGGCCTTTTCGCGCGGGTTTGAACTGCCGGAAGCCAAACTGGCCGTGCTGGGCGACAGCGACCTCTTCGGCAGCGCGCGGCAGCGCGGCGCCTCGAAGCGGCGGCGCAGCGGCCGGAAGATCGCGGCCTTCACCGACCTGAAGCCCGGCGACTATGTGGTGCACGAAAACCACGGCGTGGGGCTGTATCTGGGCACCGAGCGCCTGAGCGTGCAGGGCGCGAGCCGGGACTATTTGAACATTCAATATGGCGGGAAAGATAAGCTCTACGTGCCCACCGACCAATTAGACAGGGTGCAAAAATACATCGGCGCGGCCGACGCGCCCCCAAGGCTCAACCGACTGGGCGGCGGGGACTGGGAACGGGCCAAGCAGCGCGTAAAAACCTCGTTGCTGGACATGGCCAAGGAACTGGCAGAGCTCTATGCCAAGCGCCAAGCCATCCAAGGCCACGCCTTCGCCAAAGACAGCCCCTGGCAGCGCGAATTCGAGGACGCCTTCCCCTATGAGGAAACCCCGGACCAGCTGCAGTCAGCCATCGACATCAAGGCAGACATGGAAAGGCGGATCGTGATGGATCGCCTCCTCTGCGGGGACGTGGGCTATGGCAAGACCGAGGTGGCCATGCGCGCCGCCTTCAAAGCGGTGATTGAGAGCAAGCAGGTGGCCGTGCTGGTGCCCACGACCATCCTGGCGCAGCAGCACTTCGAGAACTTTAAAAAGCGCTTTGCGAACTTCCCCGTGCGCATCGAGATGCTCTCGCGCTTCCGCTCGGCGGCGGAGCAAAGGCAGATCGCCCAGAAGGCCCAGAGGGGGGAGATCGACATCCTCATCGGCACGCACAGGCTGCTGGGCAGGGATTTGCGCTTTAAGGATCTGGGCCTGCTCATCGTAGATGAGGAGCAGCGCTTCGGCGTCAAGCACAAAGAGAGTTTAAAGCAGATGAAGGCCAGCGTGGATGTGCTGACCCTCTCGGCCACGCCGATCCCCAGAACCCTGCACATGTCGATGGCAGGCATCCGCGATATGTCCCTGATCGAAACCCCGCCCGAGGAACGCTACCCGGTGCAGACCTACGTGCTGGAATACTCGGACGCGCTGCTGCGCGACGCGGTGCGCCGCGAGCTTGCGCGCGGCGGGCAGGTCTACATCCTCTACAACCGCGTGCGCTCCATCGAGCGCTTCCACAGCCACGTTTCTTCCCTGGTGCCCGAGGCGAGGATCGCCATCGGCCACGGCCAGATGCCCGAAAACGAGCTTGAAAACGCCATGCTGGACTTTTATGAGGGCAGCAGCGACGTGCTGATCTGCTCAACCATCATCGAGTCCGGGCTGGACGTGCAAAACGCCAACA
Source organism: Christensenellaceae bacterium (assembly GCA_031280685.1). Classification (GTDB taxonomy): domain Bacteria; phylum Bacillota; class Clostridia; order Christensenellales; family UBA1750; genus JAITGM01. The sequence continues at coordinate 129,652 of JAITGM010000010.1, forward strand.
CGCTCATCGTCATGGACGCGGATCGCTTCGGCCTCTCACAGCTTTACCAGCTCAGGGGGCGGGTGGGGCGCTCAAACCGCCTGGCCTATTGCTATATGACGCTCCGGCCCGATAAGGTCATCACCGAGCAGGCCGAAAAACGGCTTTCGGCCATCCGCGAATTCACCGAGTTCGGCGCCGGCTTTAAAATCGCCATGCGCGACCTTGAGATCCGCGGGGCAGGCAACTTATTGGGCGCGCAGCAGCACGGCCACATGAGCGAGATCGGCTATGACCTTTACGTGCGCATGATGGAGGAAACCGTGCGCGAGATCAAGGGCGAACCCATAGAAAACCGAAGCGTGGAGGCGCGGGTGGAACTGAGGCTGGACGCCTTCCTGCCCCTAGACTTCGTGCGGGGCGACGCCCTGCGCATGGATGTGTATAAGCGCATCGCCACGGTGCGAACCCGCGAGGATTTTTCGGAGGTGCTCGACGAGTTGATCGACCGCTTCGGCGAACTGCCGCCCGAAGCCGAAAGGCTGCTCTGGATCGCCCTATTTAAGAGCCGCCTCGAGGCGCTGGGGCTGGATTTGGCCGTAATGCGCGGCAATCAGCTCGTCATGCGCTTTTCGGCGCTGGCCGCCCTGGACTTTTCCCTGCTCGTTGGCGGCCTTTTGAAGGCCCCGGCGCTCAGCTTGCAAAACACGAACCCGCCCTGCCTGCTGCTCAGGGCCAAGGGCGAGCCCGAAAGGCTGATGCAGGCCGCGATCCTGGCGCTGGAAGGGCTTGAGGAAGGCATGAAGGGCTAACCGCGGCGAGCAAAGGGGCTTTGTGAAGCAAATTCACAGTTTTGAAACCATCTATTCATTGCTTCATCGCGCTTTTTGCGCTATACTGCACGAATGGAAGAAGCGAAACTCGAAAGGATGAAGGATTCCGATGAAAACCCTATGCAAAGCCCTGTCACTGCTGCTCTGCCTGACGCTTTTGGCGGGCTGCGGCGTCATAGAAGTAGACGATAGCAAGATCATCGTCGCCAAGGTGGGCAGCGAAAACATCACCAAGGCGGAATTCACCCAGGCGCTGACGAGCTGGCTCGGCGGATATGGCTACGCGCCGGACTCTGAGGCCCTCAAGGATCAAATCGCGGAGCTCAAGACCCAGCTTTTAGACAGCATGATCCAGGAGCTCGTCGCCAAGCAGAAGGCAAAGGCGATGGGCTATGACCAGCTTGGCGACGAGGATCGCGCCGCCGCCCAAAAGGAAGTGGACGACTGGTATGCGACCCAGCTCGCAGCCGCCACCGAGCAAGCCAAGGCCAACGGAAACACGGACCCGGAGGCCGCCGCGAAGGATCAAATCCAGCAATACATCGAAAGCCTTGGCATGAAGGGGCTTGACGATTTGGTCGCCGATGTGCTCAGCTCCAGGCCGGTCGAAAAGCTCCGGGAGGAGTCGGTCAAGGACGTGGCCGTAACCGAGGAGGACATCAAGGCCAATTTCGACAATTACGTGGCCGAGGACACGGCCGAGTTTTCGGCAGATCCGGTCGCGTTCCTGAACGCCGCGCGCCAAGGCACGACCTATTACACCCCCGAGGGGATCTACTACGTCAAGCATATCCTGCTGGGCTTCACCGAAGAGGAGCAGAGCGCCGTTGCGGCAGCGCGCAAGGCGGACAACGACGAAGCCAACACGCTGCGCGACGAAGCCGCCCTTAAAATCAAGGCAAAGGCCGACGAAGTGCTGGCCAAGGTCAATGCCGGGGAGGATTTTGAGGCCCTGATTGAGACCTACGGCGAAGATCCCGGCCTGCAGGGCGGCAACAACCCAAGCGGCTACATGACCACCATCGGCGATAACGACAGCTACGTGGCGGAGTTTGCCGAGGCCGCGCAAAAGCTCGGCCAGGTCGGCATGGTTTCCGATCTGGTGCTGACCGATTTTGGCTACCACATCCTCAAGCGCACGAGCGACCTGCCCGCGGGCCCTGCGGAATACAGCGAGGATTTAAAGACCTATTTGAGCGGTTCCCTGCTCCAGTCCAAGCAGGAGGATCAATACAATGCCCTGCTGATCCGCTGGGAAGAAGAAATCGGCGTGACACGCTATGAGGACAGGCTGTAAGCGCCTTAAAGCTTGAACGAAAGGGATGAGGGTGATGAAGCGAGCTGCTTCCCTCCTGGCACTGGGGATTTTGAGCCTCGCGCTGCTGATGGGCTGCGCCGCGCCATACACGGAGCTGCCCTTGCAGACCCCGATGCCCATGGTCACGCCGGAGCCGACGCCGGAACCGGTTCTGCCGAGCGATTCCTCCGTGGAAATCGCCGCGTATGACCGCGGCGCGCTGCCGCTGAGCCTCAAAACCGAAAGCTTCCCCGGGGAGCTTTACGAAAAGATGCTCGCTGCGGCTTCGGCGGGCGAAGAAGAACTTGACCTATCCGCCGAAAACGCCGACGAAGCCGCCGTCAAGGCGGCGAGGGACTATCTCCTGGGCCGCGGGCTCGTGGTTTCGCTGAGCGACATCCTCTACGAAAAGGGGATCCTCAGCTTCAGTTACGATTCTGCCGATGCCGCGGCCCTGCAGGCGGGCAACGCAGCCTTTGACGAGGAGGCGGCGCGCATCCTCTCATTCTCGGTCAGGGCGGGGATGTCTAAGCTCGAATGCGCCCTCTCGCTTTACCAAAGCCTTTCGCAACTCATTGAGCTGCAGCCCCCGGCAGAGAGCAGCAACACCCCCCTATATGCCGCAATCGTTGAAAAAAAAGCCGATTTTTCCGGGCTTGCGAAGGCCTATGGCTTCCTGCTCGACCAGTTTGGCATCGAAAACCTGCTGGTTCAGGCCGATGATGGCAGCTATGTTTGGAACATCATCACCATCGACCAAATCAGCTACCACGTGGATTTGAGCTTTGCCGCAAGCCTTGAAAAGGGCCAAACCCTGCGCTATTTTGGCATGAGCGACGAGCAGGCAAGGGCGATCCTGGGCTATGGCGAGTGGAGCGGTAGCGACGGCCTGAGCGACATCAAGCCCCCGATCTGCGACAGCGCGCGCTTTGAGGCGCTGGCCAAATCGACGAAGGGCGATGCCGATTTTGCGGCCCATGCGCTGTATTTTCTTGGCTATGAAGGGCTTGAAGACGTACCCGTGCGCCTGAGCCTGGCCGATGGCGAGATCGCTTCGCCCGAGATGGGCAAGACGGCGCAATTCGCCTGCCTGGACGGCAGGCTCTACTTCATTGCCAAGGAGGACGGGCTCCTCCACGTTTATGATCCTGAGGAGGAATGGAGCGGCCCCTTGGAAGGGGAGCTTTCGGCCACGGTTTTGCTGCGCAGGGGCGACGAACTCCTTTATGCGCAGGAGGAGGGCGGCGAGCTGCAAAAGTTGCTTATTCCCTAGTCTCTCAGGCCCAATCACAGCCACGGCGAGCCGGTACACGAAGGTGTGCCGGTTTTTTTTGGGCTGCGGTGCCATTTCAACGAGAAAAATGCGCTGGGGCCGCCGCGCCGCGCCTTAGGGCCAACCCATAGGCAAGGACTATGGGCTTGCGGCAGGCGAAAAAAGCGGCAAAAGTCCGTTTTTTTCGCTTGCCGCAAGCGCGAGCGCAGCGAGCGTTGGCCCGAAGCCGTACCCATTTCGCCTTGCTCAAGGCCACCCAAGGAACAAGGCCGCGCGAAGCGCGGCCTTGTTCTGCCTCAGCCCCCGGCAAGGGCCTTTAGCCCTTGCCGGGGGCTGAGGCAGAACGCTATCGGGCCAATCACGGCGCAAACGAAGCTCAAGGGTGGCTGGAGCGGCCGGTCGCGCGAGGTAAAAAGCAAACGCCGATCTTGCCCTTTCTAAGAAAAGGGCAAGAAGAAAGAGAGCGGGCATCGGCAAAAAAGCTGGCAACCGCCGAAAAGAGCCCTTCTGATCAGGATTTGGGCGGGTGGGGCACGTAAGCGCCTTTCTAAGAAAACGCGCCAGGGCTGCCGTGCTAGCCTAGGCCCAAGAAACAAGGGAAGGAGGACAAGACTGATGCAAAAAACAGAACTGCCATGCGAGCCCGAGGCGCTGGTGCAGAAGCTAATGGGCCTGTACCGCGGCTTCCGCGAAGGTTCGAGGATGATCGAAGAAAAGTATGCGCGCAACCACAGGCTGTATCTGGAGCAGACGCTGGGGAGGGAAAGCGGCGAAGCCCCGCGCACGGGCACGCCGGTGCTCTACGCGACCTACCGGCAGGAGCTGAGCGACGCCATGGAATTGATCCCTGAAGCGATCTTCCTGGCGCGAAAGGCGGGCGACGAGCAAAGGGCGGCGAAATTTACGGCCCTGAGCCGCGCCAGCCTGGAGAGAATGGGCTTTGCCGAGGAGTATTTGCGGGTTTGCGAATACCGCGCGCGTTATGGAACCGGCTACACCGAATGCTCGATGGATGGTGGCGAGCCACTGATCCGGGCCTTTGACCCGAGGGCGATCTTCCCCGACCCGCTCTGCGAAGACATACAGGAGGGACGGGCGCTGATCAAGCTGAGCCTGCACCCAAAGGAGCACTATGAGCGCAACTACCCCGAAGCCTTTGAAAGGATGCGGCCCGGCGACGAACCGAGCGGCATGCCCCTTGCGGATGGGGAACTGATCCCCCTGCTGAGCTTTTACCTAAAGGAACGGCAGGGTGGCAAGGCGGCCCTGCACCTGATCAAGATCGCTGGGGGAGAGCTTCTCTATGATTCAAGGGCGGAGCACCCAAACGGGCTTTATGCCCACGGCGAATACCCCTTCGTGGCCTGGCATTACGACAGGCTGCCGGGCACGCCCTGGGGATTTGGGAGCTTCGACTACCTGGCCCCAGTGCAGGGCTACATCGACAAGTTGGACTCCCTGGTGATGCGGAACCTCGCCCGTGCGGCCAAACCAAGGCTCATCGTAAGCAGATCATCAGGGATTGACCCGGAGCAGCTTCGCGATGAGAACGAGGAGATCATCGAGGCCGACCGCCTCGACGAGAGTGCCCTGCGCTGGCAGCCGAGCGCGCAGATGCCGGGCTACGCCATCGAAATGCTAAACCTCAAGGCGGAGATGCTCAAGCGCGAAAGCGGCGAAAACGGAGTGTCGCGCGGGGAAAGCGGCGCTGTCAAGGGGCTTTCGGGCGCTGCGATCTCGATGCTGCAAGCTGCCGGCAGCAAGCGCGCGAATCTTTCGCAATTCGCCATCAACAACGCCTTCATGCGCATGGTGCGCCAGCTCACGAGCAACCTCATTGAGCATGGGGACGCGGAGCTAAGCTACCGCGACGGGGAAAGCTACCTGAGCCTGGGCCCCGAGTACGCGGGCGCCGGCTGGGAGTTCGACCTGGAAGTGCGGCTGCAGCGAATGCCGCAATACCAGAGCGTCTATCAAAATCAGCTGCTCATGCAGCTGGTGCAGATGCAGGTGCTGCCGGCGCGCGCCGCGCTGGAGCTTATGGACATCGAGGATAAGGCCTCGATTCTCTCCCTGGCGGACAGGGAGGCGCAGGAAAAAGAAAGAAGGAGTGAAAACCATGCTGAAACCGAAGCTGTTTAAGGAGCGGGCCGCGGAGGCACAGCCCTCGGAGGGGCTGGAAGGCTTGCAGGCGACGCTCGAGGAGCTGGGCATCGAGCCTGGCGACGCCGAAGGCATCCTCCGCCAGGTAGTGGAGCGCTCGCGCGGGCAGAGGGAGCTCGCCGCGCGGGTTTTGGACGCGATTGAAGCGATCGGCGACGAGAACTTCACCCTGGAAGCCCTGCGCGCCAACGAAAAGGCGATGCGCGAGCTTGAACGCGGCGCGCCCACGGGTGAAATCTACCGCAAATACTTCATGAAGGCCAAGCTGCCCCGCAGCGAAAGGGACGCGAACCTGGGCGCGGGCGCCGCGCGGGGCATGGAACTGAGCCGGGAGGACATTGAGAGGATCTCTGAGTATGTGGACAGGACGGGCAAGGTCTTTCAGCTTTAACCCGCCTAAATCACCCTAAAACGCCGCTTTAAGTGTTGCGACAAGAAGCGAAAACGACGAAGGAGGAACCAAAACATGCCCGTGAACAACAGCCAGACCCTGGGCCTGCATTCGACGCTGCAGAACTACTACGACGGCAAGCTGCTTTTGGAGATGGAGAAGAGGCTGGTCTATTACCAAAACGGCCAGAGGAAGGCGCTGCCCGAGCACAATGGGCGCACGGTCGAATTCTGGCGCTACGCGCCCTTTGCGCCCATCACCACGGCCCTGAGCGAGGGCGTGGTGCCCGATGGGCAGACTTTGGCGATGGAGAAGGTCATCGCGAGCGTGGAAACCTACGGCGGCTACGTTTCCACCACCGACGTGCTCACGCTCAGCGGCGTGAACACCGAAACGAACTACCTGGTTGACCTGATGGCCAAGCAGGGCGCCCTGACCCTGGATCACCTCGTCCGCGACGTGATTTCGGGCGGCAGCGCGGCCATTTACGCGGGTGGTAAGGCCGGAAGGGCCGAAGTCGGCCAGAGCGCCGTCCTGACCATTCAGGACATCCGCAAGGCGGTGCGCAGGCTCGAAAAGCTGGGGGCGCCGAAGTTCAACCGGGGCGGGATGGGCTATTACAAGGCCATCATCGGGCCGGACGCGAAGTACTCGCTGCAATCCGACCCCCTTTGGGAGGACAAGGCAAGCTACCAGCAGGCCGAGCAGATCGAAAACGGCGAGCTGGGCAAGCTCTTTGGGGTAATCTTCATCGAATCGACCGAAGCCAAGGTGTTTTCAGGCGTGGGCAATGCCGGCGCCGACCTTGGCGCCACGGTGGTCTTTGGCGAGGATGCCTACGGAGTGGTTGACCTTGGCACCGTGGGGGACACTCCGGTGCGTACCATCATCAAGCCCCTGGGTTCCGCGGGCTCGAGCGACCCGCTCGACCAGATCGCCACGGTTGGCTGGAAGGTGAACGGCTTCACCTCGGTCATCCTCAACGAGAACTGGCTGGTTCGCATCGAGCACGGCATCGAAGCCTAGGGAAATGCGGGGCGCCGGGTTTTGCTTGAGCCCGGCGCCCCTTTTTTTGGGAAGGGACCTTGGAAGGAGGAAGACCATGAAGGTATCCACGCTCATGAGCCTGTTCTTAAAGAAGCTCGGGCACGGCGGAACCGACCTTGAATACCCAGACACCGCACTTGACTACGCGCCCGAGGCGCTGAGCTACCTAAACGAGGGCTATTTTAAGGCTCTGGCCAAGCTTAGGCCCGTAAGGGAGGAAGAAATCAGCCTGGACGCGCTCGGCTGCTTCGACCCAGGGGCGTTTTCATTGCCCGCGGTTTCGATCCGCTACCTCATTCGCGGGGGAAGGCGGCGGCGCTGCTACCTGCCCGTGAAGCGAGGCATGAAGCCCTGCTTTTTGCCCGGCGGCAAGGCGGGCGAAACGCTCTGCGTGGGGTACGAATTCGACCCGCCGCAGCTAAGCTCGGACGAAGACGAGCCGCTGCTTGAGCCCGAGTTCATCCACAGCGTGCTAGCCGATTATGCGGCGGCGCGGGTGCTGGAAGCAAGGGGCGAAACCGCGCAGGCAGGCGCGCTGTATGGCGCGTTCGAAAGGGCGCTTTTGCTGCTCAGGCCCCCGCGCGGGCCGTTCGAAAATAAGTACAAGGCCTGGGAAGGGCTTTAGAAAGGGGCGCTTATGCGGCAGACCATCGCGTACTTCACGGGGCTGGACGAAAGGCTGGGCCCCCTCGCGGGCGACGCCTCGGCGGCACGCAGCGCGCTGAACCTCAGCACGGATTACGGCCGTTTGGCCAGCGCGCCGGGCGCCGTGCCGGAGATCGACGAGCCGGTGCCCTGCCTCCACCCCACGCGCCTGACCGTGTTTTCGGACCGAATCGAGGGCCAGACCTTCCACTATGTGGTCGTTGGTGGGAAGGAAGGCGTTTACGCCCACAAAAACGGAGCCTGGCAGGCCATTTTTGAAGGGGAATCGAATGGGGATTGGGGCTTTTTGACCTACCAGAAGGGGGAGAATACCCTGCTGCTCTTCGGCGACGGGCTTTCGCCGGTGCAGGTCTGGGACGGCGAAACGGCGCAGGCCTCCCCTCTCCCCGGTGCGCCCGGCAAGGGGCGCTTCTTCGCCCTGAACTATGAACGGGTCTGGATGGGCGGGGACATTGAGCACCCAGATAGGCTGTATTATTCCCGCGCCATGGACGTCGAAAACTGGACGCCCTCGGTCGAGATCCCCGACCAGGGCGGCGGCTTCGTGGAGCTGCCGACCTTCGACGGGGGCGAAACGACCGGGATCTACAAGGTGGGCGGCGATCTATGCATCTTAAAGTCCACCACGGCACTGCTGCTCTATGGCTCCTCGCCAGCCAGCTACCAAGTGATGGAAATGACAGGGAATCTGGGTACCATCGCGGGGCGCAGCGCCGCCGTGCTGGGACAGAGCGGCTTTTTCCTCACGAGCCACGGCATCGGGGTGCAATCGGGCACCGCGCTCTCGCTGCTGGACGACCGCAAGCTGCCCTGGCTCTTCGATCCTGGTTACGGCGGCGAAAACGACGGGATTTTGCGACCCCTTGGGGCAGCCTTCGGGCGCTGCGCGGCGGGCATCGCCCACAACGAGAGGCTCTATTTCACCCTTCCCTTGGGCGAGGACGAGCAAAACTCCCTCCTGCTTGAGTATGACGCGGGCAGGCAGCACTACATGCTGCACAGCGGCGCGCCGATCCTCTCGCTTTGCAAGGCCGGGGCGATGCGCGAAAGGCTGCTCGCCCTAACCGCGGACGGAAGGGTGCTTGCCTGGGGCACGGCGCCGCACAGCCCCTACGCGCCGGCCCTTTGGCAGACGCCTTGGCTGGACTTTGGCACGAACCGGCTCAAGACGCTTTGCGGGGCCTCGCTGTTTGGCAAGGTCTTTTCGGGCGGGCGCCACGCCGCGGTGAAACTCGTCATCGAAAGCGAGAAGGGCCGTAAAAGTCGCATTCTATCGCCCAGGCGCGGCGGGGACGAGCTTTATCGCTTCGTGTTCCGCCTGCCGGGGCGGCGCTTCCGGCTAAAAATCGAATCCGTGGGCGATACCGGCTTTTGCTTCACCGGCGGGCTGGAAATGGAGGTGAACTAAGGAATGGCGGACTCCTTCCGCGTGGAAACGGTGCCGACGCCGCGGCTGGATCTATATGGCGCCTTTGCGCGCGACCTCGCCTACTTCATGGCGCATGAGCAGAGCCCGCCGCCGCAGGCGCGCTCTGCGCTGGCGGCAGAGCAAGAGAAGATCAACAAGTTTTTGCTCTACGTCAACGAATCCTTCATCATCAAGGGCTTTTCCAAATACAACCCGAGCGCGGCAGAGCCTGCCGATTCCGACATGCTGGCGAGCTTCAACAGCCTGAGCCTGAACATCGGCGCTTCGCCCACGATCTTTGCGCAGTTCAGCCTGAGCGCCGCAGCGCCAGCGCATCTCTTCCTGCTCTTTAGCCTGCAGGGCGTCTGGACGCCGCCTGCGGATGGCAGCGGCGTGCTGACGATCGGCCTCAAGCTGGGGAACGAGCAGGCGGCGAGCTGGAAGCACAGCCTGCAAGGCAGCTTTGACGGCGCGCAAAACAGCATCGTTTTGCCAAACCGCGCCGCGGGGCAGCATTCCATCGCCCTGACGGCGGCCTTAAGCGCCGGGCAGCTAAGCGTGCCAATCGACGGGGCCTACGCGGGCGGGTACCTGAAGCTCAAGGCCGCGCAGGATTAAGAACAGGGCCAAAGCAAGGCCAAGAAGGAGGAAAACCATGGCAAGTTACGACAAAAGCAAGGATACGAACTATACTCTCCTCGTGCAGCAGGCGCTTTCCGCGATGGGCGCCAACCTCGGCCCAGCGGGAATCGACGGCAAGTGGGGCGCCTACACAGACAGCGCGTACAAGGCCAACCAAAGCGTCGTAGATGCGATGCTCTATGGCGGGAGCTCATCCTCGGCCTACGGGTATGCCCCGCAGGCGCCGCAGATGCCTGAACTGAGCCTGCAAGGCGTTTCCGTGCCCGCCTCGCACGACTACTCGTACTATTACTCGATCGGCGACGCGCTCGAGGCCGAAAATTATGAGCGCCAAAAACAGCAGGCAGAAAGCCGGCTGCAAGGCGCGCAAGCCCAGCTTGAAACCGACCTTGACCAGACCAAGGCGGGCATCGCCGCCAACAGCACGGCGCGGGGCTTCGGGCGCTCGACCTACGTGACCGATTCGCTGCTCTATGCAGATAATGCGGCCGCAGGCCAGCGCCAGAGCCTGCTCAGCGACTTTTCGCAGACCCTGCTCTATCTGGATGCGGCCCGTCATTCAGGCGCGGCGCGTTACGCTTCCGGCGCCTACGAAAACCAGCAGAGCCGCATCGCGGCGGCCGAGATGGCCAACGCCCAGATCGCCAACCAACAGGCCCTGGCGGTGTGGAATGCCCAAATGGATGCCTACAACCGCGCGCTGAGCGGCTACGAGCAGGCCAGTTCCAGCCTTGGCAGCTACTCGGCCGCTCTTTCGAGCGGCTCCTCGCGAAGCGCGGGCAGTTCCAGGGCCTCATCGGCCGCCAAAAGCGCGGCGGCGGCCAGCCCCGCGAAGCAGAGCCTGGCCAGCCAGGCGGCCAGCGTGCTCAAGCAAACCATCAGAGTGCGCTGACCTTCGCCCCGGTCGCGCAAGGCGCCCAAACAAATTTGGGCGCCTTTTTTTCGTTATTTAACTCCTCGCAATGGTGATAGGGAACCGCAACGCGCAGGATCGGCTTGCTTTCTTTTTTTTGGCGCGGGGAGGGGAGCGTGAAGCTGCGTGGGCCAGCCGGCAGCGAAGCTGCCACTGCCGCGCAGCGGCAGTTGAATCAACGCATAAGGCTAGGCCTGCACCTCCGGGAGGGGGCAATCTCAATTCCCCCTCGAGGGCCCGAAGGGTCGCCCCTGGGCAAGATCGAAAAAGCGAGCTTTTTAGGCCTTATTACCGCATTCGGGGCAGAACTTGGCCCCGGCCGGCATCTTCACGCCGCAGTTGGTGCAGAATTTTTCGGCCGTCAGCTCATTTTTGGCGCCGCACTCGGGGCAGAATTTTGCCACCGGGCTGATGAGCGCCCCGCAGGCGGCGCAGGGGATGGTTGCGCCGCCTTGCGTGAGGGCTGGCGGGGCAGCCGCAGGCTGCCCCGCGCCGCCGAAGCCCCCTGCCATCTGCAGGCCCGCGGCGAGCCCCATGGCGGACTGCATAGCAGCAGCAGCCGGGCTGTTTCCGCCCTCCGCCATCGAGTCCGCGAGCGCCGCACGGGTATACTGATCCATATTGCCGATCATTCCGGCGCCTGCCGCGCTGTTGATGCGGGCCTGCACATCGTCGGGGTAATTAAAACTGCTCACGTTAAAGCCGGTGATGGCCAGGCCGATCTTATTGAGTTCCGCGTCGAGATCTTGCTGCAGACCGGCGCCGATCTCAAAGGAATTGGCCTGCAGGTTGAACATATCCTTGCCTTCCCTCGAAATCCACTTCATCAGGTACTGGTTCAGGGCCGCCAGAACGCGCTCTTTCACATCCTCGACGGCGAAACTTTCGCGGGCGCCCGCGATCTTTTCGATCAGCGTTAAATAATCGGCGGTCTTAAAGTTAAAGGTGCCGAAGGCGCGCACCGGCAGCCCGCCTGGAAAGGCTTGCGAAGGCAGCAAGATGGGCTTGGCCGTGCCCCAGTTCTCGGTGAATTCCTTGGTGTTGACGAAGAGCACCTCGGCGCGCAGGCCGGAGTTAAAGCCGAACATGAAGCCTTTGAGCGTGCTCAAAAAGGGGATAATTTCGGTCTCCAAGTCGTAACTGCCCTCTTTTTCGAACACGCCCTCGATGGCGCCGTTGTGGAGGAAGATCGCATCCTGCCCCGGGCGAATGATGAGCCGCGAGCCCTTCTTGATCTCGCGATTTGCCCACTTCCAGAAGAGGAGATCCGGCCTGGCCTCCTCCCATTCGATGACGTTGCGTAGCTGACCTTGCAGAATCGGCATGAACACCACTCCTTTTTGCTTTTTTAAAACTAGCTGTTTGTGTAAAAAATCCAAACGATGGCGGCGAGCAGCAGCAGGCCGGCCGCGACCACGGCGGCAATCTTGGCCGCGCTCTTTGGGTAGGCGCCCGCGATCTTGCCCGTCACGCCGTTGATGACGACGCAGAAGGCCTTACCCCCATAGCTGAAGCCCGAAAACCAAAGCGGCAGCAGCACATGCTTGCACATCACGTTGAGGAAGCTCGCGCTGAGCCTGGTGCCGCGCTCTGAATCGTAGCTGCGGCGGATCTCGGCGCGCGCCATGCCCTCGAGCTCGGCCGTCATCGTCTTTTTGGCGTCTTCGAAGGCCGCCTCGGGGGAAAGCCTATAGGTTTCTGCCTGGAAGCCGCTCAAATACGCGCCGTCGAAGGGGATCAGCCCATGCGCCGTATCAAAGTCCTTCAAGCGCGCAAGGAGCTTGCCCTGGCTGCCCCCGGCATAGATGAGAATATCATCGAAAAACCTTGAAACGTGGCCGCGCACCGTCGTCCACACGATATAGCGTTCGGTTTCCCGCTTGCCGTTGCGCGTGACGATTCTGGTATGCGTCGTACCGCCCTCGCCCGCGTAGTCGCCCTCGGCCTGGGCGTCAAAGGTCCAAAACGGGCTGTAGACGGAGCTGAGCGCATCCGCCTGGGCAAGGGTCTTCATGGCGGACGGCGCGAAGAAACGGGTCTTCAGCCACTTGGAAAAAGCGATGCCGGCCTCCTGCCGGCCGAGCTTAAAGAGCATTAGCCCCTCCGGCGCAATGCCCGCGGAGTGGCCGCTTGGCACCAGCTTGGGCGCGCCGCAAAAGCTGCAGCGCAGGCTGGTGAGCTCGGCGGCCACGGTAATCTCGGCGCCGCAGACCTCACAAGCCAGCACCCGGGTGGCGCCGTCCCAGTTGGATTGGGCCGCACTCGCCTTGATCTCGCCAAAGGCGTGCTCCCGCGGCTCATGCGCGGGAGCTTCAAGCGCAAGCTCCGTATTGCAGTTCTTGCATGTGATCTTCTGCTTGGCGATGTTGAACTCCATTATGCCGCCACAGTTCGGGCACTGCCTGCCCGCGCCGCTGGATGCGCTTTGCATACCGCTTCCCTCCCTCTTCTTTCTCGCTTCAGGGCCGCCGGGCGAGCGCCGTTGGGCCCCTTGCCTTCTTCGCCATTCTAGCGCACTTTTAGGCTGAAGAAAAGGCGCGAACGCCTCGGTTCGCAATCTTTTCAGCCAGGAGGTGGCCCGCCCCCGCCCAATGGAACCAAAAGGCCGGGATTTCGCCAGGCATCGTCGGGGATGGGCCCAATTCGCAGCAGGGAAGGCGTGCTATTTTCGGTTCCGCGCGCATATCCTCTACCCGTAGGCGGCTTTGCCTGCAAGAGGGGGATGGCTTATGAAACAGGGCAAGTCGCGGGTGCGGACGCTGCATGGGAACGCCCACTATTTTGGGCTTGGCCTGGGGCTCGCGGTGGCTTCGAGCCTCGGCTTGATCGTGCTTTTCGCACTTGCCATTCAGTTCTTTTCGCTGGATGCTGGCGTGATCACCCCGGTGAACCAGTTCATCAAGATTCTGTCGATTCTTTTAGGCGTTGTAGCCCTGCGCAAGGCCGCCATTTCGCTAACCAAGCTCGGCGCGCAGATCGGCTTTGCCTACATGGCGCTGGGCATCTTGGCCTACTGCGCGGCGAGCCTGCGCTTGCTGCCCGCCCTGGCGATTTTGGGCGATCTGGCGCTGGGCCTTGGCGCGGGCACGCTCAGCGGGCTGTTGGTGAGCAGCTTCAAAAAGGCCGAAACTTAGGCTTTTTAGGCGTTTAATCCTCCCGGCCCCTTTGCGCGGCCCGCAGTTTCTTCAGGCGCTTCATCACGTCGTTCCCGCCGCGGCCAAAGAAGTCATGCAGGGCTGAATACTCGGCATAGAGGGCATCATAGACGGGCTTATGCTCCCCGATGGGCAGGAAGCTCTCTTCGCGCACGCCGCCCATTTCCTTGGCCGCCTCAAAGATGGAATCGTAGCCGCCGCGCGCCCGCCCGGCGGCTACCGCGCCGAACATCGCGCTCCCCAGCGCCGGGGACTGCGACGAGCGCGCGATCTTAATCTCGCGGCCAGTCACATCGGCATAAAGCTGCATGGCGAAGGCGTTCTTTTCGGCGATGCCGCCGCAGGCGTAAAGGCCAGTCACCGGCAGACCGCTTTGCTCGAAGGTTTCGATGATCTTGCGGGTGCCGTAGGCCGTGGCCTCGATGAGGGCGCGGTAGATCTCCTCCGGCCGGGTCAGCAGGCTCAGGCCAAAGAGCGCGCCGGTCAGGTCAACATCCACCAGGACGGAGCGGTTGCCGTTCCACCAATCCAAGGCGAGCAGGCCGCTTTCGCCGGGTTTTTGCCCCCGCGCCTTCTCGGTGAGCAGGGCGTGCAGGTCGATGCCGCGCGCCTGCGCCTCAGTCTTGTATTCGGCGGGGGCCAAATTCTCGACAAACCAGTTAAAATGATCGCCTACGCAGCTCTGCCCCGCCTCGTAGCCCATCATACCGGGCAAAACGCCGTCTTCCACGACGCCGCACATGCCGGGCACCAGCTTTTCCTCGTTCGCGATCATGATATGGCAGGTTGATGTGCCCATGATCATGAGCAGGCTGCCCGGCTCTTGGATGCCGAGGGCCGGCACGGAAACGTGGGCGTCCACATTGGCCACCGCGATGGCGATTCCGGCGGGCAGGCCGCATTTTTGCGCCATTTCGGCGCTCAAATCCCCCGCTTTTTGCCCGATCGCAAGGATTTCCCCGCCGAGCTTTTCCTCCACGAGGTTCTCAAGCCGCGCATCGAGCGACTTGAAGAAGGCCTTGGAGGGATAGCCCTTTTTTTTGTGCCAAATCGCCTTGTATCCAGCCGTGCAGGCATTGCGCCGCTCGCTGCCGCAGAGCTGCCAGATCACCCAGTCGGCAGCCTCGATGAAGCGCTCCGCCCTGGCATAGATCGCAGGCTGTTCCTCAAGAATCTGCCAAATCTTTGGCACCATCCACTCAGACGAAATCTTCCCGCCGTAGCGCGCGAGAAACTCCTCCCCCCGCTCGGCTGCCTTTTCATTCAGGCGGTTGGCCTGATCTTGCGCCGCGTGGTGCTTCCAAAGCTTCACGTAGGCGTGTGGTTCATCCCCATACTCAGGCAGAAGGCAGAGCGGCGTGCCATCCCCAAGGGTGGGCAGCATTGTGCAGGCGGTGAAGTCTATGCCCAGCCCCACCACATCTTCCCCTCGCGCGCCCGCTGCCTTGAGCGCCCTTGGCACCGCATCGCAGAGCGCGTCTAAATAGTCCTGCGGATGCTGCAGGGCAAAATCCTGCGGCAGCGCCCTGCCCGATGGCAGGAACTGATCCATCACGCCATGGCGGTATTCGCTCACGGCACTGCCGAGCTCTCGCCCCGTGCCCAGCTCCACGAGCAGAGCCCTGGCCGAGAGCGTTCCAAAGTCGATGCCCAACGCGACCTTCATTGCCTTTCCCCTCCAAAAAAGCGGGCAGCTCCCCTTGCGGGGAACTGCCAGCCGAATCCCAAAGAAACTTACTTCGTGCCGAAGCGCTCAGGATCCCAATAGCTGCGCTGGTTCGTGTCCATCGCGGCGATCTTGGCCAGATCTGAAGCGTCGAGCTTGAAATCAAAGACCTGTGCGTTCTCGGCGATGCGCGCCTGCTTGACCGACTTGGGGATGACCACATTGCCTAAGTCGATATGCCAGCGGATGATGACCTGCGCGGCCGTTTTGCCGTGCTTCTTGGCGATTTCGAGCAAAACCGGCTCGTTGAGCAAGAGATGATCCTGCCCGCCGAGCGGGCTCCAGGCTTCAACCGCGATGCCCTTTTCTTCGCAATAGGGTTTTACATCCTTTTGCTGGAAGGAGGGGTGCAGCTCGATCTGGTTGGCGGCCGGCGTGAGCAGGCCGAGGGATTCGAGGGTCTGCAGGTGATGAATCTGGAAGTTCGAAACGCCGATGGCGCGGATGCGCTTTTGCTCGTAGAGGCCGATGAGCTTTTCCCAGGCTTCAACGTAGTTGGGCACCGGCCAGTGCAAAAGGTAGAGATCGACATAGTCGGTCTTGAGCTTTTTCAGCGAGGTTTCGAAGCCCTCGGCGGTGTTTTTCGCCTCGATATCCTTGGTTGAGAGCTTGGTGGTGATGAAGATCTCCTCGCGCTTGACGCCGGAGCGCTCGATGCCGGCGGCCACGTCCTCCTCGTTGCGGTAGGCAGCCGCGGTGTCGATATGGCGGTAGCCAGCTTCAAGAGCCCATGCCACGGCATCCGCGGTGGACTGGCCAGGCTCTGAGCGGAACACGCCCAGGCCAAAAACGGGGATCTTTACGCCATTGTTCAGGGTAATGCTCGGTTCGTTCAGCATGTGCACGGCCTCCTCATTTGTGTTTACCATAAAGTGTAGCAGAAAGCGCCCCGCTTTTCAAGGCAAAAAAGGGGGCGGCCCGGCTTTCGCTGACGGGCCGCCCCCTTTTAGGGCAATGGGCCGCGCGGGCCCGGTTTCAGCGCAGCGCTTCGGGGATCTGCGGCAGGGCGCTCAGCCCCGCCGCGAGTTCCTCGTCGCTTGGGATCTGGTCGCTCATGGAGCCGTCGTTATAGCTCATATACGCGCGCATGTCGAAGTACCCAGTGCCCGTGAGGCCGAACAGGATGGTTTTGCTCTCGCCCGATTCCCTGCACTTTAGCGCTTCGTCGATGGCCACACAGATCGCGTGGGCGGACTCGGGCGCGGGCAGCGTGCCCTCGGTTCTGCAAAAGAGCGTGGCCGCGTCAAAAACCGCCTTTTGGGGCACGGCCCGCGCCTCATCCAGGTAGCCATCGTGGTAGAGCTGCGAGAGAATTGGGCTCATGCCGTGGTAGCGCAGCCCGCCCGCGTGGTTTGCGGAGGGAATGAATGTCGCGCCGAGGGTGTACATCTTGGCGAGCGGCGTAATCCTCCCGGTGTCGCAAAAGTCGTAAGCGAAGACCCCCCGCGTGAGCGATGGGCAGGACGCGGGCTCGACGGCAATGAAGTAGGGTGCGCGCTTACCCGCGAGCCTGTCCCCCATGAAGGGGGCCATCAGTCCGCCGAGATTCGAGCCCCCGCCAGCACAGCCGATGACGATATCTGGGTACTCATCGTATTTGGCGAGCGCGGCAGCAGCCTCAAGCCCGATGACCGACTGATGGATCAGCACCTGGTTTAAGACGCTGCCCAGCACGTAGCGATAGCCCTCCGTCGTCACCGCGGCTTCCACCGCCTCTGAAATCGCGCAGCCAAGGCTCCCCGTCGTATCCGGGGTTTCCTGAAGAATTTTCTTCCCGATCCGCGTAGTGGAAGACGGCGAGGGGGTCACTGCGGCGCCGAAGGTTTCCATCACTGCCTTGCGGTACGGCTTTTGCTCCGCCGAAACCTTCACCATGAAGACCCTGCAGTCCAGCCCAAAATACGAGCAGGCCATCGCGAGCGCCGTGCCCCACTGGCCCGCGCCGGTTTCCGTCGTCACGCCCTTTAAGCCCTGCTTTTTGGCGTAGTAGGCCTGCGCCACTGCGGAATTGAGCTTGTGGCTGCCCGAGGTGTTCCCACCCTCGTACTTATAGTAGATCTTCGCGGGGGTATTCAGCTCTTTCTCTAGGCGGTAGGCGCGCATGAGCGGCGAGGGGCGGAACATCTTGTAAATTTCGCGCACCGACCCTGGGATCTCGATGAAGCGATCCCTGTCGTTAAGCTCCTGGGCGACGAGCTCATCGCAAAAGACCGGGGAAAGGTCGGCGGCACTCACCGGCTGCATCGTCGCCGGGTTCAGGATCGGCCTATGGTCGGTTTTCATGTCGGCGCGCACATTGTAGTAGGCGCTGGGGATCTCGCTCTCGTCGAGAATCAGCTTGTAGGGGATTTTTCCGCTTGCCACGGGGAAACGCCTCACTTTCTTGAGGCAGGGTGCAAAAAATGCCCTTGCCTCTGCTTTTTCGCAGGGACAAGAGCGTGAAAGCTCCTGCGGTACCACCCAGCTTGGCGCAAAAAGCGCCCACTCAACGCATACTATCGGGCGCCGAAGCGCGCACAACCCATATGCTGGCGTTTTATTACGGAGCGCTACCTCCGGCTTGGTTACTTACGCGGGGATTTTCGCGCCTTCCCGCCTTTCGCCTCGCCCTCCCGGGTCCATTCACGTTGGCCGCCATACCGCGTTCCACCAACCCGCGGCTCTCTGCGCTGACCATGCCAACCTTACTCACACCCGCTCAACGGTTAAAAATTATTATATCAGGCGGATTCCTATTGTCAAGGTCTTTTTTATGCCTTTTCACAAAAAAGGGCCGGCCCGGCGAAATCACCGGGCCAGCCTTCTTTTGATGGGGTTTAATCCACGAACTCGAGCACGACCATCTCGGCGCCGTCGCCCCTGCGGGGGCCGAGCTTCAAAATGCGGGTGTAGCCGCCGCCCTGGCCCTTTTCTTCCGCGCGTGCCTTGTATTTGGGGCCGTACTCGCGGAAGAGTTTCTCGATGATGGGGTGCTTATTGTCTTTCGTGCGGGCCTTGAAGTCGGACTTGCTCTCGTCCGCCTTCTTGACCTCGGGAATGTCGTAAATGTAGGCCATCATGCGGCGGCGGGCCGCGAGCTTGGAGGGCAGGTCGTTCACGAAGGTTTCGGTCACGGTTTGCCCCTTATCGTTGTTGAAGGTCTTTTCGACCTCGATGGTGTGGTCGTATTCGCGGATGGCGAGAGTCACGAACTTTTCTGCGATGGAGCGCAGTTCCTTGGCCCTGGCCAAGGTGGTCGTGATCCTGCCGTTCCAGATGAGCTGGCTTACCTGGCCGCGAAGCAGTGCCTTACGCTGGTCGGCCGGGCGGCCGAGCTTGCGCTGTTGGGCCATCTTGATTCCCTCCGTTTAAGCTTATTCCTCGTTGCGCCTAAGGCCAAGGCCCAGCGCCGCGAGCTTCTGCTCGACTTCTTCGAGCGACTTTTTGCCCAGGTTGCGCACCTTCATCATGTCTTCCTCATCACGCTGGATAAGCTCGGCCACGGTGTTGATGTTGGCGCGCTTCAGGCAGTTGTAGGCGCGGACGGAGAGATCGAGCTCCTCGATGGTCATCTCCTGCACCTTTTCCATCTTGTTGTCTTCCGGCTCGTTGAAATCGACCGGAACGACGTTTTCGGTTAGGTTGATGAAGAGCATTAAATGCTCGGATAGAATCTTCGCGGCCTGGGAGGTCGCCTCGTCAGGCTTGATGGAACCGTCGGTCCACACTTCGAGCGTAAGGCGGTCATAGTCGGTAATCTGACCCACGCGGGTGTTTTCGATGGCGTAGTTGACCTTGCGGATCGGCGTGAAGATGGAATCGACCGGCAGAACGCCGATGGGCATATGGGGCGACTTGTTTTTTTCCGCGGAAACATAGCCGCGGCCCTTTTCAAGGGTCAATTCCATTCTAAGCTCGGCGCCCTCCCCCAGGGTGGCGATGCAAAGATCGGGGTTTACGATCTCGACCTCGTCATCGCACACGATGTCTCCCCCCGTAACGAGGGCCGGGCCTGTCGCAGAAAGCGTCAGGGTCTTTTTTCCGTCGGCGAAGAGCTTAGCGTTTAAGCTCTTGAGGTTGAGGATGATCTCAGTCACATCCTCCTTCACGCCTGGGATGGTTGAAAACTCATGCAGAACGCCGTCGATTCGGATGGAGGAAACGGCCACGCCGGGCAGGGATGAAAGCAGGATGCGGCGCAAAGAGTTGCCCAGGGTAACGCCAAAACCGCGCTCCAAGGGTTCGACCACAAACTTGCCATAATTGGCGCCTTCATCGTGCTCCACGCACTCGATCTTCGGCTTTTCGATTTCGATCATTGACGCATTCCCTCCTCAAGCGCTGCATTCCTTGAAAACTTCAGGTGCAAGAAGGGCCTCCTTACTTGGAGTAGTACTCCACGACCAGGTGCTCTGCAAAGCTAGCCTCGGCATCTTCGCGCTGGGGCAGGGCCAAGACGCTGCCGGTGAGATTCTCGGCGTCGAAACTGAGCCACTTGGGAAGAACCTGCGTGATGCCTTCGCGAACGATCTTGAAGCGCTCGACATCGCGGCTCTTTTCCCTCACGGCGATCACCTCGCCAACCGTGACGAGATATGAAGGAATGTTGACCTTCTTGCCGTCCACGGTGACGTGGCCGTGGCGCACGAACTGCCTGGCCTGAGGCCTTGAAGAGGCCAAGCCGAGACGATAAACCACATTATCGAGCCTGCGCTCGAGCAAAGAGAGCATGTTTTCGCCGGTGACGCCCTTTAAACGGCTCGCCTTATCGAAATTGCGGCGGAACTGGGTTTCAAGGACGCCGTAGCTCCTGCGGATCTTTTGCTTTTCACGCAGCTGCAGGCCGTATTCGCTCATCTTGCGCTGCCTGGCCTGGCCGTGCTGACCAGGCGGGGTGGGGCGCTTATTGACCGCGCACTTGGCTGAGTAGCAACGCTCGCCCTTTAAAAACAGTTTGCAGCCTTCGCGCCTGCAGAGACGGCAAACAGAACCGGTATATCTTGCCATGTCGCTGTCCTCCTATACCCTTCTGCGCTTGGGGGGCCGGCAGCCGTTGTGGGGGATTGGGGTTACGTCCTTAATTAAGGAAACCTCAAGCCCTGCCGCCTGTAGGGAACGGATCGCGGCCTCGCGCCCCGAACCCGGGCCCTTCACATAGACCTCAACGCTCTTGAGGCCATGCTCCATCGCCGCCTTGGCGGCGGTTTCGGCGGCGGTTTGCGCCGCGAAGGGGGTGGACTTCTTCGAGCCGCGGAAGCCAAGCCCGCCGGCCGATGCCCAGGAAATGGCGTTGCCCGCCGTATCGGTGATGGTCACGATCGTATTGTTGAACGAAGAGGCGATGTGCGCGGCGCCGCGCTCTATATTCTTGCGCTCCCTGCGCTTGCGCGTGGTTGCCCTCTTCGCCCGTTGGGTTCTTGCCATGGTTTAAACCTCCTTAGCGCGTCGCTTTCTTCTTGCCGGCCACCTGGCGCTTCGGGCCCTTGCGGGTGCGCGCATTTTGTTTGGTGGACTGGCCGCGAACCGGCAGGCCGCGGCGGTGCCGCACGCCCCTGTAGCAGCCGATTTCAACAAGGCGCTTGATGTTGAGCGAAACCTCGCGGCGAAGATCGCCTTCAACCTGCAGGTTATGCTCGATATAGTCGCGCAACTGCGCGGTTTCAGCTTCCGTAAGATCTTTCACGCGGGTATCCGGATTCAGGCCGGTTTCGCGCAGGATCTTGTTCGCCGTGGTGCGGCCGATGCCGAAGATGTAGGTCAGGCCGATTTCCACGCGTTTTTCCCTGGGCAAGTCAACGCCCGCTATACGTGCCATAGTGCAAAAAACACCTCCGTAGGATGCATTGTGTGGTTAGGGCTGAGGCTAGGTCTGGGCCTTTCACCGCTTTTCGCGCGCCTGGCGCCCTTAAAAGAGATCACGACGAGGTATTCAAATCCCCTCACCGTGCAGCCGCCTCTTTTCAAGGCGCGCGCCGCGCTCCGCAGGCAAAAACCCGGGCCGCCACCCTTTGAATATAGGCAAAGCGGCGCAAGGGAGCTTAGCCCTGGCGCTGCTTATGCTTCGGGTTCTCGCAAATGATCATTACGCGGCCTTTGCGCCTAATGATCTTGCACTTTTCGCAAATGGCCTTCACGGAAGGTCTCACCTTCATTTTCGCCGCCTCCATCCTTGAACTGCCGCGCCCACCTTTCTGCGTGAGCACAAACAAAGTTATTATAACACCATAACCCGTCTAAAGAAAGCCCCTTTTCAGGTTAAATTCTAGGCCTTGCCGCGCCAGGTTATGCGCCCGCGCGTCAGATCATAGGGCGAAAGCTCCAGCGTCACCCTGTCGCCCGGCAGGATGCGGATGAAGTTCGTCCGCAATCTGCCCGAGATATGGGCCAGAACCTTGTGGCCGTTTGCCAGTTCCACCTGGAACACCGCATTTGGGTAGGCTTCAACGACCTTACCCTCCACCTCGATCACATCATCCTTGGCCATAGGCTATCCCTCCTCCTTCGGGGCGAAACCGCTCTCAGCCGCCAACTCGGCCAGGCTTTTGCGCAGCTCCGCGTCCAGAACGCGAGCGCCCTCCTTTAGCCTTTCCCCAATGTTGGTAAATGATACCTTGGTTGGCTGCAGGTGCTTCGCTTTTTTTCGCTTTGGCTTCTCCATCCTTCTGCCGCGGCCATCGGCGAGCAGAGCATAGCCCGTTTCAGCCTCAAAGCCCACCACGATGAAGAGCTTCCCTTTATCTCGCCCCGCCCTCGCGCAAACAACGCGGCCCGGGGCCAAGGGAATTTCAGATTCGCTCATTTTTCCTCCAAAAAGTTCCTTTAAAAAGGGGACGCTAGAGATCGTCTTCGCCGGGGGGAATCGTCAGGATCAACGACGGGCCTTCCTCGCGCACACAAATCGTGTTTTCGTAATGCGCGGCCAGGCTATGATCCTTGGTGTGGTAGGCCCAGCCATCCTGCGCGCGGTAGACCGCATAGCCGCCGGCCGCAATCATCGGCTCAATGGCCAGCGTCAGCCCCGCGCTGAGCTTCATGCCCTTCCCCGCCCGGCCGAAATTCGGCACCTCGGGATCCTCGTGCATTTCCTGCCCGATGCCGTGGCCGCAGAGCACGCGCACCACGCCATAGCCAAAGCCCTCGCAATAGCCTTGGATCGCAGCCGAAATGTCGCCGATGCGAAAACCGCTTCTGGCGAAGCGAAGCCCTTCATAAAAGGAGTTCCTCGTGCGCTCGATGAGCAAGGCCGCTTCCTTGGAAATCTCGCCCACCGGGTAGGTGCGGGCAGCGTCACCGTGGTAGCCCTCCCAGATCGCGCCGCAGTCCACCGAGAGGATGTCTCCCTCCTTCAAGATCGCGCTTCGTGCCGGGATGCCGTGCACCACCACATCATTCAGCGATGCGCAGATGGTGCTGGGGAAGCCATTATAGCCCTTGAAATTCGGCTTTGCTCCAGCGCTTCGAATGACTTCTTCGGCGATCGCGTCCAGTTCCAGCGTGGAAACGCCGGGCCTGGTCGCGGCCTTCACCGCCCTGAGCGCCGCGAAGGTGATTGCCCCCGCCCTTTGCATCTTGGCGATTTCCTGCCCGCTCTTATAGCTGATCATTCCGCCGCCCTGCGAAGGGCGCTGAAGATCGTGGCGGTCACTTCGTCAATCGGCAGCCCGCCGTCCACCGTGAGCAGCCTGCCCTTGCCTTCATAAAAGCCGATCAGCGGCTTGGTCTGCGCGTCATAGACCCGCAGCCGGTTTTCAACCGCCTCCGCGGCGTCATCGGCCCGCTGCACGAGCCTTTTGCCGCAAATGGGGCAAATTCCATCCGGCGCAAGGCCGATGTGGGTGCTATGGCCGCAGCCTTCGCAGCTTCTGCGCCCCGAAAGGCGCTCGACGATCACCTCGTGCCCGACCGATAGGTTGAGCACCCAGTCGATCCTCGCAATCCCCTCCAAGGCCTCGGCCTGCGGCAGGGTGCGCGGAAACCCGTCGAGCAGGTAGCCGCTTTCGCAGTCAGGCTGCCGCAATCTCTCGCGGACGATCTCTAAAATGACGCCGTCCGGCACCAACTCTCCCTTTTCGATAAAGGTCTTGGCCTCAAGCCCGGTCTTCGTGCCCTCTCTCATCGCTTGGCGCAAAATCTCGCCCGTGGAAATCTGCGGGATGGCAAACTCCTTCGCCACACGCTCGGCCTGGGTACCCTTGCCCGCGCCCGGCGGGCCCAAAAAGATGAGCTTCATTTCGTGCCCTCCACTTTTTGCGCGCCTATTGCTTCATAAAGCCCTTGTAGTGGCGCATCATCATCTGCGCTTCGAGCTGCTTTGTCGTTTCCAGCGCCACCGAAATGACGATCAGGATGCCAGTCGCGGTGAAGGGGCTGCTCGAGCCCGTCAGCACCAGGATGATCGACGGCACCGTGGCCACAACGGCCAGGAAGATCGCGCCGAAGAAGGTGATGCGGTTCGAGATCTTCTGCAGATACTCGCCGGTCGGCCTGCCCGGGCGAATCCCCGGCACAAAGCCGCCGTTTTGCTGCAGGTTCTTCGAGATCTCGGGCGCGTTGAAGGTAAAGGTTGCATAGAAGTAGGTAAAGAAGACTATCATCAGCGCGAAGAGGAGTATATAGAGCCAGCTACCAGAGCTCATCCAGCGGCCATACCATGCCGCAAACGCGCTCTGCGGCATGAAGGAGGCCACGATCGCCGGGGTCTGGATGATCGAAATTGCAAAAATCAGTGGCATGACACCGGCCGAGTTGACCTTAATGGGGATATGGGTGGCCTGGCCGCCATACATCCTGCGGCCCACCATGCGCTTTGCATACTGCACCGGAATGCGGCGCTGGGCTTCATCCACAAAGACGATGCCGACTACCAGCAGCACGATGCCCACGATTGCAACTGGCGCAAACCAGGCGCTGGAGGGATTGAGCTGAATGGCCTGGATGGCGTTGCCGATCTGCCCCGGGAACGAAGCGATGATGCCCACGAAGATCAGCAGGGAAATGCCGTTGCCAATCCCGTTTTCGGTGATGCGCTCGCCAATCCACATGGTAAACGAGGTGCCTGCCGCCAGGGTGATGAACACCACCGCGTACTCAAGCGCGCCGGGCGCCTTGCTCACGAAGGCCGAGGGGCCAAAGCTCAAGATGATGCCTACGGCCATCAGCGCGCCCAGGGCCACGGTCACATAGCGGGTGATCTGGGCGATGCGCTTCCTGCCCTCCTCCCCCTCCTTCTGCCAACGCTCCAGCACCGGGATGGCGACCGTTAAAAGCTGCATCACGATGGAGGAGGTGATGTAGGGCTGCACGCCCATGGCGAAGATAGTAAAGTTCGAGAAGTTTTGGCCGTTGATGAAGTTAATCATGTTCAGAACCGACATGTTCTCAACCGCGGCCTTGATCACGTTGGTGTCTACAAAGGGAGTGGGGATGATTCCGCCCAGGCGGTAGATGAGAAGCATCATTAACGTGTATAGGATTTTCTTTCGAAGCTCCTCCACCCTCCACGCATTGCGGAAAGTTTCTACCACGTTAGATCACCTCTGCTTTCCCACCACTTTTTTCGATTTTTTCGATCGCACCCTTTGAGAATTTGGCGGCCTGCACCGTAAGAGCCTTCGTCAGCTCCCCTTCGCCAAGGATTTTCACGCCGTCAAGCTCCTTTTTGAGCAGCCCCGCCCTTTTGAGCGCCGCGAAATCGACCACTGCGCCGCTTTCGAAGGCTTCCAGGGCTGAAACGTTCACGGTGGCGTATTCCTTCGCGAAGATGTTTGTAAAACCGCGCTTGGGCAGGCGCCTGGCAAGCGGCATCTGGCCGCCCTCAAAGCCTGCCTGCTTCCCGCCGCCGGACCTTGCCTTTTGGCCCTTGTGGCCCTTGCCGGAAGTCTTGCCTAGCCCGGAGCCGATGCCGCGCCCAAGTCGTTTTTGCTTGGTCGAAGCGCCGAGAGCGGGCGTAATCTCATGGAGTTTCATGGGGTACCTCCTCAAAGTTCAAACTTGCCTTACTCGGCGATCTCTTCAACGGCAACCATGTGCTTGACCGCGAAGATCATGCCGCGGATCGTAGGGGTATCTTCCTTGACCACGCTCTGGCCGATCTTGCGCAGGCCCAGGGCCGCGACGGTATCCTTCTGCGCTTGCAGCCTTGCGATGGTGCTCTTTTTGAGCGTTACCTTCAACTTCATCTTGCTACCCCCTCAGCCCAGCAGTTCTTCGACGGTCTTGCCGCGAAGCCTTGCCACATCTTCGATGGTCTTGAGCTGGCGCAGGCCTTCGATGGTGGCCTTGACCACATTGGTGGGGTTGTTGGTGCCGTAGGACTTGGTGACGATGTCCTTAATCCCACAGCTTTCGATGACGGCGCGCACCGGGCCGCCCGCGATAACGCCGGAACCCACGGGGGCCGGCATCAGAACGACCTTGCCCGTGCCAAACCTGCCGGTTGACTCGTGCGGGATCGTAGTGCCGACGATGGGCACATGGATGAGGTGCTTTTTAGCGTCTTCGACGCCCTTGCGCACGGCTTCCGGAATCTCGGCCGCCTTGCCCATGCCAACGCCCACGCGGCCCTTTTCATCGCCGATGACGATCAGGGCTGAAAACCGAAAGTTTCGGCCGCCCTTTACGACCTTGGTGACGCGGTTAACGGCAACCAGCTTTTCTTTAAATTCGCTTTCTACGCGATCATTGCGCTGCATTCCAAAAAATCCTCCGTTCGTTCATCTTAGAAGCCAGGCCGGTTAAAAGTCAAGCCCGGCTTCCCTGGCGGCCTGGGCGAGGGCCGCCACGCGGCCCGTGTAAACATAGCCGCCGCGGTCGAACACCACTTGCTTGATGCCCTTTTCGAGGGCCCGCTCGGCAGCGAGCTTGCCCACGAGCTTGGCCGCGCCCTTTTTATCGACGGCTTCAAGCTGCGGCTTGATGGCCGCGTCGAGCGTGGAGGCCTGCGTCAGGGTGACGCCGCTCGCATCGTCGATTACTTGGACGTAGATGTTGGAAAGGCTGCGGTAAACGCAGAAGCGCGGACGGCTCCCCGTGCCGGAAATCTTCTTGCGGACGCGCTCGTGGCGAATCCTTCTGATCTGGTTCTTGTCTTTCTTTTGGATCATTTACGCTCACCCCTTCCTTATTTACCGGTCTTGCCTTCTTTGCGGCGGATGACCTCATCATCGTACTTAATGCCCTTGCCAAGGTAGGGTTCGGGCTTACGCACCGAGCGGACGTTAGCCGCCACGGCGCCGACGAGCTGCTTGTCGATCCCCTTGACCACGATGCGGGTGGGGCTGGGGCACTCAAAGCTGATTCCATCCGCGGGAGGCATTTCGACGGGGTGGGAATAGCCGATGTTGATGAGCAAGTTCTTGCCCTGTACCTGCGCCCTGTAACCAACGCCCACGATGTCGAGCGTGCGGGTAAAGCCGCTGGTCACGCCCACGACCATGTTGTTGATGAGCGTGCGGGAGAGACCGTGCAGGGATTTGTGGTTTTTTTGCTCGCTGGGGCGGGAAACCGTTAAAACGTTGCCCTCGAGCTGAATAATCATATCCGGATGGATCTGCTGGCTGAGCTGCCCCATGGGGCCCTTGACGGAAACGAGGTTGTTCTCGCTCACGTTCACCGTAACGCCCGCCGGAATCGCAACCGGTAGTCTGCCTATGCGCGACATTGCTGTTTTCCTCCTTACTTTACCAAACGTAGCAGAGGACTTCGCCGCCTACCGCGTTTTTGCGGGCCGTCCGGTCGGTCATCACGCCCTTGGATGTGGAAACGATGGCGATGCCCAGGCCGCCGAGCACCTTGGGGATCTCTTCAGACCTTGCATAGACGCGAAGGCCGGGCTTGGAAATGCGCTTGAGGCCGGAAATGACGCCCTTTTGGTTGCCATCGTACTTAAGTGCGAGCTTGATGGAACCCTGAACGCCGTCCGCGATCTGCTCCACACCCTTGATATAGCCTTCGTCCAGCAGGATCTGGGCGATTGCCTTCTTCATGTTGGACGCGGGCAGCGTAACGGATTCGTGCTTGGCGACCAGAGCGTTGCGGATCCGGGTCAGCATATCCGCGATTGGGTCATTGATTAGCATGTGACTTCCTCCTGTAAAGACTCTACTCTACCAGCTTGCCTTGCGCACGCCGGGAATCTGCCCTTTATAGGCCAGCTCGCGGAAGCAGATGCGGCAAATGCCGTACTTGCGCAGAACCGAATGGGGCCTGCCGCAGATGCGGCAGCGCGTATAGGCTCTGGTGGAGAACTTCGCGGGCTTTTGCTGACGGTTAACGATACTCTTCTTGGCCATGTTCTCTCTCCTTTCCCTAAGCCTCTTGCGCGAAGGGCATGCCCAGGAGCTTTAGAAGCTCCTTCGCCTCTTCGTCGCTGCCTGCGGTGGTGACGAAGATCATCTCCATCCCGCGGATCTTGTCGATCTTGTCGTACTCGATCTCGGGGAAGATCAGTTGCTCGCGGACGCCTAAGGCGTAGTTGCCGCGCCCGTCGAAGGCCTTGCCCGAAACGCCGCGGAAGTCGCGGACGCGGGGAAGGGCGATATTCATGAGCTTATCGGCGAATTCGTACATCCTGTCGCCCCGAAGGGTGACCTTGGCGCCGATCTTCATCCCGGCGCGGATCTTGAAGTTCGCGACGGACTTTTTCGCGAGCGTCACCAGGGGCTTTTGGCCGGCGATGAGGCTCAGATCGGCCACGGCGGCATCCAGCGCCTTGGAATTGTCCTTCGCTTCGCCAAGGCCCATATTGATCACGATCTTCTCGAGCCTGGGCACCTGGTTTACGTTCTTGTAGCCGAAGGCCTGCGTAAGCTGCGGAATGGCCTCCTGCTGGTATCTATCCTTTAACCTGGGCATCAGTGTTTTTCCTCCGTTTCAGCAAAAATCAGGAGTCGAGGCTTGAGCCGCACTTCTTGCAGACGCGCACCTTGCTGCCATCCGCCTCGAATCTGTGCGCCAGGCGGGTGCCTTCACCGCACTGGGGGCAGACGAGCATGACCTTGGAGGCGAAGATCGCGGCTTCCTGCTTGATGATGCCGCCAGCCTGGCCAAGCCCGCGTGGCTTTTGGTGCTTCGTGGCGATTGCCACGCCCTCGACGATGATCTTGCCGGTTTTGGGGAAGGCCATCAGAACCTTGCCCTTCTTGCCCTTATCCTTGCCGGATCTGACGAGAACGAGATCGTCTTTTTTGACGTGAATCTTTGAAAATACCCTTTTAACGGCCGCCAAGAATGTTCACCTCCCTGTTTTATAGGACCTCCGGGGCCAGGGAAACGATGCGCATATAGTCGCGCTCGCGCAATTCCCTCGCCACCGGGCCAAAGATTCGGGTGCCGCGCGGCTGCTTCTGGTCGTTGATGATGACCGCCGCGTTATCGTCAAAGCGGATATAGGAGCCATCCTTGCGGCGGCGCGATTTGACCGTGCGCACGATAACCGCCTTGACGACATCGCCCTTTTTCACAACACCGCCGGGTGTTGCGCTCTTGACGGAAGCCACGATCACATCGCCGATGGAACCGTAAGAGCGAAAGGAACCGCCGAGCACGCGAATGCACATAATTTCCTTGGCGCCGGTGTTATCGGCCACCTTTAACCTGGTTTGGGGCTGTACCATACTGTTTCCCTCCTAAAATGCCCGGGGCCTACTTGGCCTTTTCAAGAACCTCGACCAGGCGCCAGCGCTTTTCCTTGCTTAAGGGGCGGGTTTCCATCACGCGCACGATATCGCCGATGGCGCACTCGTTGTTTTCGTCATGCGCCTTGAGCTTGGTGGTGCGATTGAGGATCTTCCCATACGTGCCGTGCGGCACGCGGGTGCGGATGGCCACGACGATGGTCTTATCCATTTTGTCACTCACAACGGTCCCCACGCGGGTCTTGCGGTTATTGCGTACTTCACTCATCGTTTAAAGCTTCTCCTTTCCCTTCCGTTAGGCCTGCGCCTTGAGCTGGCGCTGGCGCAGAAGGGTCATGACCCTTGCGATGTTGCGCCTGGTTTCACGGATGCTGATGGGGTTTTGCAGCGCGCCGGTGGCCATCTGGAAGCGAAGGTTGAACAGCTCTGTTTTCAGTTCCTTCAGCTGGGTGTTGAGTTCATCGTTCGTCATCTCGAAGTACTTGCTCGCCTTCACTTAAATCTCACCATCCTTGGTCTCTTTCGCGAGGATCTTGGTCTTGATGGGCAGTTTGTGCGAGGCGAGGCGCAACGCCTCCTTCGCAACATCTTCGGGCACGCCCGCGATCTCAAACAGGACGCGTCCGGGCTTGACGACCGCCACCCAGTATTCGGGCGAGCCCTTGCCCGAACCCATTCTGGTTTCTGCCGGCTTTTCGGTTACCGGCTTATCGGGGAAGATCTTGATCCAGACCTGGCCGCCGCGGCGGATGAAGCGCGTCATGGCGATACGAGCTGCTTCGATCTGGTTTGAGGTGATCCAGGCCGGCTGGGTGGCCACAAGGCCGAAATCGCCGTAGGCCACGAAGTTGCCGCGGCTCGCCTTGCCCTTCATGCGCCCGCGGAAGACGCGGCGGCGCTTGACCCTTTTAGGCATTAACATGGCTATCTCTCCTCCTCGGGCGCTCGCTGCGCTCCCCACGCTCGCCGCGCTCTGAGGCGGGCACCGCGTTCGAGGGCGCCTTGCTGCCTGGCAGCACTTGCCCCTTGTAAATCCACACTTTAACGCCGATGCGCCCATAGGTGGTGGCCGCTTCGGCAAAGCCGTATTCGATATTGGCGCGCAAGGTCTGCAGAGGGATGGAACCCTCGTGGTAACCCTCGCTGCGGGCGATTTCGGCGCCGCCCAAGCGGCCGGAGACCTGCATTTTCACGCCCTTGGCGCCCGCGCGCATGGCCCTGCCCATGGCCTGCTTCATGGCACGGCGGAAGGAAACCCTCTTTTCGAGGGAGGCGGCCACGTTTTCGGCCACCAGTTGGGCATCCGCCTCGGTGCCGCGGATCTCCAAGATGTTGAGCGATACGGTCTTACCGGTGATCCCCTCGATCTCTTTACGCAAAAGCTCTGCGCCCTGGCCCCCGCGGCCGATCACGATACCCGGCTTTGCGGTCATGATGTTGACGGTGATCTTACCGCCCGCGCGTTCGATGTCGATGCGCGAAATGCCCGCCTGGAAGAGCTTGGTCTTCAAATGCTTGCGCAGGTTATAATCCTCAACCAAGAAGTTGGAAAAATCCTTCTTCCCGGCATACCAGCGGGTAGACCAATCCTTGATGACGCCGACTCTGGCGCCGTGGGGGTTTACCTTTTGACCCATCTTTGATTTTCCCTCCTTCTTACTTGGCTTGATCCAGGATCACGGTGATGTGGCTCGAGCGCTTCTTGATCGAGAAGGCTTGGCCGCGCGAGCGCGGATGAAATCGCTTCAGCGTGGGGCCCTGGTTGGCAAAGCACTCGGCGACGATCAGGGTTTCGCGGCTCAGATCCAGGTTGTTTTCGGCGTTGGCGATGGCCGAGAGCAGCACCTTCTGCACGATTGGGGATGCGGCCTTGGGCGTGTTCATCAAAATCGCCAAGGCCTGCCCCGCGCTCTTGCCCCGAATCAAATCGAGCACGATGTGCACCTTGCGGGATGGAATGCGAATGTATTTGGCGATCGCGCGGGGGCGCTTATCGGCATTCGCCTTGCGCGCCGCGCTCTTTTCACGGCTTCTAGTGGCCATTTCTGCTTCCTCCTTCTGCCTTAGCGGCCGCCTGAGGACTTTTCACCGGCATGGCCGCGGAAGGTCCTGGTGGGGGCGAACTCGCCAAGCTTATGGCCGACCATATCCTCGGTCACGTAGACCGGCACGTGCTTGCGCCCGTCGTGCACGGCGATGGTGTGGCCCACAAAGTCCGGAAAGATGGTCGAGGCGCGCGACCAGGTCTTGAGCACGCGCTTTTCGCCCTTTTCGTTCATGGTTTCAACCCTCTTGAGCAGCTCAGGCGCTACAAAGGGGCCCTTTTTGATGGATCTCGACATGTTTAAGCCTCCCTTATGGCCTTACTTGCCGCTCCTGCGGCGAACGATGAATTTATCGGTCGGGTTGCGGTGCTTGCGGGTCTTGCGCCCCTGCGTGGGCTTGCCCCAAGGCGTCACCGGGCCCGGCATGCCAACTGGCGACTTACCCTCGCCGCCGCCGTGCGGGTGGTCATTGGGGTTCATGACGACGCCGCGATTGTGGGGGCGCCAGCCCATGTGGCGAACGCGGCCAGCCTTGCCCAGGTTGATGTTTTCATGGTCGATATTGCCAACCTGGCCGATGGTCGCCTTGGCGCCGATGGGGATGAGGCGAACCTCGCCCGAGGGCAGACGCACCTGGGCATGCTTGCCTTCCTTGGCCATGAGCTGGGCGCTGTTGCCGGCCGATCTGACGATCTGGCCGCCCTTGCCAGGCAGAAGCTCGATGTTGTGGATCAAGGTGCCGACGGGGATCGCGGAGATCGGCAGCGCGTTGCCGGGCTTGATATCGGCCTTTTCGCCGCTGAGGATCTCATCGCCAACCTTAAGGCCGTAAGGAGCCAGGATGTAGCGCTTTTCGCCATCCAAATAGTGGAGCAAAGCGATGTTGGCGCTGCGGTTGGGGTCGTACTCGATGGTTGCGACCTTTGCGGGCACACCGTCCTTATTGCGCTTAAAGTCGATGATGCGGTACTTCTTCCTGGCCGCGCCGCCGCGGAAACGCACGGTAATCCGGCCATTGACGTTGCGGCCAGCCTTGCCGCGCTTATCGGTCAGCAGCGACTTTTCGGGCGTCTTCGTCGTGATTTCCTCAAAGGTGGAAACCGACATGAAGCGGCGGCCCGGCGAAGTCGGCTTATAGAACTTGATGGGCATTGTCTTATCCTCCTTGAACTGATGGCTGCGGCTCCTACGCCATGCCCTCGAAGAACTCGATGGGCTTTGAGTCCGCGCTGAGCTTGACGAAGGCCTTTTTCACTTCGGCTCTTCTGCCCTGATGCAGGCCCATGCGCTTGACCTTGCCGATCTGGCGCAGGGTATTGACGCGCTCGACCTCTACGCCGAAAATCGACTCCACCGCAAGTTTGATCTCGGTCTTGTTGGCCTTGATGGCGACCTCGAAGGTATAGTCCTTGTTGGGGATGGAATCATAGCTCTTCTCGGTCAGCACCGGGCGAAGAATGATGTCGTGCGGATCCTTCATTTATGCATACACCTCCTCGATCTGCGGCACAGCGCCCGAAACGAGCACGAGCTTATCGTACTTTAAAACATCGTAGGTGTTCAGGGTGTTGACGTAGGCGAGCTTCAAGCCCTGGATGTTGCCGCTGGCGCGGGAAACCGATTCGTCCTTGCCGGGCAGCACCACGAGGGATTTCTTTTCGCAGCCCAGCAGCTTGAGCAACGCCGCCATCTCGCGGGTTTTGGCGCTTTCAAGCGTCAAATTCTCGAGCACGAGCAGTTCGCCCGCGTCAACCTTTGACGAAAGGGCGCAGCGCAGCGCGGCCCTGCGCATCTTGCGCGGCACCGCCTTTGAATAGTCGCGCGGCTTGGGGGCGAACACCACGCCGCCGTGCGTCCACTGGGGCGACCTGGTCGAGCCTTGCCTGGCCCTGCCGGTGCCCTTTTGGCGCCAGGGCTTGCGGCCGCCGCCGCGAACCTCCGCGCGGGTCAAGGCGCTCTGCGTGCCCTGGCGCTTGTTGGCCAGCTGCGCCACGATGACCTGGTGCACCAGGGGCTCGTTCATCGGCACGGCGAAGATCGCGTCAGAAAGCTCCTGCTGGCCTACGACCTCGCCCTGCATGTTGTACTTATCAACCTTAGGCATTCTTTGTTCCTCCTCAAATGAAAGGCGCGGGCCTTAAGCCTTCACCGTGTTGCGCACGGTGAGCAAGCTGCCGTTCGGGCCCGGAACCGCGCCCTTGATGAAGAGCAGGTTCCGCTCCGCGTCCACGCGGACGACCTTCAGGTTCTGCACCGTCACGCGCTCATGCCCCCACTGGCCTGGCATCTTCTTGTTCTTAAACACGCGCGAAGGGGTGGAGTTCGCGCCCATGGAGCCGACGCCGCGATGGTACTTCGAGCCGTGCGCCATAGGGCCTGTGTGCTGGTTCCAGCGCAGAATCACGCCGGTATAGCCCTTGCCCTTGCTAAGGCCCGTCACATCCACGCGCTCGTCGGCGCTGAAGATCTCGGCCCTGATTTCCTGGCCCACTTCGAAGGTTTCACTCTCATCGAGCCGAAGCTCGCGAAGGTACCTGGTGGGGGCGACCCCAGCCTTTTTGAAGTGGCCTTGCTCGGGCTTGTTCTTTAGCTTCAGCGCGCGCCTTTCGGGGAGCTGCTTGAAGCCAACCTGGACGGCCTTGTAGCCATCCCTCTCCACGGACTTGACCTGCACCACGGTGCAGGGGCCCGCTTCGACGACGGTCACGGGAACGACGGAGCCATCCTGCTGGAAGAGCTGCGTCATTCCGACCTTCGTGCCGAGAATTGCCTTTTTCATTCCTGCTAACCTCTCTTTATATATCATCTAAGCCGCGTTTACAGCTTGATTTCGATATCTACGCCGGCGGGCAGATCAAGGCGCATCAACGCGTCCACCGTGCGGGGCGTGGGCTCGAGAATGTCGATCAGGCGCTTGTGGGTGCGCATCTCGAACTGCTCTCGGGAGTCCTTGTACTTGTGGGGGGAGCGCAAAATCGTCACGATTTCCTTTTCTGTGGGCAGAGGAATCGGGCCGGAAACCTGGGCGCCGGTGCGCTTTGCGGTTTCGACGATGCGCTGGGCCGATTGGTCGATCAGGGAGTGTTCGTACGCCTTGAGCTTGATGCGGATTTTTTCACTGGCCATTGGGGGAATCCCTCCTTTATTTTCGCTGCCCGGGGCCGCTGACCTTGCACACGATGCCGTGTGTGCCGCTCTTTCAAGACCATTCACGGCTCGCCCCGAGGAGTTCGCCCGCTTTTGCGGGCCGGTCTGCGGAAACTATCCGGCTTGGCCTGCCGGTAACCTCCCGCTTCATCCCGATTGCGGCAACTTCAAGAGTATAAACGAAGGCTCGGCCTCTTGCAAGCGGCACGCAACTTTTAACGCAGTTTTAACGGCAAGGCGAATCCTCTCCGCCTAAAATGCTACTCAATGTTGCGAATTGCGGCCTCCACCACGGAATCTACCATCGCAACCGTCGCTCCTCCGCCTTTCGCGCGGTTTTCAAGTTCTTCCTTCATGCGCCCATAGTCCGTTGCAAAGAGCAGATCCAGTTCCAGTGCCTTCACGCTCGCCTGCCCGTCGCGCAGGCCCAGTTCCATCTCAAAGGCCACATTCACGCCGTTGACCCCCGACTTCGCGGCGTCCTCACGCGTAAATCGGATCTCCGCCGTACCGCGCCAAAGGCCGTCCTCACCCTTTTGGGCCGAAACCTCAACCGCGTCCAGCGAAACAAGTCGGTTTCCGGGGTGCTTTTCGATGTAGGCCAAGAAATATTCGGGCCACTTCATGCTCAGCCGCGTCTTTGCGTTATCCTCCACAAAATCGGGCCTTTCGAAGGGTTTTAAGTCGATATAAGGCTCCCACATCGCACGGAATAGCTCTTCGGCCAGCGCTTTGACCTGCTCCGAGCTATCCCCCTGCGCGGGCGGCGTTTCCTCCGCGGCCATGGCGGATGAAGCGGTATCTTCGGGCACGGCCGTCGCCTGCGCGGCTCGCGTTGGCGCAGGGTCCGCGCTCTCGGGCGCGGGCTGGCTCGCATCCGGCGCGGGGGCCGTGCATGCACAGAGCACCAGCGTGCCCAAAATCACAATAAACCACAAAATTGATTTTCTCATCGCTCATAATTCCTTTCTGAACCCCATCATTTTGCGTAAACCGTGCGGCCTTGGCGCCCTCTCTAATTCCACCGCACCCTTTTTGTCACTTCGCTGGCTCCATTACGCCATGTTCCGTCATGCGGCAGAAAGCGGTCGTTTTTTTCCTTTTCCAGCAGCTTGCGGGCGGTGCTGAGGGCTATCGGGCGCTTGGCGGGCGCGGCGCCCCCGCTTATTCAACCCCCTAGATTGCCGCGTCGCTCCGCTCCTTGCAATGACACGAAGGCAACCGCCAGCGCGCAAGGCCCGGCCCACATCAAGGGGGGCACGCGGGGGCATACCGCAGCCCGAAGGGCGCCCCGCGCCTTTCCCTAACGCACAGGCACATAGCCCATCCCCTCGATGATCTTCTTCCCCGTTTCGCCCGTGATCGCCTCAAAAAGCGGCGCCGCGGGCCCGTTTGTGCTGTCTTCCCCGCGAATGGCCACATAAAACTCGTTCAGGAAGGGGTAGCTCGCATCCGCAATGCTCTGGGCGCTCGGCGCCGCACCGTTTACGGCGATGAGCCTGACGCCCTCCTGGGCATACATCTTCGACGCGTAGTAATACACCGAGTAGCCGATGGCGCTGCCCTCGTTTTCAAACGCGGCCACAGCGCGAATCAGCTCGCCCATTTCGGACTGCCTCAGCTCGGCCGGGGCTTCCGCCATCTTCTTGCCTTTCATCACGAGCTTTTCCATCAGGGTTTGGCTGCCGCTGTTTTCGGGGCGCTGGAAGGCCACAATGGGCAGATCTTCGCCGCCGACCTCCTTCCAGTTCTTGATCTTGCCGCTGTAAATGCCCTGCAGCTGCTCCAGGCTCAGGGACTTTACCGGGTTTTTCTCGTTCACCAAAAAGACCAGCGCGTCGCGCCCGATGGGCGTCATCAGAATTTCCTCGCCGCTGCGCTCGATGATGCCCCTCGTTTCAGGCGAGGGCTCGTAGGCCAGCAGCAAATCCACCTTCTTTTCGAGCAGATTGCGGTAGCTTTCGTCGGTCGTGCTGTGGTCGGCCAAGAAGTCCAGCTCGAGCATATCGGTGATGCCGGTGAAGTAATAGGCCAGCGCTTGCGAAAGCGGCCGCGTGGCCGTCGAGCCGTCCACGACGGGGTAGTCCTCCGCGCTCATCCCGCCAAGCGGGGCGGGCAGCGCCGCAAAAGGCAGCGGCTCTATGCCCGAATCGTCGCTGGCGGCTAGTCTTTCCGTCCTTTCTGGCTCCAAGCTGGGCGCGGGGCTAGCCGCCGCCGGCGCCGGGCTTTGCGACGCGGGCGCTTGGCCTTGCGGGGCGCAGCTCGCCAGCAGCGCCAGGCAAAGCGCAACGGCGCAAAACAGCGCCTTTTTCATCGTCTTTTTCATCGTTTTCCCCTCCTTGCCTTAGTCCTGCAGGCGGCTAAGCACCGTCCTGCGAACGACCCAATCGCCCTTTTCGTCGATCAGCCCGTAATACCCGCCATAGCGCACCGAGTACAGCGCCCCTTCGCTGCGCAGCAGCTTATAGCGCGGGGGCAGAACGGTCTTGCCCTCTTCGTCGATCAGTCCCTGCAGCGTCTGCCCGCCGCGCCGCCGCGAAACGAGGCAGAGCTTCGTCGCGCCGGAAAAGGCCGTATTGTACGTGAAGGCGTATTGGTACACATCCTCGGTCAAAAAAGCGCTTCCGTCGGGTTTCATGAGCAGGGCAGCGCTCTCCAAATATTCGCCCGCCGCGCCGCGAAAGTCCATCTGCAGCGCCCAGCCGCCCACCCAGCCAGAAAGGTAGGCGCTCGCGAGCGCCGCGCCTGCGGGCGCGCCGCGCAGGGGCAGGCTTTGCCTGCCGCCGCCCGGCTGATAAACATCGAAACGGCCGCTTTCGGGCACGAAAACCGTTCCATAGCCCGTTAAGACCTTCCCGCCGCTCGGCGCCGGGCCCATGGGCCGCAGAACCTCGCCGCTCCGCGAATAGACGGCGCAGACCCACTCGCCGGGCGCCGGCCCGTAGCCCTGCACCAAAATGGGCGAGCTGTCGTCATAGCTGGCGCTGTATTCCCCGGCGGCCTTCACAACCACTTCGCCGCCCTCGGTCAGAACCTCCCAGCCTTCCGCGGCGCGCCTCGTCTTCAGGCCGCCCAGGGGCTTGCTTTCTTGCCCCACGGCCAGCTCCTGCCACTCGATTTCGCCGCTTTGCCGGTTCACGAGGCCCATGCCCTGCGCTTGCGAGTTCACCATGAGCCGATCCTCCCCGCCCTCGCCGGATGCGAAGAAGGCCCAGATTTCATCCGCGTTTTCGGACTTCCAGAGGGTGTTCCGCCCCAAATCCTCGACCAGCATGGCGTGGCTGCCGTCCTTCGCCTTTTCGGTGGTATAGAGCAGCACGCGCTCGCCCTCCCAATAGCCGATCTCGGCCCAACCGCAGGCTTGCTGGGCCTGGAGCTCAAAATCCTGCCCAAAAAAGCAGAGCCAGCTCCCGCCCGCATTGCCCGAGGCGTCAATTTCATGAAACGCGGCGATCCAACCGCCCTCGCCGCCCTGGAGCCAGTTCAGCGCCCTGCCCGGCATGCGCTCGTTCAGGTCGATCTGCTCCCCGCTGCTCAAATCGACCAGCCAACCCCGTGGCCAGCCCCTTTCCCCATCCTTAAAGCGCAAGATAAAGCCATCCGCCGGGCTGTCGTACCACACGCCCTGCTCAAAGTCAAAAAGGAGGCGGCCGTCCGGCATCATGAAGGCGCTCTCGGCCTCTTCCGGGGCCTTTTCGCCCGGCAGAACGGTCTTTGGCCTGGCCGTGAGCACAAAGCCCAGATCCCTGGTCGCGGCGCCCGCCAACCCGCGCGGCGCGATCCGCACCGCGCTTTGCAAAGCCCTCGTCAGCGCCGGAGGCGGGTGGCCGTCCCGGTCAACGATCTCCACGCTATCCTCATCCGGGTGCAGAACATAATACGGCCCCCCGCTCCCCGCCGCCGCGCCCGCCCGCGGCGGCAGCGCGCAGAGCGCCAGCGCGCAAAGCAGCAGCGCGCAGGCCCTCTTCATTCCCTGTTGCCCTCTCCTCATTGCCCTTCTTCCTCCCGCTTCGTTGATTTTCAGCCCTTAGGGCCTCGGCTCGCACAGGATCCAGTTGCCGCTTTCGTCCATCAGCCCGTATTCCCTCCGCGTTCTCACCGAAAGAAGCCCCCTCTCGCGGGCGATCATCTCATAGATCGGCGGCAAAATCTCGCCGCCCTTTTCATCGACCAGCCCCTGCAAAAGCTGTTCCCATTTGCCGCCTGTGCTGCTTCGGAAAACCCCGCGGTCCCGCTCCGTTTCGCTCAGGCGCTGCGCGCCTTCAAAGGGAACGAGGGCTGCATTCGGGCCAGGGCTTGGATTAAAGCGCCCCGCCGCCTCTTCCGCGCTCAATTCCCCGCTTTCGGGGTTCACGAAGCCCAGCAGTTCCTCGTTCTGGCCAAACAGCGCAAGCTCCCTGCGCCCATCGGGCAGGTCTCGGTAACCAAAGTGAAGCCCCGCCTTGCCAGTAAAGCTCCAAATAACCCCGCCATCCAGCCCCGCGATCACGGCGCGCTGTTCCCCGGGCCTTTCGCCGGGCGCCAAATACACCAGCGTGCGCACCGCCCTTCCCTCCACCAAAAGGGCGCCGGCGTTCGGATTCCGGCAGGGCCGTCTTTCTAAAACGCGGAGTTCCTCATTCAAAAAAACCAGCTCGCCCTCGCCGATATACAGCTCGCCCAAGAGGGCCACCCAGCCGCCCGGCGCCTTCTCGATCCGAAAGTCGCCGTCGCCCAAAATGCCGCCCAGCTCGCATTTCCGGCCGTTTTCAAGGTCGATCAGCGTGCGGTCATCCCTTTGGCCTTCCTCGCCCCGCTCTTCGCGCAGCAAAAAGCCCGGCGCCGGCAAAGAGTAGCTCGCCCCCCACTCGTAATCGAATAAAAGCTCGCCGTCCAGCGTCAAAAAGGCCGTTTTCGGCTCCTTTTGCTCCCGATTCCTTTCGTTGGCCTCCAGACTTGACGTGCCGCACCAGGCCACCGCGTCCATGCTCGGGTCGATCCCAAAGGCCATGGTTTCAGACCAAGTGGTAAGCTCATAGCCCGCCACGCCGCCGCTGCCATCGCCCACGCGGCGAACGGCGCTCAGCTCCCGTGCCGCGCCGGGCACTCTCTCGCCCTTTTCGTCGATCAGCTCCGCGCGATTCCATTCCGGGTGGAGGATGTAGTACGAATCCGCAGTCTGCGGCCTCGGCCCGCCGGGCAGGGGCTGCCAGGCTTCGCCCTGCGCTTCCGGGGCGGCGCAGCCCGCCAGAAGGGCCGCCAAAAGCAAAAAACCAACCATTCTTTTCGCGCTTTTCATTCCCCACCCTCCTCTGGCGGCGTATCGCCCCCTTCGCGCGGGCCGCGCTTCGCCCAAAAATGCCGCGCGGCTCTGGTCGCCACGGAAACAATTGCATAAACCGCCGTGTAGTTCAAAAAAACATCGCGCGAGGCTCGCGCCGTTATGGAAGGATTCCGTTCATCGCCTTCAGCTTAAAATCCGCTTTCCACGATGCCCAAAACGCCATCACCCCGATCAGCGATACAAAACCCCGAAGCAGAATATGAAAATTCGAGTCGCTTTCGATTCCGTTCGCTAGCTGAATCCCGCTGCTGATGAGCGTAGCGGCGCCAAAAATCGCGCAAAACAGGATTGCCCCCGTCAAGACGGTCTTTTTCATCGTAACTCCTCCTCACAGCCCTTCGCCCTAAGCGTCTAGGGCAGCAGTTCCCCTTCGCGCATCACGGCCTCCGCGCCCCGATCCTGGTACTGCTCTAAAAAGGTGCGGAAGACGTTCTGGCAGGTCAGCGAGGCGGAAGCGCCCTTGTAGCCGTTCTCGACGAAGACTGCGATGGCGATCTCAGGCTCATCAAAGGGGGTAAAGCCCACAAACCAGGCATTGTTTTCAAGGTCGATCTGGTTTTTCTGGGCCGTGCCCGTCTTTGCGCCGATCATTTGCTTGTATTGGCTTGGGTAGTCGTCCCAGTAGTGCGCCGCGGTGCCGCCGTCTTCGGCGCTGATCACGCCGTGCATGCCGTCGCGGATGACCTTGAGGTAGTCCTCGGCGCCCAAAATCTCCTCCACAACCACCGGCGTCTTTTCCAGAACGACCTTGCCGTCGCGCGCGAGGATGGAGTCCACGATCTGGGCCTGCAGCACCGTGCCGCCATTGGCGATTGCGGAAACGTAGCGCGCCACGCCGATCGGCGTCAGCTCCGTGATCGACTGGCCGATGCCCGTGAGCACGGTTTCGTTCCGGTTCCACTTGATTTCGCGCAAGTAATTGGTGATGGTGTTGATCATGCCGTGGCTGTGGATTTCGTAGGTGCTCAGGCCAAGCTCGCTTCGCAGCACGCTTTCCATCGCGCTTTGCTGGTTCACGATGCCTATGTCGTCCCCATCGGCCAGCACGAGGTCCATCAGCCTTTTCACGGTGCGTTCCATGCCCTCTTCGTTGGTCAAAGTGCGGCCCAGGCTCTCGCTCACCGCATTGAGGTGCTGCAGCAGCCCGTGGGCTACCAGAACCGTCTTGCCGACCCGCTGACCGGTGATGGGTAGGCTCGAATCATAGAGCAGATTCTGGTTGCCCACGCTGCCGGTCACTTCGCCGGGCAGTTCCACGCCGGTGGGCGAGGTCAGCCCCAGGCGCGAAGCCCAGCCGACCAATTTATCGATCCCAAGGCGGTTGGTGACATTATAAAAGTAGTAGTTGCACGAGTCGATGATGGCCTGTTGCGCGTTCATGTGCTGGTGGGCGTTCTCGTGGTGGGACTTCCAGCACTTGGGCGAATAGGCGTCGTCCGCCGCGAGGATGAAGTGCCCCTTTTGGGCGCTGAGCGCGCTTTCATCCATGGAATTGATCTGTTCGCCCACCGTCACCACGCCTTCCATCAGGCCGGCAAGCCCCGTGGCCATCTTAAAGACCGAGCCTGGCGCCGCCTTGGCCGAAATGGCGCGGTTGAGGAGCGGCGAGGTCGGGATGTTGTATTTCAGGGCGTATTCCTCGGTCGTCATGCCGCGAATAAAGTCGTTGGGGTCGTAATCGGGGAAGGAGCACATCGCCAAAATCTCGCCGGTTTTCACGTTCATGACCACCGCCGCGCCGGACTGGGCCAGCTTGATGGGCCGGCTGCCGTCCCCGGTTTCGCTAAAGTAGTTCAGCAGCGCCTTGCTATCGCTGTTGTTTTCGATTTGATCCACGGCGATATCCCTCGCCTGCTGGATATTCGTGGCCAGCGATTCTTCAAGGATGCGCTGCAGGTTGATATCTATGGTGGTAACGACGTTATTGCCATCCATCGGAGCGATATACGAAAGCTCCCTCGTCACCGCGCCGTTGGCGTCCACCTCCACCTGCTTTTTGCCCTGCCTGTAGGAAACACTGCCCGTGAGCTGATCCTCCATCGTGCTCTCGATCCCGGCCACGCCCACGCGGTCGTCGGCTGAGTAGCCCTTTGAAAGGTAGTCCTGCATCTTCTCATCGCTGATGGAGCCCGTATAGCCAAGGATGTGCGAGGCGGTCGTGCCCCGGGGGTAGACGCGGTAGCTGCTCTCTGCGATCGAAACGCCGGTGAGCTCCACCGCCGCGGCCGAAATCTCGGCCACGGTGTTAAAGTCCACGTTGATGGCGATCTTCACCGGTTTGGCCAGGAAGGCGTTCATCTGGATTTGCTGCCAGAGCGAGAGGATTTTCATCTGCGTGTCGTACTCCTCGCCCTCGATGCCGTAGCGCGCGGTCAGCGTGGCGAAAAGATCCTCGGTCTTCACGCTGCTCACATAGAAATTCCCGCGCCAGAGCTTCTCTCTGGCGACGAAGGTGTCGGCGTTCGAGGTCAAAAAGTCAAAATAGCTCTCGCCCTCCTCGTTCTTCTTGAGCGAAAAGCCAGAAACCGTATGCCCGCCATGGCTTTCGACGATGTCTATGATGCGCTGAAGGCTCCGCGTATACTCGAGCAGGTCCTCCGCCTTGCGGCGCGAGGGGTCGCGATAGAACTCCACGTCGTAGCTATCCTTATCGTAGGCCAGAACCACGCCGTTTCGGTCGAGGATCATCCCGCGGTGGCCCTTGAGCGTATAGGTCTTGTTCTTCTTGCTCTCCGCAATGGCGTAGTATTCGGAGCCGTCGCGCATCTGCAAGAGCGCGAGCTGCCCCACGATCATGGCAAAAAACAGGGCCACCAGCACCGCGACCGACACGTAGCGCCGCCTGCGCACCCTTTCCATTCTCGCTTCCATTCGAAACCCCCCGTTCTAGAGCCGCCCTCTTCTTTGACGCGAGAAAAGATCTCCGCCGTAAAGCTTCGAGAGCAGGAAATACAGGCCCAAAAAGGCGCCGGCGCTGATCAGGCAATGGAGCAGGGCCTTCAAGAGCGCGGCGCCCCAGGCGATTTGCACATCCATGAAGAAAAGATAGGCGAGGGCGTAGCCTTCTTTTAGGAGCGCGGCCAGCAAAAAGCAAAGTCCGGGCAAAAGCCATTGGTCAAAGCGCATGACGACTGCGAAATAGCCGCAAAGGAAGGCGGAAAAGAAGTAGGCGGCGGAATAAAAGCCCATGTGGCCAAAC
The DNA here is from genome assembly GCA_031280685.1 of Christensenellaceae bacterium. GTDB lineage: Bacteria > Bacillota > Clostridia > Christensenellales > UBA1750 > JAITGM01. The sequence continues at coordinate 172,472 of JAITGM010000010.1, forward strand.
AGCGCGTCCAGCCCGATGCCCGCGGCCAGGCCAAAGAGTGCCCCGCGCCACGCCCCCTGCAGGATGGCCAGCGCGCAGACGACGGCCAGCAACAAATCGGGCTCCAGCCCGCGAAGGTTCAGCAGGCCGGCCACCGCTGCCTCAAAAAAGAAGGCAAGCGCCACAAGCAGGATGCTGGCTGGCAATCTCACGGCGCGGCACCCCCCGGGCTTAGGCGCATGACCAGCACCTCTTCCAGGTGGCTAAAATCGGCGGCTGGGTCGAGCACTACATAGCGCTCGTTGCCCACCTGGTCGCGGCTGATGGAGCGCACCGTGCCGATGAACAGCCCCTTGGGGTATATCCCGTCCAGCCCCGAGCTAATCACCCTGTCGCCAGGCTGCAGCTCCGCGCCTGCCGGGAGGAAGTGCATCTGCAAAAGCTCGTCGCGGTCGGTCAAATACAGGCCGCCCTGGGCCACGCCATTGTCTCTCGTGCGCTCGACCAGGGCGGCCGCCGCGCTCCTTGAGTCGATCAACGCCATAACCACCGCGCTCGAATCGTAGACCTGCAAAACCCGCCCCACCAGCCCTGCGGCGCTAAGCACCACGTCATCCTTGGAAACGCCCTGCAGCAGCCCCTTATCTATGGTGAAGCTCTCAAACCAGCCCCCCGGCTCCTTGCCGCTCACCCGCGCCGCGATCAGGTCATATTCCGGCAGCTGCCCGGCGGCGTTTAGCAGCGCGCGCAGGCGCTCGTTCTCGCTTTCGAGTTCGTGCATCCGCAAAAGATCCTGCTCGATGAGCTTTTTCTCTTCGCCCAGCTCGTCGAGCTGCTGGGTAAGCTCCATCTGCGTGCGCCTTTGCTGCGCCGCCGAAAAGCCCGCGTTCACCAGCCCGCTTACGGCGCGCTGCGCGGGCAGAATCACCCTTGCGACGAGGGAATTGACGAAGGGGATCTCGACCAGGCCCGTCGTGCTCACCCCAAAGAGGGCGATCAGCAAACAGGCCGCGGCGGCGGCCCCGATCAGAAAAATTTTACGGCTTCCGCCGCCAAATCCGTTCATTTTTTGTTATTTCCAATCCTCAGCCTGGCTCGTGATGACCTTGAGGCGCGGCACATCGGCAGCCAGGATGCCCGCGCCGAGCGCCACGCAGTCCAGCGGCTGCTCAGAGAGCACCACCGGCATGCCCGTGGCGTTCGCGACCAAAATATCCATGCCCGAAAGCAGGGCCCCGCCGCCGGTTAGGTAGATGCCGGACTCCATGATGTCAGCCGCAATCTCGGGCGGGGTGTTTTCAAGGCAATTCCTCAGCGCGTTGACGATCACGGAAAGCGGTTCGTGCAGGGCCTCGGTGATCTGCTCGTTGGTGATGGCCACCGTGTGCGGCAGGCCCGTGATCAGATCCCGCCCGTGCACCTGCGCGCTTTCGCGCCTGCGGGTCGAGATCGCCGAGCCGATGCCGATCTTGACCTCTTCGGCCGTTCTTTCGCCGACGAGCAGATTGTATTCGTTGCGCAGGTAGTTGATGATGGCTTCGTCCATCTTCTGGCCGCCGCAGCGCACGGAGCCGGCCGTGACGATGCCGTTCATCGAGATCACTGCGATCTCGCTCGTGCCGCCGCCAATATCCACCACCATGCAGCCCTTGGCATCGCCCACCGGCAGGCCGGCGCCGATCGCGGCGGCCATAGGCTCGACCACGATGTGCACGCTGCGCGCGCCCGCGTTGCGCACGGCCTCCAAAACGGCCCTTCGCTCCACCGGGGTGATGCTGTAGGGCACGCAGACCACCACGCGGGGCTTGAAGATCGGCACCGAAAAATCGTTCGCCTTTTGGAGCAAATACTTAATCATGAGCTGCGCCGCGTCAAAGTCCGCGATCACACCCTCGTTCATGGGCCGAACCGCGCGGATGGCCTCCGGCGTCCTGCCCAGCATGGTCTTGGCATCCTCGCCCACAGCCACGACCTCGCGCCGGGGTTCCACCTTCACGGCCACCATCGCGGGCTCGCGCAGGGCAACGCCCTGGCCCGCGATGCTGATCGCGACGTTCGCCGTGCCAAGATCCAGCCCAATATTCTTGCTCATGAATCTAACGCCAAAGGCCATTGCTTTGTTTCCCTCCGCCCGCTCTTTAAAATCGCCGTTTTTAGCTAAAAAGTCCGGAATTTTCTTAATTTCAGGGCCTCCAGAGGCCAAATTCCATTTCCCCGAGCATCGCCCTGAGCGCAAAGAGCGAAAGGCCCATCACCGCGAAGTAATCGCCCTCAATCCCTTCCACCAGGCTGCCGCCAAGGCCCTGAATGGCGTAGGCGCCGGCCTTATCCATCGGCTCGCCGCTCCTTACATAGGCACAAATCTCGCCTTCGCTCAAGTTCCCCATGCGCACCTTCGCCGTAACCGTCTTTTGGAGGCTTTTGCCCGTTCCTGCATCGAACAGGCACATGCCCGTGTGCACCAGATGCCATCTGCCCGCAAGGCGGGCCAGCATTCGGGCTGCCTCTTCTTCATCCTTGGGCTTGCCCAGCGCCTGCCCGTCCACATCCACCAAGGTGTCAGCCCCGAGGATCAACCCCTCGCGGCGCCCCTTCGCGGCTGCCGCCGCCTTGCGCCCGGCCAGCAGGGCAACCCGCTCCGCGGGCGGGCCTTCCGCGCTTTCGTCCACATCGGCGGGGCTAAGCTCATATTCAAGGCCCAGCATCTCTAAAAGCTGCCTTCTGCGGGGCGAAGCCGAGGCTAAAATCAGCCGCCGCAATTACTTTCTACCCCGGAAGCGCCAATAGCATAAAATCGCCAGCACAACGCCGATCATCGAGCCTAAATTCATGCGCAAGGCGAGGCCGAAGGTCAGCGTCAGCACGCTCATGTCCAGCACCCAGGGCGCCGCGGTCGTGCCAATTTCCAGGCTAAAACCCAGCGCCTCAGGCATGTGGGGCGCGAGCAGCAGCCACAGGATCGAGCCCAGAATCGCCCCCATGAACACGAACAGCAAAAAGATGCCCACCGAGATCTTTCGCAAGCGACGCGCCTCCATTCAGCAAATCTTGCGGTCTTTGCCGTAAGTATAGCATAAGCGCCCCGAAAACGCACGCGCGGCGCCCGCACAAGTTGCGCTTTTTGACCTCGCGCCCAAAATGGGGTATAGTGTGAGGATGAATTCGCGCGCCGCCTCAAGGAGGGAATGCCGCCATGATTACCCCGGAAGACCGGGCCTTTTGGGAGGCCGCCGTCAACGAACGCCATTCCTGCAGGAGTTATAAACCGACTTCGGTCGAAAGTGGGGCCATGCAAAGGCTGAAGGCCTTCGCCGCGGGCCTTGCGCTGCCGTTTGACTGGCGGGGCGAGTTTCGCTTCTTTCAAACCGCCGGGCGCCCCATTGCAAACAACCTAAAGGTTCCTCCCCCTGACGCGGTGGCCTTCCTTTCCGAAACCGATCCCTTAAGCGTCGCCAAAACCGGCTTCGCCGGCGAGCTCTTGCTGCTCTACGCCACGGGGCTTCAAATCAATAGCTGCTGGTTCGGGCATTATCTTCTTGTTGAGCTTGAGCGCTGCATGCCGCACCTGGGCGAGCACGCGGCAGGGCCCCTGCCGGCCTTTGGCTACGGGCGGGGCGAAGTGCCGGGCAGGCGCGCCCTCTGCCTTTCGCCCCTGGGCTATTGGGAAGAAAAGGGCCTGCGCCTGGTCGATCGCCTTTCCTCCGGCCTCATGAGCTTCAAGCGCAAGCCGCTGGGCGCGCTCATGACCGGCCCGCTCGGCCCGGAGGCCCTTTCGCCCGAACTTCGCCACGCGCTGGAGCTTGCCGTCAAGGCCCCCTCGGCCGCCAACACCCAGCATTGGCGCTTCAACGTTTCGGCGGATCAAAAAACCGTGACCGTCGCCTGCCTGCCGGGCTTCCGGCACTTCCGCTGGGAGCATTTCGACATGGACATCGGCATTTGCGCCTCGCACCTATGGCTGGGGCTGCGGACGCAAGGCATAAATTGCACGGCCGAGCCGCTTCCGGGGGCTGAGGAAGGGCATATCGCATGGAAATTCTCGCTCTGACCAGAGCATGCTGGCGCTGGCTGCTCGATGCGCTCGCCCCAAGGCTTGGCTGCCTTTGCTGCGGCAAGCCTTCCCCCAAAAGCGGCCTTTGCGCGGCCTGCTTGGCCGAGCTTTCGGCCTTTTTGCCCGAGGATACGCTCTGCCCCGTCTGCGGTGAACCGGGCGACGGAGCGCCTTGCCCGCATTGCGCGGCCCGCCGCCCGGCCTTCACGGCGGCGCGGGGGCTCTTCGCTTATGAGGGCGCGGCGCGCAGGCTCATCCTGGCCATGAAGTACGAAGGCGAGTACGATATTCCGGCCGAATTCTTCGCGTGGCGCTTCAAAAGCTTCCTCGCCCAGGCGAACTGGGAAGTCGATGCCGTCGTGCCGGTGCCCTCCCGCCTTGCGCATCTGCTAAAAACCGGCTATAATCAAGCCGCAATCCCGGCAAAACGCCTTGCGTCGGCGCTTTCGCTGCCGTTTTGGCCGCACGCGCTTCGGCGGCCCGGCCTTGGAAAAAGCCAGGTTCCTCTCACGCGCGCACAGCGGCTCGAAAACGCGCGCGGCGCCTTTTTGCCTGGCACGCAGGCCAAAAAGCTAAAGGGCAGGCGCGTTTTGCTCATCGATGATGTGCTCACCACCGGCGCCACGGCCAATGCCTGCGCCGAGGTTCTGCTCGCGCTCGGCGCGAGTTCCGTCCATGTGCTCTGCGCCGCCCGGAGCCTTCTTCAGGGCGACAGACCCAGCGATCATGAACAAACTTTGGTCTGATTTATTTGAAAGGAGCTGATCTTCCTATGCGCAAAACCATCCTCTTGCCCGCATAACCGCGTTCCGCCACGGGACGCAAAAGGAGTGTGTTCCCAATCGCCATCATCCATTTTCGAAGCCTCTCTTTTCAATATGAAGGCAGTACCCAACCCCTTTTCTCTAACCTGAACCTAGAGCTCGACAGCGCCTGGCGCCTCGGGTTCATCGCACGCAACGGCCGCGGCAAAACCACGCTTTTACGCCTGCTTTCGGGCGCTCTCCCTTACCAGGGCAAGATCGTTTCGCCCCTTGGCTTCGCCTACTTCCCCTATGCGGTGAAAGACGAAACCCTGCCCGCGCTCGAAGTCGCCCGCGAGGCCATCGCCCCTTTTCGCGCGCTCGAAGCCACCATGGCTTCGGCCCAGAACGACCCCGCGCGCCTGAATGAATACGCCGAAGCGCTCGAGAGCTATACCCGCGCCGATGGTTTCGCTATCGATGCCATGATCAAGGCGGAAGCCGGCAAGCTCGACCTGGCGCAGCAGATTTTGGAGCGCCCTTTTTCGAGCCTTTCGCATGGCGAGCGCACAAAGCTCCTGCTCGCCGCCCTGTTCTTGCGGCACGACAGTCTTCTGCTCATCGACGAACCCACCAACCACCTCGATTTGGAAGGGCGGGCCGCGCTCGCGCGCTACCTGCGCGGCAAGAACGGCTTCATTCTCGTTTCGCACGACAGATCCCTGCTCGATTCGACCATCGACCACGTTTTGAGCATCAACCGCGATGGCAGCTTTTCTATCGAGCAGGGCAACTACTCTTCCTGGCAGCGCAATAAGGATCTGCAGGACGCCTTCGAGCTTGCCCAAAACGAAGGCCTGAAAAAGCAGATCAGCGCCCTGAACGAAAGCGCGCGCGAAAAGGCCGGCTGGTCCGAAAAGATCGAGCGGGGCAAGATCGGCTCGCACACAGCCGACCGCGGCTACGTCGGCCACAAGGCGGCCAAGATGATGAAGCGCTCAAAGGCCATCGAGCGGCGCATCGAGCGCGCGGCGGATGAAAAGTCCAGGCTCCTGCAGCGCGTGGAAGAAGGCGGGGATTTAAAGCTTTCGCCGCTTGCCCACCCGGCCAGGCGGCTGATTCTGGCGCAGGATCTGAGCATCGACTATGGCTCCGGGCCGCTCTTCGCGCCGCTCTCGTTCGAACTGATGCAGGGTGAAAGCCTTTGCCTGAAGGGGCGCAACGGCAGCGGCAAGTCGAGCCTGGTCAAGCTCATCCTGGGCGAGAAGATCCCCCACGCGGGCACGCTGACGCTGGCTTCTGGCCTTGCCCTCTCTATCGCCCAGCAGGATGCTTCCGGCCTGAGTGGCCCACTCCCGCGCTTCGTTCAGGAGCAAGGAATAGACCAAAGTCTGTTTTTCACCATCCTGCGGAAGCTGGGGTTTGAACGGGCGCAGTTCGAAACCTCGCTTTCGGGCTTTTCGCAAGGGCAAAAAAAGAAGTGCCTGCTGGCTGCCTCGCTCTGCAAGCCGGCGCATCTCTACATCTGGGATGAGCCGCTGAACTACGTCGATTTGCCCTCGCGCCTGCAAATCGAGAGGCTCTTGCTCGATTTTCGGCCCACTCTGCTCTTCATCGAGCACGACGCGGTCTTCGCCGGGCAAATCGCGACCAAAACGATTCTTTTGGGCTGATCCGGGCATGCTATTCCCGATGTTTTTAAAGTGAAGGCGGAGGGAAAAGCCATGCTCTACGCGATCATTCTCGTCGTTCAGCTCCTCGTCACCGTGGTGATGGGGCTGTATTTCTGGCGGGCGCTGCGCCGTTCGAAAACCGCGGAATCGCCGCCCGCCCGCTGGGATTCCAGGGCCGAGATGGACAGGATTCGCCAGATGCGCGCCGTGCGCCTGAACCTGCCCCTCAACGAGCAGGTGCGCCCGAGGGACTTTTCGGCCATCATCGGCCAGGAAGCCGGAATCGAGGCGCTGAAGGCCATCCTCTGCGGGCCGAATCCCCAGCACGTCATCCTGTACGGCCCGCCTGGCGTGGGCAAGACCTGCGCCGCCCGCCTGGTGCTGGAGGAAGCCAAAAAGCGCGGCGACAGCCCCTTTTTGACGGACGCCCCCTTCGTCGAAATGGACGCGACCTGCGCCCGCTTTGATGAGCGCGCCATCGCGGACCCCCTCATTGGCTCGGTGCATGATCCCATCTATCAGGGCGCCGGGCCGTTGGGCATGGCCGGCGTGCCGCAGCCTAAGCCCGGCGCCGTGACCAAGGCCCACGGCGGCGTGCTTTTCCTCGATGAAATCGGCGAGCTGCACCCCATGCAGATGAATAAGCTGCTCAAGGTGCTCGAGGATCGCAAGGTCATGCTGGAATCGGCCTACTATTCCCCTGGCGACCGCAACGTGCCGGGCCATATTCACGATATCTTCAAAAACGGCCTGCCCGCGGATTTTCGCCTGATCGGCGCGACGACGCGCAGCCCGGAAGAGATCTCGCCCGCGCTGCGCTCGCGCTGCATGGAGGTGTTCTTTCGCCCCTTAACGGCAGCCGAAACCGCGCGGATCGCCCAAAACGCGGCAAAGGCCGCGGGCTGCGCGCTCGAAAGCGGCTGCGCTGGCTTCATCGGGGCCTATTCGCCCGGCGGGCGCGATGCAGCGAACCTCACCCAGGTCGCGGCGGGCATCGCGCTTGCAAAGGGGCGGCATGAGATCCGCCAGGGCGACGTCGAATCCGTTCTGCGCGCCGGCGCCTACACAAAGCGCCCCGATAAGCGGCTCGCGGGCGGCATGAAGGCAGGCAGCGTGCATGGTCTGGCCGTGCTCGGGGCAAATCTTGGGCAGGTGCTGCCCATTGAGGCCGTCGCCTTTGAGCGGCGTGGCGAAAGCGGCGGCCCGGAGTGGAAGGCGACTGGCATCGTCGATACCGAGCGGCTCAACGCGGGCGCGCGCACGATGATTCGCCGCTCGACCGCGGCCGGCGCCCTCGAAAATGTGCGCTCGGTGCTGCGGCAGTCCGGCCTGCCGGTCGATCGTTTCGATCTGCACATCGACTTCCCCGGCGGCCTGCCCGTGGACGGCCCATCGGCAGGCGTGGCCATGGCCATCGCCGCCTATTCGGCGCTGACGAAGCAGCCTGTGAGCGGCTCCGTGGCCGTGACCGGCGAGCTCGGCCTGGGCGGCGAGGTGCTGCCCGTGGGCGGCGTGCCCGCAAAGGTGGCCGCTGCGCTGGAAGGCGGCGCCAGGCTCGTGCTGATCCCGCGCGAAAACTACGAGGAAAGCTTCGCCTGTGAGCCGAAAATCAGGCCAATTTCCCGCTTTGACGAGGCCCTGCGGCTCTTTTTGGAAGAGGGCGCGGAGGAGGGCAGCCCGGCCCTGCTGGGCTTTGTGCCCGAAGCCCCCTTCCTCGCCGCGGAACCGAGCTAAGTCTTTTTTATGCCGCCTGGTTGCGGCGCCCGCGCCATCGCGAACGAGAGCCGGAGCAAGAAGCTCCGGCCCTCGTTCACAGCGCATTGCTGTTCCCGCTCCAATATCCGCTCAAGGCTCCGTTCATGCCTTGGCAGATCGAAGTTCCCCATCGCCCGCTTCTCTTCAACGGTCAATCCCTCGTCATCCGCCAGGGCTTTTAGCAAAAAGGTGGAGTATACGCCGCCCTGGGCGTTTTCGGCCTTCAAAAGTCCTTCACTCTCTGGCGCAGCGTTAATGGGGGGGGCGGCGTAAGCGTCCAGATCAGCAGGGTCGCCGAAACAGTTGCGAAAGTTTTCTGCATCATTTTTCTATTTTTCAAGCTTTTGGGGCTTTACTCCTCGCATAAAGCCTGCCAAAACCACGTTAATCCATTAGCAATATCCGTGGTAGCTTCGCTTAAATCCCTTTAAGATCCTTATCCAAGCGCTTAACATGCAAAAAAGAACCCGGTGCCCTTGCCGGATCCTTTTCGCCTTTTTATTCTTTACGGATATTTTGGGGCATTTTTAGGCCAACTTTCCGCCTATTCTCCCTCTTCCTTGTCGCGCGGGAGACGCACGATGAACTCAGAGCCCTGCCCGGGCTCGGACTGAACCTCGATGGTTCCGTTCAACTCGATCGTTAAATGCTTAACAATCGCCAGCCCCAGGCCCGTCCCGCCCATCGAGCGCGAGCGGCCCTTATCCACCCTGTAAAAGCGCTCAAAAAGCCTCGGGATATGTTCCTTTTCGATGCCTATGCCGCTATCTTTCACACTGAGCACCACCAAATCGCCCTCGCGCCGCACTCTCACTTCCACCTTGCCGCCATTGAGCGTGTACTTGATCGCGTTCTCGACGAGGTTGATTAAAATCTGCTTTAAGTGGTCCTCGTTGGCCTGAATAAAGCCCTCGTCCTCCTCGCTGATGATCAGGCTGATTTCCTTGCGCCGCGCCGCGCCGCGCAGGAAGTCGCAGGCCTCTACCGCATATTGCCCCAGCGAAAGGCGCTTCATCGGCACGCGCACGCGGCCCGATTCCATCGATGAAAGCGATAGAATATCATTGATCAGGCGCGAGAGCCTGTCGCTCTCGTCCGCGATGATCTTTAAAAAGTACTGCGCCGCGTCCGGGTCGTTCACGGCGCCCGCCTGCAGGGTTTCGACAAAGCCCTGAATCGAGGTCAGGGGGGTCTTTAGCTCGTGGGTCACGTTCGCGGCAAAGTCGGTCCTCATCTGCTCGAGGTTTCTCAGCTGGGTAATATCCTCCAAAAGGGCCACGGCGCCGACCTTCTGGCTGCCGTGCCGCAGCGCCGAAGAATAGATGCGCAGCAGCCGATGGCCGGGGTTGGCGCGCACCGGCAGTTCGGCGGGTTCTTCCGCCGTTTCGCCCCCGCGTTGCATTTCCTTCAATAAAACAGACTCCAGTCTGGCATTGCCGCTGGCTTCGAGCAGGCTCTTGCCCAGCGCCAGCCCGCTGATGCCCAGCATCTGCCTGGCCCTGCGGTTGATGCGCACGATGCGCAGATCTTCATCCACCGCCACGAGGCCGCTCTGCATGGAGTCGAAAATCTCTTCCATTTCGGCGTTCTGCCTTTCGAGGGTTTCGATGGCCTTGCCCAACGCCCCCCGCATCCCTTCAACCGTGTTCACCAGGCTTTGAATCTCGGCCGGGGCGCGCAAAAACAGCCTCCCCGCCCCAGCGTCGCCCGCGGAGGCGTGCAGGGCATAGAGCTCCAGTGCGAGAACCGGCCTTAAAATGGCCCGGTTCAGCAACCAGATGAAGGCGCAGCCAAGCAGGGCGCACAGAGCGGCAAACAGCAGCACGAAGGGGAAAACGCGCGGGGTGTAGGCTTCGGCGTGGCCCATCACCCAGAGCAGCCTGCCATCGGGCAGCGAAAGGCCCTTGCCGCGCCAAATGCCACCGGTCATGGGGCTGGCGACCCACAACTCCTCGCCGCCAAGCGCGGGCGGGCGCACGGGGCTGGGCAGCCCCAGGCCCAAAATCCCGGCAAAGGCACCGCTGCTGTCGAAAAGCGGGCTGCCATCCCTGGCATAGATCAAAAGCCGCAGATCCGTCGCTTTCGCGGCAAAGAGCAGCTCGCTCTCTCCCGGTTCCACGGCGCGAAGCTGCTCCGCGCAGGCCTCAATCCTGCGAAGGAGCGCCTCATCCTCGTTGAGCAAGGCGCCGCGTAGCCAAAAGAAGGCGGCAAGCAAAGCAAGCAGCGCGGCAAAGGCCGCGCTGCTTGCAATCAGGCGCTTTTTTAACGAGATCATGGGGCTTTTACGAGTCCTGATCCTTGTCTACGAAGCGGTAGCCCACGCCGCGCACCGTTTCGATATAGGGTTCCTCGCCGAGCTTCTGGCGCAAATGGCGGATGTGGACATCCACGGTGCGGGTTTCGCCGTAATATTCATAGCCCCAAATCCGATCGAGCAGGAAATCCCGGGTCAACACCTTCCCGCGGGAAAGGACGAGCACCTTCAGCAGTTCGAATTCCTTGAGCGTCAAGCTCAGCTTTTCGCCGCCCTTAAAGGCCTCGTAGTTCGTGATGTCGATCATGATATCGCCGCAGCGCAGGGTCTGCGGCTCGCTCTCTTGCTGGGGGGCGACGCGCCGCAGCAGGGACTTGACCCTCGCGGCCAATTCGCGCACCGAGAAGGGCTTGGTGATGTAATCATCGGCTCCAAGCTCCAGCCCCAGGATCTTATCGACCTCATCGCCCCGGGCGGTGAGCATGATGATGGGGATGTTGCTGGTGCTGCGGTCGCCCTTGAGCCTTCTGCAGACCTCAAGCCCGTCTATGCCGGGGAGCATGATATCAAGCAGCACGAGGGAGGGCTTCTCGACCTCGCAGCGCTTGAGCGCTTCCTCGCCTGTCAGCGCGGTGACCACGTTATAGCCGGCGCTCTTGAGGTTGTAGGAAATAAGCTCCAGGATGTGCACCTCGTCATCGACGGCCAGGATCATATCGTTGGGCATGGTTTCTTCCTCCTTCTTAAGCGGTTTTAAGTCAAGGCCTAGGCCTTTAGGTCGCTTCCCTCTGCGCGCCGCGCAGGCGCTCAAGCTCCTCTAAAAAGGTGTCAATATCGCAAAAAGAGCGGTAAACCGCAGCAAAGCGCACATAGGCGACCTCGTCCAGCTTCCGCAGACGCTCCATGACCATATCGCCGATCTTTGAGGTCGGGATCTCGGTGACCAGGGAGTTATAGACCTGGGTTTCGATCTCGCGGACGAGCTTGTCCATCTCCAGGGCCGCGATGGGCCTCTTTTCACAAGCCTTCACCAGGCCGGAACGAATCTTGTCTGGATTGAAGCTTTCGCGCCTGCCATCCTTTTTGATGACCATAATCGGCGTCTGCTCGATGGTTTCAAAGGTGGTAAAGCGCCTACCGCAGGCCGTGCACTCGCGCCGCCTGCGGATTACGGAGCCTTCGTCCGCCTGGCGGGTATCCAAAACGCGGCTTTCGGTCGAGTTGCAATAGAGGCATTTCATGGTTTTAGCTCCTCGTCAGAATCCTTTCGCGCCTTGAGTGTCGGCTTCCGGCCGGCCCGCATCCTTGCCGAGCCCACCGTAAAGCAAAGATTTTCCCACGAACTAGTATAACCGCTTTTTCATCTATCGTAAAGTCTTTTTTGCTCGAAAAAAATTAACATTCGCGTAAGGCCGCAAAAGAGCGCCCGCTTTCAGGCTCTTTTCTGCCTTTTATGCGAGAAAGGCGAGCAGCAGCGCCTCGATGGCGCCTTCCTCGCGCAGACGGCCGGATTTGAGGGCATATTCGGTTTCGATGCAGCGGGCCAGCATCACCTTGAGCTGCCCGGGCGCGTAGCCCCTGGCGCTCTCGGCCACCTTGCCGGCCACATAAGGGCTGAGCGACAGGCTCTGCGCGGCCTCGCCCCTGGCCAGGCCCGCGCCCATGAGCAGCGAAAGGTGCAGCATGCGGCGGAGCTGCCCTGTAAGCAGCGCCAAGATCCCAAAGCCGCTCTCGCCCCGGGCGCGCAGCTCTTCCAGCATCGAAAGCGCGGGCTTCGCCCGCCTTTGCAGCAGGGCGTCAAGCATCTGGAAGGCAGTGCTCTCGGCCGAACGGGCGACGATAGTCTCCACATCCTCGAGCGCGGCCTCCTGCCTTTCGCCCAAATAGTGCGCCAGCTTTGCGCTCTCGCCCTCGAGCCTTTCCAGCGGCGGGCCAGCGCGCAGGAGCAATTCCTCCATCGCCTCCGCGGCGATGCGCTTGCCGAAGGCGCCCATCTGCCTTTGCACGAACATGGCCTGCTCGCGCGGCGCGAGGAATGAAAAGCGGACGTCGCCCTTTTGGGCGGCGATCTTCTTCGGCAGCTTCTTGCGCATGTCGGCACCGCCCTTCACCACGAAGATCAGCAGCGTCGTTTCGGGCAGGGAATCCAAATAGGCGCAAAGGCGGTCTGCGTCCTCCTCGCCGCCGCGCCCGGAGCTTTGGCAAAGCGGGCTTTCCTTCACGAGCACGAGGCGCTTCTCGCTCAAAAAGGGCAGGGTTTCGCAAGCCTCTGAAATCTGCGCGAAACCCGCCCTTTCGGGCAGGACGCTCTCGTCCAGAACCTCCGCGCCCGGCGCCAAAAAGGCCTGGCGCAGCTGGGCCAGGGCGCTCAGCTTCACATACTCTTCCTCGCCGTCGAGCAGCAGGCAGGCGGGCAGGCTCCTTTCCTTCAGGGCCAAAAAAAAGCGTTTATAGTCCATCTCTAAGGCGCAAAAAAGCGCGTTTTCAGCTCCCCTTCGCTCAAAATCACCTGCACGGCGCCCTTTTCATCCGTGCGGTAGACCGGGATGCCCCCGCTCTCCAGCGCGCGGAGCGTCTTTAGGCTCGGCAGCCCATAAGGATTCGGCCCAACGCTGACGATAGCGATTTGGGGCGAAACCGCCCGCAAATTAGCCTGGGTTAACCCGTCCGCGCTGCCGTGGTGCGGGACTTTGAGCACATCGCTCGCGGGCAGCAGCAGGCCTTTTTGGCTAAAGGCATTAATGTCCGCGGTCAGCAGGGCGCTCTTGCCGCCGCTCGTCAGCCGCAAGACCAAACTAAAGTCGTTTTGCTTGGCGGTTTCCATCCGCTCGGGCCAAAGCACCTCGAATTCCATTCCATCATAGCACAGCCTATCCCCTGCGGCAACGGGGCGCGCCGCCGCGCCCAAGGCCTGCGCGCGGCGCAGCTCCGCGAAGAATTCGCGGTCCGCCTCCAGCCCTTTTGGGTAGAGGATCTCGCGCACGCGCAGGTTTTGGCAAAGGTTTAAAAGCCCGCCCGCATGGTCCGCGTCCGCGTGGGTGATGATGAGGGCCTCCAAATAGGGGTCGGCCGCCTGCAGGGCGTGCAGCGCGGCTTCGCCGTCGCGCCCCGTGTCAATCAGCACGCTCACGCGGCCCTTTCGGGCCAAAATGCTGTCGGCCGAACCGACAGAGAGGAAGCTCAGCTCCGTTTCCCGCGGGAAGAGCGGCGGCGCGAAGGCCAGCGCAATCGCGATGAGCGCCGCCGGGCAAAAGCCGACTAAGGCGAATTTTGACCGGCGGCTCAAGGCGCCAAATTCGCCTGAGCAAAGGTAAAGAATGAAGGGCCAAAGCGCGCTGAGCGCTTCCGGCGTCTTGGGCAGATAGAGCAGGGCGTAGGGCAGCGCCGCTATGCCCTCGCTCAGGGCGTTCATCCAAGCGGCGCAAAGCGAAACGAGGGTGGCGGGCAGCGAAACGGGCAGGGCAAAGCTTAAAAGCAGGGTCACGACCCCCAAGCAGACCAGCGCGCCCGAAAGCGGCACCAGCAATAGATTCGAAAGCAGCGACAGGAGCGGCAGACTGCCATAGCACTGCAGCAGGCCGGGCAGGCAGCCGAGCTGCGCCGCCAGCGAGACCGAGAGCGCGCTCCGCACAAAGCGCGGCAAAAAGCGCAGCCTGCCCAGCCAGCCTTCAAAGCGTGGATTGAGCAGCAAGATGCCCAGCACCGCACCGAACGAGAGCTGAAACGAAACCGAAAGCAACTGCCTGGGTGCGAGGAAGAGCATCAGCCCGGCCGTCAGGCTCAAGGTCGAAAGGCTGTCCGGCCGCCTGCCTAGGCCCTGCAGCGCAAGCGCCGCCCCAGCCATGACGCAGGCACGCAGCACCGAGGGCCGCGCGCCCGTGAGCAGGGCATAGAGCAGCAAAAACCCCAGGGCGCACAGCAGCCTGGGCTTTGAATTTTTGGGCAAAAAGAACAAGAGCAGGCCGATCAGCAACGCGATGAAGCCCACATGCAGGCCGGAAACCGCGAGCACATGCGCGGCGCCGCTGCGCTGGTAGGCCCTGCGCAGTTCATCGTCCATTTCGCCGCCCTCGCCAAGGAGCAAGGCCTTGAGCAGGCCCTCGTGCTCGGGCCAGAGCAGGGCGATCCGCGTTTCGAGCGCGTTTTTCAGCTTCTCAAGGGCCGAAGGCGCCCTTCCCTGCCCAGAAACGCTTAAAATCTCGCCCTTCGCGCTATAGCTTAGCCCCAGGCCGTAGGCATAGCGCCTAAAATCGAAGGCGCCGGGGTTCGTGTCGTTCCGCAGGGGCGATAAGAGCCCTTGCATTTCAACCCTTTGCCCGGGACGCAAAAACGCGCCGCCCGGGGCATATAAGACGACCTTGCCAGCCGCCCTGCCCTCGAACAGCGCCTCGTCTATGATCACGCCTTTCTCACCCAAAAATCCCGAAACTTCGCCAGAAAGCAGCCCTTCGGCAGGCTGCAGGTTCGCAGCCGGGAGCAGCGCCAGCCCGCGCGCGCAAAAGAGCGCGGCATATAAAAACGCGGCCAGGGCAAAGAACAGCATCGGCCTGCGCACGCCGCTTTTGGCTCCTACCCCGCCGCCGCGCACCCCGCACCGCCCTTATTGGCCGGAGTGGAAGCCGCGCCTCGGCCTTGGCGCATAGCCGCGCTCGCTGCGCGTCAGCGGCTCGCGCTCAAGGGGTCGAAGCTGCAGCGGCGCAGGCCGGGCGACGGCCCGCCCTTCGCCATAATCGCGCGCCACCCGCGCGGTTTCTTCGCCGGGAAGGTGCCTTGTGCCCGCCCGCTGCACGGGAGCGCGGAGCGTCACGCCCATGGATTCGTCGGCCCTCTGCCTGCGCGCCAGGTACTTGCGCAGGGACTCCGCGTCCTTTTGCTTGCGGCGCTCGGCACGCTTCTTTTTAGAGTTTTTGCGGATCTCGACCATGAGCCAGCCGAGCAAGAAGAGGAAGAGCAGGCCGGGGATCACCACGGCGACCACCAGCATCAGCGGGAAACCCGCATTGCTGCCCGAAACCACCTGCCCGGAGATCGCGGGGGCGACAAAATTCGGCGAAAGAAGGCCTCCGCCATCCTGCGTGGGCGGGGGCGTGACGGCCACAACCTCGGTGTTCACCGCGCGCGCCGCCACCAGGGGCAAGTCAATCGGGCCGACGCCCTCATATTCAAAGCGCAGCGTGGCCACGCGCTGGCCGGCCTGGATGGGGGCTACCAGCGTGCCTTCGGTGCTCAGCGTGGTATATTCCAAAAAATTGCTTTCGATCTTGGCCTTTTCGGCCTTTGAAACCAGGATGCGCAGCCTGCTGAAGTCTGCGTCCTCGGCCAGGCTCAGCATCAGCTCGCCGCCCTCGGCCTTAGCGGCGCCCTGCACCGAGGCCGTATAGGGGTAATTGTTATACATCTCGGCCAACGAAACCGAGGCGTACTCCGCAAAGCCATATTCGAAGAGCTTCTTGGCATCCAGCCACTTGCCTTCGGCCGTCGTGCCCATCATCACCGCGATGAGGCGCACGCCGTCCCGTTCGGCCAGGCAGCAAAAGGTATGCTGCGCCGCGTTCGTGTAGCCTGTTTTTCCGCCGATCACATAGCTTTCCGCGTACTTGGCGCCGCTATCTGGCAGCATGGTGTTGGAGTTTTGGTAGCTGCGCTTTTCGTGGGTGTTCGTGGCGCCTACGCTATAGCTCGAAGTGTGGATGATCTCCACGATCTCTTCGTGCTTGAGCGCCTCGCGCACGATCTTTGCATAGTCCGAAACCGTGGTATAGTGCTTTTCGCTCGTCAGCCCGTGGGGGTTGGCAAAGCTCGTATTCTCGCAGCCAAGCTCCTTGGCGCGCTCGGTCATCGCCGCCGCGAAGCCCGAGACGCTGCCGCTCATCTCTTCTGCCAGCGCCGCCGCCATCGAGTTGGACGAGGTCATCAGCATGCCATACATCAGGTCGCGCACGGGGATGCGCTCGCCTTCGTCCACGTAGTGCTTCGATTCGCCCACCGCGGCGGCGGTCTTTGAAACCGTAATCACGGAATTGAGCTCGAGGTTTTCGACCACGAGCAGGGCGGTCATGATCTTGGTCATCGAGGCTGGGTAAAGCACCTCGCCGGCCTTCTTGCTAAAAAGAACCCGCCCGGTATCCGCGTCGATCAAAATGGCGCTCTGCGCCCACAAATTGCTAGCCGAAAGATCGCCCGGCGAGCCCGCGCTATAGCTGGAGATCCCGCTTTCGGGCTTGGCCTGCTTGAGCTTTGCAAAGGCTTCGGCCGGCCATATAAGCAACAGGCAGGCGCAAAGCAGCAGCGGCAAAGCGCGGCGAAATAAACGAAAAACCATGCTTCCTCCCGGTTTCAGGCGCGCCCCCAAATGCACGGGGCCGCCTTACATAAGCGGTATTTTAGCACATTCCCCCGAATCTGCATAGCTTCAGGGCCGCCTTCCCCGCCCCGAAGTTGCAAACAAGTTGCAAACATTGCCACGGTCTCTTTGCTCCCCGCCCCTTTGACCAAAGCCTCATCGCGACGGCCTCTTTAGCCGACGCGCAAAAAAAAGCCCGCAAAGCGACGCTTTGCGGGCCACGCTCTATCGCTCTTCCCCGCTTTGGGCGGAAGCGTTCCAAAATGCATCTCCGTGCGACGATTTGCGCGCCGTTTCCTGCAGGATGTGCTGCTCCAGTCTCTCGCGCTTCTTCCACTTCATCGCGAGCTTCTTCGCATCCATGCCGTTGGCCGCGATCACATCCTTCAATTCCTCAATATCTAGGCTTGCAAGCGCCGCTGTTAGCGCGGTCGGCCCTTGCTCCAGCAGTGCGAAGGGGTTGATTTTCGCCGACGCACGGCCCTTTGCCCGCCCGGTTGCCTTTTCGGCCTGTTTTGCCGGCGCGGTGGCCTCTTCCCCCATGGCCGCAGCCATTCTTTGGGCAAAGCTCTCGTTTGCGACCATCTCATCGGCTATGCAGGCGCTGATCTTCTTCCATTTCGCGGCGATCGCCTTATTGGTCATGCTAAACCTCCTTACATCTTTCGATGAACTCGTAAGCAAAACGGTAAAACGCGTCGTGCGCGCTGCTTTTCCACTTTTGGTGAAGCGTCGCATCCCTTTGAAACTCCGCAGCTTCGGCGATCTGCGCGGTTTCAATGAAGATGTTGCGGAACACGTAGGGGTAGGCGATTTGCGACTCGCCCATGGGTTTGCCCGCCTTCTCGCGCATGATTTCCAGTGTCCTCTTGTGCAGCCCCACCTGCCTGCGCACCTTCGTGGCCACGATGCCCAGCGGGACGATCCCCGTGCTCATTTCCTCAAATTCCTTGACCTTGGTCACGATTTGCGGAATGCCGTAGGTGGATAGGACATCGGGGATGGTAGGGATCAGGTAGGCATCTGCGATGTCGAGCCCATTGCGCGTAATCCGGCCGAGGTTTGGAGGGCAGTCGATTAATACATAATCGTATTCGCCGAGCAGCTCGCCAATGCCACGGCTCAGGATCTTCGTGGGCGCGTCCGTGGTCAATCTATCCTGCATGTCGATGAGCTTGAGACTGGATGGGAGCAGGTCGAGGGTCTCGATTCCCTGCACGTTGCCCACCGAGCGCTGCAAGGTTTTTTCTCTATTTAAAGGTTTTGCCCCCATTCAGCGCGTCCGCAAACAGCGCCGCTAGGGTATGGCCGCCATTATCGAGCTCAAGCCATTTTTCTTCGCCAATCAGCATGGTCGTGGCGTTGGTCTGCGGGTCCAGGTCGATGATGAGAACCTTCTTCCTGTGCCCCCCGCCAGAATCGTGCCAAGGCCCACCACCGTCGTCGTCTTTGCGACGCCGCCCTTGAGGTTAATCACCGCGATGATCTTTGCCGGCATTCGACTTCCTACTTCTTCATTCTTCCTTTCCCTCCAAATACTATCTCATTTCATCTTTCTTTTCAAGGCCCCTTCTAACTTTGAGGTTGCTCGCCTCTATGCGCCCAGCGGGCCCGCGAGCCCGGCGCTTTCAATTTAGATATTGCATCCGCACACGAAAAGAGGGTAAAATACGAAGGAAAAGTAAAGTGCGGAGGGATTTTTCATGCCGAAAAGATTGCTATTGGTCGATGATGAGCCCGGCATCGTCAAAGGCCTTAAATTCTCGCTCGAGCAGGAGGGCTACGAGGTGGACGCAGCCTTCGACGGCGGCGAAGCCCTGCAAAAGTTCGACGAGGGCGAGTATGACCTCATCCTGCTCGACGTGATGCTGCCGGTGCTCGACGGCATCGAGGTCTGCCAGCGCATCCGCGAAAGCTCGGCGGTGCCCATCATCATGCTCACCGCCAAGGGCGAGGATATGGACAAGATCCTGGGACTCGAATACGGCGCTGACGACTACATGACCAAGCCCTTCAACGTGCTGGAGGTCAAGGC
Source organism: Christensenellaceae bacterium (assembly GCA_031280685.1). Taxonomy (GTDB): domain Bacteria; phylum Bacillota; class Clostridia; order Christensenellales; family UBA1750; genus JAITGM01. The sequence goes on from JAITGM010000010.1 coordinate 191,305, forward strand.
GCGCATCAAGACCATCCTGCGGCGCGTGCAGGCCCCGAGCGAGGAGCAGGCCCCCTCCGTGCTGACCATCCACGAGCTTTCCATCAACTTGAACCAGCGCTCGGTCAGCGCCTGCGGCGAGGAAGTAACCCTCACCGCTAAGGAGTTCGATATGCTCAGGCTCTTCGCCCTGAACCGCGGCAAGGTCTACACCCGCGACCAGCTCCTGGATCTATTGTGGAAGAACGACTACAGCGGCGATCTGCGCACGGTGGACGTGCACATCCGCCGCCTGCGCGAAAAGATCGAGCGAACCCCCAGCAAGCCGGAATATATCATCACCAAATGGGGAGTTGGATACTATTTCACCGATAAATAAGCGCTTTTTCGGCCTGCGCGCGCGCATGGTGCTCTCAGCCGTCACCGCCATGGCGCTGGGCTTTGGCTTTTTGATGCTCGCCGCCACGCAGTTGACCGCGAGCTTCCTCATTGAGCGCCGCGCCAAAGAGAATCTGCACATCGTCGATGCTTTCGCCCTCGAAGCCGCCCCTCTGGTCGGCGGCTTTGACGCCGAGGGCATTCAGGCCCTGCTCGCCGAGCAGGCCTACCTGCACACGGCGCGCTTCCTCGTCTTAAGCCCGGACGGAACCGTCTGGGCCGATTCGCTTTCCAGCCTCAATGGCCTGCGGCTGGCCCATGGCGAGGTTTTGGACTTAAGCGCCGGGCGGGCGACCCTTTCACAGGGGCTGCACCAGGCCGGCGATACCTGGCTTGGCTACTACGCTTCCACCATCGTCTTTGATCGCTCCACCGTAGGTATCGCGCTCATGTCCAGCTCCCTTCAAGATGTATTCGACCAGCTCGCTTCCATTCGCCAAGCCCTATTTTCCTATTTTCTCCTGGCGCTGCTCCTGGCCGCGGCACTGGCCTTTTGGCTGACGCAACTCATCATTCGCCCGATCAACGAGCTCAACGACGTAATGCGCGTCGCCGGGCGCGAGGGTTTCGCACTCAGGGCGCGGGTGCGCGGGCGCGACGAGGTGGCCCAGCTCAGCCAGAGCTTCAACGCCATGAGCGAAAGGCTTCAGAACCTCGACCAGATGCGCAACGAGTTCATATCAAACGCTTCGCACGAGCTAAAAACCCCGCTTTCCGCCATCAAGGTCATGGCGGAATCGCTGCTCTCGCTCGAAACCATCGACGAGGGCCACGCCCGCGAATTTTTGGAGGATATCAACGGCGAGGTCGATCGGTTGAACCTCATCGTGCAGGATCTACTCACCCTCGTGCGCTTTGACGGGCGGCAGCTCCCCCTGCAAAAGGAATACCTCTCGCTGAGCGAGCTGGTCTTCAACACGGTCGCCCGCCTGGCGCAGCTTGCAAGGCGCGCGGGCGTGGAAATCAAGCTCGAGCTTGACGAAGCCCTCTATGTCGAGGGCGATGCGCTGCGTCTCTCGCAGGCGATCTACAACCTGGTCGATAACGCGATCAAATACACGAAAGAAGGCGGCCGGATCTGGGTTTCCCTGCGCCACGAGGGGCAAAACGTGGTCTTTACCGTGCGCGATACCGGCATCGGCATCCCCAAGGCAGCACTTTCCCATATCTTCGATCGTTTCTATAGGGTCGATAAGGCCCGCTCCAGGGCCACCGGCGGCACTGGCCTTGGCCTTTCCATCGTGCAGAACATCGTCCGCGTGCACGACGGCGAGATTTTGGTCGATTCAGCGGAAGACGAGGGCACGGCCTTTACGGTCATCCTGCCCGCTGCCCAGGACCCGGAACCCTACGACGAGCCCGACGAGGCAGGAGGAAGCCAACCATGAAAAACCGCAAAACAGGCAGATTTAGGCCCTGTTTTCTCCTCGCGCTGCTGGCGCTGAGCCTGGCGCTTTCCGCCTGCGGGCAACTAGGCGGCATCAGCGAGCGGCGCGATGGCGACCCGAGCCAGGGCTATGTAGAAGACATTCTGCCGGGCGGCGAGGGGCTGCCCTCGGGCAGCGCGCGCGCCACGCTCTGGTTTTTGAGCCCGGACGGCCAGTTTTTGGCCCAGAGGGATTATCTTCTGCCCTCGGGCGACGGGGCCGCCCTTGAGCAGGCGGTCATCGAGCAGCTCATCCGCGGCCCGGAAGGGGCCGACGGCCTTCGCGCGCTCATCCACCCCTCGACCCAGGTTCGGCAGATCAGCGAGCAAAGCGGCTACCTCTCGGTCACGCTCAGCCACGAATTCCTGCGCTCGCCCCAGGGCCAGGAAGACGGTGCCCTGCGCAGGCGACTGGCGCTTTCCTCCATCGTTTCTTCCATCACCGAGCTTGGCCGATACTCCAGCGTGCTGATCCTGGTCGATAAGCAGGGCGACGGCACCGGCGAGCGTTTAAGCGCGGAGGAATCGGGCTTTGAGGATCTAGGCGCCACCCTCGGCCCGCTGAGCCGCGACCCTTCGCTTCTTTTAACCCCATACCGCGTGGCGGAACTGGCCCTGCAGGCTCTTTCCGAGCGCAATTACGCCCTGCTCGAAGGCTTTTTGGCCGATCTGCCCGCGGACGGCTCCTCCGTGGCCGAGGTCTTGGGCAATCTCGGCTCCGTGGCCGGCTTTTCGCTCAGCGGCAGCGTGAGCGTTTCGCAGGATGGGCTCTCGGCCACGGCGACCCTCTCGCTTTCGCTGGCCGAGCCTGGCAGTTTGAACGAAAAACGCGGCCTTGCGCTGCTGCTGCTGCGCGAGGCGGGCTGGCGCGTGAGCTACCCCTCCCTGCTGCGCGCGCTGGGCGGCGCCTGAGGTGCGCGCGATGAAACAAAAGAGGCTCGCCGCGGCGCTGCTCGCCCTCCTTTTCTTGCTCGCTCCGCTTTCCGCCTCGGGGGCGGGCACGCGCCGGCTTCAGGATAAGGCCCTGGCCTATTCCGCGCGGGCGCTGCTCTATTACCTCAGCGCGGATGGCACGCGCCTCGTACCCAAGCTGCGCCCCGTCGCCGTGCTCCCTGGCGAAGAAACCGGCCTAGCTCTGGTGCGCGAGCTGGCCCGCGACCCGGGCGAAGAAGGCCTGCTCTCGCCCTACCCGCGAGATGCCTTCGTCCGCGTTTTGAGCTTCGACCTTTGCCTTTCCATCGCCACGGTGAACCTGGGCGGCGAGTTTGCCGGGCTGAACCCCCGCGAGGTCTTCAACCTCTATGTGGCCGTGGCCAATACGCTGTGCGAGCTGGGCGAAATCGAGCATGTCAACATCCTGCTCAACGGCAGGGTCTATTCGAGCTTCGGCTTCGGCATCCCTCTGGGCGCGATGCCGCGCTTCAACAGCGATTTGCAGAGCCTTTGGCAAAACTACCAAAACGAGAACAGCCCGTCCGGCTTCACGCGCGAGGTCACCCTCTATTTCCTGGCCGAGAACGGCCAAAAGCTGGTGCCAGAGCTGCGGCGCATCTTCTTTTCCTCCTCGCAGGACTACGCAAAAAACCTCTTCGCGGCGCTCGCGCAAGGCCCAAAGAGCGAGGCGCTGCGCCCCGTCCTCCCCCGCGACCTTGCGCTGAGCGAGGCGCCCTCCTTCAGCTTCGCGCTCGAATCGAGCGAGAGACTGCTCGATTTAAAGCTCCCCGAAGGCGCCTTGGCCCGGGATGAAGGCGGCGAGCTGGCCGTAGCGGCCATCACCTTGAGCCTGACCGGCTTCGTACCCGCGCTGGCCGGCCTTCGCATCACTTGCGGCGGGCAGGAATTCCTCCTGGGCGGCGGCTTTGAGATCCGCAGAGCACAGGCCGAACCCTACCTCGGCCGCCAAATCACCCTCTATCTGCCCAACGAAGCTGGCAGGCTGCAGCCCGTCACCCGCGCCATCGGCCGCTCCGTCTCCTTGCCAAGGGCCGTCGCCCTGGCGCTGCTCGAAGGCCCCTTCCCCGGCGAAGAAGGCCTTAAAAACCCATTCCCCACGGGCTTTTCGGCCGATATGCTCCTGGGCGTCGGCCGCCTGGGGGATTGCATGGTGCTCAACCTCAGCGCAGCCGGCGCCCAGGCTCTCTCCAGCCTTTCGATGCGGGAGGAACAGGCCCTGTGCTATGCCCTGACCAACTCGCTCACCGAGCTTGGCCCGGCCCAGCGCCTGCAGTTCCTCCGCGAGGGCTTCACCATCGAAGGGCTTTCGGGCTACATGAGCCTGCGCGCCCCCCTGCCGCGCGCGCCGGGGCTGATCCTCAACCCCTAGGCCGGGTACCCCCCTCAGCCCCTTGCAGCCAAAGCGCAGCCCCTGCCGTGACTCGAGCCTGTCTGCTCAAGCAGCCCTCCATCCACCACCTTTGCGGCCAAGACGGCACCTTCCTTCCTACAAAAGCGGCGCTTCGCCACTTTTGTAGGAAATCCGCCGTCCAGTCCCGCCAAAACCGCGCAAAAGCACCCCAAAATCCATCAGAAATCGCCCAAGTTTCCTTGCCCAAAGACCAAGCTCCATTAAAAAAGCGCATTTCGCACGCCCAAAGAAGCCGCCTGCCGCTCGCAGCGCTCTTATTCCACCGCCGTGCGCGAACACGGCAAGTGAGGTGCTCTCGCTCACTCGCGAGCCGCCCCTCATTCGCCAATGCGCACCGTTGACGCTGCCGGCTCCACGCTTTCCTCAGGCCCAAGCAACGGCCAGCGGCGCCATGCCCCACCCCTAGCAAGGGGCCTGCCCGCGCGTGAGCCGCTTCCCAGCCGCGTGCCGGAGCGGATTCTCAATCCCTAGAGAAAAGCGCCGCTTTCCCATGAAACACAGCGCATTCCCGTACGCGGGAATGCCCGAAGGAGGAACCCGACCATGAACGAATCTTCAGCCAACAGGGCAGGCAAAAAGCGCGCCCTGCTCACCGCTTTGAGCCTGCTGGGTCTGGCCGCCCTCTGCGTCCTTTATTTTTATTTGGACTCAAAAGGCTGCCTTTCCGTCTTCAAATCGGCCGAGGCGCTGCAGGCCTATGTGCGCGGCTTTGGGGCCTGGGGGCCCGCCGTCTTCATGCTGCTGCAGTTTTTGCAGGTGATCGCCGCGCCCATCCCGGGGAACGTCACCACCCTGGCCGGCGGGGCGCTCTTTGGCTTCTGGCCCTCGCTGCTGTTTTCCTCCGCGGCCATCTTCGCAGGCTCTTTGGCCGCCTTTGGGCTTGGGCGGCGCTTTGGCCGGCCGCTGATTGAGCGCCTTGCCCCGCCCGCCGTCGTGGATAAGTACCTGCCGCTCATCGCCCAAAAGCAAAGAATGACCCTGACCCTGCTGTTCCTCTTCCCCTTCTTTCCGGATGACCTTCTTTGCCTGCTCGCCGGGCTCGGCGGGTATTCCTGGGGCTATTTTGCGCTGATGTGCGCGCTAACGCGGCCCTGGGGGCTCGTCTTCAGCGCGCTGGTCGGCTCCGGCGCGCTGAGCCTGCCGCCCTGGGGCTGGGGCGTGCTGGTCGCGCTTTCAGCCCTGCTGTTTTTCGCCTCAGCCCGCTATGGCGAGAAGATCGAGGCCTTCCTTTTGGGGCTGATCCGCAAAAGGGAAACCCCTTAGCACCGAAAACCGACCGCTTGGGGGGTGCGCACCACCGCTTGCCCCTCTGCCTCTTCCTTTTTTACCAGGTCTTTTCTATACTTAGGGCCACAAGGGAGATGAAAGCGCTTGAAGCTGCACATTGAGCTGAACCCCGATCTGAACGAGGATGAGATTCGCATCGTTTGCCGCAGCGCGGACGAAACGATCCGGCGGATTCAGCGCTTCATCCTGGAGCAGGCAGGCGGGCCGAAGCTGAGCTTCTTCAAGGGCAGCGAGGAATACTTCTTCCCGATGGAAGACCTGCTCTTCTTCGAAACCGAGGGCGACGCGGTCTTCGCCCACACGGCGGGCGACGCCTTCCGGGTGCGCCAAAGGCTGTATGAGCTGGAAGAGAGCCTGCCGCGCGGCTTCATTCGCATTTCGAAGGGCTGCATCGTCAATCTCGCGCAGGTCTACTCCATCACGAAGGATTTAAGCTCCTCCAGCCTGGTGCGCTTCAGCGGCTCGCACAAGCAGGTCTTCCTCTCTCGCCGCTATTACCGGGCGCTCAAGGAGCGCCTCAACGAAAGGGGCATCGGCTATGAAACGTAGCGGAAACTGGTTCTGGGGCATCGCGCTGATCGCGGGCGCCATCTTTCTGGTGGTTTCACAGGTGAGCGGGGGCGCTCTCCTTGGCATCAACGTCTGGACGATCGTCGCCAGCGTGGCGCTCGTGGGCTTTTTCGTCCAAAATCTGGTGAGCTGGCATGGCTTCTTCGGCGTGGTCGCCCCTCTGGCAGGGCTTTACTGGCTGTTTTGGCAGCCGCTCGGCCTGCCCAGGCTCGACTTTTGGGTTTTATGGGTCAGCGCCCTGCTGCTCCTCCTCGGCCTTGAAGCCATCTTCCACCGCAGGGGCGAGCATTCCTGGCACCGTGGAGTCGACGGCAGCTGGAGCAACCATACGGGGCTGGACGAAGGCGCGGACGAGAACCACCCCTATATCCAGCTCAGCTTTGGCAAGACCAGCCGCTTCCTCCATGCGGACGCACTTGAAAGCGGCCGCCTCTCGGTGAGCTTTGGCGAACTTTTGGTGTATTTTGACCAAGTTACCCTCAAGGATGGCCAGGCACAAATCCTGATGGACGCGAGCTTTGGGACGATCCAGCTCTTCGTGCCCAAGGAGTGGGAGATCGTCAACAATTTAGGCACGGGCTTTGGCTCCATCAAGGACTTTACCTCCAAAAACCGGCCGGCAGCGGAGGCGCCGCGGCTGATCCTGAACGGCGACGCGAGCTTTGGCGAGATTCGGATCCAATACAGCTAGGCATAACCGCCGCCCTTCCGGCATAAACCTTGTGGCGTAAGCGCAAATCACGCGGCAAGATTTTAAGAAGGAGGCGGGGCCAATGGGTGATGTGCTCGCGACGCTCTCGGGCGCGCTGGTTCAATCGATGGTGTTAATGCCGGTCTGCCTGGTGATCATCGGGAAGCTTCTTAAGCTGACGCCCGGAGTGAAAACCTGGATGATCCCCTGGATTTTGAGCGCAATCGGCGTGCTGGCGGGCTTGCTGGTGACCTACGAAAGCGGGGCCGACACCGGCGCCTGGCTGGTGCAGGGCATCGTGCAGGGTGTCATCGCCACTGGCATGAGCCAGCTCTCGTACCAGCTCTACGCACAGACCAAATACCGGGCCGCAAGCTAGGGCAGGCCGCACGAACCCAAACGAAGAGGCAGAGCGCTTAGCTCCGCCTCTTCTTCCATCTGGGGCGAGAGCACCTTCAATTTAGCCATTATTCTACAGACCAATTATATACCCGCCATGATTTTGACCAGAAAATGCTTCTTCGGGCAAGAAGGGTTTCCTTCTAACTATATATCGTTATGCATCATTCAAAATGCGTTCCTGTCTGGCAAAAAACCTCTTGCATAACTTTTTTTTTGCGTGTATACTGCTCCCAAAGATGGTCGCGCCCGGGCCTCGCCTGTGGGGGCGTCTCAAGCCGATTTTCTCAAGGGGGTCGCAACCCGCATGGCGGAAAAACCAAAGGGAACGCAGCCCTCTGACGAGATCGACCGCAGCCAGATCTGGGGCCCTTCCCCGCCCGCGCTCGGCCCAGACGCAGACGCTTCCCCACCGCCGCTCATCACGCTGAGCAAGGTCGAAAACGAGATCCTGGCCAAGTCCTACCCAGGCAAGAAGCGCTACCCAAGGTCGGTCGTCCCGGTTTCGGGCGGCCAGGCCGCCGATCCTGCCCGCGAGCTGCGGAACCTCCTCATCAAGGCCGGGGTTTTGGCGCTTTCGCTCTTCCTGCTCTTCGGCTTCGTGTTCGGCTTCACGCCGATGCGCGGCGCCGGGATGTATCCAAGCTTGAAGGATGGCGACCTGATGCTGTATTACCGCCTGGGTGACCTTGGCGTGTTCGGGCAGGTCGTGCTCTATCGGGCGCAGGGCGAGGATCAGGTCGGCCGGATCGTCGCCGTGGCGGGCGACGCGGTGGCCTTCAGCGAAAACGGCCAGTTCCTCTTAAACGGAGCCGTTCAGCAAGAGGCCGTATTTTACCCAAGCTACGCGGGCGACCTTGCGCCCTACCCCCTTACGGTGCCAGAAGGCAGCGTGTTCATTCTGGGTGACGGGCGCGAAAACGCGCTGGATTCCCGCGATTTCGGCCCCATTTCAATCAAAGAAATCAAGGGAAGGGCCGTTACGGTCTTCCGCCGCCGCCAAATTTAGCTTTTATTCACCTCGCTGATACCGCCCATTCCCGCGTCATACGCCGCGGAATCGGTCTTCACCCAATCCTTCCCCTTTTGAAAGGAGGAATCCGAAATGAAAAGGCGCATTTCCATCCTGGCCGGGCTGCTCTGCCTAACAATTCTTGGCCTTGGCCTGCTAAGCACGGCCGGGGCGATCGTTTTGCCAAACACAGGGGCCACTATTTTCCCCGCCGACGCGTCCGTCGCCGTTAAGGCCTTTACCGACAGTTTCTCAAACGCGGCAAACCCCCTTAACCTAACGGAAAAGAGCAGCGGAGACTATCCCTTCCAATACGCCGCGGCGCTAGACATGGCCCAGGTCTGGACCGCGTTCAATATGGCGAAGCTCCTCTATACCGTCACGCCCAACGGCACGCCCTGGAACGAAGTGCTGATGGCCGGCTATCTGAACTTGACCCTGACCCTGGATCCCCTGGTGACGGTGGACGCAAGCGAGTTCAGCATAGCCAAGGTGCAGGCGGCCTACGATGCCGCAAATAACGACGGCGGAGCTGGCACCGCCTTCATGGCCTACTGGAAGGTGAACTCGGCCAATTACAACAGCGCCGCCCACACCCTGGCGGTGCAACTGCAGCTGTTTAACCTAAGCGGCATCGCCCCCGCGGCGCCCGATAACCAATGGGTCTTGGCTTCCTCCTTCGACTCCGGCTCCGTCCAGCCCCCCATGCTCTATGTGGCGACGCCGAGCGGCGCGCTGAAGGTGGCTTCTGGCGATTTCGCGGTTGGGGGCAGCTTTGCCACCGTTAGCGCACTGGAGGGCGACTTCGTATTCGGCATCCTTCGCAACAGCGCTATTCATATCGCCGCGACCATCAGCGAAGGCACGGTGAACATGGTCGCGGCACCGAACCTGACCATCGTAGATGATTATGGCGACACGGCAGACCGCATTTTGGTCATCCCGCGGGTGGGCAACACCGGCGAGGGCGGCAATATGAGTTGGACCCGCGCCATCAGGCTGCAAACGGGCGGCGTGGATCTGACCAGCGCCCAGATTGCGAACGTAACCTGGGCGGTCGCCAATATCGTGGGCTTTGAGGGCAAAACCGCGGCGATTACGGCCACGAACGGCAGCGCGGTGGTGAACGGCCAGCGCTCCGGCATCGCGACGCTGACCGCGACCTACAACGGCGCGACCGCCTCCATCGACGTGGTGGTTCCGGGCGACGTGAACCGAAACGGCAACGTGAATTCGGCCGACGCTTCCATCATACGCGACCGATTCAGCGGGCAGACCTTCGCCCAAATCGGCGTGATGGTCGATCAATACACCGACTTTCTTGCCGATTTGAACTGTAACGGCAACATTAACAGCGCGGACTCGGCCATCATACGGGATATGTTCAGCGCCGCTCTCGTGCCATCGAACTAATCGGGGCAGTGCGACTCCAAAGAGAAAGAGGAGGCTGATCTACAAATGAGAAAAAGGCTTAAACTGGGTTTGGCCCTGTTCTTGGCACTGGGGCTGCTCTTTAGCGCCCTGCCGCTCGCTTTTGCGGTGCCTGGCGATCACGGGACGATCACCGGCACGCAAACCCAAATCGCGGCGCGCGGGGCAAGCGCGAGCTTGACCTTCACACACACAGCCGCGGGCGGGAATGCGTTCAAGATCTTCGAAATGCTCTACATCTACGACCCGTCGCTGGCCACCTTCAATGGTTTCGGCGCGGCAACGAACGCCGCCGTAAAAGTGGCAGACTTCCCTGACATCGCCGGGCTGAATGCCACCAACAACGCCATCCCCGCAGGCATGAAGGTCATCTTGGTCGGCGATGATACGTCGCTGAACTCGATTACGACGGTTTTGAACTTCACCAACATCCTCCCTACCACGGGGGATACCTTCACGGTCACCGCCATCCCCCGGCAATACGGCCTCAACGGCAACGGCACGCTGAACGGCTGGGGCTATGCCTACAACAACAGCTACGACGAGCTGCCCGTGGTCGGCAACCAGATCAACATGACCAACGCCAACGGCGTCGTCACGCTGCAGGGCGGCGGTTCCACCGAGGTTTCGGTCGCGGTCACGCCTAAGACCTCCACCGTGGCCCCAGGCGGCACCAAAAACTTCAGCGCCACCGTCGGAAACGACGGCATCGCGCCAGATAACGGCGTAACCTGGGCCCTCAGCGGCGGCCCCTACAAGTCGGGCACCAGCATCGACGCCAGCACCGGCGTGCTAACGGTGGATGCCACCGAAACCGTGGGCATCATCATCACCGTCACCGCCACCTCGAAGAAGGATAACACCAAGTCCGACACGGGCAGCGCCACGGTTTCCACGCTCAGCGCCAATAGCATCATCCTTCAGGCGCTCAAGGTTTGGCGCAACGGTTCGGATCAAGTCATTACAGACCCCGTGAGCGACGTGAGCACGATCAGGCTGGCAGCATTGGGCGGCGCGCCCATGCCGTCCGGCGCCACGGGCAGTCCGCTCGCCCTAAACGGCACGGTCACAGGCGCGGGCACGGTCGACTTCCCCCAAATCAGCTACACGGCGGCGGGCGCCTACTTCTATAGACTGACGGAGCTCGTTCCCGGCACCCCCAACCCCTATGTGAGCTACGACAGCCACTATGTCATCGCCCGCGTGGATGTGGTCAACGGCGCCGCGCCCGGCGAGTTCGTCGTCACCGTCAGCTATTACCCCAACGGCGTGCTCGATAACGAGAGCGCCCCCACAACCGTGACGCTTCCGCAAGGCAGCGCAGGGAAAGACAATACCTTCACCAACCGCTACGATAGCAACAACCTCATCGTTTCCAAGGTCGTCACGGGCAACAACGGCGACCAGACCAAGGATTTCAGCTTCACGGTTCAGTTCTCGCAAAACGGAGACTACATCTGGGAAAAGAAGCAAGGCGCCACTTCCATCACCAGCGGCACGACGAACAGCGTCAATCCCTACAGCTTCACGCTCAAGCACGGCCAGTCCATCGAGTTCACCGGCCTGCCCACGGGCGTGACCTGGACGGTGACCGAAAGCGCCGAAACCAACTACAGCACCACCGTGCGCGTAAACAACGGCGCGGCCACCCAGGGCTTGATCGCGAGCGGCACCATCAGCAGCACGACCGCCCGGGCGGCCTACACCAACGAGAGCAATTTCACGCCGCCCACGGGCATCACGGCGGATGATCTTCCCTTCATCGTGCTGGGCGCGGCGCTTCTTTTGGGGCTTGCCGCCTTCCTGATCCTCCGCGGCAAGAAGCGCTACACGCGCGTGTAAATGGCAACGAAGAGGCGCCCGGGGGCAGGAGGATTGACGCGCGCCCTGAATCGGGTTTTCGACTGGGGGCTGCTTCTCCTGCTCCTCACCGGCCTTCTCTATTGCGGCTATGCCCTTTGGGATACCCGCGATCTCTACGCGCGGGAGGCCTACGCGCGCGAAAAGACGCAGGTCTTTAAGCCTAGCGAGGGCGACGAAGAGAACTTGAGCCTGAGCGAAGCGGTCGCCTTAAACGCCGACGTGTGCGGCTGGCTGGTCATCGAAAACACCAGGATTGACTACCTTCTCGTGCAGGGGAACGATAACCAGTTCTATTTGAACTACGACCCGCTTCGGAATTTCTCCATCGCGGGCAGCATCTTCCTCGACCACCGCTGCAAAAGGGACTTTAGCGGCTTTCATTCCATCCTCTACGGCCACCACATGAGCAACGGCTCGATGTTCAGCGATTTAGAAAAGTTCGGCGACGAGGCCTTCTTCAATGCCAACGAGCGCGGCTGGCTCCATCTGCCGGGCGCCACGCACAGGCTGCAGATCCTCGCCTACCTCACCGTGGACGCCTACGATTCCCCGGTCTTCAACCCCTTCATCGAATCGCCCGAGGAAAGGCAGGCCTTTTTGGGCTACCTTCGCGAAAACGCGCGCCATCTCCGCGATACCGGGCTGGATTTGGACGCGAAGCTGCTCACCCTTTCGACCTGCTCATCGGATTTCACCAACGCCAGGTCGGTTCTCATCGCGCGCATTCTTTGAAGCCCCAACGCCCAGCCGAAAGGAGGCGCAGCCTCTGAAGCTCATCAGGTTAAAGGCGCCTTTTTCACTCCTTTTGGCGCTTCTTTTCGCGCTTGTGCCGCTCTTTTTGGGCGCGGCGCCCGCCAGGGCGGCTTCCAGCGTCGCCATCGGCGGCTTTACCCTCGTCAAGCGGGTGAGCGGCTCCCCCGGCGCGAGCGAAACCTTCCGCTTCGAGCTTCGCGGAGCCGATCCCTCCACCCCCATGCCCTCGGGCAGCACGGGGAACGTCAAGCAGGTCAGCCAAAGCGGCGCGGGGGAGCAGAGCCTGGGCCAAATCAGCTATGACGCGGCCGGAACCTACCGCTATACCCTTCGGGAAATCGCGGGCACGGCCCCCGGCTACAGCTACGATTCCACGGTCTACAACATCACCGTCTATGTCAACGCTCCGGGGAGCGGCCTGGCGGCCACGGTCGTCTACGAAAAGCAGGGGAGCCCGGGCGTTAAGGAGCTTCATCTACTCTTTCAAAACGCCTACTCGTCCCCCACCCCAATCCCCAGCGCCAGCCCGACCCCCACACCCCTCCCCGGCACGGGCGCGCTAACCCTCACAAAGACGGTGACGGGCAGCCAGGGCGAGCTAAACCGCGAATTCCACTTCACGGTCTATCTCTTCGGCGCGGCGGGCAGCTACCCCTATAGCGGCAGCAAAAGCGGCACGCTCGCAAGCGGCGGCGTGATCGCCCTCAAACACGGCGAAAGCGTCACGATTACGGGCCTGCCCGTCGGCACCAGCTACAGCGTCACCGAAGCCGAGGCCAACCAGGAGGGCTACCTCAGCACGGCGAGCGGCGCTGGCGCGATCATCGTCGCCGGCGGCTCTACGGCAGCCTTCGTCAACCAGCGCGGGGCCACGGCACTGCCCACGGCTACGCCCACGTTTTCGTTTGCGCCCACGGCCACGCCTTCGGGCGGGGGGAGCGGCGGGTCTGGGGGTGGCGGCGGCGGTTCCGGCGGCTCGTCCACCCCGCCCAAGACCGGGGACGCGTTCCCTCCTCTCTTCGGCGCGCTGGGCCTGGCCCTCCCGCTGATGCTGATCCTCGTCCTCACCCGGCGAAGGAAGGCCCCGCCCAGGGCTTAAAACGCACCCACCCGGCGGCGATGCACGAGCGCGCCGCCGTTTTTTCTGTTCATCCACAGAAGAGGGGAGCGGCTTGAAGTGCTATATCGTCGGCCCCGTTGGGAGCAGAAAAAACACGCTCGCGCGCGAGCTTTCAGCGCGGACGGGAATCCCTGCCACGAGTTGGATTCCATCGCCCACAAATCCGATCCTTCCTCCCCTGTAGGCAATTGGCGGCGCCCCGAAGCGGAGCGCGACGCGCTGTTTTCCGCCATTCTCGCGTAAAAAGGCTGAATCGTGGAGGATACGGGGCATCCCTGCTTCATTTCCGCGCTCGACCAGGCCGATCCCATCGTGTTTCTGGGTCTTCCCTTGGCTGCTTGTTGCGCTATTCGGTCTGCCAAAGGTGGCTGAAGCAAAACCTCGGGCTTGAGCAATGCGGCTATCGCCCCAGCGTTTCAATGCTCCGCATGATGTTCCGTTGGGTTCGCGACTCCGAATCCAGCACTTATCCTTTGCGGGAAAACCTCTCTCTACCGCGCCCAACCCGCGACGCCGCGCAGCCGCAAGGCGCTGCGGGCTTTTCTTGCGGGCTTCGCGCGCGGCCAAAGCCCTTTTAAACCCCCGGTAAAGGGCTGCCGCCTTCTCCTTTCCGCAAGGGCAGTGCCGCCGCGCTCCTTATTGATGAAAACGATGCACCCAAGCGCGTTGTGGGTGGCCGAGAGGGCCTTTTTTCCCTGGCGCGCGAGCGACCCCGCCATTGCGAGCGGCAGCGAAGCAATCCAGGCTCCTCCTTCCGGCAAGGATTTTGGGCGTTCCTCCTGGATTGCCGCGCCGCTCCTGGCAATGACGACGAGGGCGGCCCAGCGCGCAAAGCCAGGCCTGTTGCGCGCGGAGGGTACCGCGCTGCCCTCCCGCGAAGGTTCGGAGCGCCGTTGGCCAGCCGCGCGAGCGGAGCGAGCGTGCCCGTTCCCTTCGCCCTTTAGAACGGCGAACTGACCGCGCCGATCCCTGCTCCAGGGGCCTCGCGGAGGGAAGCTCAATTCCCCCCGCGCAGGCGCGGAGCCCCGCTCAGCCACTCCTTCGCCCTGTTCGCGCCGCGAGGGCCCAGGGCGCCCAGCAGGTCGATCGGCTCGGCCCACTTGAGCCTATGCTGCCTGTAATAACCAGAAAGCGCCCGAAGGAAGCCCGCATTGCCCATCTCCACGCGCAGATCGTGCCACATCGCGGCGCCGAGCCTATACACAAGCCTGGAATAGAGCTCGTCGCTCTCGAAGGAGGAGAGGGGCAGATCGATGGGCAGGCCTTTCAGTGTCTGATCCTCGGCGGCGGGGCGCACCAGGGCATTATAATGCTTCACGAAGCCGCTTTCGCCCTGGGTCGCCTCCATGTAGAGCAGCGCGGAGTATTCGGCCAGCGCCTCATCCTGCCAGGCGTGGCGTACTTGGTCGCTGATGACCGCCATGCCCCACCACTGGTGCGCGGTTTCGTGCGCCACGACGTATTCCAGCAGCGCGCCTTGGCCCCGAAGCAGCCTCAGGTCGATCAGCGAGCAGCCCGGCGCTTCCAGCCCCAGCGAGCTTAGATCCGCCGCGGCCAAAATGTAGTCCTCCCGCGGGTACGGCCCGAAGAGCTCGGAATAGACCTCCAGGGCGCGCGCGCCTTGCTCGGCCAACAGCTCCGCGCCCTCTTCCGTGGGCGCAAAGGCGCGCACGCGCACGCCGTTTGCCTTGCTCGCCGCCACGCAGTAGCCCTTAGAAAACGCCACGAGCAGCTCAGGCGCGTCGCGCAGCCTAAAGCGCCAGGTTCCATCCTCCGCGGGCCCTTCCAGCCCCGGCCCTGCCGCGACGAAGCTCGTGGGCAGCCGCAGGGTCAGCGCGTAGTCGGCGATTTCGCCCAAATTGGGGTCACCCACGGCAGGCAGCCCGCTTTGGTCAAACTTCCCATCTTCCATCAGCCGCGCGGGCACGGCAAAAGCCCCGCCCAGGCGAACCCCGTCGCCGCTCCAGCCCAGGCGCCCGCGCGCGTTTGGCAGCTCCACACTGTAGTCCAGGCGAATCTCGGCCTCGTCCGTAAGGGGCTCGGGCATCTCTATCTGCAAAAGGCTGCCCTGCTCGCCAAAGATCGAGTAGGCTGCCTCCTCCCCATTGACCAGAACCCGCTCGAGCGTAAGCGCGCCCGGCGAAAAGCCGGCGGGGTAGCTCGCCTTCTCTTTCCCCTTTTCAACTGGCGCGGTCTTCGCGCTTTGGTAGGCGTTTGGCTGCAGGTGAAAGAGCACAAAGCCCAGCGGCTTTTGCCCGGGGTTGCGATAGAGCACGGTTTGCACCACGGCCAAGCTGTGGCTGCCTTCGTCATAGCTGGCCTCGATGGCGATTTCCATCGGCCTTTTGGCGGCGCTGAGGAAAAACCCGGCCAGCAGCAAGGCCAGCGCGATGCCTATAAAGGTCTTGATCCGCCATAAAAATGCCCCAAGCTTCGCCATGCGCGCGCACCCCTTCCAAAGGGCAAAGGCCCTCGCTCATCCATACGCGGCCCGCGCTGCCGCTATGCGCTGGAATTCCGCGCCGCGCTGTGCTATGATGGGGGCATCTTCTAAAAAAAGAGGTTCTTCATGCCAAGCTTCCGCTTTGCCGAGCAGTTCGCGCTCTTTGACGTCACCCCCCTCGAGAATCTCTTCATCGAGGAGTATATGCTGCGCGCCCCGGGCGACTATGTGAAGGTCTACGTCTATGCCCTCAGGCTTTGCTACCACCCAGGCCCCGAGGTTTCCCTGCCCTCGATGGCCATGGCCATGGGCCTTGAGGAAGAAAGCGTGCTTGGAGCCTTCACCTATTGGGAAAGGATGGGCCTGCTTCGCCGCGTGGGCGATAATCCCCTCGCATTCTCGTTCTTCAACCTCAAAGAGGCGGTTTTAAGCCAAAAGCTGAAGCCCACTGCCGATGATCTCCCCTACCGCGAGTTCAACACCGCCCTGCAGGAGCTCTTTGGCGAGAGGATTTTGCAATCCGCGGACTACATGCGGGTCTATGGCTGGATAGAGGAGCTCGGCTTGGAGCCTGACGCCGTTTTGGAACTCGTTGCCCACATGGTCAAGACCGCAGCGCGCAAGAGCCACGTCGGCTGGGCACTGCTCGATAAGGAAGCCCGGAATTGGGCCAAAAACGGCATCAAAACCAAGGCGCTGGCGCTGGCGCATTTGCGGACCTTGGGCCAAGCTTACGAGGGCGCGCGGCGCGTGCTGCGCCAACTCGGCCTGAACCGCTCGCCGACCGTAGATGAGGAAAGGCTCTTCCAAACCTGGACCGAAAGCTGGGGATTTTCGCTCGAGGCCGTTCTTACCGCCTGCGGCGAAACCACCAAGATCTCAAACCCCAACTTTGCCTATATTGGCGCGGTTTTAAGCGCACGGCGCGACGAGAAGCGCCAGGCGCTGTTCGCGCAGGCGCGCGCGCTGCTGCAGGCCTTGGGCGAAAGCAGGGCCCAGCCCAGCGCGGACTTCCTTACGGCCTGCGAGGGCTGGCTCGGCGCCGGCTTTACGCCCGAGGCGCTGCTGCTCGCCGCCAAGACGGCCTACCGCCAAAACCGCAGGAGCCCCGAAGAGCTTTCGCGGCTTTTGAGCCTTTGGCAGGCGGAAGGCCTCAAAACCAAGCCCGCCATCGAGGTTTTTTTGCAAAGGCGCGGCGAAGAGATGCTGCGCTGCGAGACGCTGCTGCGCGCCTGCGGGGCCGAGCGAAGACCCACCCCGGCCGACCTTGCCGCCCTGCGTGCCTGGGTGCAGGCCGGCGCGAGCGAGGAGCTTATGCTCCTCGCCGCCGAATACGCCAGGCATAGCAAAAACCCCTTCGGCTACATGGCCAAGGTGCTCGAAAACTGGCTGGGTTCCGGCATCTTCAGCGCGGAGGCCGCAAGGGCCGCGCGCGAAAGCGCGCAAAAGGCCCCACTGGCGGCGCAAGGCGGCGCGGAAGCCCCCGCGTCCCAGCCAAAGGGCAAGACGGTCTCTGCCCAGCGCGTACCTCAGCGCAGCTATAGCGACGCCGAGTTCGAAAGCCTCTATGCGGATCTCGGCGCCCTTCTGAAGGAGGAAAGCCCATGAGCGTCATTCGCCGCGGCCGCGTCCTGCGCGACATTTTGGAAGATAAGCGCCGTCTCAAGCAAGCGGCCGAGTTCGCGGCGGAGCAGCGCCGCCTTGAAATCGCGCAAAAAGCGCCGCTCTATGCCGATTTAAGCGGTGAAATCGCCCACATTTTCATCGAGCTGAGCCGCGAGGCAGCTCTGCGGCCGGGCGATGCCGATGCGCTGAACCGCAGCGCGCACGCACGGGTGGTGGATCTGCGCCGCAGGGCCGAAGCCGAGCTTTCGGCGGCGGGCTACAGCCCGGCGGATCTCGAGCCGAACTACGCCTGCCCCCTCTGCCGCGATACGGGCTTTGTGGGCGAGGTCGAAAAGGATCGCTGCTCCTGCATCCGCCAGGAGCTGAACCGCAGGCTCTATGATGAGGCCGGCGTGGCCGGCCAGACCTTCGAGCAATTCGATTTGGGTTTATTTTCCATCGAGCCTTCCCTTTCGGGCCAAAGCCAGCGCGCCTTCATGGAGCAGGCCCGCGACTTCGGCCTGCGCTTTGCCCGCTCCTTCCCCAATAACGCGCGGAAAACCCTGCTCTTCACTGGCCTTCCAGGGCTTGGGAAAACATTCCTTCTAAACGCCATCGCCGCCGAAGTGCTCACGCGGGGCTTCGGCGTCATGCGCCTGAGCGCCTATAGGATGTTCGAAATCATGCGCAAGACCCATCGCGGCCAGGACGAGGGCGAGATGAACGACATGCTCACGGCCGAGCTTTTGACGCTGGACGATCTTGGCACCGAGCCTTTGATGGAGAACATCACGGTCGAGTACCTATTCACACTGCTCGCCGAGCGCAAAAATCACGGTCTTTCCACCATCATCGCCACGAATTTGGGCCTGCGCGAGCTTTCGCAACGGTATACCGAGCGTGTGGCCTCGCGCCTGAGCGACCGTTCGAGCACCCTTGTGCTCCATTTCGAGGGCGGCGACCTTCGGCGCGGCCAGCCCGGCGGCTAAGCGCCGATGCCCCAAAAGCCCCTCCCCCGCGCAATCGCCGCGCCCCACTTCCACTTCGAAGCGCGGGCGCGGCGATTTTTCGAGCCATTTCAGCCCTTTTTTGATCCCTTCCCCTAAAGATCGCGCCGCTCGTAAAAGCGTAGCGAAAGACGAAGCGAGAAAGCGCCCAGCAGCAGCCACAGCGCCGCCAGGGCCGCGCCCAGCAGGCCCGCGCTCCCTTCGGCCCAGGCCAAAATGCCGGCCAGCCAGGGCGCAAAGGCCCCATCGCCCGCAAAACGGCCCAGCCCGGCCGCCAGAAGCCCCAGCATCAAAAACGGCAGGTAGCTCAAGAACCTCGCCCTGGTGTAGCCTAGCTTAAAATACAGCGGCAACTGCAGAAACTGCACCAGCCCAACCAAAGCAAATAGCGTCAGCGCCGCGCCAAAGTAACCCGCCGCCCAGCCCAACGCCCCCTGCCGGGGCAGAAAGGCTTCGCCCGCAGGGCCTGCAAGCCCGGCCAGCGCCCAAACCAGCAGGGACCAGGCCGCCCCCGCGAGCAGCGCGGCTAGCAGGGCGATCAACGAAAAGCCATAGCGCCCGAGCACGACCTCCTTCCTCGAAATCGAAAGGCTGGCATAGAGCGCGTCCAGCTTGTTGCGCTCGGCCAGGCTGAAGGGCAGTCCGGCGTTGATCGCGGCCAGCACCGCCAGCAAACCCGCCGCGCCGGCGCCCCCGACTTCCGCCGTGGAAAGGGTAACGAAGAGCAGCGCCGCCAGATAGAGCAGCCCCTGCCTTAACCCCAAATAGGGCCGCACCGTAGCAAAATCGAGCCTTATAAGCCCAAATGCCTTACTCCGCATGGCTCTGCCGCCCCCTTCCCAAGAAGATGAAGATTTCCTCCAGGCTGGCGCGCTCGATGAGAACATCGCTACCAAGGCCTTGGGCCGCATCGGCGGGCAGCAGCCCCTCAAAGCCCGCGCCGTGCTCGCGCAGGCCGGCGATTTGCGCCCGAAGCGCGGGCGACAGCGACTCAGCGCCCCCCGCAACCCGCAAATAGCCTTCTAAAAGCTCCTCCTTGGGGCCGGCGAAGAGCACGCGCCCTTCCATCAGGAAGACGATATGGTCGGCGACGCGCTCGAGATCGGCGCCTATATGGGTCGAAAACAGCACGCTTCTGCCCTCTTCCCGCATGAACTCGCGCAGAATCTCGCCAAGCTCGTCCCTGGCGACCGGGTCAAGACCGCTGGTCGGTTCATCCAGCAGGAGCAGCCGCGCCCCGTGCGAAAGCGCAGCCGCCAGCATCAGCTTGACCTTCATGCCGCGCGAAAGCTCCCGAACCTTCTTGCGCCCGTCGAGGCCGAATCTGGCGAGCAGGCCCGCGTAGCGCGCGCCGTCCCAGGCGGGGTAGAAGGGCGCAAGCAGCCCTTCCATCTGCGCCGCCGTCCATTCCTCCACGAAGAAGGGCTCGTCCATCACCACGCCGATTTCCCCGGCCAGGTTTCGCCTCCCCGCAGCAAGCGGCTCGCCAAAGAGTAAAATCTCGCCGCCGTCAGGTCTGCTCAGCCCCAAAATCGCCTTGATCGTCGAGGTCTTCCCCGCGCCGTTGGGCCCGATGAAGCCCGTAATATAGCCTTCAGGCACCGCAAAGCTCATCTCGCCCAGCACAAAGGCGCCCTGCGCCTTGGTCAGCCCCCGCAGCTCCACGCTATTCATAGCCTTCCTCCTTGCAAAGCAGCGCCAGCGCCGCCTGAAATTCCGCGGCCTGAATCGCGCCCGCCTTCGCGGCCAGGATCGCTGCCGCAAGGGCTTCCTCCACCCTGCGCAGGGCATTTTCGTGCGCCAGCTCCTTGTTTTTAGCCAAAACGTAGCTGCCCTTGCCCTGCACGCTGGCGACGAAACCCTCCTGCTCCAAATCGCCATAGGCGCGCGCCGTGGTGATCACGCTGATCTTCAAATCCCGCGCCAGCTCGCGGATGGAGGGTAGCAAGAACCCTTCTTTAAGCTCGCCGCTCAAAATCGCCTCCCGAAGCTGCTGCTTGATCTGCTCGTAAATCGGCACGCAAGAGCGGTTCGAAATCAAAACCCGCAAGCGCCTCTCTCCTCCTCTTATATGATCAGTTATATACAGTATGAGCACGAGGACGCGATCCGTCAAGCATAAAAAGCGACGCCCCTCCCGGCAAGTGCCCGGAGGAAGCGCCGCGCAAGCCCTTTAGCCGTTCACGGCCGCTATTTGCTAAGCGTCGCCATGGCGGCGAGGCAGTCCGTCGCCATGGTTTGCAGGATGTCGCCGTTCCGATTCAGCAGATAGGCCACGTTATCCACGTAGTCGGTCACGTAGATGTTGCCGCTGTCTGGATCCACCGCCATATAGAGGCCCCCCAAACCAGAAGAGGGCGGCGGAATCTGCATGGTTCTGAGGAACTGGCCGGTGTTGCCGTCCAGCACGTCTATGGTGCCATCACGCTGCAAAGCATAGACCAAATTGGCCTTGGGATCGATCTCTATGCCCTCAAACCCGCTGCCCGGCACGGAGGTGGTGCTGAGCAGCGTCGTGCCGCTGTAGGTGTAAAGGAGGTTATTCACCGGGTCAAGCGCATATAGCCTGTTGGTGTTTGGGTTGACGGCTAAAAAAAAGCTGTTATGCGTGGGCGGGGTGATGGTTGCGGTGACCGCGTCGGTATTGCCGTCTATCACCAAAATGCTCGCCCCAAAGCCCTGGCCCGCATAGATCGTGTTGGTATTGGGGTTCACAACCACCTGGCCTCCATAACTGCCGGGGATGGTCGCGCTGACCGTGTTGGTGTTGCCGTTGATGACGGAAATGCCCCCGGACGCACCTTCATTCGTCACATACACCTTGTTGGTGTTCGGGTTTGCCGCCAGATACGCGGAAGAGCCCGAGCTCACGGGAATGGACGCAACGTAGCTGTTCGTATTGGCATCAAAAACATAGACCACGGAATTCGGCCCGCCCCGATCCAGCGCATAGACCATGTTGGTATTGGTATTTGCGCTAACGTCATTCAGCGTGCTGCTGACCACGCCGTTGCTGATCGGCGCGCCGACTGTGCCGGCGCTGCCGTTGATCGGCGTGACCGTATCGTCGTTGGTTGCGCAGTGGGAAATCGCGTAAGCGTAGGAATTCGGCGCGCCGCTCGGCCCCTGCGGGCCTTGTGGACCCTGCGGGCCTTGTGGGCCTTGTGGGCCTTGTGGGCCCTGCGGGCCTTGTGGGCCTTGCTGACCTTGCGGGCCCTGCGGGCCTGCCGGGCCTTGCGGGCCGGGGCAGCAGCAGCCACTGCTTCCGCAGCGAGGGCAGCATCCCCCTTCCTGATTCCAATTTCTATCGCAAATGAAGGGCATTTGCCCATCACGCTCCTTTCTGCTCTCTTCCGCTTTAGCCTATGCCGCAGAAGATCAAAAGGTGCAAAAAAGGGAGAGCTCAGCCTTTTCCAGGCTCCCCTCCCTTGACGAAGCTTCCTTTTCGGCCCTTTTAGGCTCAGTGCGCGAGTTCCTCCACCCGCTGCGCCGCAGAGCGGATGGAATCCGCAAGGCTGGGGCTGGGCAGCCCCGCCACCTCCATGCCACAGCGCGCAAGGGGGATCAGGATCTTCTGCGCGGGCGAGCGGCCGATCGCGACCGCCATGCCCTCGGTGATCTCGCCCAGCATCGCGTCGCAGAGCACGATGCCCATGGGCCCCAGGATCACATCCACCTGCGGCGCCAGAACGCGCACCGGGTTTTCGCCGGTCGCCGCCTCATTCGCTCCGGATCGTAGCATAGCCTGCGTCGCCAGCGCGTTCGTTCCCACCGCGTAAATCTGCAGCCCTTCGATTTGCAGCTTCTTGAGTTCCTCCACCAGCATCCTGCCGATGCCGCCGCCCTGCCCGTCGATGATTAGAACCGTCATTACCTATCCCCCCACATGCTTTTTTCGCGTTTCGCCCTCATTCCTTGCAAAAGTTTAGCACATTTCGCCCCCAAAAGCAAGGTTCTGCATCAAGGCTTGCACTTATTTCGAAATTGTTAAAACCCACCGATGGTGTTTCAATCACGGTTGACATACTATATCTAGTAGGCTATACTGGGTCTGCACCATAGGGAGGAGAGAAAGCCATGCTCAGCACCATCGTCAAGCGCGACGGCCGGCAAGTGCCGTTCGACCAAAACAAGATTGCCCTGGCAATCCAAAAGGCCTTTCAGGCTTCCAGGCTGACCCGGGAGTACGAAACCTGTATGGAACTGGCTGCCAGCGTCATCAAAAAGGCGGAAACCACGCTTTCGGCCGGCCCTTCCGTGGAGCAGATTCAAGATTTGGTCGAAGGCGTCCTGATTGAGAATGGTTATATTCATACCGCAAAAGCCTACATATTGTATCGTGCCGAGCGCACCCGCTCCCGCGATATGCAGACGCGCCTGATGAAGATTTATGAAGACATCACCTTCTCAAAGGCGGCGGACAGCGACCTGAAGCGCGAAAACGCCAACATCAATGGCGACAGCGCTATGGGCATGATGCTCAAATACGGCTCCGAAGGCGTAAAGCAGTTTTACGACATGTTCGTGTTAAAGCCCGAGCACGCGGCCGCCCATCGGGAGGGCGATATTCATATCCATGATCTGGACTTCCTCACCCTGACCACCACCTGCTGCCAGATCGACATCCTCAAGCTCTTCCACGGCGGCTTCGGCACCGGCCACGGCACGCTACGCGAGCCGCAGGATATCGCATCCTATTCGGCCCTGGCCTGCATCGCGATTCAGGCCAACCAGAACGACCAGCACGGCGGGCAGTCCATCGTCAACTTCGATTACGGCCTGGCCCCGGGCGTCGCCAAGACCTACGCCAAGCGCTACCGACAAAACATGGTGCGCGCAATGGAACTGCTTACCGGCGCCGGGCGCGACTGGGCCGCCCTTTTATCCGAAACCACAAATGAGCTGGCCGAGCAGGGCCTGCAGCCCCTGCTCGAAGACGGCGAAGCCTTCCACGCGGCCGAAATCCAGGCCCTTCTTCCCTATGCGGATCTCGACACCATCGTGCGCGCCCAGGGCTTTTCGCTCGAGCACGCCCGGCAGGAAACCGACCGCGCCACCTTCCAGGCCATGGAGGCGCTGGTGCATAATCTCAACACCATGCACTCGCGGGCAGGCGCGCAGATCCCATTTTCGTCCATCAATTACGGCATGGATACCTCGCCAGAAGGGCGAATGGTCATCAAAAACGTGCTCCTGGCGCAGGAAGAGGGCCTGGGCGAGGGCGAAACCCCGATCTTCCCCATCCACATCTTCCGCGTGAAAGACGGGATCAACTACGAGCCCGGCGAGCCGAACTACGACCTGTTCAAGCTCGCCTGCCGCGTCAGCGCAAGGCGGCTCTTCCCCAACTTCTCGTTCCAGGATGCGCCCTTCAACCTGCAATACTATAAGCCCGGCCAGCCGGAAACCGAGATCGCCTACATGGGCTGCCGCACGCGCGTGATCGGCAATAGCTTCGATCCCTCCCGCGAGATCAGCCCCGGCCGCGGCAACCTGAGCTTCACCTCCATCAACCTGCCGCGCCTTGCCATCAAAGCCAAGGGCGACATCACGGCCTTTTTTGAGGATCTCGACCGCAGGATCGATCTGGTGGTCGATCAGCTCGAGGAACGTTTTGAGATGGTCGCGGGCAAGACCATGCGCAACTTCCCCTTCCTCATGGGCGAAGGCGTCTGGATCGACTCCGAAAAGCTTGGGGTTGACGAACCCATCCGTGAGGTGCTCAAGCACGGCACCTTCTCGATCGGCTTCATCGGCCTGGCCGAGGCCCTTACCGGCCTCGTGGGCCAGCACCACGGCCAGAGCGAGGTCGCGCAGAACCTGGGGCTCGACATCATCGCCCACATGCGCGCCAGGGTCGATGAGATCTCGCGCCAAAAGCAGCTGAACTTCACCCTTTTAGCCACCCCGGCGGAGGGGCTCTCGGGCACCTTCATCCGCAAGGATAAGGCTCGCTTCGGCATCATCCCCGGGATCACCGACAAGGAGTATTACACGAACTCCTTCCACATTCCCGTTGGCTTCCCCATTGCCGCCTTCCAAAAGATCAAGCTCGAGGCACCCTACCACGAATTGACCAACGCCGGCCACATCACCTACGTCGAAATGGACGGCGACCCCACCCAAAACCTCGAAGCCTTCGAGCAGGTCATTCGCTGCATGCACGACTCCGGCATCGGCTACGGCTCCATCAACCACCCGGTCGATCGCGACCCCCTCTGCGGCTTCACCGGCATCATCGGCGATGCCTGCCCAAAATGCGGCCGCGGCGAAACCCCCCAGCACCCCTTCGAGCGCATTCGCCGCGTCACAGGCTACCTCGTGGGTTCCTTGGGCCAGTGGAACGACGCCAAGCGCGCCGAGGAACGCGACCGCATCAAGCACGGCATCTGAACAAAGCGCCAAAAAGGGGAATTTCCGAGTGAAATTCCCTTTTTTTTGAGCGAGAAAGCGGGCTTTTATGGAATTTAGACTAGCCGGTCTTGTCGAGGACTCCATCGTGGATGGCCCCGGCATCCGCCTTGCGGTGTTCTTCCAGGGTTGCACGCTGGGCTGCCCCGGTTGCCACAACCCAGGTGCCCAGGCCTTGGACGGCGGCCGCCTCGTCTCGACCGAGGAAGTCCTCAAAACCCTGCGCGAAAACCCCCTGGAGTCCGGTATCACGCTGACCGGCGGCGAGCCCTTCCTCCAGCCTTCGGCCGCGGAGGCCCTCGCTGCGGGCGCGCGCGCCTTAGGCCGCCATGTGCTGGCCTTTTCTGGCTATCGCTTCGAAGAACTGCTCAA
This sequence comes from Christensenellaceae bacterium, assembly GCA_031280685.1. GTDB lineage: Bacteria > Bacillota > Clostridia > Christensenellales > UBA1750 > JAITGM01. The sequence goes on from JAITGM010000010.1 coordinate 216,477, forward strand.
GGATCCCTCGGCGCGCAAGGCCTTAACCCAGATCGACCTGCTCATCGACGGACCCTTCCTGCTGGAAGAGCGCTCACTCGAGCTGCGCTTCAAAGGCTCGCGCAACCAACGCGCAATTGACGTCCAGGCTTCGCTCAAGTGCGGCCAAACCTTGCTCAAAACGCTTTAAAACACCCCGAAAACCATCAAAAACGCGGCAAAAACGGCCTTTGGCGAAGCGACTTGCCGAGAGAAGCCGTTTTTTTCGTGGACGCACCACAACAGGGCGGCAAGAAAGGGCTGCCGCGCTTCAAAGGCTCGCGCAACCAGCGCGCCACCCTTCATCCAGGCTTCGCTCAGGTGCGGGCCAAACCTTGCTCAAAACGCTTTGAAACACTCCGAAAACCATCAAAAACGCGGCAAAAACGGCCTTTGGCGAAGCGACTTGCCGAGAGAAGCCGTTTTTTCGTGGACGCACCACAACAGGGCGGCAAGAAAGGGCTGCCGCGCTTCAAAGGCTCGCGCAACCAGCGCGCCACCCTTCATCCAGGCTTCGCTCAGGTGCGGCCGAACCTTGCTCAAAACGCTTTAAGACACCCCGAAAACCGTCAAAAAAGGCCCTCGGCGAAACCCGCCGAAGGCCCTTGCTCTTTATAAAACGGTTAGGGATTCACAACACCGCCATGCACGGCGCCGCCAAAAGCATCTCCGCCCATAGCGCCGCCGGCAACGCCACCCGCAGCGCCGGACGAACCGCCGACCACACCGCCGTAGACCTTGCCACCGTTGCCGGATTGGCCACCGGCCACGCCACCGTAAACCTTGCCGCCGACTGCAGGCAGGCCGCCGACCACGCCGCCGTAAACCTTGCCGCTAGCCACAGGCAGGCCGCCGACCACGCCGCCATAAACCTTGCCGCTGGCTACAGGCAGGCCGCCGACCACGCCACCGTAAACCTTGCCGCCGACCGCGGGAAGACCGCCGACCACGCCGCCATAAATCTTGCCGCCGACCGCGGGAAGACCGCCGACCACGCCGCCATAAATCTTGCCACCGACCGTGGGAAGACCTCCGACCACGCCGCCATAAATCTTGCCACCGACCGTGGGAAGACCGCCGACCACGCCGCCGTAAACCTTGCCGCCGCTGCCAGGCAAGCCGCCGACCCAACCGCCATATGCGCCGCCGGAGGCTGCAAAGCCGGGCATTGCGCAGACGGACAACAGCAGCGCCGCCACAAGGCCACATACGAGAACTCTCTTCTTCACTAGGAAAACCCCTTTCCGTCTATCCTCAAAACCAACCGCAAGGGGCACGGTTTCAGCCGATTCCCCATGGTTATCGCTATTGCTATTATATCGGAGAAGGCACCGAAGCGCAAGGGCTTTTCCAGGCCGCCAAAAATTTGCAACAACTTTGAAAAATCCTCAAGGAAAAGGCTTCCGGCGGGCCGGAAGCCTTGATGGGCGGCGTAGCGCGAAACCCGCCTATTTTATGGCATCAAGCGCGGCCTGCGCGGCATCCACGGCCTTTTGGGCCTGATTCAGCAAGGTTTGCGCATCATCCAGCGCGATTTGCAGTTTTGCCAAGTCCGCGTTGCTCTCAACTTGAAGTTTTAAATTGTCTTTTGCCGTTCCCAACGCGGTCTCTGCCCGCCCGAACTCACTCTGGGCAGCCGTTTTGTCCTCCTCTGAAACCGGAATGCCTTGATCCTCAAGCTCCTTCTGCCCATCAACGAGTATCTGAGCAGAATCGAAAATTGCTTGAGCTTCATCAAGCTCCGCTTGGGCGATTGCAATCGCTGACGCAGGATCTTTCAGAATCTCTTCGAGTGCCTTTGCGTAGGCGGCCTTCGCCTCTTCAAATTGACCTTTCGCCTTTTCCAGCTCCGCCTGGGCGCTGGCCAGCGCCTTGGCGGCGCGCTCCTTGGGCGAAGCGCTGATGACCGCACTGCCCACAGGGCCAGCGGCCGGCGGCGCCGCATCCGGGGCCCCGCCCGCGGCTGCGCTGGGCGCGACCGCGCCCACGATCTGGATGTAGCGCGTGGAAACCCAACCCACCTGGCCATCGCCGGTCGCCACCTGCGCCCAACCATTTTCGTAGGCAAAAACCACCAATTCAGTGCCCTTGGGCAGCTTGCCCAGCGAACGGTTGCCGGTGCCCGGGCCTTCGCGCAGGTTCAAACTGCCCGCCACGGTTTCGGCGATGGCCAAAGGCTGCGGCTCCGCGCCGCCCGGGGCACCATCGCTTTCGATGGTGACGGTGTAGGTATAGCTCGCGGCGAAGCCCGGCACCGCCAAAACGAGCGCGAGCAGCGCGAACAGGACGAACCCAAACCACTTTTTCATGAAGATCCCTTCCCTTTCTGGCCTTTGGCACGCAAGCGCTCGCCCGAAAACGGCGCCCCCATGTCATTTAATTGCAATTTTACCCCCCCCCTACCAGTTTGCAAGGCGAAATTCGACTTTTCGCGATATTTTCTTTCCTCGGCAGCGTTCGATTTCTATGATTCCCTATTTTTCTTTTCGTTTCCCTAAAATCCACTTCCGTTCGGCCATCTAATCCCAAATAAATCCATTCCGCTCCCCTTTGGGCACGGCAAAAAAACGCCTTCCCCTTTTTCTTGGGGAAGGCGTTTTGGCCGGCGCGACTAGCTCAGGGCCTTAAGCCGGTAACGCTGGCCAAGATCGATTTCGGCGCCCGGGGTCTGCAACTTGCCCGTGTTTTCGCAGGCATACCAGGGCGAAAGCGCCGAATCTACAGGGTTTTGCACGATGTGCGCCTCCTGTGCGGGCAGTCCGCCCTCCATCAGGAGCATGATGCGCCCGCCGCCAGCGCCAGCGGAGGCCAGATCCGCCACCATCACGCAGATCGGCTTGCCGCTTGCGTCCGTGCCCAAAAAGATATCGCCCACCTCGATGGGGCTGATCTCGCCATCCGCGATCAGGCTCATGTCCTTCTTCAGGGTGTCGATCGACACATAGCGGAAGAGCATTTGAAGGTACTGGGTGAAGTTTTCGCGCCCGGAGCTTGAGTTGCCGCCGGAAACCCACTTGATGGAGTTGCCGTCCACCTGCAGGATCTTGCCTTCGGCCCAGGTATCGAAGCTGAAATCGAACTGGGCGCCCAGGGTGAAGCTGATGCGCGAAAAGCGCGACTGCTCGAAGAGGTATTCCGAAACCAGGCGCAGCACGGCGCCCGCCGGGCCCTCGTGGTTCTTTTGCCCAAGATTCACCTTCAAAACCGCGGCCGCGCCGGCGTCCGCCCTCTCGCTGCCATCGTGCAGCAGAACCGGGCTGCCGCTGGGCTTTAGGGGGTAATTGCGCAAGAAGCTCTGGAAGCTTTCTGCCGGGGCGCCGATGCGCACATAGCCGGCCGACGGCAAGAGCCGCTCCACCATCGTGTCGCCGCCAGGCGGGGGGGAGGGCGAGGGGCTTTCATCGGGCGCCCCGGAATCGAGGGGCGGGGTTTCTTCCGCCAGCTGGCTGCTGGGGGTTAAGCTGTTGATCTCAATGATTTTTGGGGAATAGACGCAGCCAGCCAGCAGCAGCACGATGACCAGCGCCGGCAAGGCCTGGATCACTCTGCGCTTCACGGGGGCTCATCCTCCTTTTCGCGCGGCGCGCCCGCGTTTTGCGCGGGAGCGGGAAAACCGCTGAACTCCGGCGGCTTTGTCAGAATCATACCACCTTTGGGCCGTGGCGGGCAAGCGCGCGGCGCCGCGCGCGGGCGCTTTGCGCAAATTTAGCAAGTTAGAAACCTCGTTTGCGCCGTTTTGCGCTGCATTTCGCGCGTTTTGCCCTTCCGAATGGACCGGGCGGCGAGCTTTGGCGCGATCCCCCCTCGTCCGGGCGCAAAAGCCCGCACAAGGGCGTAACGGCCATCGGGGGCAAAACGCCCCGCCGTACTCTTCCCCATCAGGGGGCGTTTTCCCCTTCGTTCAGGCGCAAAAACTGCGCTTCCCGCCCCACCGAGGGCAGAGCGCGCGTCGAAAGAGCCACCGCACAAGGGCAGACCGTCCACCAAGGGGAATTCGCCCCGCCGTACTCTTCCCCATCAGGGGGCGTTTTCCCCTTCGTTCAGGCGCAAAAACTGCGCTTCCCGCCCGACCGAGGGCAGAAAGCGCCCGAAAAAGTCCTCCCCCGGCAGCAGAACCGTCATCGAGGCGTCCAGCGGATGGAAGCAAAGCCTTTCGGCCTGCCGCAGGCCATCGTCCACGGCGAAGCGCAGCGGCTTGGCCGATTCAAAGAGCAGCCCGAGCGGCGAAACCGCGCCAGGCGGCAGGTGCAAAAAGCCCCGCAGTCTCTCGTCCGGCCCGAAGCTCAGCCGCGACACGCCGAGCATCCGCGAAACCTCCCTCGTCACAAAGCGGCGCCCAGGCTCGAGCAACAGCAGGGTGAACTCGCTCTGCGCGCGGTTGCAAAGGAAGACGTTCTTTGGATAAACCGCCCCGAGCGGCTCCGCGACGGCCAGGCAGTCCCCCATCGTGCGGCAGGGCGCATGGGCGAGCAGCCTAAAATCACAGCCGGTTGTGCGCAAATGCGCAAAAAGCCGCTCCTGGTCGCTAGTCATGCAGGGCCTCATCCTGCCCGCGCACCGCCTTTGAGCAAAGAACCAGCGCCGCGCAGCCCAGGTAGAGCAGAAAGTTCAGCGCGAAGGGCAGCATGCGGTTGAGCGCGCTGAGCTGGCCGCCGATCCAGCCAAAGGGCGTGGAGCAGGCCAGCATGATGACCGTGAGCATGCCCATCATACGCGCCCGCTCATTGGGATCGACGAACAGGGCCACCAAAGAATCCTTCCTGGGCACCACGACGGCCCCACCCACGGCCTCGAGCAGGATATAGGCCCCCAGCGCCGCGAAGGCGCCGGAACCGCCCCCCTTTGGCGCCAGCAGCAGCAGAACCTGGGCCAGCAGATACAATCCAAGCCCAAGGGCCATGTTGCGCCGAAAATGCGCCCGCCCACCGCCCGGCACGGCAAAGAAAAAGAAGAGCATCACGGCGGCGCGCACCATGGGGAAGGCGGTCACCAGCCCTTCGGGCACGCCCAGATCGTTGACGATATACAGCGCGAAGAAACTCGAGCTTAAAAAGCTGGTGATGTTGAGCAAAACCATCACGCTCAGCGCGACAAGCACGGGCTTTGAGCGGAAAATGGCCTTGAGCACGCCCCGATATTCGAGCGTGAGCGAAAAAAGGCCGATTCCCTTGGTCTGTTGCACGCGCAGCGCGCCCTGCGCGGTTTCGGTGCCGCAAAGGTAGAGCAGAAGGAACTTCGCCGTCATCATGAAGAAGCTTAAAAGGTAGAGCCCCCGCATGACGGGGATCAGCGTAAAGCGCCCAACCAGCACGCCGGAGACCGGCGCGAAAAACACCGCCAGCAGCCCCGCGACCGTGCACCAGGTATAAACATGCACAAGCTGCCTGGGGTCGCAGTCCTCCACGAGCAGGCAGCTCCAGGAGGTCGCCGTGACCTGCCAAAGGCTGTTGACCACAGCCGCCGCCAAAAACCAGGCCGCGTTTTGGGAAAAGGCCCAGATCAAGCAGGGCAGCGACCAAGCCAGCAGATCGGCGACAAAGGTCGTCCGCCGCCTGCCGAATTTATCAGAGAGCACGCCGCCCAAAAGCGCCGCGATGGCCTGGCAGACCATGCCGATAGACAGGATCCAGCCGATTTGCGCATCGCTCACGCCCAGCTGAAACATGAACAGCGTAGCGTAGGGGGCGTAAAGGTTGTTGGGGATGGCCCAAAGCGGCTCGGTGAAGACGCAGATGCGCGGATTGCCCCGCAGCGCAAGCAGCGTTTGAAAGAGCGGGTGCCGGTTGAGTCCTTGCGCGAGAGCCTTCCTCATTTCCCATCCTCCCCGGGCGATTCGGCGCGCCTTGGCGCGCACCCGCCCATCATATCATCTTTTTTCGCGCCCTTCCAGCCCTCAAAACAAAGCGAGCGGCGGCGAGGAACTCTTGACGATGGCAAAACGGATTGTGTACAATGGCTTGTCTGCCCTTGGGATCAACGCGCGGAAGGGGCAAAGCCGCCCCCTTCGCCAAGGAGTTCTTCACACATGAGCAAAAAACCAAGCAAGCTGCGGCTCATCCTGCGCTTTATGCCGGGGGCGCTGCCCTGGTTTCTCGTCACCATCGCATTTAGCGCGCTGGTCATGTTTTGCGACATGGTCATGCCCCAAATCGTTTCCGTCACGGTCGATTCGGTGCTGGGCGGCCTGCCCTTCGCCCTGCCGGCCTCCGTTTTGGCGCTTCTGGGCGGCGAAAACGCGCTGCGCGGCCCGCAAAGCGGGCTGCTCCTCATGGCGGCGGCGGTCGCCGCCACCGCCATCGTGGCCGCGCTGGCGCGTTATGTTTCCCGCGTGGCCGGCACCCGCGGCTCGGAGCGCTACGTGCAGTCCATGCGCGACGCGCTCTTTTCCCATATCCAAAAGCTGCCCTTCGCCTGGCACACCAAGAACCGCACGGGGGACATCATCCAGCGCTGCACCTCGGATGTGGACCAGGTTCGCGGCTTCGTCACGGGCCAGCTCGTCGAGATGGTGCGCATTCTCTTCCAGGTCGGCTTTTCGATGGCCGCCATGTTCGCCATGAACGCGGCTTTGACGATGGTGGCCCTGGGCTTCGTGCCGGTCATCTTCGGCTATTCCTGCTTCTTCTCGTGGCGCATCCAGAAGAAGTTCCAGGCGGCGGACGAGGAAGAGGGCACGCTTTCGACCATCGCGCAAGAGAATTTGACCGGCGTGCGCGTGGTGCGCGCCTTTGGCCGCGAGCGCTTTGAGCGCGACAAGTTCGAAAGGCAAAACGAAACCTACACCATGGCCTGGGTGAATCTAGGCGGCACGCTAAGCTGGTTCTGGACGCTTTCTGACTTTATCCCCATCCTGCTTTCGATGGTTCTGGTCGCCCTGGGCAGCGTGAGCGCCGTGCGCGGCGAGATCAGCGCCGGCCAGTTCATCGCCTTTTTGTCTTACGCCGCGATGATGGCCTGGCCGCTGCGCCAGCTCGGCCGCATGGTGAGCGAGATGAGCAAGGCCGGCGTGTCGATCGACAGGCTGAACCACATCCTCTCCGCGCCTGCCGAGCAGGATCGCCCCGGCGCCGTGGCCGCGCCGCTGAAGGGGGGCATCGCCTTTGAGCATATCCGTTTTGGCTACAGCCCCGAAAAGGAGATCCTGCACGATGTGAGCTTTACCATCCCCGCGGGCAGCACCTTTGCCATCCTGGGCGGCACGGGCTCGGGCAAATCGACGCTGATGCACCTTCTCAACCGCCTTTATGAGCTCCCGGAGGGCGGAGGGCGCATCACCATCGACGGCATCGACATTGCGGGCATGAAGGCAGCCGCCCTGCGCGACCAAATCGGCATGGTGCTGCAGGAACCCTTCCTCTTTTCGCGCACGATCGGCGAAAACATCGCCCTTTCGCTCCAACAGCCAGACGAAAAGGCCCTGCGCGCGGCCGCGGCCGACGCGAGCCTTGAAGAAACCATCGCGGAGTTCCCCCTGGGCTTTTCCACCGTGGTAGGCGAGCGCGGCGTGACCTTATCCGGCGGGCAAAGGCAGCGCGCGGCCATCGCCAGGGCGCTGATTAAGGACTGCCCCGTCCTGGTCTTTGACGATTCCCTCTCGGCGGTCGATACCAAGACCGACGCGAGGATCCGCGCCGCCCTTGCCCGCCACAGGGGTAAGGCCACGCTCATCCTCATCTCGCACCGCGTCACCACGCTCATGGCGGCCGATCAGATCCTCGTACTCGACGGCGGCCGCGTCGCGGAGCTTGGCAGCCACGAGGAATTGCTCGCGCGCGGGGGAATTTACCGCAGCGTTTGGGATCTGCAGATGCAAGGAGGGGAAAGGGAGCATGAATAACTGGACGGAAAGGGAAGACGAGCCCGTCAAGCTCAAGTTCTTTGGGCTTGGCAAGATTCTGCCCTATTTGCGGCCTTACCGCGGGGTCACGGTTCTGATCTGCCTGCTGATCCTGGTCGATGGCTTCTGCTCCCTGGCCGTGCCGCTCTTCCAGCGCTACGCAATCGACGTCTTCATCGCCGAAAAGACCCTCGATGGTTTCCCCGCCTTCGTGGGGGGCTTCCTGGGCGTGCTGCTCTTGCAGGTTGCGGCCTCGGTGATCTGGGTCAAGAACGCCATCAACGTCGAGATGTTCGTGGGCCGCGACCTCAAGCGCGCGGGCTTTAACCACCTGCAGACCCTGTCGCTTACCTACTTCAACCAAAACGCGGTGGGCTACATCCTCGCCCGCGTCATGAACGATACGAATCAGATCGCGCGCATGCTCTCTTGGGGTGTGGTGGACTCTTTATGGGCGCTCGTCAGCATTATGGGCAGCTTCGCCATCATGCTCGGCCTGAACTGGCGGCTGGCGCTGGCCGTCATGGCCGTCATGCCCATCGCGGTCGTCGTGGGCGGCTTTTTCCAAGGGAAGCTCGTCGTCTGGAACCGCCGCGTGCGCGAGCTCAACTCGCGCATCACCGGCAACTTCAACGAAGGCATCACCGGCGCGAAAACAACCAAGACCCTGGTCGTTGAAGAGAAGATCGAGCGGGAATTCAGGGCGGCCACGGCCGACATGCGCAAAACCGCGGTGCGCAGCGCCCGCTTTGGGGCGCTCTTCATCTCGATCACGACCTTCTTGGTTGTGCTCTCGATCGCCTTGGTGCTCTATTACGGCGGGCAGCTCACGCGCGAGGGGCTGATGCTCATCGGCACCCTTTCGGCCTTTACGAACTATGCCCTTTCGCTGGTCAACCCCATCCAAAACCTGGCCGGCTTCATCACGGAGCTGATCACCACCCAGGTTAACATCGAGCGCTTCACCGGCTTGCTGGCCACGAAGCCCGGCATTGCGGACAGCCCCAAGGTTTTGCAAAAATACGGCGACGCCTTCGAGCCCAAGCGCGAAAACTGGGAGCCGATCAAGGGCGACATCGAGTTTCAGGATGTCAGCTTCCGCTACCCGGACGGCGACGAGAACGTTCTGGAGCACTTTAACCTAAAGGTGCCGGCGGGCGCCTGCGTGGCCATCGTGGGTGAAACCGGCGCGGGCAAGTCCACGTTGGTGAATCTCGTCTGCCGCTTTTACGAGCCCAGCGAGGGGCGCATCCTCATCGACGGGCGGGACTACCGCGAGCGTTCGCAGCTCTGGCTGCACGAAAACATTGGTTATGTTCTGCAATCCCCACACCTTTTCTCGGGCTCTGTGCGTGAAAACCTCCTCTATGGCAGGCCGGATGCTACCGACGGCGAGATCGCGGCCGCCGTGCGGGCGGTCGGCGCGGAAGGGATCATCGAACGCCTTGAAAGGGGCTACGAAACCGATGTGGGCGAGAGCGGCGACCTGCTCTCGACGGGCGAGAAGCAGCTTCTCTCGTTCGCGCGGGCGATTTTGGCCGATCCCCGCATCTTCGTGCTCGATGAAGCCACCTCCTCGGTCGATACTTTGACAGAAAGGCTCATCCAGCAGGCGATCGACAGGCTGCTGGCGGGCCGCAGCTCCTTCCTCATCGCGCACAGGCTCTCGACCATCCGCCGGGCGGATCTCATCCTGGTCGTGCAGGCGGGCAAGATCGTGGAGCAGGGCAGCCACGAGGCGCTTTTGGCCAAACGCGGCGATTACTACACCCTTTACACGCAGCAATACGAGGAAGAGGCCACGAGCGAACTGCTCGAGCACCAAACGGAGTGACGCAGCCGCGCGCACTGATAACGGTGCCATCAACGCGGCCTGCAGGGCTTGCGGTCTCGTGGGCCAGCCGGCAGCGGAGCTGGCCCTTGGCGCGCGAGCGGAGCGAGCGCGCCCGTTCTCGTTGCCCCTTGGAATGACGAGCCGGCTTCGCAGGGTGCTGCCTTGCCCTTGGGGGGCCGTACGCCGCAAAAGCGCCCGCTCATGTGTGAGCGGGCGCTTTTTATGGCTGATTTTTGGGGCCTATTCGTCCTTGTCGTCGTCTGGCTTATCGCCCAGCGCGCCGCCGGTCAGCTCGGAAGAAAAGCGCTTGAGCCTGCCGCCCAGGTTGCCAAACCCGCCGCTGAGCAGCGCGAAAGCGAGCACGCCCAGCACGGCCAGCCCGATTATCCAGGCGATGCCGCTGCCGCTGCCATCGCCGCGGCCATTATTGTTCTGCTGGGACTGCGGCGCGAGTTCTACATCCTGGCGGATTCCGCCGCTGGGCGTTGGGGCGCCGGGCTGGGCGGGTGCGCTCTGCGCCGCGTCCTCGCCCTTCTTGGCCGCGCTTTTACCCGTTAAGACCGTCGTCAAAACGTCCGCCATGTACTCGGTCGAGCGCAGCACCTCCTCCTTATCCGAGGTGTGGGTGCCAAACTCCAGCAGCACGGACTGCGGCAGGATCTCCTGGTTATAATCCCCCTTGCCGATGAAAATATCCTTGATTAGGCCCGGGTACTTTTCATCGCCCACGGCCTTGATCTTTTTAGCAAACTCCTTGTTGGCCGAGGAATTGGGGTTCGAGCGGCCCACCAGCAACCTGACCTTAGTGGTTTCCTGCCCCTCGACCTTGACGACGTACTCGGAAGGATCTGGGATGCCGTCGCGGTGCACGTCAAAGAGCACCTGCGCCCCCTGCCTGACCAGATTTGCGGCCGTGGAGCGCGACCTTCTATAGGCGCCCGCGTCGTGCGGCAGGTGCTGGGTCACATCCAGCTCTACCTGCAGGCCGTCCTTCTCGAGGTAGCTCTTCAGGGTCGAGGCCACATCTAGGATGCCGGCCCAGCCGTTTTCAAGGCTGGCCGAGCCGTCACCATTCTCGTAGGCTTCATCAGAGTGCGTGGCGTAAAGCCCCACGCTGCGCGCGGCGGCCGCCACGGGCTGCAGGTCGTATTCGGTCAGGCTCAGCGCGGGTTCCTCGCCCAAACTCTCCATCGTGGCGACCATGCTCACCCGGTTTAATGCCTTTACGCGGTAAAGCTGGTTATCGCCCGAGATGTACTCGTCGCCCAGGTCCACCTCAGCCGCGATCGCGGTGATTTTCTGGCCGCTCTCATCGGCCAGGGTCCAAATGGCTTCGCCCTGGGCGAGCGCGCCCGCGGGCAGAAGCAGGCTGAGGGCCAATACGGCGGCGCAAAGCGCAAGCTTCCGGCTCTTCATGGCTTTTCCCCCTTTGTTCCTCCTCATTTGCGCCTCTCCTCCCCGCCATCCTGCCCTTCGCGCTTTTCGGCCTTCTTTTCGCCGTCGTTTTCGACGATTTCGGCGCGGCCGCTGCTCACGCGCACGTTCCGCTTGGCCCCGGTGAAGCGCTCCAGCGTTTCGCCTATGACCTCAGCCAGGATCACCGCCAAAAAGCCCGAGAGGATCACGGTATCCATCGCGCCGGCGCCGCCCAGGTTCAGGTTCACGGGGATGCCGTGCGCGTTGTTCCAAATCGCCTGCGCGATATCCGCCAAGAGCACACCCATGATGCCTGAAATGAATGAGGCGATGCGGCTTCTGCCCATGATATAGGCGATGAGGCCCGCCGCGATGCCATAGAGGTATTTGGGGTCAAAGGGCATGGCCTCGGGTTCGCCCGGGAAGAAGCGCCCGATGAGGAACACCGCGGTGGCGCTGAGTAGCGAGCCCAGAACCGCCCGCCATCTCTCCCAGGCGGTATCCGCCCTAAAAAAGAGGTACACGCACAGCCCAAAGGGGATCAGCGCGCCGCCGAGGTTCACGGCCACGTTCGGGCCGAGGGGGATCGAGGGGATCCACCCGCCGATGAAGATCAGCGCGATGAACAGCAGCGCCTGCCTATCGTTTAGGCGCATCCTGTCAAGCACCCGCTGCCCCACGCCGAACAGCACCAGCACCGCCGCCGCGACCAGCAAAATCATCCCTAAAGACATATCAAAAACCACCTTCTTGCTGCATCTTTCCGTAAAAGATCATGCCCGCAAAAAGGCGGTTTTATGTTGGATTTAAGAAAGCCGCGCGAAAAAAGCTGAAAGCGCGCCTAGCGCCGCTCCTGCAGATGCATCCAGAAGAAGCCCACCGCCATATCGCAAAGCCTGCGCTTATCGTCTTCTGAAAGAACCTGACCATTCATGGTGATGGTGTGCGAGTGCATGAAGTCGAAGTACTCATACTCCTGCGTGAAGGCAAATTTATCGGCCGTACGGCGTTCCTCGGTACGGCCCAGAAGATAGTCCAGCGAAACATCGAAAAAGCCGGCAAAGGAGGCCAACTGCTGAAGTTCGGGCTCGCGCAGGCCGCGCTCGTAGCCGCCGATTGCGCTGGGCGAAAGGTTAAACAGGGTCGCGAGCTCCCGCTGCTGCAGGCTCTTTTCCTTGCGAAGCGCCTTCAGCCTTCGCCCAAAGTCCATTCCCGCCGCCATGCCCTCGCCTCCCCTTGGGATTCGTCTCTTAGGTCATCATACCATGCCTCCCGGCGCAAGGGAAGCCGCGGCGGCAGGCCAGTTGCTAAAAAGTTGCTAACATTTCTCGTTTTCGCCGGGCTTCGCGGACGCGCAAAGGAATAACGCGCTGTTTTTTGTCGAAACCGCCTCAGCGCTGATCGCCCAAGAAGAACAGCGCGATGGTGCCCGGCCCCGCATGCGCACCGATGACCGGATCCAGGTCGTGGATGATGAATTCCTTAAAGCTGAGCTTTTCTTGCAGCCTGTCGCGCAGGTACTCGGCATCCTCCAGGCTGTCGCCATGCGAAATGCCGATGGTTTGCCCCTCTGGCTTCACGATGTGCGCAAAAAGCGCCTCCGCCAGGGCGTCCAGAGCGGCCTTTCGCCCCCTGACCTTTGAAACGTTCACCAGCTTGCCTTCGTCGCTCACGTGCAAAATCGGCTTGATGCCCAGCATCGAACCCAGCACCGCTGTCGCCGCCGAAACCCGCCCGCCGCGCTTCAAGAAAAAAAGATCGTCTACCGTGAACCAGTGGCAGAGCTTGAGCTTATTGGCCTCCAGCCAGGCATGAACCTCCTCGATGCCCTTGCCCGCCTCGCGCTGCCGCGCTGCCTCCAGCACGAGCAGGCCCTGCCCCAGCGCCGCCGCGAGCGTATCGACGTGGAGGATCGTCCTTTCAGGGTAGAGGGGCTTTAATTCCTCAAGCACCATGCGGCCGACCTGGTATGTGGCCGAAAGCCCGGAGGAAAAGCCAATGAAGAGCAGATCCTTGCCCTGCTTCAGGATCTCTTCACACATTGCCCTGCAGGGCCCCGCCTCAATGCAGGAGGTCTTCATATCCTTCTTTTCACGCATCATGGTGAAAAAGCGCTGCAGATCGTTGTTTTCTCCCTTTTGGTAGCTCAGGAAGCTCTCACCCTCCACCTGAAAGACGAGGGAGAGCACATCAACGGAGTATTGCTCAATCAAGGCGTCGGTCAGGTTGGCCGAGGAATCGGTCACGATTGCGTAGCTCATAAAAAAACCTCCTATGATTGAACGCGCTCTGGGCGCGCAAGATGGGCCGAATCGGATTCGAGTTCCAGAGTATCATGCGGGGATTCAACCTGTCAACGCCACGGCGGCGCATCCGCGCCTGCGCATGGGGACTGCGGCCCTCCGGGCCTTCGCATGGGGGACTCCGTCCCCCATGCGGAATCCCCCTCTAACAATAAGGCCTTCTGCGGAGCCGCTTCGTTGTTGCGGGAGGGAACGGGATCGGGCGCGCTCGCTCCGCTCGCGCGCCGGGGGCGGGCTGCCGCGCTTCGCGCGGCTTCCAGGCCCGCCCATCAAGCCGCAGCTCGACCCCCTTTGCTGCCCCAACCCGTTTGCTGTGGCTGCGCGGCTCCTTCAGGCTGCGTCTTTGCGTCGTTTCCTTCCCCTTTTTGCCCATTAAACACCGCCTGCACTTCTCCGCCCGCTGGCGGCGGGAAGTTCTCGAGCGTGACGGCCAGGAAGAACGCGGCCGGCGGCAGAATCACCATCGCATAGATGACGAATTGCCCTGTGCCCCGGCATAACAAAGTACCCAGGCCGCCCAATACAGCCCGATGCAGGCAAGGGCGAAAATCGCCAGCCTACCCTTGGGAACGCCCCTTCTTGGCCCCTGCCCGCGGATCAAAAGCGGCAGGAGCCCAAAAAGTGCTCACCAATCTCGATCAAGGGCAGCGACGAGGTATTTTTTGCGAGCGCGTTCGGCTCCGGCGAAAAAAGGGCGCTCAACAGATTGGGGCAGCGCCCGCGCGCGCGACGAGAAAGCTATCATAGTTGTGTCCCCATCTGGTACAGGAGCGCAGCGCCCGCGCGCGCGACGAGAAAGCCCCTGCTGACAACTATTGTGAACCTCCTAGAGTGCAGCGCCCGCGCGCGCGACGAGAAAGCCGCAAGGCGACAAGCCAAGCCTTAAACCCTTCATCTCGGTTCCCTCCCTTTATCATCCGGCAGGCGGCAGGGATCTTGCCCTTCCCAAAGCGCCCTCTTCCGCGCGGCCATTTCCGGCGCCCGCGCGATGTACTCCTCCACGCTCTTCACATTCGGCGCGCGCTCGATGCGCGACCCGCTCGCATACAGCCACTTCGAGATCGCCCCCGCGCCGAAGGCCACATTTGGAATGATCTCCTCCATGATGCCCACATTATACGCGCAGGCCTGCCCCGGCGCCGCGTAGCCCACGTTTTCGAGGTTGCCTGCCATATATTTTTGCCTGTAAAGGTAATAGGGCCGCATTCCCATGGCCTTAGCCTCGCGGTAGGCCAGCTCCACCATGGCCGAAGCCTCCTCGCTGTGGGCGGTTTCACCGCTCTGGCGCAGGCGCGAGGCCCGCTTGATGGCCAGGGTGTGCACGGTCAGGTTCTCGGGCGAAAGCGCGGCCAGGGCATGCAGGGTGGCTTCCACATCCTTCAGCGTTTCGCCCGGCAGGCCCAGGATCATGTCCATATTGATGCGCGCAAAGCCCAGTTCGCGCGCCGCTTCAAAGGCGCGAAGGGTTTCCTGCGCGCTGTGCTCGCGGCCAATGCGCAGCAGGGTTTGGTCGTTCATGGTCTGGGGGTTGACCGAGATACGGTTAACCCCCTTTTCCTTCAGCATCTTCAGCATGCCTGCCCCAAAGCTGTCGGGCCTTCCGGCTTCGACGGTGAACTCCCAAAAGCCCGGGAAGAGCGCCCGGGCTTCGTCGAGCACCCTTGCCAGCTGCGGAACGCTCAGGGCGGTGGGCGTGCCGCCGCCCACATACAGGCAGCGGGGCGCAAAGCCCTTGAGCGAGGGCGCGCAAAGCCGCATCTCCGCGATCAGCGCCTCCACATAGGGCTCGGTGAGCTTTGCGCCCGCGCGCAGATCCATCGCCGCGAAGGAGCAATAGCTGCAGCGCGTTTTGCAAAAGGGGATGCCGATATATAGATCTATCTCGCCCGGCCCGGGGGCCGGCAAGGCCCCCTGCTCGCCCGCGATTTCGCGCAGGAGCGCGGCCTTTTCGGGCAACAGGTCAAAGCCCTCTATGAGCGCTTCCTCGGCCTCCTTCGCGGCCTTGCCCTGCGCGCGCTGCTCGAAAAACAGCCGCGTAGGGCGGATTCCAGTCAGCGCACCCCAGGGCGGGTGCAGGCCCGTCCAGCTTTTGAGCGCGCCGTAGGCCGCCAGCTTGGCCGCGCGCTTAAAAAAGCGCTTTTGCTCCAGCTCGTCCCTTCCCCGCGCGCCCTGGGGCACAAAGGCCCCGCGCCCCGCGATCTCGCAGGCATGCCCGCCATCCCGCAGCTCGTGCCGCAGGCAAACTTCGGCCGCCTCCGCGCCGCACAGCTCGATTTCGCCCAAAAACAGCCGCAAAACATCGGCCAAATCGGGCAGCAGCGCCTCCTGCGCCAGGATGCAGACCCGCCGCGTCATTCCAGGCGCCTTTCCGCGCCGATGCTCGTTTCCGGGCCGTGGCCCGGGAAGACCAGCGTGCCCGGCGGCAGCGCCAAAAGGCGGCGCAGGGAGGCCCCTAGGCGCGCCTGGTCGCCGCCCGGAAGGTCGCTGCGGCCGATGCCCGAAAAAAACAAGATATCGCCCGAAAAGAGCAACCCCTCCTCTTCGCAATAAAAGCACAGGCTGCCCGGACTGTGCCCCGGCGTGTGCAGAACCGAAAAAGGCCCGATGGCATCCCCTTCCCCGAGCGGAACGAGCGGGAGCCCGCTTGAAAACGCGCAGCCTGCGGCAACGCTTAAGTTGAGCACAGGGTCGCGCAGCGCGGCTTCCTCCAGGGGCTGCGCGTAGACCGCCTCAGCCCCCAGGCCATTCAGCGCCAGGATATGATCAAAGTGTGCGTGCGTCAGCAGAATCAGCCACTCCTTGGCGCCAAGTTCCTCAAGCGCGGCCAGGATCGCCGGGGCGTCGTCCGCCGGGTCGATCACATAGGCCGGGCCCGTTTCCACGCGCACGAGGTAGCAGTTCGTCCGCCCGGCGCCTAACCGCAGCGTTTTTAGCTTCATGAGGTCGCTCTCATCCGCCTTTCTTCCTTGGGATGGCGCTCGCCGCCGGCCGCCGAAGCTGTAACCCGAGCCTTCCTCGCCAAACCCAGGCGCCTTTATGGCCAAAAAGCCGTTTCTCTTTCCCCGTTCGCCGCAAAACCGCCGCCGGCGGAGGGGCTTCCGCCGGGGCCGCGCCCCTTCAAAATAGCTTTCTCGTGTCGTAAAGAATCGTCACCGGCCCTTCGTTGATGAGGCTCACCCGCATTTCCGCCCCGAAGACCCCGGTCAGGCACTCAACGCCCTCCTCGCGCAGAAGAGCGGCGCACAGCCCGTAAAGCTCATTCGCCCGTAGGGGCTCCTCAGCCTTTGAAAAGCTCGGGCGCTTGCCGTGGCGGGCATCGCCCAGCAGGGTGAACTGCGAAACCGCCAAAACCTGCCCGCCGATCTCCTTCACCGAAAGGTTCATCTTGCCCCGCGCATCTTCAAAGACGCGCAGTCCGGCGATTTTCTCGGCCGCCAGGTGCGCGTCGCGTTCGGTATCGCCCTCCTCCACGCCGATCAGTACGAGCAGCCCCGGCCCTATGCTCGAAACGGGCCTGCCCTCCACGGAGACCTCGGCCCGGCTCACCCTCTGCGCCACGATTCGCATTTTCTACCTTCCTTCCTCATCGCCAGGCAGAAGCTCGGCCCGCCTGATCTCCACGCGGAGCCTGCCTTTGCCCGCGTCGAAGCGACATAGCGCGTAGGGCACGCCTTTTCGCAAGATGAGCCCGCGCGCCAGCCCCGACTCCCTGAGCCTTGGCAGAGCCTCGAAGCCCGCGAAACGGTAGCTCGCGGAGGGCAGCGTGAGGAAGGGCAGCCCCTCAATCTCGCGCCGCGCAAAGAGGTGGTCGTGGCCGTTTAGGCAGGCGAGGATCGCTCTCCCCCGCGCCCGCAGGCCGAGCAGCAGCTTGACGACCTCGCGCCCGTTTGCCAGGCCGCGCCCAAATGGCCCGCCACAAAGGCTCTGGTGCGTTAAGATGACGGTGGGCAGAGCGCTTTCTTCCAGCGCTTGGCGCAAAAAGGCGATTTGCTCCTCCGGCAAAACGGGGTAGGCGGCGCGGGCCGCCAAACGGCCGTGCTTCGCCCTTGAGTAGGCCTGCGTCACGCCGCCCAGGCGAATGTAGCTGCCGTTTAAGGCGATGAAGCGCAGCCCGCCAAAATCGCAGGCGTAAAAGCCCTTTTCAAGGCCATAAAAGCGCAGCGCGGCACCCAGGGAATCCATCTTCAAATCGTGGTTGCCCAGCACCTGAAGCTTCGCCCCCGCAAAGGCGTTGAACCGGCGCAAAAGCCCCTCGTTTTGAGGCTCGGGCCGGGCAAAGTCGCCAAGCTGAGCGATGAGCTGCGCACCGTCGGCTTGGGCGGCGCGCAAAAAGGCGGAAAGCCTGGCCTTTGCATCCGGCGCGAAGGAGGCGTGCAGGTCGCTCAGCGCGGCGAAGACGGTTTCGCTCAAGCGCTCACCCTGAAGGCCTGGATCACATTGGCGTTGCGGTTGATGCGGCGCATCATCTCTTCGAGCTGCTCGGCGTTCCTGATCTCTATGGTCAGATCCACCGTGGTGGCGCGGCTGCGCTTATCGTTCACGTTCATCTTCAGGAGGGGGATCTTCATGTCGTTGGCGATGGAGGTCAGCCACATCGAAACCTCGTCCCGCCGCCCCTGCACGATGAGCTGCAGATCGACCGAATAGGATCTTTCCGCGCCGAGGTTCCATTCCACATCGACCAGGCGCTCGTTTTCAATCGAAACATCGCGCAGGCTCACGCAATCGCGCCGGTGCACCGAAACGCCGCGCCCGCGCGTGATGTAGCCCACGATTTCGTCACCCGGCACGGGATGGCAGCAGTTGGCGAAGCGCACCAGCATGCCATCCTCGCCCTTGACGAAGACCGCCTGCTTGTTGGTGCCCGCCTTTGGCTGCTGTTTGGGCTTGGCTAGGGCGATTTCTGGCTCTTCTTCGGGCTTTTGGGTGCGCTTCCATTCATCGGCCAGCCGCGTGACCACGGCCTGGCTCGAAAGCCCGCCAAAGCCAACGGCGGCGTAAATATCCTCAGTGCTCTTGAGCGAATAACGGCGGATGATCTTTTCGAAAAACTCGGCCTTCATCAGCTTGGAAGGCTCGAAGCTCTGGCGCTTGATCTCGCGCTCGATCATCTCAAGCCCAATCGAAACGTTCTGCTCGCGCAGGTTGGCCTTCAGCGCCGCCTTGATCTTGGACTTGGCTTCGGTGGTCTTGACGATCTTGAGCCAGTCCATGCTCGGGCCCTTTGAAGAGGACGAGGTGATGATCTCGACGATGTCGCCGGTCTGCAGCTTGGTATCGAGCGTGACGATGCGCTGGTTGACCTTGGCCCCCACGCAGCGATTGCCCACCTGGGAGTGGATGCGGTAGGCGAAGTCCAGCGGCGTTGAGCCGTTGGGCAGGTCCACCGCGTCGCCCTTGGGCGAGAAAACGAAGACGTCGTCGCTCAAAAGCTCGTTCTTGATGATGTCCATGAACTCCTGGGCGTCGTCCATTTCGTTTTCCATCGAGATGATCTGGCGCAGAAGCGAAAGCTGCTCGTCGAACTTGCCGCCCTCCGCCACGCCCTCTTTGTACTTCCAGTGCGCCGCGACGCCGTATTCCGCGACGCGGTGCATTTCATGCGTGCGGATCTGGGCCTCGAAGGGCACGCCGCCATCGCCCACCAGCGTGTTGTGCAGCGATTGGTAGCCGTTGGGCTTGGGCATGGCGATATAGTCCTTAAAGCGCCCGGGAAGCGGCCGCCAAAGGGTGTGGACGATGCCCAGGGCAGAGTAGCAGTCTTCCTTGGTCTCAACCAGCATGCGCACGGCGATGAGGTCATAGACCTGGCTGAACGAGAGGCCGCGGCTCTGCATTTTTTTATAGATGGAATAAAGGTGCTTGGGCCTGCCGCTGATCTCGGCCTTAATTCCGGCCTGCGCAAAGGCGTCTTCGAGCTTTTTGATGATTCCCTCAATGGCCTTCATGCGCTCGTCGCGCTTCATGGCCACGCTGTCTGCCAGCTCGTAGTAGGCCTGCGGGTCGATATAGCGGAAGGAGAGATCTTCAAGCTCCCACTTGATGGTGTAGATGCCCAAACGGTGCGCCAGCGGGGCGTAGACCTCCATGGTTTCGTTCGCGGTGCGCAGCCGCTTTTGCTCTTCCATAAACTTCAGGGTGCGCATATTGTGCAGCCTGTCGGCCAGCTTGATGATGACCACGCGCACATCCTTGGCCATGGCGAAGAACATCTTCTTGAGCGATTCGGCCCGCTGGCGGTCTTTCGAGCGAAACTCCACGTTGTCGAGCTTCGTCACGCCATCGACCAGCTCGGCGGCGTCCCTGCCAAAAAGGGCTTCGATATCGGCAAAGCTGGCCTTGGTGTCTTCCAGGGCATCGTGCAGAAGGGCGGCGCAGATCGTGACCTGATCCATCTGCATATCGGCCAGAATCGTCGCCACCTCGATGGGGTGGATCATGTAAGGCTCGCCGGACTGGCGCGTCTGCTCGCCGTGCATGCGGCTTGCGTACTCGCAGGCCGCGCAAACCCGGGCCTCGTCGATCTCCTGCCCGTTTCTTCGAATCGTTTCGAAGAGCAGCTCCAGCCTCTTGCTCAAAATCTCTTGCATCGCCATGCCGTATGCCTCCTTTCCGCCGCCCCGCAGGGGCGCTTCCAAGCCCAAAAACGCGCCTATTCGTCCACTTCGAAGCTTAGGAGCGCGTCCACGTCGTAACCCGTAAGGGCTTCCCTGCCGCCCAAGCCCTTGAGCTCCACCGCAAAGCGAACCGCCGCGACCAGGCCGCCCAGGGCCTGGATCAGCTCGCAGGCGGCCAGCGCGGTGCCGCCCGTGGCCAGAATATCGTCGATCACCAGCACCCTTTGCCCGGGGGCGATGGCATCCTCGTGCATTTCCAGCGTGCCCTCGCCATATTCCAGCGCATAGGCGCGCGCAATCGTCTTGGCGGGGAGCTTGCCCGGCTTGCGCACGGGCACGAAGCCCGTGCCGCGCTTGTAGGCCAGCGCCGCGCCG
Source organism: Christensenellaceae bacterium (assembly GCA_031280685.1). Classification (GTDB taxonomy): domain Bacteria; phylum Bacillota; class Clostridia; order Christensenellales; family UBA1750; genus JAITGM01. The sequence goes on from JAITGM010000010.1 coordinate 236,877, forward strand.
ATGGCAAAACCCCGCGCCTCCGGCGCAGCCACCAGGTCGAATTCCACACCCCTTTGGGTCAGCTCCGCGTCCATCCCGTCAATCAGGGCACGGAAGGCCTCCGCGTCGCGGAAGAGCGTGGTCACATCCTTGAAGAGGATGCCTTTTTTGGGGAAGTCGGGCACATCCCGAATGGTCTTGGCCAAATCCATGAAGAAAAACCCTCCAAACGGCCGCGTTCGGCCTCAATTCTGGGTCAGTTCCAGCACGCGCAGGTAGGTTTCGGTCTTTTCAAACTCCTTCTTGCCCGGCTTGCCCTCCGGCAGGGCAAGGAAGAACGGCGCCTCGCCAAGCTCGATCAATTCCATATCCCTGAGCATCCACAGCGCCAGGGTTAGCTTGGGCAGCGGCAGCGCGGCGCATTCGGGCGCGAGGACCTGCAGGCTTTTTAGGTCGCGGGCGGCACCCAGGCGGCCGTTCAGCCGCAGCAGCGCCCGGTAAAAGGCCCGGGTCTCGTCTATGCCCGGCAAGCTTCCTTTCAGCCTTGCCGCGAGGGCCTCTTTCCCCTCTTTTTCATTCAGGGCGAAGACCACGGCGCTGGGCGCCAGCCGCAAAAGCGCGTCCACAATCGCCTTGTCGAGCATCCCGCCGAGAAGGACGAGGTTCTGGTAGCCCGAAAGCGCATCTTTTTCGATGCGGTCAAAGGCGCAAAGCAAATTGCCGGGCGATTCGCCCGCGCCGCTCTTCGCGGCGCCCACGCGCAGCCTGGGCAGCAGCCCTTCGCCCTCTAAAACCGCCATGGCCTCCCGCAGGGCGTCGGCCGAAGGGTACAGCAGCAGGCTGCCATAGAGGCTCTGGCGCAATAGCCGCGTAAGATCCTCGCTTTTCGCGCTCAAATGCCGCTTAAAGCCGATCTCTTTCTTCGCCAGCATGTAGGGCAGCGCGGCCGCGAACAGTTCGTCATCCCGCGCGGTTTCGCCGCCCAAAAAGCCGCCCAGGCTGGGCGCGAATTGCCGAATCTGCAGCCGCACGCTTTCGCGCCCCTGCCAAAGGTTGATTTCTGGCGTCGCAGCGGCATCGATCGCTTCCGAAGCCTCGGCCAGCCGCCCGCCCATCTTGAAGGCCGCGGCCTCGAGCAGGCAGCCGCCCTGCTCCAGCGTCAGGCGCAGGTGCGCGCCGTTCTGGCCCATGGTGCCGCTGCCACGCACCCGCGCGTTTTTCAACAAAAAGATTGGCCCCGGGTTGCCCTGGCCGAAGGGCTCGAGCCGGCTTAGCTCCTTAACCGTTTCGGGGTCGAAATCGGCGAGGGTCGCCTCCAGATCGTAGCTTTGCCTGGGAATCCAGTTCTCTTCGTCCATTTCCTGCAAATAGCCCTCCATCAGGCGGCGGAACTCGGAAAAGTTCCCTTGCTTAATGGTCAGCCCAGCGGCCATTTCGTGCCCGCCGAAGCGCTCAAACAGCTCCGGGCAGCGGTTGAGCAAGGCGAAGAGCGAGACCCCGCGGATGGATCTGGCCGAGCAGGTCAGCGTTTCGCCCTCTTTGGCGAAGACGAAGGCGGGGCGGAAGAATCTTTCGGTCAAGCGGGAGGCGACGATGCCCACCACGCCCGGGTTCCAGCCTTCGCCCACCGCATAGAGCGCCCGCTGACCGAGGAAAGCCGCGCCGCCGAGCTGCGCCAGGGCCTCCTCCATGATGGAGGCCTCCTGCTGCTGGCGAAGCAGATTGTGCTCCTCGAGCTGATCGGCAATGGGCTTGGCAAGCGCATACTCCCCGGCCAGGAGCATCTCGACGCTCTTTGCGCTGTGGCCTATGCGCCCGCCCGCGTTGATGCGCGGGCCAATCGTAAAGCCCACGTGCGAGGCCGCGATCGCCCCCGGCGGCACGCCCGCGTTGTCCATCAGGGCCTTGATGCCCGGGCGTGGGTTTTCGCGGATCTTTTGCAGGCCCAGGGTCACGATGGCCCTGTTTTCGCCCCGAAGGCTCACGATATCGGCCACGGTGCCCAGCGCGGCGATGTCTAGGTAGCTTTCGGCGGCCTCGATGCCGCCCAGCGCCTGCACGAGCTTGAGCGCCACGCCGGCGCCCGAAAGCTGCGGGCAGGGGTAGCCGTCCAGGCGCGGATTGATGGTCAAGCAGTCCGGCAGTTCGGAAAGGGGGCTGTGGTGGTCGGTCACGATGGGCTCCAGCCCCAGCGCCTTGGCCGCCTTGATCTCATTCAGGGCCGTAATGCCGCAGTCCACGGTGATCAGCAGGGTATTTTCCTTCGCAAGCTCCTCAATGGCCGCAATGTTGAGCCCATAGCCTTCGCCGTGCCGCTTGGGTATATAGTATGTCGCCTTCAGGCCGATGGCGCACAGGTAGTCGAACAAAAGGGCGGTGGCGGTCACGCCGTCGGCATCATAGTCGCCATAAATCACCGCGCTTTCGCCGCTTTCGGCCCCTTTTTTGATGCGTTCCACGACCCTTTTCATGTCCTTCATCAAAAAGGGCGAGCAAAGTTCCGCAATTGAAGGCTGCAAAAAAGCCCGGGCCTCAGCCTCGGTCTTGACCCCGCGCAGGCAGAGCAGCCTGGCCAGAGTTTCCCCCAGGCCCGCGCTTCGCAAGCGCTCGACTGCTCCCTCATCAATCTCGCCGCGTGGCTCGAACTTCAGCACGCTCTGCGGCCCCCCTTAGCCCCTTAGTCGCTCGCCTCTTCTTCCCGCACATTCTCGGCGCAATAGGCCGCGACGGCGCACTCCAGGCGCTTTTTTTCCATTTCGCATTCCATATCGTACGGCCTTGCGATGCTGCCCGAAAAGGCCTGCGCGTTGGCCGCGCAGCCGCCCGAGCAATACAGCCTGGCCCAGCAGCCCGCGCACTTTTCTTTTGAAAGCACGTGGTTGTTGGCGAAGCTGGCCCGCATCTCATCGTTCAGCTTCCCATCGAAGACGTTGCCCAGAAGGAAGCCCTCCCGCCCCACGAATTGGTGGCAGGGGTAGATCTCGCCGTCCGGCGTCACGGCCAGGTATTCGCTGCCCGCGCCGCAGCCGGTCAGCCTTTTTTTCAGGCAGGGTCCGCCCTCCAAATCCACCACGAAGTGAAAGAACGAAAACCACTTCCCCTCGCGGCGGCGCTTTAGATATTGCTCAAGCAGCCTGTCGTACTCGTTTAAAATCGCGGGAAGGTGCTCTTCCTTGAGCGAATAGGGTGAGTCCGGCCGCAAGACCACCGGCTCCACCGAGATCTGCTCAAAGCCTGCGTCGCTTAGGGCTAGCACATCCTTAGCAAAGTCGAGGTTGTTCCGCGTGAAGGTGCCGCGCACGTAATAGCCTTGCTGGTTGCGGCTTTTGGCTACCTTTTTGGCGTTTTCAAGGCTCTGCGCGTAGGAGGAGCCACCCTCTTTGGTGGGGCGGAGGGCATCGTGCACGGCCTGCCGCCCATCGAGCGAGAGCACGAGGTTCGCCATCTCTTTGTTGAGGAAGGCGATGTCGTCATCGCTCAGCTCGTAGGCGTTGGTGGTGAGGGTGAAGCGAATGCGCTTGCCGTGTTTGCCCTCGAGCTCGCGGCCGTAGGCAACCAGCTCCTTCACCACGCCGAAGTTCATCATCGGCTCGCCGCCAAAGAAATCCACCTCCAGCGCCCTTCGGCCGCCAGAGCGCGCAACGAGCAGATCCAGCGCCTTTTTGCCCACTTCCAGGGGCATGAGCAGCCTTTCGCCGTGAAAGGCTCCGGTGCCCGCGAAGCAATAGCGGCAGCGCAGGTTGCAATCGTGCGCCACATGCAGGCAAAGCGCCTTCACCACGGAGGGGGCTTCCTCCTGCGGCTGCGCGTGCAGCGCTTCATCGTTTAAAAATAAAAGCCCTTCGTCTTTTAGGGCCGAAAGCTCGGCAAAAAGCGCTTCCGCCTCGCCGCCGTATTTTTCCTTCATCGCGGCAAGGCCTTCGCAAAAGCCCAGCTCCTCGGCGGCGCGCACGCAATCAAAGCCCATCTTATCCAGCATGTGCACGGCGCCGGAATCGCCGTCTAGGGCGAAGAAGCGCCCGGCGACCTCAAAGCTGTGAACCAAACGGCGTCATCTCCATCTTATAGCTAAAGTGCAAATTGGGGCTGTATCCAAGCGCGCTTGGACGCAGCCCCTTTTTTCGTTAGGGCAAGGCCATTTTGCGGCCCTTGGCCTTGGTTTACGCGCCCTGCTTCCTGGGCAGCAGGATCTTTTCGCCGCGCGACACGCAGGACTGGTTCGCCACGGTGCAAGAGGTCTTGCAGGCGCTCTGGCAGGAGGCCTGGCATTCGCCGCAGCCGCCTTCCTTCTGCACGCGGGAGGACAGGATGGTGATGATATGCTTCATAAAAAGAGCAGCTCCTTCTCGCGGAATTTCAACTAGGGGCTAGTATACACCACTTCGGGCGCGTTTGCAAGCGCGCAAAACCGCCGCCGCACTAGAACATCGCCAGCGCCAGGGCCACCGTCGCGGCCAGATGCAGAAGGCCAATACCCGCGGTAAAGAGCCTGCCTTTTTTGTGCAGGTGCATTTCCGCCTGCGCTATGCCCTTAAACCAAAGCAGCCGGCCCCCGATATAGGCCGGGAGTGTAACCAAAAAGGGCAAAAGGAAAGGGATGAGCTTCGCGCTTAGGTAGATCATTGCAGGCCTCCTCGTTCGCGAGCCGGGTCTTGGGCAAGGCCGGGCTTTGCCGGGCGGGCAAGGGGGCCTTATGCCCTTGCGCTAGCCTAATTTCGTAGCGCAGGGCCTTGATGGGGTCGAGCTTGGCCGCCTTGTTGGCCGGGCAGCCAGCAGAGGGGAAGACCCCGGCGCAGCGCCGGTTGGGCATGCGCCATTTCATGGCCATTTTCGCCGGTTTTCGCCCTGTTTTCGCTCGTTTTACGCCATTTTGCCCTACTCGTAGCGCAGGGCCTCGATGGGGTCGAGCTTGGCCGCCTTGTTGGCCGGGTAATAGCCGAAGAACACGCCGATCGCCATCGAAAACAGCGCGGTGCCCAGCATCATCATGGGCGAGGGCCTGGCCGGGGTGCCCAGCAGCGCGGCGCCACCGGCGCCCAGCGCGATGCCCAGCATCATCCCGATCAGCCCGCCGACCAGGCAGATGACCATCGACTCGACGATGAACTGGATGCGGATTTGCCCGTTGGTGGCGCCGATGGCCTTGCGCGTGCCGATTTCACGGGTGCGCTCGGTGATGGAAACCAGCATGATGTTCATCACGCCGATGCCGCCGACCAGCAGCGAAATGGCCGCGATGGCCGCGATGGCGACGCTGACGGTGTTGAGCATGTCGGTCATGGTGCTAAGCATGCTCTCCATCGAGAAGGCGCTGACGCGGTAATCGAGGTTTCTTGAATAGAAGCGGCCTAGGTAATTGCCCGCGGTTTCGGCAAAGGCCACGGAATCGACGCCGCCCGCGGTCATGAGGGTGAGGCTTTGGAAGCCAGTCGTGCCGGTAACGCGCATGGCCGTGCTCAGGGGGATATAGACCGCCGTGGAAATGTCTTTATCGCTGGCGGTGTTGGGAATCAAGGGGCTTGCCTCGTGCTTATATACGCCGACGATGGTGTAGCTATCGACATGGTTGCCAGCCGTGATGGTGATCTGCTTGCCCAGGGGCTTTTCCCCGCCGAACATGTTCTTGACCAGCTTATCGGAAACCATGGCGACCTTGCGCAGGCCCTCCATGTCGCGCTGGCCGATCAGCCGCCCATAGAGCAGATCCGGATCGCTGACCAAAAAATAGTCCGGATTCACGCCGGTAAGCGAAAGGTTGGCGTAGTTGCGGCCCTGGGCGGTCTTGCCCGAGCCCACGGAGTCGGTCAGGGCGACGGCCGCGATCTCATCCGGGAAGGCGTTTTTAAGCTCGGTCAGCATGCTCTCTTTGATCAGATCCTTTTCGGCTATGCCGCCGCCGCCGCCATAGCCCAGCATGGAGCCGCGCAGGTTCTGCAGGCTGCTCTCGCCCGTCTGCTGGAGCGAGATCGTCACATTATTGACCCCAAAGCTCGACATTTGCGAGGTCAGCGAGCCCGTGAGCGAATCCCCCAGGGTGAAGATGGCGATCACCGAGCCGATGCCGATGATGATGCCCAGCATGGTCAGCAGCGCGCGGGTCTTGTTCGCCAAAAGGCTCGTAAAGGCTTGCAGTATGTTTTCCATGGGTTAAGCGCTCGCCTCCTTTCCGGGCTGGCGGCCGCCCGCGCGCTCGGCAATGATGTTGCCATCGCGCAGGGTGATGATGCGCTGGGTTTCTTCGGCAAGCTCCTGGCTGTGCGTGATGAGCACGATGGTCTTGCCGTGGCGGCGGTGCAGGTCGTGGAAGATATCCATAACCAAGCGGCCCGTCACCGAATCGAGCGCGCCCGTGGGTTCATCGGCAAGGATGATCGCGGGGTCGTTGGCCATGGCCCTGGCGATGGCCACGCGCTGCTTCTGCCCGCCCGAAAGCTCGTTTGGCTGGTGCCTTTCCCTCTCGGCCATGCCGACCATCTCGAGCAGCTCTTTCGCCCTTGCGGAACGCTCCCTTTGGGGAAGATGGTTATAGAGCATCGGCAGCTCCACGTTGCGCCTGGCCGTGATGCGGCCGATGAGGTTGAAGGTTTGGAAAACAAAGCCGATTTTTTGGTTACGGATGCCCGAGAGAACCTTATCTGGCTGGGCGCCCACGTCGATGCCATCGAGAAAGTAGCTGCCCTCGGTCGCCCGGTCTAAAACGCCGATGATGTTCATCAGCGTGGACTTGCCCGAGCCTGATTCGCCCACGACCGAGATAAACTCGCCTTCGTTCACGCTCAGATCCATGCCGCGAAGCACCTCCAGCTCGTTGGGCTGGCCGACATAATAGCGCTTGATGATGTTTTTCAGTTCGATCATCGCTGCCATGGCCTAGCCTCCCATACGGACGGCGCCCTGGGCGCCGCTCGGCCCCGAGGCGACCGTTGGCCCGGACATGCCGCCGCTCAGGTCGGCAAAAGGATTATCGACCAGGTTGCGGCCCTCCGGGTCGTTAAGGATGGGCAGGCCCTCGCGCAGCTCCGGGCTGATGATCTCGATGTAATAATCGGTTTCCATGCCCGTTTCCACCACGATCTCGCGGCGCTGGGTCTGCTGCCGGGCCTGGTTCGCCTCGCGCGGCGCGCCGCTACCCTGCGCGCCCTCTGCGGCGACCGGCTCCATGGTGTAGACCACCTTTTGGCCCTGCTCGTTGGTCGTCACCGCGTCAAAGGGCACGGCAAAGACGCCCTCCTTGCTCTCTGACACGATGTGCATCTTCGCGCTCATGCCGATGGCCAGCTTGCCGGCCGGGCCGCTCAGTTCCACCGTCACGGTAAAATTCCCGGCGGTATCGACCGCGCGGGGCGAGATTTTGGAAACCTTGCCGGTCCAGTTCTCGCCGCTCAGGGCGTCCGAGCTGATCTTGGCGGGCAGGCCCACGCGCAAACCCACAGCGTCGTACTCGGCCACGTTGGCGGGCACCTCAAGGCTCTGCAGATCCTCGATGAGGAAGAGCACGCCGGCGGGTAGCTGCCCGACTTCCGCGCCCACCTGCGTAACCACGCCCGAGACCGGGGCGTAGACCGTGGCCTTTTTCAGGTTCTCTTCATAGTTCGCCAGGCTGTTTTGGCCGGCCAGGGTTGGGTCGTTGGCGTTTTGCAGGCGCAGGGAATCGCGCGCGGCATCTACGCTCAGCTCGTCTTGGTAAAGCGTGGTGTTCATGGTCTTCACCGCGGTGTCATAGGCCTTTTGGGCGGAAGTCACCGCGTTTTCCCTGCTTTCAAGCTCCTGCTTGTAGGCCTTTTCGGCTGCTTCCTCGGCGGCTTCCACATTGTTTTCGAGGGTGGTGATTTGGCTCTCGGCGCTCTGTGCGGCGGATTCTGCGGACGCGACCGTTTTTTGCAGCTCCGCAAGTTCAGCGGACGTGGCAGTACCCGCCGCCACCGCAGCCTCATAATTGGCTCTTGCCGTATTTGCCGCACTTCTAGCGTTGCTTGCAGTCGTGCGGGCATTGCTCACCGCCTTTTCGGCGCGGTTGACGCTGCCCCATTCCTTATCCACATCGGCAAGCTTCTGCTTGGCCTTGTCCAGGTCGATCTGGGCGTTGTAGACCGAGAGCTCGTGGTTAAGCTTGTCGATATAATACTGGTCTTCCGCCTGGGTCAGCCTGTGCCTGGCTTGCGCGGTCTGCGCGGAATCGACCTTTTCGCTGTTCTCGATGGTGTCTTTGGTGTAGGCGATGCTCCGCTCGATGTCCGCGCTGTCCAGGCGGCAAAGCGGATCGCCAGCCTGCACGGTGTCGCCCACCTCCACATAAATTTCCAGTACGCGGGCATTGAGTTCGGCCGCCACCTTTCGGCTTTCGGTGCTCTGCAAAAGGCCCGTCGCGGTCACGCTCTTTTCGAGGGTCGTCTTTGTTAGAATCGTCACGTCGGTCGCTCCCGCGCTAAGCTGCGCCAGGACTTCCTGCTCGCGGGCCACGCTCGTGACCACAAGCCAAGTCGCCGCGCCGCCCAAAACGGCCAGAACCAGCAGGATGATCAGGCCTTTTCGGTGCCGCGTAACAAACCCTTTAAACTTTTCCATTGGAAACGTCACCCTTTCGCGCATAATTCCGAAACATTTATGGGCTCATTTTAGCGCGTGAATGTAAACAAAGAATAAACAAAGGCACGAATTCACTAAACGTTCACAAACGCGGCGGCCAGGGCCAGCGAAGGTTCTTGCCCGGGCGCGAAAAAGGGCGTATACTCGTGAAAAAACGCAGGGAGGCTTTCCTAGTGCGGGCAAAATATAGCCACCTTATCTGGGACTGGAACGGCACCCTCTTAAACGACCTGGACTGGGCCATCGCCTCCATGAACCGAATGCTAAAAAGGCGCGGCCTGCCCGAGATGCGGAGCGTCGCCGCCTACCATGCCGTGTTCGGCTTCCCCGTGGCCGAGTATTACCGCCGCATCGGCCTTGACCTTGAAAAGGAGCCTTTTTCGGCCCTGGCAAACGAGTACATGGCCCTTTACCATGGGGGCGACCGGCGGCACTGCGCCCTGCAGGCGGGCGCGCCCGAAGTTCTGCGCGCCGCGAAGGCCCTTGGCCTTTGCCAGGTTCTTCTCTCGGCCTCCGAGCGGCAAAACCTGCTCGGGCAGCTTCGCTTCTTTGGCGCGGAGGACTTTTTTGACGAGGTTCTGGGCGTCGCCGATGTGTACGCGGCGGGCAAAACCGAGATCGGCCTGCGCTTCATTGAGCGCGCGGCTCCCAGAAGAGCCTTGCTCGTGGGCGACACCAAGCACGACTTCGCCGTCGCGGCCGCCCTCGGGGCCGACTGCGTTCTGTTTTCGAGCGGGCACGAATCCCGCGAAGCGCTGCTGCGCTTAGGCCCGCCCGTGATCGGCTCGCTCGGCGAGCTTCCGGCCTACCTGCGTGAGGGAGCGGCCCGCTAGCGGGCCGCTCCCTCAATTAAAATTGGCTTCATGCACTCTCCAAGAACCCCTAAAAAAGCCCCGGGAAGGCCACGTAGGCCACATAAAGGCTGCGCGGCCGCGCCGGGTTTGCCTCGTCGATCTCAGCGCCGAGAGCGATCTGGTAGCTTTCTTTGCCCACGAGCATAACATAGACCCTCTGGGTAAGCACGAGGGCCCCGGTTTTGGCGTCGGGCTCCCAGTTCCCTTCCCCTTCCTCCTTCAGGCTGACCTCCTCGCCCTCCTCGGCGAGGAATTCCCGGGCGAAGCCCAGCGCAAGCTCTATGCACTGCTTCACTTCCTCCCCGTCGCTGTGCAGCGCGTCGGGCTTCGTGCCCCGCTGCTCCGGCCCGTCGCCAAAGCCCAGGGCCTCGCCGGTTTGCACATCATAGCCCATGCCGGTGCGCAGCACCGCGCCGCTCCTTGCGTCGAGATACAGCGCGCAGCTCTTGGTCCTGGTCGCGGCCTTGCAATACCATACCCTGCGGCCCGCCAGGGACGGATCCTGCGCGTAGCCGAGCGCCGGGGCGGTGAAGTCCCATAAAACGACCTTGGAATCCACGATTTCCTCTGGCCGCATCCCCCAAAGGGTCATGCTGTGCACGATCATCCGCCGAACCACATCCTCATGGCCAAGCTCGCCCTTTTTTGGCTCTTTGGAGTCGTCCATTAGCCGAAAGAGCCCCGGAGCGTACTGCGGCCGGCCCTCGCCGATGCCTCTGGGCTCATCCTCGGGGGGCAGGGCGCTCATCAGCGTGACCCGCTCCACAGAGATGTTCTTTGCGCCCTTCTCCATCTCCGCATCCCATCTGACGAAGATTTGATAGCTCCTCGCGCCCAGGTAAACGCCGAAGATGCGCAAGTGCGAATCCTGAGCGGCCTCTTCGTAAGAGCCGATGAGCACTTTTTCGCCCTTTCGCGCCAGAACCCTCTCGGCATACTCCCGCGCAGCAGCCTCCCACTCGGTTCGTTCCCAACCTCTCTTCTGCCTGCCTCCGGGGCCCGCGACCCAGCCGGCCAAATCCACCAGCTCGCCCGATCTTGGCCCGAGAAATAGCACGAACTGCCTGCCTTGCACCGTGAAAACGGCCTCATAAAGCTGCTTGCTCAGCGGCCCGCCTTCCATCGCTCCGCGGTAATCGACCCAGCGCAGCGAAAAGTTTTCGATTTGCTTAAGCTCGCTCTGCTTCAGGCCCAGATAGAACGCGCAGCGCTGTTTCGCGGCCTCGTAGCCGATGCCCCATGCATCGGGCGGGCTGCCCTTCATCACGGGGACGGCGGGCGGCGTGGAATCCGCGCCCTGCTCCCGCTCCAGCCAAACGCCGGACACGAACAGCTCGACCGTCGCGCCGGGCTGCTCCACGGGCCCGTTAAGCTGCAGCCGCACGCTATACTCCCTTTCGCCCACGGCAATGGAGTAGAGGCGGGCGTGCGGGGGCGCCTCCCCGGCCCGATCAAGGCGCGTGGTTTCGCCCGGCTCCGCGATGCGCGTGCGGGCATACTCGAGGGCGACCCCTTCGATCGCGGCCTCCGTAAGCGCCGTACGCGCATAGACCGGCCCTCTCCCAAACTGCAGGCCGAGAAGCGCCCCGGTCTTTGCGTCGATATGAAGGTAATTGTACTTCCCATCGACCCAAACCGCCCCAGAGAGGATGCGCCGCTTCAGAATGGGGGCGGCCACGATGGAATCCTCGCCGTTTTCAAAGATCGAAAGCTTCGCCCTCTCGATCTCCTTCAGGCTCACGCCCAAATAGCGCGCAAAGCGCTCAAGGGCCTCCGCATAGCCCAAATCGCCGGCCTGCGGCACCGCGGCACCGTCGTCCAGGCTGTATTGCCCTTCTAAAGGGCTATTTGCTTTCGGCGGCTCTTCTTTTGGGGGCGCCGCCTGGGGCTGCTCTAAGACCAGGCCCAGGCTCTGCAAGCGCGGAAGCCGCTCCGCAGAGCCTGGCGTGACCGGATCCGCCACGAAAGAGAGGGTATATTCCCGCGGGCCGGCGGCGATGCGGTAGCGCCTATAATTTGGGCTTTGATCGTTGACCTCGATCATCGCCACGGTTTCGCCCTCCCCCGCCAAATGCGCCTGCGCATAGCGCAGCGCCAGCGCCGCCACGGCCAAGCCCTCCTCCTCGCCGCCCACGAATGAATACGGCGGCGGCAGGCCGTCCCCTCGGCGAGTGCGCTCGCAGCTGAGCAGCTCGCCGGTGACCGCGTCAATCTCCATGCGATAGTGCATCCCGTCTGCCGACCAGAACCTGCCTCAGCAGACGGGCCGATTCCCGTAATAGCCGTTGCTCGCGCTAAAGCGCATGCCGGAGCTTTGTATTTGTGCCGGCAGCAGGTCAAAAAAGCGCGCCGCGTGCAAGAGCAGCGCTTCCGCGGCCTCGGCGCGGCTTAGCTGGCCCTCGCCCGGGCCGTCGGTCGCGGCCCTTAATGGAAAAAACTCCGCCGCGAGCGCCTTGGCTTCCTCCGCGCTCAGCTTGGCGGCGCCCAGCGCCCCGTACTCGCTGGATTCCAGCCCGGTCTTGCGCATAAAGTCGATGCCGGTGGCCCAAAGCCCCTTCACGCGGGAGGTAATCGTCCCCGTTGAGGGGTCTTCCTCCATGTGCAGCAGGATCTGGTACTCCTTGCCGCCCACATGGACGAGTATGCCCTCGCCACTGCCCGGCCCGTGTGGCTCTTCGCCAAAAAGGGGCAGCCATGGCGCGGATTTGGCCCACAAGACCGGGATTTCGCCGGGCTTGGCCAGGGCCGTTTTGGCATAGGCCAGCACGGCTTCCTCGCGGGCCTTTGCCAGCTCCAGGATCCAACCCTCCTCCCCTTCCGGCCAGGAGGGCGAAAGCCCGCGTTCCTCCCAGCCCACAAGCTCGCCGCTTTGCGCGTCGATGCTCAAGGCATAGCTTTGGCCCGAGGCAGTCGTCAGCTCGGCCTGCCAAACCCGCCTGACCACCGTTTGAAACTCCCCATTGGCATGGGCTCGCCGCTCGTTCACGAGCCGCGCCGAGGCTTTGCGTATTTCGCCGGGCCGCAGCTTCAGGGCGCTGGCGCAGGCCTCCTGCAGGCGCTGCGCCGCCTGCGCGTGGTCAAGCTCGGCCGCGCCCGGCTGCAGGCCCGCGCCAAGCGCGAAGCGCTCCGCGGCCGGGGTGGCGCCCGCCCGCAATAGCCAGGCCCCCGCAAGGCAAAGGCCCAGCGCCAGGCAGGCCAAGAGCGGCCATGCCCACTTTTTCCGCACGGTCCTCCCTCCTTTCATCCCGCTTACTCGCCCGAAACCGGCAGCGGCACATAGCCGGTTTCTTCGACCAAATACTGCCCCTGGGCAGAAAGCGCGAAGGCCAGCAGCGCCTCGATGTTCCTTGCGCGCTCGGGGCTTAGCCCCTCGCACAGGTAAAGGCCGTCGCGCTTGGCCGTTACGGCAAAGAAGGAATCGGCCAGCGGATAGCTGCCGTCCGCGATGCTTGCGCGCGTGGGCTCCACACCCTCGATCGCTAGGAACTTCAGCCCGCTCGAATTCGCCATCTCTTGCGCGTAAAAGCGAAAAGAGTAGCCAAGGGCGTTCCCATAGCCCCTAAAATCGGCCACCTGGCTGACCATGCCGCCCATCATCGCCACCACGTCCTCCTTCGGGGCGGCCATCAGGGGCGTTTCGCCCATCAGCTTGCGCAGGGCGGTCTGGCTACCTGAGTTTTCGGCCCGCTGGTAGGCGCGAATCGGCAGCGGCGCGCCGCCCAGCGCGCCCCAGTTCGTGATTTCGCCCCCATACACCCCCTTGATCTGCTCCAGGCTCAGGCCGTTTACGGGGTTTGACGCGCTCACGAAGAACACGAAGGCCTCGCGGCCTATGGGCGTCAGGGTCAGCTCCAGCCCCGCCTGCTCGGCAAGCAGCCGCTGGGACTGGGAAACCCCGCCCAAGAAGGCGATGTCGGCATGGCCCTCGACCAAGTTCAAAAAAGCGGTTTCGGTGCGCGAGCAAACCACGGCGGGCCTCTCCGCGTTCCCTTCGCGAAGCTCGGCATAGGGATCGTAATTCCCCTTGGGGTAACTCGCCCGCGCAAAGGCCGAATAGACGGGGTAAAGGGCGGTCGCGCCATCCAAGCGCGGCAGGTCGCCACTCAGGCGCAGGGAGGATTCCTCCGGCAGGAGCTTGACCTTGGTAAAATGCCCGGTTTCTTCGCCGCCATAGAGGGCGTAAGGGGCGTATTCGTCTAAATTGATCTCACTTTCCGGCATCGCGGGCGTCACCCTCTTGCGCATCTCCTCCCCCATGAGCAGGCCGCTGGCCAAAACCACGGCCCCGGCCAGCGAAAGGATCGAAATCCGCCGTATTTTAAGCGAAAACGGCCTCCAAACGAGGAGCAGGGCCAAAAGCAACAGCGCGCCCGGCCAGATATGCGCCAGATAGAAGCCCGGCGGGCCGATGAGGCTGGGCAGCGTGAGATTTGCGAGCAGCCACAGCACAATCAAGGCCAGCAGGCAAAGAAGGCTTGCCGAAATCCTGACGAGCAACGGTTTTTTAAGGCAAAGGCTCAGCACAAGCAGGGCGATGGGCAGCCCAAGGGTAAGGAGAATCGCGACCATATCGCACCAACCCCTTTCTTTCTTACATAAATAGTTCCTCGCTTATTTTACTCTATATTGAGCGGCATGGCAATTCCCGCGCTCCCGCCCTTTGGCCACGGCGAAGAGCGCCCCTTTAAAAAAGGGGCGCTCTTTTGCAAAGAGGGGAAATCCTGGCCTTAACCGTTTAGGGCCTGGTCGAGATCCGCCAGAATATCCTTGATGCTCTCGGTGCCGATCGAAAGGCGGATGGTATTGGGCGCGATGCCCTGTTCGGCCAGCTCCGCCTCGTTGAGCTGGGAGTGCGTCGTGGACGCGGGATGAATCACAAGCGATTTTACGTCCGCCACGTTGGCCAGCAGCGAAAAGACCTGCAGCCTGTCGATAAAAGCCCGGGCCTCCGCCGCGCCGCCCTTGAGCTCAAAAGTGAAAATGGAGCCCGCGCCATTGGGGAAATAGCGCGCATACAGCGCATGGCTGGGGTCGTCCGGCAAGGAGGGATGGTGCACGGCCTCGACCTGCGGGTGTTTCCGCAGGAACTCAACGACCTTCAACGCGTTTTCTACGTGGCGCTCCACGCGCAAGGAGAGGGTTTCCACGCCCTGCAGCAGCAAAAAGGCGTTAAAGGGCGAGATTGCCGCGCCCATATCGCGCAAAAGAATGGCGCGGATGAAGGTGACGAAGGCGGCGGGGCCCACCGCCTTGGTGAAGGAAACGCCGTGGTAGCTGGGGTTGGGCTCCACAAGATTCGGGAATTTGCCGCTGCCCTCCCAGTCGAACTTGCCGCTGTCTACGATCACGCCGCCTAAAGAGGTGCCGTGGCCGCCCAGGAACTTCGTCGCGGAGTGGACGATGATGTCGGCCCCGTACTCGATGGGGCGCAGAAGGTAGGGCGTGGTGAAGGTCGCGTCCACGACCAGGGGAATCCTATGCGCGTGCGCCAGCTTTGAGAGCGCTTCAATGTCAATGATGTTGGAATTGGGGTTGCCCAGGCTCTCGATGAAGATGGCCTTGGTGTTGGGCCGCAGGGCCTTTTCAAAGGAGCCCTCTTCCTCGGGATCCACAAAGGTGGTGGTGATGCCGAAATCGACCAGCGTGTGGGCCAGCAGGTTGTAAGTGCCGCCATAAATCGTCTTTGCGGAAACGATGTGGTCGCCATTTTGGGCCAGCGCCTGGAAGGTGTAGGTGATGGCCGCAGCGCCGGAGGCGACCGCAAGGCCGGCTACGCCGCCCTCGAGCGCAGCCACGCGCTGCTCAAGGACGCCTTGGGTCGAATTCGTCAGGCGCCCGTAGATGTTTCCCGGTTCCGCCAGGCTAAAGCGCGCCGCCGCGCTTTCCGCGCTGGGGAAAACATATGAGGTCGTCTGGTAGATGGGCACCGCGCGCGCGTCGGTGGCGGGATCCGCGGATTCCTGGCCGATGTGGATCTGCTTGGTTTCAAAGCCCCATTTGCTCGTGTCCTTTTCTGGCATGGTCGCTTCCTCCTTAATCTTTCACTCGCCTTCCCCTCGCCCGGAAGGGGTTTCCGCGATAAGCGGTTCCTTTTATCACATAAAACATATCTGCATTATATGATTATGGGAATCATAGTCCAGCTTCCGCCCCTTGTCAAGCATCAAATTGCAAAATGCGCTGCTTTTTTCGCTCCATTCGGCGCAGGACGGCGGACAGCCCCTATGGATGGCCTATCCTAGCACAGCGCGGGCGAAAAGGCAATGCCGGCACGCGGCGCATCCGCGCCTGCGTAGGGGGGACTGCGCCCCTCCGGGCCTGCGCATGGGGGACTCCGTCCCCCTACGGAACCCCCCTCTAGCAAGGTAGCTTTCTGCGGAGCCGCTTCGTTGTTGTGGGAGGAAACGGGAACGGGCGCGCTCGCTCCGCTCGCGCGCCAGGGGGCGGGCTGCCGCGCTTCGCGCGGCCACCAGGCGAGCGGCCCACAGGCCCTCTCGCCTGGCCCGGAGGCCGCAGCCTCCG
>JAITGM010000012.1 GCA_031280685.1 Christensenellaceae bacterium
AAATTTGATCTAGTAGTGCAGATTTGCAACGAGAATAAACGGCTGAATTAAATGGCTTTATGGTTTTTGCCTAAATCGCGGCATTATTCAAGAATGGTCATCTACGGGTTCGAATCCCCTTGGAGGTGCCAAAGAAAGAATGCTCTAAAAATAGGGCATTCTTATTTTTTGCCGTGCTTCAGGCGAAAAGAAAATAGCAAATCTGCTTCATTGGGAGCAAGCCTGCTTCTCAATCAGTGCATTTGCTGAAAATATTTCACACGAAATTTCACATGAAAAAGCGCCCATAGCACAAACCACGAGCGCTATCGCAAAAGCGACCAATGCTCCTATTCCGCGCCGGACGGGCGGGACTTGAGCAGATTGGGGTTCTTCGCCCAGGCTTCTTTCGCGCTGGCGAGCGCGCTCTCCACGATGCTCTCAAGCCGCTTTTCGCTCAGCACGAGTTTGAGCACCATGGAGATGTGCGGCAGAGCCAGCCGGATTACCTCGGCGAGCTTGAGCGCGCCGGTGCCGGCGCCCATCTCGCGCTCGACCACCGTGACCAGCGCGAAGAGCGCCTTTTGCAGCAGTTCCCAGTCGCGCCGGGCGATGATGGCCACGAGAGCGGCCAAGGCGGCCGCGATGGTGAAAATCGTCCAGAAATTCATAGTCTAACCCTCCTCCTGCGTCTTTTCTCAAAACGCGCTTTGAGGTGAGTGCCGGCGGCGCCAAGGGCGGCGACTCTATGCATGATATGTTTTCCGCAACCAACATGGCATCGTTTTCGCGGTGGCTTGCCAAAAAAGAAGGCCCTATGCAAGGAGCAATCCCTTTTTAGGCCGGAGCGAATCCCCCCATTGAGGCTGCTCGGCACCATAAAAGGAGTTGATTTAAGGGAAATCAGCCGCTGAACGATTTTTGAGAGTGAAAACCGCTAAATCCTCGAATGATTTGGCAACGGGCCGCTTGCATTCGGGACTTTTCGATCACAGAATGCGAATGCAGGGCGAATTTTGACGACGAAGCATTCAATATAGCCCGTCATAGCCCGTTTCGAAGGGGAAACTCAGGTGAGAAAGCGTATGGCAAGGGCTTCGCCGTGCCGCTGGCGTTGGCGCTGGTTTTGCGGTGTTGCCGCCGACGGCCCTCGCAGTTGGCCTGGTGGAGACCAAAATTGCAAAAGGCATTCCTAAGAGGCAAGGCGATGGAAAGCAACGAACCGCACGCGAGGCTCACCATCGACCCGGGAGGCACGCCGCTCGAAGGCAAAACGCTTGCATTTACCATAGCGATAATGGGGGCGCTTCAAACGCTGACTGCCGTAGCCGACGCTACAGGCACGGCGATGCAGTGTGTTCGTGGAAGTGCCCGGCGTCTATGGGATAGAAATGAAGTCTCTGGGCGATGAGGACTATAATGCCGTACCTGGACTAGTATGCCGCGGGTCTACCCAATGCCCACCGCCCTCACGCCAGGCGGTATCCAGCTCATCGTGGGGGAGCCCACGCAAAGGGTTGTTTGGGCCTGGGCGGCGATGAGCTGATCCTGAACGTCACGGTGGTCGATATCGGCCGCCCGCGCTACCCGGTTAAGGAGCATTTCGGCACCTTTGCCGGTAAGGGCGCGAACTTCGCGCGGGTGGATGCCGGCCATACCAAGTTCCTGCGCCCGCTGAAGGGCGATGAGGTCGTTGGCGCAATTACGCCGTCACGCAGGGCAGCGCCGTGATTACCCCGAAAGAGCGCTATTTAAAGACCCTGCCCAACGGGACGCACTGGTTTGCCGCGGAGCCCGGCGATGGGGGTAACGAGGAAACCCGCTTGGTGGTGGGCGTGGCTTCAGTCGACTTGCCTCGGACCGGCGATAAGGGCAATCTGCCGGGCCTGTGGCTCGTGCTGGCGGTATCGGCGCTCGGGGCGGCCCGCCTCATCCTTTGGCTCTCGCGCCAAAGGGGCAAGAACTTCGTGAAATAACGAAAAAGGCTCCCCTTTGACCTGTTCGGGGAGGGCCTGGCCAAAAAAGAAGGCTTCGCGCGAGGGCGCGGGGCCTTCTTTTTGCGCCCGGGGGAATCCGAACGGGCCAAAATGGCGAAGCCGCGGCGCTTACAGCCCGTTTTTGCGCAAAAAAGGCAAAAACGCGCAGTTTCAGCCAGTTGCCCGCACATCAAGCGGCGGGACTTTGAGGGCATATCCAACATCTCACTTGCTTTAATCAAAAAAGTTTTTTACAACGAAGTGTTGGCGTTGAAATCAATGTATATTATAATTTGGTTAAAATATTAGAGGGAGATGGTTCCAATGGTGAATGAAGGCGCAATCTTAAGTTGCTTTCCATTCAACCAAAAGAAGGAGAGAGTAATATGAAGAAAATAATCGTTGCGGTTTTTGCCATTTCATTCTTGTTGCTCTCAACAACCCAGGTTCTCGCTGTGGGAAGCACGAAGTAAGGTTCCATCCTGTTTTCGGCCGAAAAGGTTGAAAACTTAACCACATTAAAACAGCGTGCTTTAGCGGGAATAGATGAAAGAAGCGCTGAAGCGCTGACTTAAAGAATAAGGGGGAAGTTTTGGGCGGAGCCGTTTGGACGGAAAGCGTTCGGCGCTTCACCCAATCTGCGGCGCCGGCAACGACCCAGTTGCTGGAAAGACATCTTGACGCGGATGGGAGCGTGACGGAAACCTACGTGACCTCAGTGCTCGCTGCGGCATCCGGAGGCAGCAAGACGGGGCACTCCGAACTTGGATACGGCGTGGATGTTTGGGCTGAAATCAACTGGTCGGTTCGTAACTATGGAGGGCTTTATTACGAATATCAGATGAACGCGTCTAGACATCGCTGGCAAAAGCTCGGTTCTGGAACGGTTTCCAGCATGATGCGGGAAAACTTCGTCATATCGCCGGGCGGCATCCCTACGGGTCGCTCCGGCTCTACGTACTCCCCTTCGTCTGGTTCATGGTATACCTTGACCAGTGCGGATTCCTCTTGGTATGCTTACATCAGCGGCGGGCAGCTCGAATATCAGGGCTTTACTACGGTTTCCTATACGGGCGGAACCGGATCCGCAATGGTCACCTATAGAGTGAGCTAACCGTAGGCCTTTAGGGCAAGGCGACGAACTTATGGGGCGGGAACCTCCCGCCCCTTTCTTAATCGACATATATGGAGGAAAACGCTATGAAGAACGAAAAAATCCGTTTGGCCTTGGGAACCCTGCTTTTGGTGGCCTGCCTTGCGCTGATCGGACCGCTCGCCAGTTTTGCCGCGTTTCGCGGGGTGGATGCGAAGCTCGCTGCCTTGGCCCTGGGCTTTGGGCTGGCCGCGGCGCTCTGGCTGATGGGGCTGCTGAAAGCCGCGCGCTCATGGCTGGCGTTGCTGCTGGCGGCCGGATTTGGCCTATGGCTCTATTTTTACGGCTATGTTTGGCAAGGCGGCTTTGCGCCCATACCCAGCGATGACCAAAGCTGGAATCCCACCACGTTGCCCATGGGTCCGCTTGCCGGGTTTGTTGTTGGGGTGCTTCTCATAACCCTCATTCGCTCGCTGTTTGGTCATGAGAAGCAACGCTTTTCTTTCGTGGAGCTTAGCGCCCTGCTCGCCCTGGCCGCCCTGGCTTGCCTGCAGGCGACGGCCCAGAACGCCGTGCAGGCGGTTTTCATAAAGCTTTTCCGCCAAGGATTGGTTCTGGGCCTCGAACCCCTCTCCTTGCTGCTTCCCTATTTGTTCGGCCTGTTTTTCCTGCCCTTTTTCGCCTTGTTTTTTGCAAAAAACCGCCCCGCCGGCCTATGCTGTGCGGCGCTGGGTGCCCTGCTTTGCCTGATTAACCTTTTTGGAAACCAACTATTTCCTTCCTTGCTCGGCAGCCTTGCGGTCTTCCTGCCCCCTATGGGCGCGCCGCTCTATGCCGCGCTCCTCTTTGGCGGGCTGCAAGCAGCCGCCAAAGAGCCATAGCCAAGATTCAATTAATAAAAGGCCGTTTACAGCCCGTTTTCGCGCAAAAAGAGGGCAAAGGCGCGCAGATCCTCCAAATAGCTCTCGCGCAGGGCGGGGTTGTAGATCACACTCGCGGGATGATAGAGCGGGAAGAGCGCGGCGCCCGCCACCATTTCGCCAAAAGGCCTGCCATGCACCTGGCCGATCGCCGTTTTTGGCCCCGTCAGAGCCTGCAGGGGCAGGTTTCCAAGGCTCACGATCACCTTGGGTGATATGATGGCCAGCTCCTTCAGGAGCCAGGGCTTCCACAGCCCGATCTCTTCGCGCGAGGGCGGCCGGTTTGAGGCGCGGCCCTTCGCGCTGAGCTTGACCGGGCGGAACTTGACCAGGTTGGTGGTGTAAAGCTTCGGGCGCGTCAAATCGGTCAGGGCGAGGAACTCGTCCAAATTTTTGCCCGCGCGGCCCACGAAGGGCTTTTGCAGAAGGGTTTCCTGCTCGCCGGGCGCCTCGCCCACCAGCAGGATCCTGGCCGCCGGGTCGCCGTCGCCAAAGACGTAAATTCGCGTTTCCGGGGCGTAGAGCGCGTCAAAATAGGCCGCGCACTGGCGGTAAAGCGCGGAAAGCTTTTCGGCGTTCATGCTTCCTCCCCTTTCAATTCGTCGTATTTGGCGCGCAGGCTTTTCAGATCCTCCCAGGCCAGGCGCTTCCAGGCGCCGGACTGGTCGCGCAGAAGCGCCGACGGATGAAAGCTCGCCAGCATGTGGTAGCCCTTGCGTTCCGCCCATTTGCCCCTGTCGCGCGTGACGCGGAAATCCGGGCCGATCACCGCCCTGCCAGCCGTTGCCCCCAGCAAAAAAAGGATCCTTGGCCGGATCAGCCCGACCTGCGCCCGCAAAAAGGGCAGGCAGTTTTGGATTTCATCGGGCTCCGGGCTGCGGTTCATGGGCGGCCTGCACTTGACCACGTTGGCGATGTAGACCTCCTCGCGCGTCAAAGAGATAGCGGCCAGCATCTTATCTAAAAGCCGGCCTGCCGGCCCCACGAAGGGCCTGCCCTGTAAATCCTCCTGCTGGCCCGGCCCTTCGCCTATGCACAAAATAGCGGCCTCTCGGCTACCCTCGCCCAAAACGGTGTTGGTTCGCCCGCCGCAAAGCTTGCAGCGCGTGCAGCCCCGCACCGCTCTCTCAAGATCCGTCCATGAATGCTCCATCGCTCCAGCTCCCGTGCCTGCACCGCTTAGTATGGCGGCGCGTTTTTGCTTAGTATACCACGCTTTTTCTGCCAAGGCTTGAAAAATCCGCGAATGCGCGCATAATAGATGGGAAGGAAGCTGTTTTTCAAGGGGGCAGACATGAGCTATCAAGCCTTATACCGGGCCTGGCGGCCCGATCGCTTCTCGGCTGTGGTGGGGCAGGAGGCGGTGACGAAAACCTTGCGCAACCAGGTGCGCGCCGGCCACATCGGCCACGCCTACCTCTTCAGCGGCACGAGGGGCACGGGTAAGACGAGCACAGCCCGCATCTTTTCACGCGCGATCAACTGCCTGTCGCCGCAGGATGGCGAGCCCTGCGGCGCTTGCGCCGCCTGCGAAGCCTCAAGCCGCGACGCCAATATGGACATCATTGAGATCGACGCTGCCTCAAACAACGGCGTGGACGAGATCCGCGACCTGCGCGAAAAGGTAAAATACCCCCCGCAGTTCGGCAAATATAAGGTCTACATCATCGACGAAGTGCACATGCTCTCGCCCGGGGCGTTCAACGCCTTGCTCAAGACGCTTGAGGAGCCGCCCGCGCACGCGGTCTTCATCCTTGGCACGACGGAGCCGCAGCGCCTGCCGGCCACGGTGCTCTCGCGCTGCCAGCGCTACGGCTTCGGGCGCATCCGTGTGGGGCAGATCGCCCAGCATCTGCAAAAAATCGCCGAAAGCGAGGGCGCCGAAGCCGAATTCGCCGCGCTGGAGCAAATCGCCCGCCAGGCGGACGGCGCCCTGCGTGACGCCATCGGGCTTTTGGACCTTTGCATGGAGTTTGGGCAGGGGAAGGTCGATTCCCGGGTCGTTCAAAGCGCACTTGGCAGCGCGGGGAGCGAGATGCTCTTCGCCTTTGCGGGCGCTCTGGCCGTGGGCGACGCAGGGCTTGCCCTTCAGCTCATCGATGAAAGAATGCGCGCGGGCGGCGACGCCGCAGTGCTCTGCCGCGAGCTCTGCGGGCAGCTGCGCGGCATTCTGGTGGCCGCCGCCGCAAAGGACGTGGGCGAGATTTTAGATATCCCAGAGGAAGAGGCGGCGCGCCTGCGGGACTTGGCGCAGGCCTTCGGCCCGGAGCGCGCCCTGAAGGCCCTGGAGCTGTTTGCCCAGGCCGAGCCCGAGATGCGCTGGGCGGCGCAGCCGCGCAGCGTGCTGGAGATGGCCGCCTTCCGCGCCTGTAGGCCCGAGGCCGAGCGGGATCTTGCCGCGCTGCTCGAGCGCGTCGAAAAGCTCGAGCGGCTCGCCGAAAGCGGAGGCGCCCTGCGGGCCGCCGCACCGCAAGTCGCTCAGTCCGGGGAAGAAAAGCCCCTAAAAGCCATGCGGGCACAAAAAAAGGGGGGCGAAAAGGATGAAGAAGGCGGTGCCGTGCCCATCGGGCCATCCGCAAGGCCGCAAAACGATGGCGAACTTTGGCAGGCGGTGCTTAAGGATATAAAGGGCGAGAGAATGCCCCTGTATATGCCCCTGCGCCTGGCGGAATTCCACGGCGTACAGGGTGGCAATGCGCGCATCGCGTTTTCGGCTGAAAACAGCGCCTTTATCGCCCTTTTTGAGAAAGCTGAGAACCGCGAGCTGCTCGAAAGGCTGCTTTCGCGCGAATGTGGCGCGCCCGTAACCGCGAAATTCGTCGCCGCCGGGGCGGAAGCGCCGTCCGTAAAGCAGCCTGCGGCCGACGCGGCGCTAGAGAAGCTCAGCGCGCTCTTTGGCCGCGAAAACATCGAGCTGAGCGAGGAGTAACCCCTTCAGGAACGATTTGGAACCGCGGATGGCATTCCGCGAGCGGAATGCCCTTGAATGGAATCCACGAAAAGCGATCGCTTTTCGTGGCGCGAGGGGGCAACCCCCTCGCGCTCCCCCAGGGGCGGCCCGGCCTGCCGGCATGGCTGCGTGAAACGCTCAATGGACTTCGCGGCTCGGCGGTCGCGCCGCCTGCGGGCGGGGCAAGGCCGCGTTTTTGCGTTACGCGGAGGGCTTGACGGCAGCTCCAGGCCAAGCGCGGCGCTGGCCCCCGGCGTGCGAGCGGAGCGAGCGCACCCGTGCTCGTTTCCCACTGCTTCTCGTCAGGGATGAACGAGGGCGGCCGATGGGCCTGGCCACATGGCGCCTTCGCGGGCTTGCCCGCGAGCCCAACCTCGCTCTGTGCGCTGACGGGCTTCCCGCAAGGAGCGGCGCGGCAATCCAGCGAACGTGAAGCCAGGCCTTGCTCTAAAAGCCGGCACTCTGGATGGCTTCGGCCCTTTCGCGGCGGCGAAGGAAGGGATGCGATCAGCGCGCGTGCCTGACCTGCTTCCTCGGGGAGCGTACGAGGGGGAAAGACGAAAGCCTTTCCCAAATCCGTTTAATTTGCTATACTAAACCCTGCGGCGGCCGCTCCGGCTTTTGCCGCGCAAGGAGGCTATGTGAAGATGGACCACGCGCAGGAGCATGAAACCCGGGCGGTTCCCGACCGCTGCGATGTGGACGAGCCGCATTTGGAGGTGGTCGAGCTCGCGCGCCGGGCGATCGGCGACACGACGCAGGCCGAAAGGCTGGCCGAGCTTTTTAAGGTGCTGGGCGATCCCACCCGCGTGCGCATTCTGCAGGCGCTGGACGCCCACACGCTCTGCGTTTGCGATATCGCCCAGGCGCTTTTGATGACGCAGTCGGCGATTTCGCACCAACTGCGGGTGCTTCGGCAGGCGCGGCTGGTGCGTGCCCGGCGCGAAGGGCGCAGCGTATTTTACGAGCTGGATGACGACCACGTTTCGCAAATGTTCAAGCGTGGCCTCGAGCACGTGCTGGAATGACCGCTTTTGGGGTCTTTATGGGGGCTTAAAAGCCAGATAAAAGGGGTTTGGGGGAAGAAAAGGCGATGGAAACGCAGGGGCGCAGCGCGCCCGCGAGCCTGGAGGCCGAGCGCTCGGTCCTAGGGTGCATGTTGCTCGACCGCGAGGCCGTGCTCCTTGCGCAGGAGGCCCTCGTGCGCGAGGATTTTTACGCGCCGCAAAACGCCGTTATCTTCGAGGCGATGCTCGCGCTGATCGCCAAGGGCCGGCCGGTCGATCTCATCACCCTGGGCGACGAGTTGGGCGGCCAGGGCACGCTGGATGGCGTCGGCGGCCCTGCCTACCTGGTTGAGCTTTCCGAATTCGTGCCCAGCACGGCCAATGTGCGCGCCTATGTGAACATCGTCGGCGAAAAATCGACGCTTCGGCGGCTGATCGCTGCCTGCGGAAGCATTTTGGGCGATTGCTACGAGGCTTCAAGGGCAGTCCCCGATATTTTGGACTCCGCCGAGAAGGCGATTTACAACATCGCGATGCGCCGGGGCGGCGACGCGCTGGAGCATATCCGGCCGGTTCTGCTCCGCGCCTACGCCCAGATTGAGGAACTCTACGTCAACAAGGGCCGAATCTCGGGCGTGCCCTCCGGCTTTGCGGAGCTTGATGCCTTAACGACCGGCTTCCACGGCGGCGAGTTTATTTTGGTGGCCGCGCGCCCCTCGATGGGCAAGACCGCCTTCATGCTCAACATGGCCCAGCACGCGGCGATCACCGCGAAAAAGACCGTGGCCTTCTTCTCGCTCGAAATGCCGAAGGAGCAGCTCGCCACCCGCGCGCTTTGCTCGGAAGCGCACGTGAACCTGCAGAGCGTGCGCCAGGGCAACCTGCACGACGAACAGTGGGAGGGCCTGGCCCGCGCCATGGGCCCCTTGGCCTCGACGAGCATCTTCTTTGACGATACATCTTCCATCACCCTGGCCGAGCTTCGCTCCCGCTGCCGCAGGATGCAGCTCGAGCGCGGGCTGGACATGGTGATGATCGACTATTTGCAGCTCATGAACGCTTCGGGAAGGCACGATTCCAGGCAGAACGAGGTTTCCGAGATCTCGCGCCAGATGAAGATTTTGGCGCTGGAGCTGGGCGTGCCCATCGTGGTGGGTTCGCAGCTCTCGCGCGCGCCGCAGGGCAGGGCCGATCACCGCCCCGTGCTTTCTGACCTGCGCGACTCGGGCGCCATCGAGCAGGATGCCGATGTGGTCATGTTCCTCTACCGCGACGAGTACTACAACCCCGAAACCGAGGATAAGAACATCGCCGAGGTGATCTTGCAAAAGCAGCGCAACGGCCCCTTGGGCACCGTGCGCCTTGCGTGGAACGGCGAATATACCCGCTTTATGAACCCCTCGCGGGCGGGGCTATGAGGCGCAACATAGGCATTTTCGCCCATGTGGACGCGGGCAAGACCACCCTGACCGAATGGCTGCTGTATCTGGGAGGCGTGGTGCCCAAGCCCGGCAGCGTGGATGAAGGCACCGCCCAGACCGACTCGATGGAAATTGAGCGCAGGCGGGGCATTTCCGTGCGGCAGGCGGCTGCCGCCCTGCGCTATGAGGGCGCTGAGATCACGCTGATTGACACCCCGGGCCACGCGGACTTCGCGGCGGAGGTCGAGCGCGCGATTTGGGCGCTCGATGGTGCCATCATGCTCTTTTCGGCCGTGGAGGGCGTGCAGGCGCAGAGTGAAATCTACTTTGACGCGCTGCAAAAGGCCGAAATCCCTACGATTTTCTTCATCAACAAGCTCGATCGCATCGGGGCCGGCCGCGCAAGGGTGCTGCGCGAGATCGAGGGCGCGCTCGGGGTTAGAACCCTGCCGCTCTGGGATGGCGAACGGGCCGCCGAGGCAGCCTGCGAAGGCGACGACGCCCTGCTCGAACGCTATTTGGCCGGCGAAACGCTAAGCGGAGACGAGATCGAGCAGGCCCAGCGCGGTCAGGTTCTGCGATGTGAACTCTACCCGGTTCTGGCCGGCGCCGCGCTGCGCGGCGAAGGAGTCAAAGCCCTGCTCGACGCCGCAATCCGCTATTTACCGGAACCTGCCGGCGATGAGGAGGCTCCCCTGGCGGGCATCGTCTACGCCGTATCCGAAAGCAAGGCCATGGGCAGGGCGGCGCATCTGCGGCTTTATAGCGGCAGGCTCGAAAACCGCATGCCGCTGGGCGACGAAAAGGTGGCGCAGATTCGGGTTTTGAACGGGCTGAAGCCCCAAGACAAGGGCATTTTGCGCGCGGGGGAGATCGGTCTGGTCTATGGCCTGGCCGAGGTCAAGGCGGGCGATGTGCTTGGCGAAAGGGCGCTCATCCCAAGGGGGCGGCTGGCCGCCGAAATCGCCAGGCCGCTCATGGCAGCAAGGGTCAGCCCCGAAAGCCCGGCGCAGCTTCGCGCGCTTCGCCGCGCGCTGGACGAGCTTTCGGCGCAGGATCCGCACCTGGCCGCGCGCTGGTCGCCCTTGACGCACGAGCTGTATTTGCAGCTCACCGGGGGCATACAAATCGAGGTGCTCCAGGCCGTTTTAAAGGAGCAATACGGCCTGAACTGCACTTTTTCCCCGCCGCAGGTGCTCTATAAAGAAACCATCGCTAAAGAGGCCTTCGGCTTTGTGAGCTACACCATGCCAAAGCCCTGCTGGGCCATTCTGCGCTTCCGGCTCAGCCCCTTGCCGCGCGGCGCGGGGGTGCGCTTTTCGGTCAGCATCGATCCGCGCAAGATCGGCTACCGCTATCTGCGGCAGGTCGAGCAATCCATTCCGCGCGCCCTTGAACAGGGCATGCTGGGCTGGGAAGTGACCGATCTGGCCATCGAGCTGGTGGATGGCAGCGACCACCCCATCCACACTCACCCGCTGGATTTTGCCCTTGCCACGCCCATAGGCCTTTTAGACGGCCTGCGCAGCGGCGGTTCGGTGCTCCTCGAGCCCATTTTAGCCTGCCGCTTCACGGTGCCGCAGTCCGCTTTGGGCCAGCTGATGGGCGAGCTTTCGGCCCTGCGCGGCAGTTTCGAAGCGCCGGCGCGGCGCGGCGAAATCGCCGTGCTGAAGGCGCGCCTGCCCGCCGCCGAGAGCCTGGATCTGCCCCAAAGGCTCGCCGCGATGACCGGCGGGCGCGGCGTGATGGTTTCACGGCTCGCGGGCTATGAACCCTGCCCCGTTCTCCCCTCAAAAACGGCGGAAAGAAGGGGCGTGCACCCGCTGGATACCGCAAAATATATCCTCGCGGCCAGGTCGGCCCTCGAAAGCGATATTTGGTGATGCGGAGGGCCTTCCGCGAGCGGAATGCCCTTGAATGAAGGCGCGGGGGAGCGGATCCCTCGCCTCCCTCTGGGGGAGCTGAGCTTGCCGTTGCTGTGATGCGGCAAGTGCATAGGCCATAGGCCTCGCGCTTCAATGGGCAGGCGCTTTTTAGGCGGGAGCTGAACATCGGGCGACGCCTCGTGGCGGGGGCGAGGAAGAAACTCCGGGCTTCGTACCCAATTTGGGGACGAAACCAAGGCATGGCGGCGTGTAGTTTCGCGCCGTAGCTCGAATCACGCCTTCCGGGGGCGAGCCCGGAGGGAACCTTCGGGATCCGGCGAGAGGGGCGAAGGCCCTCTCGCCGGGCAGCCGCGCGAAGCGCGGCGCCCGCCCCTCGGCGCGCGAGCGGAGCGAGCCGCGCCGAGGTATAGGCAATAACACGATAGAAGGGAAGGATTGCCCTTGCAGCTTCGCTTTTGCTCGCTGTTCAGCGGCTCCTCGGGGAATGCCAGCTTTGTTTCCTTCGGCGAAACCGCCCTGCTCATCGACGCAGGCCTGCCCGCCAAGACGCTGACCGCGGCGCTGGACGCAATCGGCGTAAGCCCCTCGGATTTGAGCGGCATCCTCATCACCCACGAGCATTCGGACCATGTTCGCGGGCTGGAAACCCTGGCCAAGCGCTATAGATTGGATGTTTTTGCCAGCGAAGGCACCTGGGACGCGATGGGCCCGCGCTTCCCCGGCCTGCTGCCCAGGCAGCGGAGGGAGTTTCGCCCTGAAGAGGATTTTTACATCGGCCAGGTCAACGTGCTGCCCTTCGAGATCCCGCAC
Organism: Christensenellaceae bacterium; assembly: GCA_031280685.1. GTDB lineage: Bacteria > Bacillota > Clostridia > Christensenellales > UBA1750 > JAITGM01. The sequence continues at coordinate 12,043 of JAITGM010000012.1, forward strand.
GACGCAGCCCAGCCCGTCGGCTTTTGCCTGGAAGCGGGGGGCAAAAAGGTATCCTTTGCCACAGATCTTGGGCATACTAGCCGCGAAGTCATCGACCGGGCGGCAAATTCCGACGTGCTGCTGCTGGAAGCGAACCACGACGTGGAGATGTTAAAGGCCGGGCCCTACCCTGCGATGCTGAAGCGGCGGATCTTGGGCAATAGGGGGCATCTTTCGAACGAAGCCTGCGCCCTTGCGCTGCAAAAGCTGCTACCTGGGCTTAAATACGTCTTTTTGGGCCACCTAAGCCGCGAGAACAACGCGCCGGAGCTCGCCTACGCCGCGGCGGAAGGCGCGGCGCTGCGCCTTGGCGCGCGGATAGGCAGCGACATCTTCCTCTCCGTGGCCTACCCAAACCGCACCGCGGAGCCTGTGGTTTTGGCATAAAAGCGCTTCCCCGGCCGAAACGCGGACGGAGGAAAAATGGTGAATTCAAAAGGACTGCGCAGGGCGTCGCGGGCGCTCTGCCTTTCGGCGCTCGCGCTCGCGCTGGGGCTTTGCCTCGGCTGCGGCCGGGCGGCCGGCGAAGGCGGCGCGCAGGGCCCAGGAACCGGTCTTTCGCGCACCGCTTTAAGCGAAAGCTCGATGGAATCGGTCGCGCGGGCCGTTTCGCCCAGCGTGGTGGGCATCGCCGCGCTGCGCGGGGGCGAGGTGCAGGGCATCGGCTCCGGCGTCGTCGCGCACGAAAAGGGCTATGTGCTCACGAACTTTCATGTGGCGCAGGTGGGCAGCGAGTTCAGTCTGGTCTTTGAGGATGGCACCAAGGCCAGCGCCACGCTCTGCTGGGGCGACGCCGCGCTGGACCTGGCCCTGCTCAAGGCGGAGGGCAGCTTCAGCCCCGCCAGCCTGGGCAGTGCGGGCAGCGCAAGGCCGGGCGAGAGCGTCCTGGTCATCGGCACGCCGCTGACGCTGCAGTTTCAGCACACCGTGACCCACGGCATCGTCAGCGCCACGGGCAGGGCTTTGCGGGTGCCCGCGCTCAAGGATGCAGGCGAAAGCTCCTTCATGGAGGATCTGATCCAGACCGACGCCTTCATCAACCCGGGCAACTCCGGCGGCCCGCTGGTCAACATGCGCGGCGAGGTGATTGGCATCGTGACGATGAAGGTCGAGCAGGCGGCGGGCATCGGCTTTGCCATCCCTATCGACATCGCTGCCCCGATCATCAAGCATTTTGCCCAAAAGGGCAGCTACGAAACGCCCTATCTCGGCGTTTCCGCTTTCGACGCGCAGATCGCCCGCTTTTTTGACGAGCGCCTCGAGATGGAAACCGGCCTTTGCGTGATCGAAACCGCGACCAAAAGCCCAGCCGCGAAGGCCGGCCTGCAGGCCGGCGATATTTTGCTCTATGCGGACGGCCGTGAGCTCAAGAGCATGCTCGATTTGCGCTACTGCATCTATTCGCACGAGGCCGGCGAGGAGATCGGCTTCGATCTTGAGCGCGGAGGGCGGCGAATCGCGCTGAAGGTGAAGCTCGAGCCCCTGCCTCTGGGCTGACGGTGCGGCCCTCCGGGTCTTCGCGGGCGGGATACCCCCGCGTGCCGCATCCACACGCCTTTTCCTCCGTCATTGCGGGGGAACCGAAGCAATCCAGCCTGCCTCCTTGTTTGACAAGGGCTTCTGGATTGCTTTGCCGCTCTGGGCTTGCGAAGGCGCGGATGCGCCGCGGGCCGCGCCAGCGAAATTTAACTTGACGGAAAAGCGCAAAGCTGGGTATACTATGCGGAGTTTAAAGGCGATGATGGAAATTCCCTTTTCGCGCGAAGGCCCGGGGCAGAGAAGCGGCGCCACCGGCTGAGAGCGCGGCACACGGCCTGCGAAGAGGGGGAACGCTCCGGAGCCGGGGCTTCGAACGGCCTGTTTGGGCCGATTAGGGGCGCCCCGCCTTGCCCTGCGTTATCCGGGCCCAAACGAGGCCGCGCTGTGCCTGCGCTTCAGGCGCGCGGCGAACTCGGGGTGGCACCGCGGAGCCTTTGTTCGAAAGAGCAGGCCCGCCCCCTTGGCATTTTGCCAGGGAGGCGGGCCTTTTTTTAGGCCACATCAGACCGAAAGGAAGAGCGAGATGGAAACGAAGGCAGTCAGGGCTTTTCGCGAGGACGAGGGTGCGCCGCTCTGCGGCATGGCCCACCAAATTAAGGATATGGCGGGCTTTAGCTTTTTGATGCTGCGCACCGGGCTTGGCCTTGCGCAGTGCGTGCTGGATAAGGCGCTGCTAGAGGGCATCACCGAGGGCTGCGCCCTGCGCCTGTATGGCGAAAAGGTGGCCGATGAGCGCGCCCCGGGCGGCTTTGAGCTGCGCGTGAGCAAGGCCGAGGTTCTCTCGCGCCCATCTAGCCCCTTGCCGCCGCAGATCGGCAAATACAACCTGGGCATGGCGCTCGAAAACGAGCTGGGCATTCGGCCCGTCGCGCTGCGCAACCTCAAAAAGCGCGCGGTTTTCAAGGTGCAGGAGGGCATCGTGCGCGGCTTCCGCGGCTTCCTCGAATCGCAGGGCTTTACCGAGATCCATAGCCCCAAGCTGGGCCTCAGCGGCGCCGAGGGCGGCGCGAACATGTTCCGCCTGCCCTATTTTGGCGACACGGTCGCGGTGCTGGCGCAGAGCCCGCAGTTTTATAAGCAAATTATGGTCGGCGTCTTCGGGCGGGTCTTTGAGGTCGGGCCGGTCTTTCGGGCCGAAAAGCACGCCACGGCCCGGCACCTCAACGAATACACCTCGCTGGACTTTGAGATGGGCTTCATCGACTCAGAAAAGGACGTGATGGCCATGGAAACGGGGATGCTCCGCGCCGTGGTCGAGCTTTTACAGGCCGAATACGCCCCGCAGCTAAAGATTTTGAAGGCCGAACTGCCCGAAATCGACGAGATCCCCTACATCGAGTTTACGCAGGCGAAGGAAGCCATCGCCGCGCGCTATAACCGCCGCATCCGCGACCCCTATGATTTGGAGCCCGAGGAGGAGCAGCTCATCTCGAAGATGATGCTCGAAGAAACCGGCTCGAGGTTCTGCTTCGTCACGCGCTACCCCTCCAAAAAGCGCCCCTTTTACGCCATGGATGATTTCGACGATGAAAGGTATACCCGCAGCTTCGATCTGCTCTTTGACGGGCTTGAGATCACCACCGGCGGCCAGCGCATTCATCAATACGATCGCCAGGTGCAAAAGCTGCTTGACCGGGGCATGGACCCTGCCGAGTTCGAGGACTTTTTGATGATCCACAAATACGGCATGCCGCCCCATGGCGGGCTGGGCATCGGCCTGGAGCGGCTGACGATGAAGTTTTTGGGCCTGCAGAACATCCGCGAGGCCTCCCTCTTCCCCAGGGACATCAACCGCCTGCGCCCATAAAAAGCCGCTTTTTCGCTTCATTTTGAAGGAGGTTTGGCCATGAAGATCACCATCACCGACGAAAGCCTTGACTATTTGGCCGCGCTCTCGCGCCTTTCCGTCCCGGAAGGCGAGCGCGAAACCCTCAAGCGCGAGCTGCAGAGCCTGCTCGACTATATGGAGCTGCTCGACGCCCTGCCCGAAACCGAGCTTCAAATTCAGGGCCAGGGGCGCGAAACCCTGCGTGGGGACGAGGTCACCCCATCGTACCCGGTAGAGGCCATCACACTCAACGGCGCGGCGGTGCGCGGCGGCGCCTTCCAGGTGCCGCAGACCGTGGAATAGGGGGCGAAAAAGATGACGACCGCCTTGGAAATCGGCCAAAGGCTGCAAAACGGCGAATTGTGCGCTGAAGAGCTGCTAAGCGAGAGTTTAAGCCGCGTAAAAGCGCTCGATAAGGACCTAAACAGCGTGGTGGGGCTTTATGAGGAGCAGGCCTTCGAGCAAGCCCGCGCGGCGCAGAAGCGCCTAGACCAAAAACAACCCCTTTCGGCCCTTGACGGCGTGCCGACGGGCTTGAAGGATCTTCTTTGCGCCCTAGGGCAGCGAAGCGCCGCTGGCTCGAAAATGCTAGGCAGCTTCGTTTCCCCCTACGACGCGAGCGCCGTGGCCAAGCTGAGGGCTGCTGGCGCGGTGATGCCCCTTCGCCTTAACATGGATGAGTTCGCCATGGGCTCCACCACCGAAACCTCGTTCTTTGGCCAAACGAAAAACCCCTGGGATCTCGCGCGCGTGCCCGGCGGTTCATCGGGCGGCAGCGCGGCCGCCGTGGCGGCGGGGCTTGTGCCCTACGCCCTTGGATCCGACACCGGCGGCTCCATCCGCCAGCCCGCCTCGCACTGCGGCGTGACCGGCTTTAAGCCCAGCTACGGCGCGGTTTCGCGCTATGGGCTCATCGCCTACGCTTCCTCGCTCGATCAAATCGGCCCCATCGCGCCCTCCGCGCGGGACTGCGCGGCGGTGCTCGACCTGATTTCGGGCGCCGATCCGCACGACGCCACCTCAAGCGGCCTTGCCGCGCCCACGCTCCCCGCGCTGGGCGGCGACTTAAAGGGCCTGCGCATCGGTCTGCCCGAAGAATGCTTCGGCGATGGCGTCGAGCACGCCGTGCGCGAGCGGGTTTTGGCCGTGGCCGAAGCGCTGAAAGGCTTGGGCGCCAGCGTCGAGCGCTTCCGCCTGGGGGGCCTGGAATACGCCGTGCCCACCTATTACATCATCGCCTGCGCCGAGGCTTCCTCCAACCTTTCGCGCTTTGACGGCGTGAAATACGGCCACCGCGCGGCAAACGCGCCCGATCTTTCTTCGCTGTATGTCAACTCCCGCACCGAGGGCTTCGGCCCGGAGGTTCGCAAGCGCATCCTGCTGGGCACCTTTGTGCTCTCGTCCGGCTATTACGATGCGTACTACCTAAAGGCAGTCAAGGCGCAGGCGCGCATCCGCCAAAGCTACGAAAGCGCCTTCGCGCGCTTCGATCTGATCCTGACCCCGGTCGCGCCATCCACCGCGCCCCGGCTGGGCGAAAGCCTGAGCGACCCTTTGAAGATGTATCTGAGCGATATTTTCACGGTTTCGGTCAACCTGGCCGGTCTACCCGCGCTTTCGGTGCCCGCGGGGCTGGATGAAAGCCGCCTGCCCGTCGGCGCGCAGCTCATCGGCCGCCGTTTTGACGATAAAACCGTGCTGCGCGCGGGCGATGCCTTCCAGCGCGCCACTTCCTTCCACAGCCTAACCCCGCCCATTCACGGAGGTGCCCGCCATGCCAGCTGAATTCGAAACCGTCATCGGCCTGGAAGTCCACGCCGAGATGAATACGGCCTCAAAGATCTTCTGCGGCTGCGAAACCGCCTTTGGCGGCGAGCCCAACACCCACTGCTGCCCGGTTTGCATGGGGCTGCCTGGCGCCTTGCCGGTCTTTAACGGCGGCGTGGCCGAAAAGGCGATTTTGGCGGGGCTTTCGCTGGGCTGCGAGATCACCCGTGAAACGGTCTTCGACCGCAAGAACTATTTTTATCCCGATCTGCCCAAGGCCTACCAGATTTCGCAGCTCTATCACCCCATCTGCCAGGGCGGCGGCATCGAGCTTGCGAGCGGCCGCTTCATTCGCCTGCGCGAGATCCACATGGAAGAGGACGCGGGTAAGCTCATCCACGACCCTTGGACGGAATCGACGCTTGCGGACTATAACCGCTGCGGCGTTCCGCTGATGGAGATCGTCACCCAGCCTGACCTCCGCTCGCCCGAAGAAGTCATCGAGTTCATGCAGAGCCTTAAATCCATCCTTGAATACGCCGGCGTGACCGACGGCAAGATGCACGAGGGCAGCCTGCGCGCGGACCTCAATATCTCGGTGCGAAGGCCCGGCGAAGGCTTCGGCACCCGCACCGAGATGAAGAACATGAACTCGTTCAAGGCCATCCAGCGTGCCGTGACGGTCGAGAGTGAGCGGCAGATCGCCCTGATTAAAAGGGGCGAGAGGGTTCTGCAGGAAACCCGCCGCTGGGACGATAACCGCGACCTTTCCTACCCCATGCGCTCGAAGGAAAACGCGCAGGATTATCGCTATTTCCCCGAGCCTGACCTGCCCGCGCTGCACATAGATGAAGGCTGGCTAAATGAGGCGTGCAAAGCCTTGCCCGAGCTGCCAAAGGCCAAGCGCGAGCGCTATTTTGCCCAGTTCGTCCTGCCCAGGCACGATGTTGAGATCCTCTGCCAGACCCACGCGCTGACCGTGCTGCTCGAAAGGACGGCGGAGCAAGGCGCAAGCCCAAAGGACGCCGCGAACTGGATCCTTTCCGATGTTTTGCGCCTCTGCCGCGAAAGGGAAATCGAGCCTGCCGAGCTTCAATTGGCCCCCAAGGCGCTGGCCGAGATCATCGCGGCGGTGAACGGAGGGCGCGTTAACCGAAGCGGCGGCCGTGCGCTGCTTGAGCATGTCCTTGCGGGCGAAAAGGCGGTTGAGGCCGCCATTGCCGAGCTTGGGCTCGAGCTTGCCGGCGACGAAAATGCCCTGGGCGCCTCAATCGCCGAGGTTTTAGCCGAAAATCCGGACGCGGTGGCGAATTACAGGGCCGGCAAGGTCAAGGTTTTGGGCTTCCTCGCCGGGCAGTGCATGCAAAAGCTGAAGGGCAGGGCAGATCCCCGCAGGGTGAGCGAGCTGTTGCGCGAAGAACTCGCGAAATAACCCTTCGGCTCCCCAGAGCGCGCAAGCCCGCCGCTTGAAGCCGCAATCGCCGGAATTCTGGCCGAAAGCCCAAACGCGGCGGCGAATGACCGGGCCGGCAAGGTCAAGGTTTTGGGCTTCCTCGCCAGGCGGTGCATGCAAAAGCTCGAGGGCAAGGCCGGCTTTCGCAGGCTAGGCGAACCGCCTGCCAGGCCCTCGCAAAATGAAGCAAATACAAAAAAAGGCCCCGCAAAGCGGGGCTTTTTTTCTCTTCGCGCCGATTATTCTTTTGCCATGTAATAAAAGCCGACCAAGCCGGTTTCGCCATAGGGTACGAAGCCCAGGCGGCGATAGAACTCGCGCAGGGCCGGGGTGTCGTCGGTCGAAACGACCTTTTGGCGTACCGAAGCGAACTTTTCGATCGTTCTTTCGATCAGCGCCGTGCCGATGCCCCCGCGCCGCTGCGCGCCGAGCACCAGCAGATCCTGAATATAGAGGATGCTCACCCCGTCGCCCACGGCGCGGAGCAGCCCCACGAGCTGCCCGCCCTCATAGGCGCAAAGCAAATAGAGCGAGCCTTGAATCGCGCTCTTGAGCGAGCCCAAATCGTCGGTATAGGCAAACCAGCCGGCATCGTTATAGAGCCTGACCAGGCTCTCGTCGTCCGGCAGGTGGTTTTCCCTAAGCTCCATCGTCGTTCCCTCCCCTTTTTTGCGGGGTATTTTGGCCTGCCTCTTCCGGAGCCCCTTCGGCGGCCGCAGTCGCCTGCGGCCCGAACCCCTTCAGCGCTTCCTTCGCCCTTTGGCGTTCCTCGGGCAAGATGGGCAGGCTGAGGCTTCCCCTTTGGCGGCGCCCTCCCCTCGCGATGAAGAGATATTCGAAGACGAGGGCGTCCTCGGTCAGCTCAAGGCGGGTCAGCGAGGTTCCAAGGGCCGAAAGATCCAAGAGCTCGCCGCCGACCAGCACGCCGCGCCTGCAAAGCACGCCGCCCCTGAAGCGCCGCACTTCCTCCTTAAGGATTTCCCGCGCCCTTCGCGCCCTGAAGAGGAGCGTGGGGCAAACGAGCAGGAAAAGCCCTAAAAGCCCCGCGCCGCTCCAGCGCAAAAGGGGATAGGGAACCAGCAAGAGCGCAAGCCCCGGCGCCAAAAGCGCGCAGGCCCCGAGCCATTCCTTTCGCAATGGGCGAACTCCCTCCCCGGCCTGGCCATGACGTTTCCCGGCCGCCGTCTACAGTATAGCAGGGCAGGAAGCCCTTGGCAACGAAAAGGGGCGTCGCCGTCCGCGTTGATTGAGGAGATGAAGAGCTCTCTTCCGTGGCAGAGCAGCGTAAGGCTCGCCGCTTTGGTGGCCGCTGCCTTCCTCGAAGCTTACGGAAACCCTGCCGTGCAGAATCGCTTCGCGCACGGCGCGCAGCAATGCGCCAAAATCCCCCCGCAGCCACGCTTCATCCTTGGCCATGGCGCGGCTCGCCGCCCTTTTGCCCGTCTTATCGCGTTCTGGCGCAAAAGGGGCGGGAGAAGGCCTGGCTCTCACCGGGCGAAAGCAAAAGGCGCATCCGCCCGCCCCTTGGCGCGCGAGTGGAGCGAGCGCGCCGTTCCCCGCCGCCCTTTCCTGTTTGCGCTGCTGTTAAAAGCCCAAAAGGCGTTTGGCCAGCGCGAGGCTCTCCTCCGGGCTGCGGGCATCGTCGCGCATCAAAAAGGGCAGGCCGCTCCGAGTGATTTCGTTAAGGGTTTGTTGGTGCCCGAAAGTGAGCGTTTTTTGCCGTTTTCGATCAAAAACGGGGCATTATTGAGGCTGTTGAGCAAGGCGGTCAGGCCCTGGCCGTCGGGCCTGCCGCAATAGTCCCTCACGAGCTGCTCTTCGGCCGAGAGCAGGAAGAGGAGGTGGCCCGGCGCGGCAAGCTTGATCGAGGTTTGCACCGCGAAGGGCAGATCGACCACCACCGGCCCGCTGGCGCAGAGCCGGTCAGCTCCAGAAACATCAGCGGCACGGTTCCGGCTATGCGGGCGTCGAGCCGGGCGCGATATTCTGCAGGCGGAGGGCTAAAGTGACGTTCCCAAGCCCCTTTTGGGGCACTGCACCCGGGCCTGAGCCCCCAGGCCGGCTGGTAGGCAGGTGAAAACAGATCCGGCATCTTCTCGTTCAGCGCGTTTTCGCTCAGCTAGGAAAAGCCCTGCTTTTGGGCGAAAGCCCTTGAAAGGGTGCTCTTGCCCGCGCAGGCGGTGCCTTTGAAGAAGTAGGCATCGCGCAGAGCGTCCCGAAGCAGGTTTAAGGGGAATCTCCATGGCTCTTTCCGCCCCGAATCCAAAAGGCCCGGCGCGCAGCGCCGGGCCTTTTTTGCGTTGTTCAAGCCTTATTTCTCATAGAACTTGATCAAGGCCTGGGTGCCCAGGTCGCCGTGCCCGGCCTTTTCGAGCGCGAGGTACATCTCGAGCACCTGCGCGGCCACCGGCATGGAAACCTTGCGGTCGCCTGCCTCCTCGCTGGCGATGTTCAGATCCTTGATGTAGTGCTTGACGAAGAAGCCCGGATCGAAATCGCCCTTGAGCATCCTGGGCGCCATGTTGAGCATCTGCCAGGAGCCCGCGGCTCCGGTCGAGATGGTGTCGAGCATGGTCTGCACGTCGAGCCCGGCCGCCCTCGCATAGGAAATCGCCTCGCAAACCCCCGCGATCGCGCCGCCCAGGGCGATTTGGTTGGCCATCTTGGTGTGCTGGCCGTTGCCGGCCTTGCCCTCATAGCGGATATTTTGGCCCAGCGCCTCGAAGATGGGCCGGGCTGCCTCAAAATCGCTCTCGTCGCCGCCGACCATGATGGCCAGCGTCGCGTTGCGGGCGCCCACGTCCCCGCCGGAAACCGGGGCGTCGAGGGCGCGCAGGCCCTTCGCCTTTGCCTGCGCGCAGATGCGCTCGGCCAGCTTGGGCGAGGTGGTCGTCATGTCGATGAGCAGCGCGCCCTTCCCTGCGCTTTCGAGGATGCCGTCTTGGCCGAAATAGACCTCTTCCACATCCTTGGGGTAGCCCACGATGGTGATCACCGCCTCGGCGCCCGAAACCGCGCCGGCCACGCTGTCGTGCCAAACCGCGCCTTCGTCAATGACATCCTTGGTCTTGGCCTTGGTCCTTGAGTAGATGTGGAGCTCGTGGCCCTTCTTCATGAGGTTGCGCACCATGGACTTGCCCATGACGCCCACGCCGATGAATGCGATCTTCATTGTAAAACCCCTCCATATTTTGAAAGTATGGTCTTTCTTTTCACAGTATAGCGTTTTTTTTGCTCTAAAACAAGCACCCTTTCCCCGCAGAGGGGGAAGGGTGCCTGCCGCAAAGAGCCAAAGCTGGGGCTTTTAGGCGAAAAGCCTGCCGTCGCGGATCGCGACGCGACGCCCCGCCTGCGCGGCCACGCTTTGGTCGTGCGTGATGAGCACGATGGTGTGCCCCTGGCGGTTCAGGCCGTGGAACAGCGCCATCACCTCGCCGCCAGAGCCTGCGTCCAGGTTGCCCGTGGGTTCGTCGGCCAGGATCAGCGGGGGGCTGGCGATCAGCGCGCGCGCAATGGCCACGCGCTGCTGCTGCCCGCCCGAAAGCTCGGCGGGGCTGTGGCGGAGCCGCTCCTTCAGGCCCACGCGCTCGAGGGCCTCGCGCGCAAGGGCGCTGCGCTCGCCTGGAGGCACGCCCAAATACAGCAGCGGGAGCGCTACGTTTTCAAGGGCGCTGAGCCTTGGAAGCAGGTTGAAGCCCTGAAAGACGAAGCCGATCTTCTTGGCGCGCACGGCGGCCAGGGCGGAGGAGCCAAGCGCGGTGACCTCGCTGCCATCCAGCCTGTAGCTGCCCGAGGAGGGGAGATCCAGGCAGCCGAGTAAGTTCATCAGCGTGGATTTGCCGGAGCCCGACGGCCCGATTACCGCCAAAAACTCGCCGCGCTCCACCCTTAGGTTCACCCTTTCAAGCGCCTGCACCCGCAGCCTGCCCTCGCTGTAGTGCTTGCATAAATCCCGAATCTCGATCATAGAAAAAACCCCGCCTTCAAAGCACTTTCCACTAGCTTGCTCGAAAGGCGGGGCGGAAATGCGCGTGCGTTCGCGGCGATTTCAGGTCATTTTGCCAGCGCGGCGATCTGCTCCGCAGTCAGTCGGTGCAAAACCCATTCCTCCTGCCGCTCGGCGCCCAAGGCTTCGTAAAAGCCCAGCGAGGGCTCGTTGGATCTTAGGCAGTTCCACTCCATGCGTGAGCAATCCTCGGCTCTGGCAATTTTAGACAACTCTTTAAAAAAGGCCCTGCCGTAGCCCTTGCCCCTGCATTCCGGCCGTAGGTAAATATCCTCGATATACAGGCCCTTTTTGCCCGTAAAGGTTGAAAAGTTATAGAAGAAGAGCGCATAGCCGGCGGCCCGCCCTTCATCTTCGCCGATGAGCGCAAAGGCCTGCTTTTTTTGGAACATCGACAGCCTTAGGGTTTCCTCGTTAAGCGAGCAAAATTCGAGCAGCTCTTCATAGCTCGCAAGCTCGCGGATGAGGCCGACGAGGAGAGCCGCGTCGCTTTCTTTCGCCGGGCGGATGGAAAAGGCCATGATTTGTCACTCCTTGCTGCGCTCCGCGCGCGGCAGAAAGCGCACGCTGAGCTTTTTAAATAAATTACCGCCGCCGCGCAGCGAAAAATAGCCTATGAGGCTCATGGCGAGCGAGGCGAGGGCATCGGCGATCAGATCCTTCATCGTGTCGAAAAGCGCGGCCCTGCCCTGCAGTATTTCGCCGGATTCGAGCATGGTTTTTTGCATGTTGACGCCGAAAAGCCCATCCATCGTGAACTCGTAGATTTCCCAAACAAGGCCCACGGCGCAGCCGAATAAAAAGGCGACCAGCGCGATAAAGCCCGGCGAAAGCTGAAAGGCCGTGCGCCGCCCGCGGTTTAACAGGCCGGCCAGCGAAAGCCCCAGCGCCCCGGCCATCAGGCCCGAGAGCGCGTGCAGGATCACGTCAAAATGGGGGACGCGGTAATAAAAAGAGCGAACTTCGCCCAGGAAGACCGCGCCGAACAGGAAGAGGAAATAGAGCGTGGAGATCAGGTCCGGAAGGGCGATAAAGAGCCGCCTTTCGAGCACCGAAGGCAAAAAGAGCACCAGCAGCCCAAGCGCGCACTGCAAGAGGGAAAGAAGGTAATCGCTCTTGCCCCTTTCATCCCACACTGGGGCCGAAAGCGGCGCGAAGAAGAGCCGCCGCAGCGTATAGAGCAGCGAAAGCAGCAGGCAAAAAAACACGATGTTGAAGATCACGCTCGTCAGCAGGCGCCTTCGCTTGGCGCCTGCGCCCTTTGCCCCGCGCAGGCGCGAATCCCCCTTTTGCGAGCTCACCACTCAAGGCCCCGAAGGCCGAATTCGGGCTTGACCGAGAAGGCCTTGCCGTTTAGGTAACGAAGCGGCCCGTCGTCAAAACGAAGGTGAACCTCGGTGGCCCAAAGCTGCTGCCTCGTGAGGGAATAGGCCTTGTTTTTGGCCCGGTCGCCGTATTTATCGTCCCCGCAGACGGGATGGCCGATGTGCGCCAAGTGCGCCCGGATTTGGTGCGTGCGCCCGGTGATCAGCTCGACCTTTAAAAGGCTCATCTCGCTGGAGGAATCGAGGGTTTGGTACGCGGTTTCAATGGGCAGGGAGCCGGGCACGGCGCGGTCGTGCACGTAGACCCTCGAAGCGGAGGCGTCTTTGCTCAGCCAGGCCTGCAAGAGCGCCACGCCCGGGGTCGGGCGGCCAAAGACCAGGCAGCGGTAAATCTTTTGCAGGCTGCGTTCTTTAAAGGCCCTTTCTAGCTCGCGCAGCGCAGAAGGATTGAGCGCGAAGAGCACCAGCCCGCCGGTCTGCACATCAAGCCTGTGGCAAGGCAGGGCGCCCGGGTATTCGGCCCGCAGGGCGTCCGCAAGGGTCGGCGCGCCGCGGGAATCCTCCGCGACGGCGATGCCCTGGGGCTTGACCGCCACCACGATGTTCTCATCGGCAAAGACGACCTTCGGCGGCGGCAGACCGCCCAAAAAGCGTTCATCAATGAAGATCTCAAGCTCTTCGCCCGGCTCCACGAGATCCTTTGCGCCAAGGCGCAGGCCGCCGCGCTTAACATCCCTGCGCTTTAAGGCGTTTTGGAGGATGCCCGGCGGCAGAGATGGAAAGCTCTGCCGCAGGAACTGCGGCAGAGGCAGGGGCCTTTCGCCCAAGACGCGAAGCTTGCGCATTAAAGCTTGATCGACCAGCCGAAGGGATCCGCGGCGCGGCCGTATTGGATGGCTGTCAGGGAATCGTAAAGATCCTGCGCGATCTTGCCCATTTTGCCGCCGTTTACGGCGACTTCCTCGCCCTTCCAGCTAAAATGCCCCACCGGGCTGATGACCGCTGCCGTGCCCGAGCCGAAGGCTTCGCTCATCGCGCCCGACTGGGCGGCTTCAAACACCTCGTCGATCGAAATCGGCCTTTCTTCTACCTCAAGACCCTTTGCTTTGGCGAGCTGGATCACCGAATTGCGGGTGATGCCGGCCAAAATCGAGCCGCGCAGCGGCGGGGTGACGAGCTTGCCGCCGATCACGAAGAAGATATTCATCGCGCCGACTTCCTCAATGTATTTGCGCTCGACCGCATCGAGCCAAAGCACCTGCGAATACCCCCTTTTCTCGGCCTGGGAGCCTGCGAGCATGGAGGCGACGTAGTTGGCCGCCGCCTTGGTGTAGCCGATGCCGCCGCGCGCCGCGCGGACGTACTCGTCTTCCACATAGATCTTCACAGGCTTTAAGCCTTCTTTATAATAGGCGGCGACTGGGCTTAGGATGATGAAAAAGAGGTAGCTATCGGAGGCGTGCACGCCCAGAAAGGCATCCATGGCCATCATCGTGGGGCGGATATAGAGCGAGGTGCCGGGCGAGCGGGGAATCCAGTCCTTCTCGATTTCGAGAAGGGCCTTCAGGCCCGCCAGGGCCATTTCCTCATCAAGGGGCACCATGGCCAGGCGCTGCGCGCCGATGCTCATGCGGGCGAAGTTATCGGCCGGGCGGAAGAGGCGAACGCCGCCCTCCGCGTCGCGGTAGGCCTTCATTCCCTCGAAGAGGGACTGGCCGTAGTGTAGCGTCAGGTTCGCGGGGTCGATGGAAAGCGGTGCGTAGGGCTTAATGGTGGGGCTGTGCCAGCCCTTCGCGCTCGAGAACTCCATCGTAAACATGTAGTCTGTAAAGCTCTTGCCAAAAACCAGGGCGCTTTCATCCTTGGGCTTTTCCTTCAGCGCCGTCGCGCGAATGATCTTGATTTTTTCCATGAATGAGGCCTTCTCCTTTCCAAAAACCGATTCCATCGGGCGGAAAATTTCTTGTAATCATACGCCAAAGGGCGGGAACCTGTCAAGCGGGGCAAAGGGCGATTCGCTTAGAACTCAGGCTCTGCTTCGCGTTCCAGGGCGCGCAGGATGCCTTTTGCGGCGGAGCAAAAGAGCAGCGCGCGGAAGGCTTCCCCGGGCATTTGCTCTTTCAGCAGGGGCAGGCAGGCCCGCAGATCGTTGCGGCGCGTGCCGATCACTTCATCGGTCAGGAACTGGAAGCCAAAGTCGCTATAGAGCTTGATCGCGCGGAAGGAGCCGGGCTGCGTATGCAGGCAGACCGGGTATGCCTCGGGCAAAACCCCGCGCAAGGCCCCTGAGATCAGCGCCCGCCCGATGCCAAGCCCTTCGAAGCCCTTTTTTACCTTGAGCCAGTGCAGGGTTTGCAGGCAGCCATAGGCTTCCCAAACGAAGCAGCTGCCGAGGGGCTCGTCGTCCGCGTCTGCCGCGACGAGGCAGGTTTCGAAAAAAAGGTTCCCCTTCGGGGCATAAACGCGCTGAAAAAAGGCAGCCATATTCCCTTCGTTTTCCGCCGCGCTGCCTAGGTCATCAAAGGGGAGGGCGAGCCAGAAGGGGAGCTCGTCTTTTCTGCAGGGCCTGAGGGTGATTCCCGCGGGCGGCGGCGCGAAGGCAGCCTTGTTCGGCTCAAAGCAGGCCATGAAGAGGTTGAGATCGTCAGGAATTTGGGTCAAGCGAAAACCCCTTTCAAAAAAGCAAAGTTTGGGCTAAAATGAGTCAGAACCGGCCAAAGCCGGGATGCGAGGAGGGCAAACCCATGAGCGTGGAACCGATTTACAACCGCCTGCTGGCCGAGAAGACCATCGAAAACATGGCGGCACGCAACCTGCAAGGCTTTTATTGCCAAACGCGCGGGGAGGCCCTGCAAAAGGCGCTGGAGCTGGCGCCGGAAGGGGAGAGCGTATCGTTCGGCGGCTCTGAGGCAGTGCGGGAGCTGGGCCTGCGGGCTGCGCTGCGGGGCCGCCGCCTGCTCGACCCCGACGAAGGCGTAGGCGGCGCCGAAAAGGAGAAAATCGCGCGGCAGGCCATGGCGGCGGACTGCTACTTCATGGGCGCGAACGCCATCGCCCTGAGCGGCGAGCTGGTGAACATTGACGGCTACGGCAACCGGGTTTCGGCGCTGATCTTCGGCCCCAGCCGCGTGGTGGTCATCGCCGGGGTGAACAAGATCGAGCAGAGCCTGGAAAGCGCCGTCTTCCGCGCGAAAACGGTGGCCGCGCAGAAGACGCTTCTGCTCTTTAAAAAGGACTATGCAAGCTTTGACGAGCTGCGGCTGGCGGCGGATGGCGCGCGCGGCCAAACGGTCATTACCGAGAGGGCGGCCCTGCCCGGGCGCATTTTCGTGATCCTGGTGGGGGAAGCGCTGGGGTTTTAGGGAAGACCTCATTTGCAAGACGAAGCGCGCCGGATTGCTTCGCTGACGCTCGTCATGACGGGGAAAAGGGCGCGGTCGATGCGCTAGGCCGGCCTGCTTTCTCGGGGGGCACGCGAGGGGTGCTGCAGTACCCACCCGCGAAGGCCCGGAGGGCCGCCGTTGCCAGGAATGAAGCGACGAAGCAATAGAAGTCTTCGCCAAAGTAAGGAAGCGCGCTGGCTTGCCCAGGTTCCCTCGCAATGACGAAGGCGGGCACGCCGCCGGGGAGCAGGCAGAGGAAATCTCAATTCCCCTCGCGATGGCACGGAGTGCCGCCGCGCATGCCCAGGATGCACTCGCTGATGAGGAAGTCCACATCCTTGTGCAGCATTTCGGCGCCGCGCTCGATCACCGCCCGATCGACTCCGGCGGCAAAATTGAGGGTTTTATACTTCTTTTTGACGCTTTTCAGCTCAAGGTCGGCGACCGACCGGCTCGGGCGCATGAGGGCGCAGGCCGTGATGAGGCCCGTCAGCTCGTCGATTGCGTAAAGCGTTTTTTCCATGCCCGAAAGCGGCTCCACATCGACGGTGATGGCGTAGCCGTGGCTGACCACCGCGCGGATGACGAGCTCGTCGATGTTTTCGGCGCGAAGGAGTTCCGGGGCCTTCTTGCAGTGCGCATCCGGGTAGAGCTCATAGTCGATATCGTGCAAAAGGCCGCAGACGCCCCAAAGCTCGGCATCCTCGCCGCCGAGAGCGGCGAAATGGCGCATGCATAGCTCGACGGCCAGCGCGTGCCTGAGCAGCGCCTCGCTCTTGGTGTACTTCTTTAAGATCTCAAAGGCTTCATCCCGCGTCGGAATCATGACAAAACCCCCTCGTGAAAGAATAATGGCCTGCGTATTGAAATAGGATAGCGAAAGGAGGGCTTTCTTGTCAAGCCGGGAGCCCGGATGTTTAAAATTCGTTTCGATTTTGGGGCAAGAGCGGCCGCCCGGCAGGGATTTATAGGCTTTTCGCGAATATTCCCCTTCCGGCCACAGCGCGGCGCCTTGCAACGCGAGGGTGCGCCGCCGCGTTCTTTTTCTAGTTTGGAAGGGTTTCCATAATGGCCATGCCGGCCCGCAAAACCATAACGGAGGAATAACGATGAAAAATCAGAAGAGGATCCGCAAGGCCGTGGCGGCCGCCCTGGCGCTTTTGGCGCTTTTGCTGCCCGTTTCGGCCCTGGCCGCGCCGGAGGCCGGCCAAAGCTTCACCTGCTATGGGAAGGATCTGAATACCGAGCAGTATGCCGAGGTTTTAAAGCTGCTTGGCACCGACCTGAACAGCGACACGCTGATTTCGGTTTCGATCGACGACGAAAAGGCCCTTTTGCGCGGCCTGGTTGACGAGAGCAAGATGGGTTCGCGCTCGCTTTCTTCCGCGCGGGTCACGATCTTGGAAAGCGGCTCGGGCATCAGCGTTTCCACGCACAACATTAGCTGGGTGACCGGCAACATGTACGCGTCCGCGCTGAGCACCGCCGGCGTTGAAAACGCGGCCGTCGTGGTGGCTGCGCCGATCGAAGTTTCGGGCACGGCCGCGCTGGCCGGCATTTTTAAGGCCTACGAAAGCGCAACCGGCTCCGTGCTTAACGAGGCCGCGAAGGCGGTGGCCGCCAGCGAGCTGACGACCCTTGGCCGCCTGGCCGAAACCATCGGCCCCAAGGAAGCCGAAGAGCTCATCGCCATGCTCAAGCAGTACATCGCGGAAAACGACCTGAAAGATCCCGAGAAGGCGAAGGAAGCCGTCGCCATGGCCGAAAGGCAGCTCGGCGTGACGCTGAGCGACGCCCAGCGTGAGCAGGTCATCGGCCTGCTGACCAACTTCGACAAGATGAACCTCGACCCGGCCAAGGTCGCAGAGCAGATCAACGCCCTCGGCGCCTCCTTCCGCAAGCTGCAGGATGTGCAGCAGGTCACGCAGAACTTCTTCGAAACGGTCAAAAACGGCTTCCAGGGCGTGATGAACTGGTTTTCGGGCCTGTTCGGCAAGAAATAACAAAAAAAAAACCGGCCCATAATTCCTTGGGCG
Organism: Christensenellaceae bacterium; assembly: GCA_031280685.1. Lineage (GTDB taxonomy): Bacteria > Bacillota > Clostridia > Christensenellales > UBA1750 > JAITGM01. The sequence goes on from JAITGM010000012.1 coordinate 29,419, forward strand.
CGCAGAGATGTTCCTCAAAGCCCAATCGTGCTACAATGGCCCCGCGGTGAATGCCGCGGGGCCATTGCTTTGCCTAAAAGGCGGGCAAAAGAGCAGGCAAGGGGGAGGGGGCGCCGTGGGGGAAGGGACTTTTCCGGAAAATACTTTGGCCTTCATTGAGGCCCTGAACGCGACGGTGAGCGGCTTTTTGTGGGGGCCTGTCGGGCTGGCGCTCTTTTTGTTGGCCGGGCTTTATTTCAGCCTGAAAACCGGTTTTTTTCAACTTAGGCGGGCCAAGCTCTGGCTGGGGAGCACCCTGCTGGCGTTGTTTCGCGACAAGGCGGTGGTCAAGAGCCGTGACAGGCACGCCATTTCGCAGTTCCAGTCGCTGTGCACGGCGCTGGCCGCTACCTTAGGCACGGGCAACATTGTGGGCGTGGCCACGGCCCTCGTCTCCGGCGGGCCGGGCGCGGTCTTTTGGATGTGGATTTCGGCCTTTTTGGGTATGATGACGATTTTTGCCGAAAACGCGCTGGGCATCAAGTACCGCTACAGGGACGAGAGCGGCGCCTGGGTGGGTGGGGTGATGATCACCATCGAGCGCGGGCTGGGCCTGAAGTGGCTGGCGGCGCTGTTCGCGGCGTTTTGCGTGCTGGCCTCCTTCGGCATGGGGAACATGGCGCAGGCCAATTCCATCGCTGAAGGGCTGGAGCACGCCTTCGGCGTGCCCAAAGCGGCCAGTGCGGTGCTCGTCATGGCCCTGGCGGGGTTGACGATTTTCGGGGGCATCCGGCGCATCGCAGGCGTGGCCGAACGCTTCGTGCCCTTCATGGCCATCGCCTACGTTCTGGGCGGCCTGGCCGTCATCGCGCTCAACATGGGGCGGCTGCCCTCGGCGCTGATGCGGATCCTTCGCGAGGCCTTCGATTTTAGGGCGGCGCTGGGCGGCGCCGCAGGCTACGGCATCGCCAGGGCCATGCGCTTTGGCGTGGCGAGGGGCCTGTTCTCAAACGAAGCAGGCATTGGCTCCTCGGTGGCCGTGCACGCCGCCTCCGATGTGGAGGAGCCCGTCGTGCAGGGCATGTGGGGCATTTTTGAGGTCTTTGCCGATACCATCGTGATGTGCACCATCACGGCGCTGGCCATCTTATGCTCGGGCGTTTACGACATGGCTGCCTATGCGGGCCCCGCGGCGGACGCGGTGGGCCTCGGCGGCGCGGCGCTGACGAGCCGGGCCTTTTCAACGGTGCTGCCCGGCTTTGGGGCCCCGTTTATCTCGATTTCGATTTTGCTCTTCGCCTTTTCGACCATCCTTGGCTGGTCCTTCAGCGGCGAGCGCGCCGCGGTCTACCTTTTTGGCAAAGGGGCGGCGCTGCCCTATAAGGCTCTTTTCATCGCTGCCATTTACCTGGGCTGCAGCTCCCCGCTCAAGCTCGTCTGGGATCTTTCAGATACCTTCAACGGCCTGATGGCCCTGCCCAATCTGCTCAGCCTCGGCCTTTTGAGCGGGGAGGTCCTTCAAATGACGCGCGACTATCTGCGGCGCGGCGGGAAGAAACGGCTTCCGCGCAGGAAGACTGCCTTCTTTGGTTGACAAGCCCACCCCCTTGCCCCTAAACTGCTTAAAAAGGCGACGAAAGGGGGATTTCAAGGATGAAGACCTTATCGCTCGGCGATTTTAGGCGGCTGCGGCGCCTCGTCTACAGGGGCGCGACGCCGCTGCTCTTTGCCCGGTGGAGATGCGCCTTCGAAAATGGCGCCCCAGAGGATGTTTTAGAGGTTTTGGCCGCCTATCAAAACGAGGATGGCGGCTTCGGCCACGCCCTGGAAGCGAACTGCTGGAATCCCGGCTCCTCGCCCTATGTGACGAGCTTCGCCATCGAGCTGCTCGACGGGCTTCCGCGCGCCTTTCTGGGCCAGAACCACCCCGTCGTGCAAGGGATTTTAAACTACCTGGGCTCTGGGGCGTACGCGACGGAAGCGGGCTGGCTGGGCATGGCCGATATCCCCGGCAACAATGACTATTCCCACGCCCCGTGGTTCCATTACGACCCGGCGAGGGCGCCGGGCGAAACCGACCCAGGGCGCATCGTGCGCTTCGTCCTGCGCTATGGCGAGAAGAGCGGCGGTCTATACCGCAAGGCGCAGGCCATAGCGGAAGGCCTGCCCAAGAAAAGGCCGGAGCAGGACTTTAGCGCCCATAATCCAGCGCGCGCGACGTATCGCCTGGGCGAGCCCCTGCCCACCGATCTCGCCGATTCGCCCGGCAGCCCGCTTTATCCCCGGTATAAGGCGCTCGTGGAGGCGGAGCTGGATGGCGTGGTAGACAGGCTGCGGGCCACGCGGGCGCTGCCGGTTCCCGGGATCGATGGGAATGAAGATTGGAGCGAGAGTGATTCGCTATAGCTCGATTCCTGGCAGATCATCAGCTGCTACCCAGCGACCTGCGGCTTCTTCATCGAGCAGATCGAGCTGCTGCTGCGCTTTGGCCGGCTGGAGTTTGAGCTGCCGGCGCTCTAGGACTTGCCGGCTCCCGCACGCTAAGACCGCCTTTTTTGGTTGACAATTCCGCCCTGCGCCCCTATACTGCTTAAAAAGGCGATGAAGGGAAGAAGTAGCGAAGGGTTCGCCGCCAAAGAGAGCCCCCGGGCGCTGAAAGGGGGTGCGGCAGCCTTTTGGCGAATACATTCCGGAGCTTCGTGCCCGAAGCCGCGCGGCGGCGCTAGGGCCCGGCGGCCGCCCCCCGTTAGAGGGGATTAAAATGAGGCGCGCCCCGGCTTGGCCGGGGGGCGTGAACGCGAAGTGGTACCGCGGCTGTTTGCAAAACGGCCGCCTTCCGAAGGGGCTTTCCCCCCTTTGGGAGGCGGCCTTGCTTATGCCCGCTAAAAAGGGGCAAAATCGGTAAAAGAAAGAGGTTTTTTCATGCCTGCTTCGTATGCGAGCCGTTTTGACGGCATTTCCGGCAGTGCCATCCGCGACATCTTCCGCCTGCTCACGAACCCGTCCATTATCTCGTTCGCGGGCGGCAACCCGGCTTCCTCGGCGCTGGAGCCGGAGCTCATCTCGCGCCTGGCGCAGGAGGCTTTGGCCGAAAACGGCGTAAACATCCTGCAGTATGGCCAAACCGAGGGCTATGCGCCGCTGCGTCAGTCCGCTGCCGAGTTCTTCCGCCACAACGCGGTGGAGGCAAGGCCCGACCAGGTGCTGCCCCTGGTCGGCTCGCAGCAGGGGCTTGACCTGATTTGCAAGGCGCTGATCAACCCCGGGGACGCCATGCTGGTCGAAAGCCCGGCCTTCCTGGGCGCGCTGCAGACCTTTAAGCTCTACCAGGCCAGGCTTGTGCCCATTGAGATGGACGAGGGCGGCGCCATCGTTGAAGACATCGAAAAGAAGATCATCGCGGAAAGGCCGAAGCTGATCTATCTCATCCCCACCTTCCAAAACCCGACGGGCCGCACCTTGGCTCTCGAGCGCCGCAGGCGCGTGGCCCGGCTCGCGAACGAATACGGCGTGACCCTCATCGAGGACGACCCCTATTGCGATCTGCGCTACCGCGGGGAGGCGCTGCCCGCCATTAAGAGCTTCGATCAGGGCGACAACGTGCTGTATTTAAACTCGTTTTCGAAGATCATCTCGCCGGGCCTGCGCGTAGCCGCGGCGGTTTGCACCGATGAGGAGCTGATGCGCAAGCTGATCATCGGCAAGCAGTCCACCGATGTGCACTCCCCCACGCTCAACCAGGCGATTATAGATAAATACCTGCGCTCGGGTTTGCTGGAGGGGCACATCAAGCAAATCTGCGCATCGTATGCCGCGCAGATGCAAAAGATGCAAGAGATGCTCGAGGGTTTTCCCAAATCCGTGCGCTTCACCAGGCCGGATGGCGGCATCTTCCTCTGGTGTGAGCTGCCCAAGGGCTTTGACGCCACCAAGCTCTTGCCCGAAGCCACGAAGCGCGGCGTGGCCTACATCCCCGGCGACCATTTCTTTGCGCTGCCGGGCGGGCACCACAACAGCCTGCGCCTGAACTTTTCAAACGCGAGCCTTGAGAGCATCGAAAAGGGTATGACCTTGCTGAAAGGGCTTTTCGTCGATCAAGGGCTTTAAAGCCGCAAAAAAGGGAGGAAATCAGCCATGGCAACCCACGCTTTGGATGTGCTGCGCGAGAGGGGCTTCATCGCGCAGACCGTTTTTGAAGAGGATCTTTACAAGATGATGGAGGAAGGCCCCGTGACCTTCTACGTGGGCTTTGACCCCACGGCGGACTCTTTGCACATAGGCCATTTCATCCCCATCATGGCGATGATGCACATGCAGCGCGCGGGGCATCGGCCCATCGCGCTAGTGGGTGGCGGCACGGCTGCGGTCGGCGATCCGTCCGGCAAGACTTCGATGCGCCCGATGCTCGACCGGGCTCTTTTAGAAAAAAACGCCGAGGGGCTTAAAAGCCAGCTTTCGCGCTTTTTGGACTTCTCTGAGGGCAAGGCCATCATGGTCAACAACGCGGACTGGCTCTTAAAGCTGAACTATGTCGAGTTTTTGCGCGAAGTCGGCGCGCATTTCTCGGTCAACCGGATGCTGACGGCAGAGGCCTACAAGCAGCGCCTCGAGCGGGGCCTGACCTTTCTCGAATTCAACTATATGCTCATGCAGAGCTACGACTTTTTAGAGCTGTTTCGGCGTTATGGCTGCCGCGTGCAGTTTGGCGGGGACGACCAGTGGTCCAACATCCTCTCGGGCGCCGATCTCATTCGCCGCAAGGAGAAAGAGCCTGCCTTCGCCGTGACCTTTAAGCTGCTCTTGACCTCCACGGGCGAAAAGATGGGCAAAACCGTGGGCGGTGCCCTCTGGCTCGACCGCGAGCGCACTTCGCCCTATGACTTTTACCAATATTGGCGCAATATCGACGATGCCGATGTCGAAAACTGCCTCGCGATTTTGACCTTTCTGCCCATGGAGGAGGTTAGGCGCCTGGGCGCCCTGCAGGGCAGCGAGATCAACCAGGCAAAGAAGGTTTTGGCCTTTGAACTGACCAAAATCGTACACTCGGAAGAAGACGCCTTCGCCGCGCGGGCGGCCGCCGAGGCGCTCTTTGGCGGGGCCGAAAACGGGGCCGACGCGCCGACGACCGAGATTTCGCCGGAGCGGCTGGCCGAAAATAGGCGCGTGATTGACTTGATGGTGCTTTGCGGCCTGTGCAAGTCCAGGGGCGAGGGAAGGCGGCTCGTGCAGGGCGGTGGCGTGCAGTTGAACGGCAAAGCGCTGACCGATCCCGACGCGGAGGTTGGAAAGGGCGATTTTGGCGCGGACGGCCTGCTGCTGCGCAAGGGCAAAAAGGTCTATCACCGCCTCGTGCTCAGGGGCTAGCCGCCTCATGCAGGGCGCTGCCTACAAGACGGTTCTTTGCCAAAACAGCGGCGCTTTCGTCGTCAATAAGTCGCGCTTCATCGGCAGCGCCGCCCCGGTCAGCAGTGAGGAGGAGGCCCTGGCCTTCCTGCGGAAGGTTCGCGCTCTGAACAAGGACGCAAGCCACAACTGCTATGCCTACATTATCGGCCAAAACGCGGGCATTCAGCGCTATAGCGACGACGGCGAGCCCTCGGGCACTGCGGGCCTGCCCATCATCGAGCTGATCAAGGCGCGCGCCGTGGTCGATGTTTGCGTGGTGGTGACGCGCTATTTCGGCGGCGTTCTGCTGGGCGCGGGCGGGCTGATCCGCGCCTATGCGCAGGGCGCGAAAACCGCCCTGGATGCGGCGAAGGTCATCACCATGCACAGGAGCCGCCGCTATCTTTTCGAGTGCGACTATGCCTTCGCCGGGCGGCTAGACCATTGGCTGAGGGATCAGCCCGTCAGGCTGAACGAGAAGGCGTTCGGGGCTGCAGTCAGCTATGATGTGCACATCAAGGCCATGGATGCGCCCGCCTTTTGCGCGGGGCTTGGCGAGCTGTCAGCCGGGCGCTGCGAGGCCCTGCTGGTGGATGAAGGTTACCAGGGCTGGGAAGAGGAATAGCCCGCGCACCGCTCCCGCGGATCCTTTTTTGGTCTTACCTTGAATGAAGCAATGAAACAATGAAGTTTTCGATGCAGCAGGCCCGGAAGGAACTTCCGGGCCTGCCTCCGGGGGCGTAATCCGAGCACCCGTGCTGAGTGCAACGCCGCTTGACTTGGCTGCGCAGCCTATTGGGAAGGCGTTCTTGTGCCGATTCAGGCCGATTCTTATCCGTTTTCGTCCATTAGGCGCCGCCTATGGTTGAATCCCGCCCACAGGCGACGGATCAGTAGAGCTTGACCGGCCTATTGGCGTTTCGCGAAGCGGGAATGACCGGCCGACATACCCCTGAGAGGGGCGGGAGAGATGCTCTCCCGCTTGGGGTCGCGCGGAGCGCGACCCCGGCGCCTGCGCCCCATGAAGGGCCCTTTAGCGAGAAGGGGCGCTGGATTGCTTTGGGTTTCCGGCGCCGCGCCGAAGGGGAAAGAGCTATAAAATCCCGCCGTTTACGCCAAGAACCTGGCCGCTGACGTAGGAGGCATCCTCCGAGCAAAGGAAGGCCGCGGCCTTGGCGACCTCGCTTGGCAGGCCGGGCCTTGAGAGCGGAATGGTTTCGATGAAGGAAGAAAGATCGAGGCCGCCGTTCATCGGGCTTTCGATTAGGCCCGGACTTAAAGCGTTTACGCGCAGATTCGAGGGGCCAAGCTCCCTGGCCAGCGCGCGCACGAGGCCGATCTGCGCCGCCTTGGCGGCGGAATAGGCAGCCTCCATCGCGGCGCCGGCCTGCCCCCAAACGGAGCTGATTAAAAGGAGATTTCCCCGTTTTTCGGCCAGCATATGGGGCAAAACGGCTTGAATGAGGTAAAAGGCGGCATCCACATGCAGGGCGAAGAGCGCGCGCCAGCGCGACGTGCTCGTTTCCTGGATGAGCGACCATTCGGCTTGCCCGGCCGCATGGATCAAGCTGCCGATCGGCCCAAAATCGGCTTCCGCGCGGCACACCGCAGCCCGGCAGCCCTCCTCGCTTCGCGCGTCAAAGGGCAGGACGAGCGCCTGCCCGGGGAAAGCATCAGCCAAAGCCTGGGCCTTTTTTTCGTTATTGAAGCAGCCCAACGCCACGCGCTCGCCGCGCGCGAGAAGCTCTTGCGCGATCGCCCCGCCGATGGCGCCGGAGGCCCCCGTGACCAGGCAGATTTCCTTTTTCATGCGCCCCTTGCCCCCTTTTGCCCTTGTTTCTCTTGCGCTTATCATACCGCATTTTTTAAAAATGCACAAAGTCTTGCCGTTTGGGGCTTGACGCGGCCGCGCGGCAGGTCTATACTGCAATTATTGGAATTCAAATTATTGAACTTCTAACTATGAAAAATCCAACGATTTTTTGGGAGGAGGGAGCCGTCCTTGCGCGGTGAATCCGAAATGATGCGCCTTGGGCACTTGGCGCATCTGCACATGCGGCTGTTTACCCTGAGCCTGGCCGGGCAGGGCCTGACCCGCGGCATGCCCTTTGTGCTGCACTTCCTCAAAGAGAATCCGGGTTCAATCCAGAGCGCGCTGGCCAGGCACGCGCACATGGATCCGGGTTCGATTACCTCGGTACTAAGCCAGATGGAGAGCGCCGGCCACATCGAGCGCGAAAGGCTGCCCGGGGATAAGCGCGCCCTGCAGGTGCGCTTAACGCAAAGCGGCAGCGCGCTGGCCAAGCTGACCGAGGAAGCTTACAAAAAATATGAAGAACTCGCTTTTTCAGGCTTCGCCGAGGAAGAAATCAAGCTTTTTCGCGGCTTTTTGGAGCGAATCGAAGGGAACTTAAAGCAGGCCGCAAAGGGCGGCAGGGAAAAGGGGGAATGAAGCCGTGCTAAGGAAGCTTGCCCGTTTTGTGAAGGGCAAGACCTGGATTTTTACCATTTTGGCCCCGCTGGCGATGATGATCGAGGTCGCGGGCGACCTCGCCCTGCCCACGCTGATGACCCACATCGTCGATGGGGGCGTCGCCACGGGCGACATGGGTGTGATCTTTTCGACAGGGCTGACCATGCTGGCCGTCGCGGCCCTGGGCGCCCTGGGCGGCGTCGGCTGCACCGCGCTGGCTTCCATGGCCGCGATGCGCTTTGGGGCCGAGATGCGCAAGGGGCTTTTCAACTCGGTGCAAGGCTTTTCGTTCGCCGAGATCGACAAGTTTTCGACCTCCTCGCTCATCACGCGCCTGACCAACGATGTCACCCAGGTGCAGGGCGCCTTTCGTATGATGATGACCATGCTGGTGCGCGTGCCGCTGCTGGGCCTGGGCGGCATCCTCATGGCCATGGGCCTGAGCCTTAAACTCTCGCTCATCTTCCTTGGGGCAATTCCGCTGCTGTTTTTGGTCGCCTTTCTTATTATGCCAAAAGCCTTCCCCATGTTTGCCCAAATGCAAAAGCGGCTCGACCGTTTAAACGATGTGATGCGCGAGAATTTGCTCGGCGTGCGGGTGGTGAAGGCCTTCGTGGGCCAAGGGCGCGAGAAGCTGCGCTTCAGCCAGGCCAATCAGGATTTGGTGGATTGGTCGATCAAGGCGATGAAGACCGTGATGACAGCTATGCCCGCCGTGGTGCTGATCATGAACCTTTCGGTTTTGGCGCTGCTGGGCTACGGCGGCGTGCTCGTGCGCAGCGGCGAGCTTGAGGTGGGGAAGATCATGGCCTTCATGACCTACTTAACCCAGGTGCTGTTCTCGCTGATGATGGCGACCATGATGCTGGTGAACTTCTCGCGCGCGAAGATCTCGGCCGAGCGCATCATCGAGGTGATGGAAACGCGGCCCAGCATCGCGGAGCCGCCGTCCACGAAGCCCATCGCGGAAACGAGCGTGGAATTTAAAGGGGTTTCCTTCCGCTATAATGAGCAAGACAGCGACTATGTGCTCAAAGACCTTAGCTTTAAGGCCGAAAAGGGCCAGACCATCGGCATCATTGGCGGCACGGGCTCGGGCAAATCCAGCCTCATCTCGTTGATCCCCAGGCTCTATGACGTGAGCGAGGGGCAGGTGCTGGTCGGCGGCGTCGATGTGCGCGAGGCTTCGCTGCCGGCGCTTAGGCAAAAGGTGGGCGTGGTGCTGCAGGATAGCCTGCTCTTTTCAGGCTCCATCGGGGAGAACCTGCGCTGGGGCGCGGCCCAGGCGCCGGAGGAAAGCCTTGAAAGGGCCTTGACCGAGGCGCAGGCCGCTGAGTTCGTGAACGCCTTGGGTGACGGGCTTGACGCCCACGTCGAGCAGCGCGGCAGGAACTTCTCGGGCGGGCAGAAGCAGCGCCTTTCCATCGCGCGGAGCTTCGCCCAGGATCCGGACATCCTGATTTTGGACGACTCTACCTCGGCGGTCGATCTGAGCACCGAGGCGCGAATTCAGGAAGCGCTGGCAAGGCGCTCGGGCGAGGACGGCATCGTCTTCATCATCGCCCAGCGCGTTTCTGCCATCCTGCGCGCCGATCAGATCCTTGTTTTGGATGAAGGCAGGCTTTCGGGCCTTGGCACGCACGAGGAATTGCTCAAGACCAACGAAATCTATCGCAACATCGCGGTTTCTCAGCTTGGCGAGGAGGTGTTGGCCAATGCAAGATAGGAACAACCAGGCGCGCCCCGCGACGCCGGGGCCAGGCGGCCCCGGGCGCGGCCCCGGTGGCCCGGGCGGCCCCATGCACGGCATGATCTTTGAAAAGCCCAAGAACTTAAAGGGCAGCTTTTTGCGGCTGCTGGGCTTTTTAAAAGGCGATTTGCCCTCGATTCTGCTGGTGCTGGCCCTCAGCGTGCTAACCGCTGGCATCGGTGTGGTCTCTACCCGCGCTTATGGCCTGGCTATCGACCAATACATCCTCCCGGGGGACCTAAGCGGCCTTGCGCGGCTTTGCCTGGGGCTGCTCGCGCTCTTTGCCGCCAACGCGGCCGCGACCTACTTCCAAAACATCAAAACGGTCGAGATCGCGCAGTTTACCTCCAAGCGCCTGCGCGAAACCCTCTTTGGCGAGATGCAGGCCCTGCCGCTCAAGTTTTTCGATACCAGATCCAGCGGCGACTTAATGTCGCGCCTGAGCAACGACATCGACACGATTTCGGGCACGCTCTCGGCCAACATGACGCAGCTCTTTTCGGGGGTTATCTCGGTGCTGGGCGCGCTGGGGGCCATGCTGCTGCTCAGCCCGCTGCTCACCCTGATTTCGCTGCTGACCATCCCGCTGACCATCGTCCTCACCCGCCTGCTCGCCGGGCGGATGCGCGGCCTTTATAAGGCGCAGCAGACCAAATTGGGTCTGCTCAACGGCTATGTGGAGGAGATGGTTTCCGGCCAGAAGGTCGTCAAGCTCTTTTCGCACGAGGAACAGGTCAAGGCCGGGTTCTCAAGCCAGAACGAAGAATTGCGCCAAACCGGCACCAAGGCCGAGATCGTGGGCGGCGTGATGGGCCCGCTGATGAACCTCATCAACAACTTTTCCTACCTCGTGGTGGCGGTGGCGGGCGGCTGGCTGATCTTGAGCCAGGGCGTCGTCACCGTGGGCGTGGTCTTCTCGTTCCTGCTCTATATGAAGAACTTTGGCAGGCCGCTGAATGAGATCGCGAACCTATTCAACACCATCCAGTCCGCTCTGGCGGCCGCCGAGCGCGTTTTTGCCATCCTCGATGAGGAACCCGAGCGCGACGCGCCGGAAGCCAGGGGCGACGTCACGGTGGAGGGCGACATCGAATTTAAAAACCTGAGCTTTTCCTATACTCCGGGCACTCCGGTGCTCAAAAACGCCAGCTTTTTCGCTAAAAAAGGCCAGCAAATCGCCATCGTCGGCCCCACAGGGGCGGGTAAGACCACCATCATCTCCTTGCTCACCAGATTTTATGATAAGGAGGGCGGCGAGATCCTGATCGACGGCAGGCTCATCGAAACCATCACCCGCGACTGCCTGAGAGACAACATCGGCATGGTTCTGCAGGATACCTTCCTCTTTTCCGAATCGGTGCGCGATAACCTGCGCTACGCAAAGCCGGATGCCAGCGATGAGGAGATCGAACGGGCCGCCAAGACCGGCGGCGCCGACGCCTTCATCCGCCATCTGCCCGACGGGTATGACACCATCCTGAGCGACAACGGAAGCAACCTTTCGCAGGGGCAGCGCCAGCTTTTGGCCATCTCGCGCGCCGTGCTTTCGGATCCGCGCCTGCTGATCCTCGACGAAGCCACCTCCTCGATCGACACCCGCACAGAGCTCACGATTCAGGAGGCGATGCTTGGGCTGATGAAGGGCCGCACGGCCTTCATCATCGCCCACCGCCTTTCGACCATACGCGGCGCGGATCTGATCCTCGTCATCGACCAGGGCGAGATCGTCGAAAGCGGCTCCCACAGGGCGTTGCTCGAAAAGGGCGGCTTCTACGCCAGGCTTTACAACAGCCAGTACACGACCGGCTTGGTGGAGTAAATTCCCGCAAAGAGAGCCGGCGCCGTGCCTTGATTTCATCGCTACTGTTCCATGATTAGGGTGCGTGGCGCGCTCGTTCCGCTCGCGCGCCCTCGAGACCGTAACTCGGACGGATTGCCGGGCGCGGGGGCAAAACGGGGCGTTGCCGTCCATGGTTACGCCCTTGTATCTTGGGTGTGGCGCTTAGTCGCGCCCGCCCACTTGACAAAGCCAATTATGATGTGGAGCGGCAGGAAAAGTACCCAGAAAAGCACTTCTAGGATGCGCATGATGATCCCTTCCCTTTGTGATTTCCGCCGCGCGGGGCGATTCTCCTTCCGCGTGGCTCAGGCCACGATGAAGCGCCGGGCTAGCTACCACGCTGCCCCAACGTTGCTTCCCTTGGCGGCGTTTTTATGGGGATCCAGGGTGATTCCTTCCCGCTTTCGTTCATGAAGCGCAATTTGCAGCCAATTTTCGCCCGCAGGCGGCGTGCCCGAAGGGTTCGATTGACCTTAACGGCGTTTCGCGAAGCAAGAATTGCATTAGGCCTACCCCTGAGAGGGTGCGGGAGAGTTGCTCTCCCGCTTGAGGTGGGAGGAAGCGGGCCCATTGCGGCCGTCGCAGAAAGGCGTTGAAAGGGCTTGCAAAAAGGAGCGCCACTTTTCGTGGCGCTCCTTTTTCTTTGGCTTGCGCTCAGCGCAGGAAGATGGCCCCGATGACCCCTGCAGCCACGGTCAGCAGGATGGGATTGGCCTTGAAGCGGATATTGAGCACGGCCGTGGCCAGGAAGATGCCGCCCAGCAGGAAGGAAATCGAGCCTAAGGGGTCGGAAACGAGGGTGAAAAGGCTCTTCCCCTCGTGAAAGAGGATGCCTTCTGCGATCGTCCAGGCAGCGGCGGCGATCAGGCCGACCGCGGCCGGCCTGATGCCCGAAAGGCAATCGTTGAGGATGTGATTCTCTTTATATTTGGCGATAAAGCGCATGAGCAGCGTCACGATCAGCAGCGAGGGCAGCGAAACGCCGATGGTCGCCGCGAGCGAGCCCCAGAAGCCGGAGCTTAGGTAGCCCACGTAGGTCGCCGCGTTGATGGCGATGGGCCCGGGCACCACCATATCCAGCGCGTTGAGATCCGCCATCTGCGCCACGGAAACGCCGAGCTTCTGCCCTTCGACCATGATCATAGAGAGCATGGCGTAGCCGCCGCCAAAGCCGACGATGCCGATTTTAAAGAAGACGTAGAGCAGGTTCAGGCAGGCAAAAAAAAGCGTCATTTCCCCTCACCCCCTTTGGCTGCACCCTGGTTGGCTTCGCCCGCCGCCTTTTTGGGCCTAAAGCGTTGGTAAAGGTAGCCCGCAAGCCCGGCCAGCAGCACGCAAAGCGGCGCGCTGACATCAAAGACCACGACGAGGGCGAAGATCGCCAGCATCACGACCAGCGCGAAGGCGGATTTTAGGTTGCGCTGCCCGAGCGACCAGGCGGCCGAAAGCACCAGCGCCGAGGAGGCCGCGCGGATGGCCCGCATAGCCCCGAGCGCAGGCCCTGCCTGCGGGATGAACTGAATGGCGATAGTGGCCGCGAGCATCAAAATGAAGGCCGAAATCGTGGAGCCAAGGCCGGCCGCGAGCATGCCCATCGTGCCCGCGACATGGCGGCCCACGAAGCTTGCGCAGTTGAGCGCGATGACGCCGGGCAGGGTTTGCGAGAGGGTGGCGTACTCGAGGAACTGATCCTTATCCATGAAGCCGTAGTGCTCGACGACGTCCTTTTCGATGACGGGCAGCATGGCAAGGCCGCCTGCGAAGGTAAAGGTGCCCGCCTTAAAGAAGGTGCAAAACAGCCCCCAAAGGGAGCGAAGCTTGGCGTTGGCCATTGGAAACATCCCCCAAAAGGGACGCCCCCGGCGCAAAGCGAGAAAGCGCGCCGGGAGCGCCGGATTTAGGCCTTGATGGCCTTGTGCTTTTGCCAGGCGGTCCACAGCGGCGCCGCCAGAACGATGGTGGAGTAGCAGCCGCTAACCGTGCCCATGGCCATGGGCAGCGCAAAGGTGCGGATGGACTCAAGCCCGCTTCCCGCCGCGAAGGCATAGACCAAGGCGATCGAGAAGAAGACCGCAAGATTGGTATAGAGCGAGCGGGTAAAGCTCTGCGAGATGCTGCGATCGACCAGCTCCTCGATGTTATAGCCCTTCTTGGCCGCCAGCGTGTTTTCGCGGATGCGATCGTAGATGACGATGGTATCGTTGATGGAATAGCCAAGAATCGTCAGCGCGACGGCGATGAAGGAGTCGCCGATCGGGATGCCGAAGACGACGAAGGTGAAGAAGGCGATCAAAACATCGTGCAGAAGGGTTAAAAGCGCCATGACGCCGGCCGAGAGGCCGTGGATCTTGCGGAAGCTGAACCAAACATAGAGGATGATCAGCGCGGCGGAGAGGATCAGCGCCAGGATGCCCTTCGTCAGGAACTGGTGGCCGAAGAAGGGCGCCACGTTGTTGGTCTGCGCCAGGGCCAGGCTTTGCTCCGGGAAGGCAGCGACCAGCGCGCCGGTTACGCCCTGCAGGGTTTCGTTGCTCAGGGTATCGCCGCCGGCGAGGTTGAGCACCAGCATCTTTTCCTGGCTTAAGTAATCGGTGGTGATCTGCGCGGTGACCAGATCGCCGCCCAGGGCGGAACTGGCGACGTTCGCTGCGTCGTCCGGGTCGATTTCAACGCTTTCGTTGAGGTCATATTTGAGGATCGCGCCGCCCTTGAACTGAATATCGAGGCTCACGCCGTCGATGAAGAGGAAGATCAGCCCGATGAGCATCAGCGCGCCCGAGATCATGAAGAAAATCTTGCGCTTGGCATAGAAGGGGAAAACCTTGAGCTGCTTGCGCTGGCTCTTTTCGCTCAAGAACATGCGCTGGTTCTTGGCGAAGCCGAAGCGGACGATGGAGGAGGTCAGCAGCCGCGTGGCCATAACGCCGGCGACGAAGTTCATGATGATGCCAAAGAGCAGGGTGTAGGCGAACGAGAGCATGGCTCCAGAGGTCAAAACCATCATGATGACCGCCACGATGAGCACGGTGATGTTGCCGTCGAATACCGACGAAAAGGCCCGCGTAAAGCCCGAGGCGACCGCGGCCTCTACGCGCTTGCCGTCGCGCAGTTCCTCGCGGATGCGCTCGGATACGATGATGTTGGCATCCACCGCCATGCCGATGGAGAGGATAATACCCGCGATGCCCGGCAGGGTGACGGTGAACTGCGGCCAGGTCAGCAAAATGAGCTGCCCGGCGACCTGCAGCAGCAGAGAGATCGACGCGATCACGCCCGAGAGGCGATAGATCAGGATCAGGCCGATGCAGATCAGCACGAAGGCCAGGATGCCGGCCAAAACCATCACATCCAGCGCGTTGGAGCCAAGCAGAGGGCTGATGGCGCTGTAGTTGCTGGTTTCAAGGGCGAAGGGCAGCGCGCCCGAGTTGATGAGGTTGGCCAAATTGCGGGCCTCTTCCTGGGTTTCAAGGCCCGTGATGACGCAATCTTGCGAGTTGATGGCCTGGTTGACCGTAGGCGCCGAGATCACGTTATCGTCCATGTTGATGCTGATCTGCTGGCCCACAAGCCTGGCCGTGGCCTCGGCAAAGAGGGCCTGGCCTTCGGGGCGAAGGCGCAGCCGCACCTCGTAGCCCGGAGTGCCGTCGGCGGGCACGGCGGATTCCGCGTGCTCTACGTGTAGGCCTTCGAGCACCACGGCGCCGTCCGGATCCTTAAAGGTGAGCTTTGCCATCGTGCCAAGCTCGGCGATGGCCGAATCCGGGTCGAAGTCCGTTTCGTCCGACTTCCAGGGGAAGCGCACGAAGACGAAGCCGTTTTCGGAGTCGATCGTCACGTCGCGGTCGAGTATGTTGTTTTGGTCAAGGCGGATCTCCATGATTGCCCTGGCGGCCTCGAGCTCGCTGGCCGTGGGCTTGCGGCCCAGATCCTTTGGGGTGAAGGTGGCGTCCACGCCGCCCCGGATGTCGATGCCAAAGCGCATATCGGCCGCGCCGGGGATGCGCACCTTGTAGATGCCAAGGCTCGCGTTCACGCCGAAGATGGAAAGGTAGCCCAGGATCAGCGTGATGATCAACACCACGAAAAAGGTGGATTTGCTCCGTAAAAGTCGTTGCATGGATAATTCCCTCACAAATTCATCGTTATTTTGGCGGTTTTTCTAAAGGGAGGCCTTCGGCGGGGCGTGCCCGCCCAGGTAAAGTGCCAGGGGCGGGGCCTTGGCGCGGCGGGCCGTTGTGCCCTCGCGCCGCAGACTGCGAACAAAGCCCTGTCTCGGGGGCAGCGGCGCGAAGCGCAGCAGCGCGGCGGGCAAAGCAGCCCTTGCGCCGCGCTCGGCCGCGCTGCCCGCGCGCAGATGCGCTTCGCCCGAAGAAACCCAGAGCAGGCGCCGCGCGGAGGCGCTGAGCGCGGAAGGCTGCGCACAGCCTTCCGCGCTTTGGGCAGGCTGCTCCGCCGCAAGGGCGAAAAACGGGGTGACCAGGCAGAGCGCAAGCAAGAGAAAGGCCAAAAAAAGGCCCTTTTCCCCTTCTCGCATCCGCCGCACCCCCTTTGCGCTTCAAATCCAAGCTATCATACACTCTTTAGCGCAAAAAGGCAAGGAAAATGCCCCTTTATGGCCAAGCTGTTTTTACCGCGCCGCTTCGTTTTTCGTGGATTCCATTGCCGCTGCGCAGCTATTGCCAGGGACGGAGAACGGGCGCGCTCGCTGCGCTCGCGCGCCGGGGGCCAGCTCCGCGCTTCGCGCGGCCTGCCGCTGCGTGGCAGCGGCGGCTGCGCCGCCGGCTGGCCCCCCCCCGATGGCTGCAGGCAAGCCTAGCTGCATGCCGCGACGCGATGTGTGGTGACATGGAAGGCCCGCGGCCCAAACTGTGCCCTTGCGGTGGTGGGCAGGGGCCGGCTCGATTTAAGAACGGCGCCCGAGCGAAGCTCGGGCGCCGTGGCCTGCTATTCCTGCGGGGCGCCGGGCGCGGCGCTTTGGTAGTCCTTGCCCCAAAGCCCCTTTTGGCGCTCGAAATTAACGCGGTTCTTGTCTAGATACAGCGCGTGCAGCTCGCTCGCGTCCATGCCGGCCTCAAGGCACATCGAAACGAAGAAGTGCAGCACATCGACAAGTTCGCCCTTGAGCTTTTCGGGCTGAACCGGCGCGTTGTTCTTCCACCACTTGAAGCGCGCCTCGTCGAGCACCTCGGCAAGCTCGGAAATCATGGCCAAAACCTGCTTTTGAATCCATTCTTCCGGCGGGATGCCGTTTAGGGCCCGCTCTTGCTTCAGGGCGTGGTTGAAGCGCTGCTGCAGGGCGAAGATTTCGTCGAGCTTATCCATGCAAGGCCTCCGAAAGGGCCGAGAAGTCCAAATCCTCGGGGCCCACAATCGAGGCGCCGAAGGGCGAGAGGAAGATTTTTCTGCAAAGGGCGGCGGCCTCTTCCAGGTTGGCCGCGTCAAGGCCCCGCAGGTATTCTTCTTCGCTGCGCAGCCGCCCAAGCAGCAGCTGCCCGCGGCCCAGCGCTTGCATGCGAGCGCTGCCGGATTCCATCGAGAGCAGGTACCCTCCACGAATCTGCTCGCGCGATTTTTCGAATTCCTCGGCGGGAATGCCGCCTTCGACCAGACGCCGAAGCTCCTCGCCCATCAGGTTCAGCACGCGCTGGGCGGTCTTTGGGCTGGTGCCCGCATAGAGGGTTTCGATCCCCGTGCGCGCGTGGGAGCTTGGGTAGGAATAGACGCTGTAGGCAAGGCCGGCCTGCTCGCGGATGCGCTGAAACAGCCGGGAAGACATTGAGCCGCCGAGCAGGTTGTTGAGGATGAGCAGGCTGAAGTTGGCTTCATCCCCCAGCGGCAGCGAGGGGAAGGCCAGGCAGATCTGGGTCTGCTCAAGCTCCTTCTGCCTAAAAAGGGTCCTGGGGGCGAACTCGACGGCGGGGTAATCACGGTATTGATATTCGCCGGCCCAGGGCGCGAAGCTTTCGCCCAAGAGCCGCAGGGTTTCGTCCCAGTCGTAGTTGCCGGCCAGGGTGAGGACCGCGTTTTGGGGCTTATAGCGCGCCTTCATGAAGCCGAGCAGCCCGCGGCGACTCACGGCGCGGATGCCATCCGCTGGCCCTAAGATGCTGCGCCCGAGCGAGTGCCCGCCAAACATGGCTAAAGCGAGCTGATCCTGCGCCAGATCTTCCGGGGTATCCTCACCCATGGCAATTTCTTCTAAAATCACGCCCTTTTCCTTCTCAAGCTCGTCCTGCGGGAAGGTTGGATTCAAAACGAGGTCAGAAAGCAGGCCCAAGGCCTCCTTTAGGCGGGTGGAAACCACCTTGACGTAGAAGCAGGTCAGCTCTTTGGATGTGAAGGCGTTCATTTGGCCGCCGAGAAAGTCCATTTCTTCGGCGATCTGCCGCGCGCTGCGTCTTTCCGTGCCCTTGAAGAGCATGTGCTCGACGAAGTGTGAGTAGCCGTTTTCTTCGGGCTTTTCGTCGGCCGAGCCGTTGCGCAGCCAGACGCCCAGCGAAACCGAGCGCAGGAAGGGCATTCTCTCGCCCACGATGGCCAGGCCGTTTGGCAGGGTTGCCCGGTCAAAAACTTGCATGAAGCAGCCTCCTTTTATCCTTTTAGATGGAAAAAGGGGAAGCGGCGCTTCCCCTTTTGGTCTTCAGTTCCGTTGGGCTTAGCTTTTGCCGCGGCGCAGGCTTTTAGTCCTCGCGGCGGGGGCGGAAGGGTGGGCGACGGTCGGGGTCGCCGCCTTCGCGGTTAAAGGCCGGGCGCGGGCGCTCGGGCACCACGATGTCGGTCCGAACCAAATCGACGCGGCCCTGCTGGTCGATGCGCGAAACGCGCACGGGGATGATGTCACCGAGCGAAACCGCATCCTCGACCTTTTCAACCCTGCCGGGGGCGAGCTTTGAGATGTGGAGCATCCCGTCCTTGCCGGGCACCAGCTCGATGAACGCGCCGATTGGGATGATGCGCACGACCTTGCCCACGAATTCCTGGCCGACCTCTACGCCGCCCGCGATGGACTCGATGATGTGGCGGGCCTTCGCTGCAGCTTCTTCGTCGGGCGTGGCGATGAAGACGCGGCCGTCGTCCTCTATGTCGATCTTCACGCCGGTGTCGGCGATGATCTTGTTGATGACCTTGCCGCCGGAACCGATCACCTCGCGGATCTTTTCAGGGTCGATACTGAAGGCGATGATCTTGGGCGCGTACTTGGAAAGGCTCGCGCGCGGAGCGGAAAGCACCTCAAGCATCTTGCCCATGATGTGCATGCGGCCCTCGTAGGCCTGCGAAAGCGCCTGGCGAAGGATGGCTTCGTCGATGCCCTTTATTTTGATGTCCATCTGGATGGCGGTGATGCCGTCCTTGGTGCCGGCAACCTTAAAGTCCATGTCGCCCAAGAAGTCTTCAAGGCCCTGTATGTCGGTCAGAACCGAGATCTTGCCCGAATTCTCGTCTTGAATCAGGCCCATCGCGCAGCCTGCCACGGGCTTTTTGAGCGGCACGCCGGCGTCCATGAGCGCCAGGGTCGAGCCGCAGACGGAGCCCATGGAGGTCGAGCCGTTGGACGAGATCGCTTCCGAAACCACACGGATGGCGTAGGGAAAGGTTTCTTCATCCGGAATCATGGGCTCGAGCGCGCGCTCAGCCAGCGCGCCGTGGCCGATTTCGCGGCGGCCCGGGGAGCGCAGGGGGCGCGATTCGCCGGTGGAGTAGGGGGGCATGTTGTAATGGTGCATGTAGCGCTTGAATTCATCCTCGGAGATGCCGTCGAGCTTCTGCTGGTCGCCCACGGCACCCAGGGTCACCACGCTCATCACCTGGGTTTGGCCCCTGGTGAACACGGCCGAACCGTGGGTGCGCGGCAGAAGGCTGGCCTCGCACCAAATCGGGCGTACCTGGGTCAGGCCGCGGCCATCGGGCCGCACGCCGTTCTTGGTGATATTGGCCCGCATGACCTTTTTTTGCATCGAATAGAGGATGTCGCCAATTTCACGCTCGCCGTCCGGGTAATCGGGCAAAAAGGCGTCTAAAACCTCTTGCTTTAGCTGCTTTTCGCGCCCGGAGCGCTCCTCGCGGTCGAAGCTTTCAAAAACCCACTCCATCTTCTGGGCGGCGAAAGCCTTGACCTTCTCTTCCAGCTCTTCGCGCACCGAAACCAGCGGGAATTCGGCCTTGGGCTGGCCGATTTCGGCGATGATCCCCTCTTGAAAGGCTACCAGGCGCTTGATCTCTTCGTGGGCGAAGAGAATGGCTGCGAGCATGGTTTCTTCGCTGATCTCTTTGGCGCCGGCTTCCACCATCATGATGGCGTCCTTCGTGCCGGCGACCGTCAGGTGCAGGTCGCTCTTTTCGCGCTGCTCAAGGTTCGGGTTTAAGACGAACTCGCCGTCCACCAGGCCCACCACGACCGAGCCAGTCGGCCCGCCGAAGGGGATGGGGGAAACCGCGAGGGCGATCGAGGAGCCGATCATCGCGGGGATCTCGGCCGAATTGTCGTTATCGTTTGAGAGAACGGTGGCCACGACCGAAACATCGTTGCGGAAGCCCTTGGGGAAGAGCGGGCGCAGGGGGCGGTCGATGAGGCGGGAGGTGAGGATGGCCTTTTCGGTCGGCCTGCCTTCGCGCTTAATGAAGCCGCCGGGGATCTTGCCCACCGAATAGAGCTTTTCTTCAAAATCGCAGCCCAGGGGGAAGAAGTCGATGCCCGGGCGGGGCGTGGCCGAAACCGTGGCGCAGACGAGCACCGCGGTATCGCCATAGCGAACGAGCACGCTGCCCGAAGCCTGTTCCGCGTAGCGGCCGAATTCGAGGGAAAGCTCCCTGCCGGCCAGGTCGGTCTTATAGAGGCGGTGTTCCATTGTTGAGGATCTCCTTTCAAAGGTCGGGAAGAGGGGCGGCCTTTCGCGTCCATCCCTTGCCCCCTCTGCATGGAGTTTGCCGGGCCTTTTGACGGCCCGTGAAAAAACCCGGCAAACCCCACGGAGCAGGAAGGGCGCTCAAGATGAATTTCGCAGGATGGCCGGGCTTTTCGGGTTCTGCCCGGCCCCCTGCGAAACGAAGGCCTGTGCTTTGAGTTAGCGGCGGATGCCCAGCTCCGCGATCAATTCGCGGTAACGCATCACGTCGAGCTTGCGCAGATAGTCCAGCAGGCCGCGCCGCTTGCCGACCATGATCAGCAGGCCGCGGCGGGAGTGGTGATCCTTCTTGTTGGCGCGCAGGTGCTCTGTCAGGTGGTTGATGCGCTCGGTCAGAAGGGCGATCTGCACCTCGGGCGAGCCGGTATCGCCCTCGTGGCGGGCGAATTTGACGATGAGGTCGGTCTTCAGGGTCTTGTCCATGGTTTTGTTCCTCCGCATTTGAAGTAGATTTAGAAATCGCCGCCCGCCGAATTGGCCGCGCTGCGTTGGCACGCAAACCCTCCAGCGGCGGTTCAAACCAGCCTTTATGATAACAGAACGGTGCCGCTTTGTAAATGCCCGGGCGTTATTTTTGGGCTTTTTCGGCCAGGAAAGCTCGCGCGGCGGCAAGATCGCGCAGAACCTGGGCCTGCAGGGCCTCAAGTCCGTCAAACTTGAGCTCGGGCCGTAAAAACGCCAGGAGCTCAAGCTTTACGCAGCTACCGTAGGCATCGCCCGAAAAACCGATGAGGTGCGCCTCGGTCGCGGGGGGTGCGCTGGGGACGCTGGGACGCAGCCCAACGTTGCAAACTGCGGGGAAG
The DNA here is from genome assembly GCA_031280685.1 of Christensenellaceae bacterium. Classification (GTDB taxonomy): domain Bacteria; phylum Bacillota; class Clostridia; order Christensenellales; family UBA1750; genus JAITGM01. The sequence continues at coordinate 50,555 of JAITGM010000012.1, forward strand.
CGCGCGCGGCCCAAAACGGCAAAACCCGCGTAGACCCCAAACTTGGGCAAAAGCTTATCGTCTCTCAAGCGCAGATTCGCGGTGGGGAAGCCCAGCGTCCGCGCGAGACGCTGCCCCGGCACGACGCGGCCCCAAAGCGCGTAGGGCTGGCCCAAAAGCGCATTGGCCCTTTCCAAATCGCCGCCCTGGAGCAGTCCGCGAATGGCGCTGGATGAGAGCCTTTCGCCGCCGCGCGAAAGCTCGGGCACGATTTGAAGCGCGAAGCCCATCTGCCCAGAGAGCCTTCGCAAAAGGGCCGCGTCGCCTTTGCCGCCGCGCCCGAAGCGGTGATCCTCCCCGGCGGCAAAGGCCTTCGCCCCGTAGTTTTCGCAAAGTAGGGCAATAAAATCCTCAGCCGCAATGTTTTTGAGCTCTTCGCTGAAGCGCGGCAGGACGGCCAGGCCCATGCCGGCCTTTTTAAGAGCCCAGGCCTTCTCGGCAGCCGGCAAGAGAAGCTTTTTTTCGCCCCCATCATCAAGCAGCGAAAGAGGGTGGCTCGAAAAGCTGAACGCGCCGGGCAGCAAGGCATTTTCGTCCGCAAGACACTGCGCCGCGGCCAAAACCGCCCGGTGGCCGAGGTGCAACCCATCGAACATCCCCAGTGCCAGGGCTGTTTTTTGTGAAAACCCTTCGCTCAAGTTTAAGATCAGCTTCATCTAAGCCTTATCACATCCCTTTGCACGGCCCTCCGGGCCTGCGTAAGGGGGGACGGAGTCCCTCCCTTTAACAATGCAGAGTTCGACGCAGCCAATTCGCCACTACGAGATATAACGAGAACGGGAACGGGCGCGCTCGCTCCGCTCGCGCGCCAGGGGGCGGGCTGCCGCGCTTCGCGCGGCCACCAGGCGAGCGGCCCACAGGCCCTCTCGCCTGGCCCGGAGGCCGCAGCCTCCG
>JAITGM010000015.1 GCA_031280685.1 Christensenellaceae bacterium
CCCTTTGTGCGCTTTGGGGGGCCCACGGGCGCGTGTTTGCGTGCTGGATATGTGGTTGTGGTTTGGGGCTGTGGCCCCAACCCCACTCCACCTTTGCGTTACGGCCGCGAAGCGGGCGCGTTGGCCGCCCCGGCCGAGCGGAGCGAGGCCGCGTTACTTTCCCTCGTTCTCGTCTTCGTTTTCGTCTGGCGGCGGCAGGGCCTTTTTTGCCTTGCGGCGGCGGCTTGCCCTGGAGAGGGAGACGCAGGCGAAGGCGACCAGCCCGGCCAGCAAGAAATAGGGCAGCATCCAGATCAAGATGAGCACCGCCCGGTCCGCCACCTCGCCGAAGATGCGGAAAGATTGCAGGAAGGTTTCGCCGAACCTCGAACCAAAGCCCGGCCGCTGCTCGGGCTCGATCGTTTCGTCGGCCTGGCTTTGGACGAGCTCCAGCTCCACCGTGGCGAAGGAGCTTAAATCGTCGATCTGCTTGCGCACCGTGGTCAGCCGCTCGATCTGAACGCGGATATTCGTAAGCTCGTTTTCGATTTGAAAGATCTCGTCAAGGTTCGTGGCCTGCTCCATGAAGGAGAGGATGCGCTCCTCTTGGGCGCGCAGAACCTTGAGCTGGGACTCAGTGTCGAAATACTGGCCGGTTACGTCCTCGCCGGATTCCTTTTGAAAGCGGATCTCACCCAGACCTGGGATGAAGCTGCGGAACTCGTTGAGCTTCCCGGCCGGGATGCGAAGCACATAGCGGGTACTGGCATTACCCTTGGATGGGCTGCCGACGCTCTCTGCAGATTGCACGTAGCCCAGCAGCCTTTCGATCTCTTCGTTGACGCGGGCGAGGGCGGTTTCGTACTCGACGCAGGAGATTTCGTAGTGCGCGTTGCGGATGACCTTGCGCTCGCCCAGCGCTTGGTCGGAGCCGGAAACCACGGCGGTGGAATCGCTCTCCCACGAACCGGAGCTGGAACTTGCACCGGAATCGCTTTCGGGCGAAGTGTAGCCGTCGCTGGGGGCCGAAGGACCGGCCGAGCAGCCCGAAAGTAGCAGCGCCGCGCCTAAGCTTAGGGCGATTAGGCAAAGAGCCAGTTTGTTTCGCATGCCATCTCCTCCTTGTTGGCTATAGAATACAGCGAAAGTGAGAAAAAGACAAAGCTTTTTTGCGCAAAGGCTAGGGGAAGAGAGCTGCATGGCTATACAAACCGGGGGAATTATGCTATCCTTGCTTTATTCGTGCGCGGAGATGAACGATGGGGGTGGAGAAACCTTGAGCAAGAGCCTATACGGGCTGATTTTTGGGCTTGTTTTGCTGCTTGCCTTAAGCTGCACGGCCTTTGCGGGGAACGCCTTCCCCTATGCCGTGAGCAGCAGCGGGTTCAGCGGCAAAATCGAACAGAATGCGGGGGCGGAGGCGCTGGATCCCATCTTTGAAGAGAAGGCGGCCGTCGTGCCCTACCCGCTGAAGAGCGATCTTTACGAAAAGTCGCTGTATGTGGATGAAAGCTATACGCTTCCCTACGCCATCATCGTCGATCGAGTCAACCAGGTTATCACCATCGTTTCCATGTCGGAACCGGGGCGCTATGGCGTGATTGAGCAGCAGTTTATCTGCTCGACCGGGGCCTCGGGCACGCCCACGCCGGCTGGGCGCTTCACCTTGGCCAACGCAACCCGCAAGGAGTGGCGCTTCTTCCCCACGGCAAAGTGTTATATTCGCTACGCCACCCGCATCTTCGGCGATTATTTCTTCCATTCCATCCTCTATAATCGCGCCACGCTCGAGAGCCTGAATTCCACATCCTACCGCAACTTGGGCAGGCGGGCCTCGCACGGCTGCATCCGAATGCTGGATGAGGACGTGCACTGGCTGAGCGACCACTGCGGCCCGGGCACCATCGTTTGGATCATGGACGGCGAGCGCGACGAGGCCCTGAACCTTTCGCTGAAGCCGAACCCCTACGTTTCGACCACCGTGCGGGACTTTGGCCGATACGACCAATACAAGTAAGAAAATAAGTAAAAAAACCTGAAAACAAGAGAGGAAGCATGCAAAAAACAGTGATGGAAAAAACGCAGGGGGAAGTCACGGAGCTGAGCTCCAGGCAAAGGGCCTATTTACGTGGGCTGGCCAACGCGGAGCCCGTGGTTTTGCACATCGGCAAGGAGGGCGTCGTGCCCAACCTGATCAAGCAGGGCTGGGACGCCCTCGAGGCCCGCGAGCTGATCAAGGTGCAACTGATGAAGGGGGCGCCCTACGAAACCGCGCGCGAGGCCTGCTGCGTTCTGTGCGAAAAGCTGCACGCCTTACCGGTGCAGTGCATCGGCAAGCGCTTCGTCATCTACCGCAGGGCGCGGAAGGATGCCAAGATCGAGCTACCCTAAGGCTCCCGCGCGAAGAGTCTCGGCTTCCGCTTGCCCTGCCTGGCCGCAAGGCTGCCCATGAGCGCGCAGAAAAGGCCGGGGACGAGATAAAGAAGCTGGTCGCTCACGATATAGAGCGCCAGCAGGAAGGCTGCGGCCTGCATATAGCCGCCCGCGCGCCCCGGGAAAAGGGCGCGCCGCCAAAGCGCCCTGAGCTTGGCACCCCTCTGCTTCTTAGAGGGGGCTTCCCCGGCGGGCAGCCGAATGGGCAGCTCCGCGGCGCGAAGGATCTCAAGAGGCGGCTCGGTGGCCGCGGCATATTGCAGCGTCGCCCTGTCGGGCTGCGCGCAGCAGAGCAGCAGGCCGGGCAATTCGCCCCTGCGCCGGTCGAAGGCCTGCAGGTCGCGCACGCGAGGGCCGTCCGCCGCCTGCAGGAAGAACAGCGCCAGCCTTTGCCCCTCGTATTCGCCTAAAAACAGGCCGTTTTTAGCCGTCTCTTCGCAAAACAGGCCATATTTTAAGCCGAGGGCCTCTCGCAGCAGGGTGAAGGCCTTGCCGCGCGGCATGCGCTGCAGGGCCTGCTCGCAGGCCAGCCGCCCCTCCTGCAAGGCGCGTCTGCCCTTGCCGCTTCTGCTCCTGCGCAGCAGCAGCAGAGCATAGCCAAAGAGCGCCGCAGTCAGGGCGGCCAGCGCCGCGCCGACGAGCAGGTTCCGCAGCCTGCCCGCATAAAAAACGAAGCAGAGCAGGCCAAAGAGGGCGACGGGCAGGACGCGGTCCAGGCCTTGCGCCAGGCCGGATTTTACTTGCATGGGGTGATCCCTCCACAAAGACTGGCTGTGTTTTCGTATTTTCCCCTTAAAAAGAGGGGTTTATACCCAATGAGTAGGCAAAAGCGGGAAGGAGCGGGGGAATGGAGCGCGTTGGCATACTGGGCGGCACCTTCGACCCCATTCACCTGGGGCATACCGGCATCGCCCGAGCGGTTTGGGCCTTTTTGGGGCTTTCGCGGGTGGACTTTCTGCCTGCGGGTCAGCCGCCGCACAAGCGCGCCATCGGCGCGAGCCCGGCGCAACGGCTGGAGATGGTGCGGCTGGCCACGGAGGGCCTGCCCTTCGCCCGGGTGAACGACATGGAGATCCGCCGCGAGGGGATGATCTACACCTTCGACAGCCTGCGCGCCTATAAGGCGCTGGAGCCAGAGGCCGAGCTGCACTACATCATCGGGATGGATACGCTCTTGCAGCTGCCAAGCTGGTGGCGGCATGAGGAGGTCTACCCCCTATGTGCCTTCGCGGTTGTGGGGCGGCGGGGGCAGGCGGAAGGCCCGGCGCTGAAACTGGCCGGAAGGCTCCGGGAGGAGTACGCTGCGCGGATTGAGATAATGCCCTTTGCGGGCGCCGAAATCTCCTCGACGGAATTGAGGACGATTTTGCGCGCCCGGGGCGATACGAGCGGGCTTTTGGACGAAAAACTGCGCGCTTACATCGAAAAAGAGGGCCTGTATTTGGGGGAGGACGCGGAATGAACCAAGAAAGGCTGCTGGCCTATCTGCGGACGAAGCTTTCGCCCGCCCGCTACGCGCACAGCCTGGGCGTGGCGCAGACCGCGCGGGAGTTGGCCGAGCGCTTCGGCGCAGACCCCGAAAAGGCCTACGCGGCGGGGCTTGCGCACGACCTTTCCAAGTGGATGGCGCCCGAAGCGATGCTGGAATATGCCCTTGCGCATGGCCTGCCCGCGGGCGAGCACGAGCGGCGCGAGCCGACACTATTGCACGCAAAGATCAGCGAGAGCCTTTTAAAAGAGGAGTTTGGCGAAGGGGACGAGAACATTTTGAGTGCGGTGAGATGGCATATCGCGGGAAGCTCAGGCATGAGCAAGCTCGACGCCGTGGTCTGCTTAGCGGATTGGATAGAGCCCGGCAGAAGCTTTGCCGATCTCCCGGCGCTGCGCGAGACCGCCAAGCTCTCGCTGGAGCTTGCCCTGCGCGACGCCCTGGCCGCGACGATGCGGGTTTTGCTCGAAGAAAAGAGGGCGATCCACCCGCAGAGCCTGGAGAGCTACAACGCGATCACCCTCATGATCGAAAGAAAGGAAGCCTTTAAATGAACGAAATGGAAGCGATCGCCAGGCAGGCCTGCGCGGTTTTGGACGCGAAGCAGGCCGAAAACACGCTCTGCCTCGATATTTCGCAGCAGTCGATCATCGCGGACTATTTTGTGATCTGCTCGGGCCGCAACACGGTTTTGACCCGCGCGCTGTATGACGAACTGGAAGAGAAGATGGCTGCGGCCGGCAAGCCCCTTTTGCGCGCCGAGGGCTATAGGGAGGGGCGATGGGTGGTGATGGACTTCGGCGGGCTGATCGTGCACATCTTCCATGAGCCCGAGAGGGAGTTTTACCACCTTGAACGCCTTTGGGATAGCGGCACGAACCGTCTTGAGCTGGAGCTAAGCTGATTTTTTTGCTTTCCCTCGCCGGGATAATGTGCTATACTGCTCAACGACGCTTTGATTTGCGCGCCTGTAGCTCAGTGGATAGAGTATTCGACTCCGACTCGAAGGGCCGTGGGTTCAAATCCCGCCAGGCGCACCACGTTGCCGCGGACTGCGCTTCATTCCGCCGGTTCGCTGGCGCTCCCGGCATGCATTGCGCTCCGTCGCGGCGCCTTTTCCGCAAAAAGGCACGAACGGAGCGGCTAGGCCCTTGTAAACGCGGGCCCTTGACGCCGCTTGCCGTTCTACCACCTTTTTGCGGGGCGGCCGAGCCTGCGGCTCGGCAGGAACGGGGAACGGGGACGAGGGAACGGGGGTGCGCTTCATTCCGCCGGTTCGCTGGCGCTCCCGGCATGCATTGCGTTCCGTCGCGGCGCCTTTTCCGCAAAAAGGCACGAACGGAGCGGCTAGGCCCTTGTAAACGCGGGCCCTTAACGCCGCTTGCCGTTCTACCACCTTTTTGCGGCTCGGCAGGAACGGGGAACGAGGCTAAAAGACGATGAGCGGGGCCGTTGGCCCCAAAGGGCATGGGAAGGGGACTATGGCATGCATCGAAGGCTGCAGGAGTACTTGACTTCAAGGGGATTTCGGGAAGAGGATGGCCGAGAAAAGGGCATTCTTTACGGCGTGGTAGACGACGTGTACGTGACCGTGATGCCTTCTGGCTGCACGGGGAAGATCAGCAGCTTTTACTTCAGCATGTCCTGCCCGGTGAGCACGGCCGCGGATGCGATCCGGGGCGATCTTCGCGCCCTGAAGGTCTATCGCAACCTGCGGGTGACGCAAAAGGGTGAGTTCTTCACCGTGGTCATCGCCAACGGCGGCAAGGCTTTGTTGCCCGAGAATCTGGACTGGCTTTTCAGCACGGCGGTGGGCAGCGCCAGGCAGAACAATCTAGTGCCCAACGTGCATTGCGTGCGCTGCGGCAAGCAAACGGACGAGGTGGCTCTGTTTAACCAGGCGGCCTGCCCGGTCTGCGCTGACTGCGCGGCGGCCATAGAGCAAGAGAACCAAAAGGGCATGGGCTCGCCGATTTTTGCCCTGACGGGGCTGATCGGCGCGGTGCTCGGGGCCGCAGTCGGCTCGATACCCTGGATCATCGCCTACTTCAATGGCTGGATTGTGGGGATGTTGGCCTTTCTCATCGGCTTTTGCGCGTTTTTTGGCTATAGGCTTTTCCACGGGCCCAAGAAGCGCGGCGCGGCGATCACGACGGTATACCTCGTTTCGATTGGAATGATCCTGGCCGTGAAAGTGGGGCTGGTGATAACGTATCTATTCATGGAAGGCTACATCATCGATATGGAGACCATCGCCTGGGTTTTTTCGCAGGGCGACATGCTCCGCGACCTGCTGATTTCCCTGGGGCTTGGCTTTGCGGGGATGCTGGGCGTGAACCAGCACATCGCCAAGTATACGGTGCCCCACAATGCGCGGCTGATTGGCAGGCGCGCGGCGCCTGAACTGGTGCCATCCGTGGACGCGCGGGCGCAGGCCGCGCCGCCTGCGGAACTCTAAGCGTGGGGCGCCATTTTTGAGAATGGATTTTGCAGATTGACGATAGGAGGCTGTTATGCAGCAACTCGAAAGGTTATGGGCTTACCAAAAAGAGGACATCAAGGTAACCCGCTACGAAGGGGAAATGCGTGCCTATCCGATGCGCACCAAGCTCTTGCGGCTGCGCAACCTGGTGGCGGATCAGCAGACCCTCGTCAAGGGCATGGAAAAGGACGCGGGCTCCTCCCTCGAAAAGCTTGAGGAAATGCAAAGGGTGCACGGGGAGCTGCTCCGGCAGGTGGAAGAGATCGCGGGCACGCTCGAGGACGAAAATGCCTTCCCCACCGCCGCGCAGGCGCACAAGGCGCTGGCGCAGCTGCAGGAGGCCGAGACGAAGCTGCGGGGTTTCGAGAAGGAGCTTGCGCGCATGGCGCGGGATTCGCAGCACATCGGCACGCGCTACCGCGAAATCCGCCAGAAGGCGATGAAGGCCCGCGAGGAATACACCAAGCTGAAGGCACAGTATGACCTGGAGCTGGCCAAGCAGAACGAGAGGCTGGCGCTGCTGAAGGAAGAGCGCGAAAAGGCCGCGGAAGGCATTGATTCCGCGCTGATTGAGCGTTATATGGCCATCAAGGGGCAGAGCTTCCCGCCGGTGGCCACGCTGAACGGCGACCAATGCAGCGGATGCAATATGTCGCTGCCGGCGGTGGTGATGCAGACCATTCGCGCGGGCGAGAGCATCTCGGAATGCGAAAACTGCGGGCGGATCCTGATTCCGCCGCAGGAATAAGCGCAAAAGAGAGCAAAGCAGGGCATAAAAGAACCGGAAAACGGTTTTATCCATGAGAATGCCGGGCGATCGCGGGCCGGAACGGCCTGAGGAAAGTCCGAGCACCGCAGGGCAGGGTGCCGGGTAACACCCGGCGAAGGCGACTTCAGGGAAAGTGCAACAGAAATAGACCGCCGAGGCCTAGCCCCGGCAAGGATGGAAAGGCGAGGTAAGAGCTCACCGGCGGCCTGGCGACAGGCCGGCCATGTAAACCCCACCTGGTGCAAGATTGGTATCGGAGCATATGCGGCTGCCCGTCGCGCTTCGCGTAATCGCACGAGCGGCTTGGCAACAAGCCGCCTAGATAGATGGTCGCTCACGACAGAACTCGGCTTACAGGCATTGCTCATGGCTGAAATAACGGGCAGCCCGGAAGGATCCCCTTCCGGGCTGCTTTTTTGCGCGAAAAGGGCCGTAAAAGAGGGGCGCGTCATCAGCCCGCGAGGGTGATCAGGAGCGGATCCCCATCCGGCCGGAAGGCGGGGTAGGGGCCATCGTAAGGGGGCGGCACCCCGGGGAAGGAAAGGGTGGCAGGATCGCCGCCAGGTCGATTTCGACACAGGCAGCAGCGCGAACTCGTTGAGGGGGCTCTTGCCTGGGAAGGAAGGAAAGTCGGCCGGAATCACCGCATAATAGGAGCGAAAGAGGGTGGCGGACTGCGCTTCGAGGATGAGCTCGCCTTCGAAGAAGACGAAGCCGAGGGTCTTTTCCTCAAGGGTTTCGAGGTTGAGCACGGCGATTTGCGCGCGGTGCATCCCCGAACCGAAGGAGAAGGCGTAGATCAGCCCCGGCGCGCCGCGAGCTTACAAAGCTCGACACTGGTCAGGCCCCAGCCGCCGAAACCGCTGCCCAGACGGCGGATTTCCTCGCCCTTGAGCAGGTAGCTTTCGCAGCTTGCGCCGTCCTTGAAGATTTGGCAGCCGGTTTTGGTAAAGAGCTCGTCCGGGCTGAGGTCGAAGAGCTCGGCGGAGGAAGAGAGCGCGGGCTTGCCCTGCGCGGCGGCGAGGCGCTCAAAGCGCGCGAGGAACTCCGCGCAAGTGGCGGGCCTGGCCGAAGGCGCGCAGCCCACGAGCGCGGCGAGCAGCAGGCACAACGCCCAAAGGCGGGCCTTCACGCCAGCTTCTCGCTCAGCTTTTCGCCGCCGAGCACGTGGAAGTGCAGGTGGGCGACGGTTTGGCCGCCATTTTCGCCCACGTTGGTGACGACGCGGTAACCATCCGCCAGGCCGAGGGTTTCGGCCACGATGGCGCAAACCCGCAGAAGATGGCCGAGCAGGGCAGGGTCATCGGCCGCTTTTTGCAGGGAATCGTGATGGGCCTTGGGGATGACCAGGGCATGCACCTTGGCCATGGGCGAAATGTCGTGAAAGGCAAGACAGAGCTCGTCTTCATAGATGAGCTTGGAGGGGATTTCGCCTGCGGCGATCTTGCAGAAGATGCAATCCATGGGAAAAGACCTCCTTAAAATAGATGATGGGCAGGGGGGAAGCAACGGGAGCGCTAGGGTTTGCACCGCTTACAGGGTTCCCGTCCTTCTGCCAGGGCCTGATTGAGGGAGATTCGGTGGCCCTTGCCCTTCAGGGTTCCGCAGCTTTCGCGGTGGAACTTATCGCCGGTTTCGCCGACCCAAACGGGGTAGATATAGGGCCTTGGCCCGCCTTGCGTGGCCGGAGGCTGGGTCGATTGGGGCTGCGCAGAGGAGGGCAGGGTGGTGGCTTTTGGGGTGCTGGCCGGCGTCTTTGGCGTCGGGGAGGGGGAAACGGTGGCTTTTGGAGCGCTCGCCGTCGCTTTTGGTGTGGCGGTTGGTGCTTTGGGCGTGGGAATGGGGGCGGAGTTCAACTTTGGGCTGATGGTCGGCACCGCTGTGGAGACCGTAGGAGTGACCGGCAAAGCAGCGGCCTCGGCGTAGGGCGTCGCCGCTGACTGTGAGATAGAAGCGGTTGGGAAGGTCGCCGCCGCAAAAGCCGTGGGCGCGGGCGATTGGCCAGCAAATACATCTTGAAGCCCCATCCACATCCCAACCGTGACCGCGGAAAGAAAGGTGAGGGTGAAAAGAAGGATGGGGGAAAGGAGCAACCAAAACCCAAACACGTCGATGGAGGGTTTTTTTCATCTCCGGTGTGCCTTTCTGCATTTATGTTGGGCCTGACGGCGGGACTTCCTCGCCAAGGAGCAGGGGCCCGCTGGCCGAAAGAACCCTGGCGCGAAGGATTTGGCCGGGCTTTGGCCCGGGAGGGAAACGGAGCCTTAAATACTCGCGGGTATAGCCGCAGCCGCCCTCCTCGCAAAGCACTTCGACCTGCTTGCCGACGAAGCTTTGAGCATAGGCATTCTCAAGCTCTTCGCCCAAGGCGATAAGCGCGTGCGCGCGGGCCTGGCGAAGCGCCTTGGGCAGCTGGCCCGGGAAGGAGGCGGCCGGGGTGCCCTCGCGCCTGGAATAGGGGAAGACGTGGAGGCGCGAAAAGCCGATTTGCTGGCAAAAGGCTAGGGTTTTTAAGAAGTCCTCCTCGCTTTCGCCGGGGAAGCCGCAGATGAGATCGCTGGTGATGGCGCAGCCCGGGAAGAACTCGCGCAGGGCGGCGACGGCTTCCTTGAAGCGCGCCGTGCCGTACTGCCTGCGCATCCTTTTTAAAACCCCGTCGCTGCCCGACTGGAGCGAGAGATGGAACTGCGGGCAGAGCTTCTCAAAGGCTGAAAGCGCGCGGGCGCTTTCGCGCGTGATGAAGCCGGGCTCCAGCGAACCGAGGCGGATACGGCGCAGGCCGGGCGCTTCGTGCAGGGCGGAAACCGCATCAAGAAGGGTGCTGCCGTCGCGCAGATCCAGGCCGTAGGAACTGAGGTGGATGCCGGTGGCCACGATCTCGAAGAAGCCGGCGCCGCTAAGGCGCCGCGCCTCCGCGCGGATGGAGGCCAGGGGCCTGGAGCGCAGCGGCCCCCGTACCGACGGGATGATGCAATAGCTGCAATGGTTCTCGCAGCCCTCCTGAATCTTGAGCATGGCGCGAGAATGCCCTTCGGAGGCCTCGATTTCGAGGTTTTCGAAGGGCTGGGAACTTAGATTTTCGACCGCGCAGAGCGAAACGCCTTGCGCGATCGCTTCCTCGAGCAGGGCGACGACCTCGCCGCGCCTTGCGTTGCCCAAGACCAGACGCACGCCGGGCAAAAAAAGCTTTTCGCCCTTTTGCTGGGCCATGCAGCCTGCAACGATGATCTCTGCGCCCGGGTTTTTGCGAAAAGCCTGGCGGACGAACTTCATCGACTTGCTCTCGCCCGTGCCTGTGACCACGCAGCTATTGACCAGGTACACATCGCAGAACTCGTGAAATTCGCGCGGCGCATAGCCCGCGCGGCGGAAGGCTTCGAGCATGGCCTCGCTGTCGTACTGGTTGGCCTTGCAGCCAAGGGTCATGAAGCCGACGGTCTTCATGGGCAGGCCTCCAGTGCCCCGGCCAGGAAGAGCGTGAGGCTTAAGGCCACGAGGCCCGCGGTTTCCGCGCGAAGGACGCGAGGGCCCAGGGTGAGCGCGCGGCCGCCGATGCCGCCGATTGCCGCGGCTTCTTCCGGGGCGATGCCGCCCTCGGGGCCGATGAGCAGGCCGACATCCTGCGGGATGGGGGCTGCCGGCGGCGCGCCGCCGCCTTCGTAGGGCATGAGGAGGGCCTTGTGGACCCCCATGGAAGAAAGCGCCCGCGAAAAGGGCAAGGGCTCGGCGATTTCGGGAACGAGCGAGCGGCCGCATTGCTTGACGGCTTCGGCCGCGATGCGGCGCAGCCTTTCGAGCTTGGCCGCGCCCTCGAATTTAGCTTCGCTCCGGGCCATTAAGACCGGAACGATGCGGAAAATCCCCATTTCGGTGCACTTTTGGGCGATAAAGTCCATCCTTTCGCCCTTGCAAAGGCCCTGATAGAGCGTGACGCGGCAGGCGGGCTCGCGGCTTGGGAGCTCTACGAGGGGCTCGTAGAGGGCTTCTTCCTTCGCGGCGCTGATAAGCCGCGCGAGGTAGCGCCGGCCGCCCAGGAGAACCTCGATCTCGTCACCGGGCGCCAGACGCAGGACGCGGAAAAGGTGCCGGGCTTCCTCGCCCGCGATGCGCCCCGCGGACGCGGCAAAAAAACGGTGCACAAGCTCTCCCCCTTTTCAAGCGCTTATTAGGATAGCAGAAAAGGGGGAGGATTGCAAAGGCGCGGCGGGGGGCTAAAGGGCGAGAAGGGCGCTGATCTCATCGAGCGCGGCGGCCCAGCCGCGCTCGATGAGATGGAACGGAACCGGTAGCCGCGGCAGGATCGCCAGATCGAGCGATTTTCGTTCGGCCAAAAACGCGATTTGCGCTTTGGTAGGCGACGCTTGACCGCGCGCGAGCCTGGCCGAGCGCGGTTACTCTTCGGCGTTGGGCGGCGAAAGGTAGAGGACTAGCGGGTGCAGGGGCTCGACCGCGCGAAGAAGGGCGGCGAGTTGTGCGGCCATCTCGTTTTTGGTGGCAGGGTAGAAATGAAGCATATCGTTGAGCTGATGGTGGAGGAGGGAGCCGTCGAAGACGGCAAAATCCCAGCTCGCGGCCGCGCCGGCGGCAAAGCCCTGCCAAAGATGGGCGAAAACGGCCTTGTAGACGGCAAAAGGAACCGGGCCGCCGGCCGTGTAGAAGCCTGCTCGGCCCTACTGTCACACCGATTTAAGAACAACAATGAGTATTTGGCTTGAAAACGGTGTAAATCCCGGTTGGATTGTGTCGGATTCAAGCCTTTTTTGCGTTTGCCGTTTTTGGTGGGATTTATGTTGTTACGGTTTGCAGGGGCGGCTTATCGTTCAGCAGCCCGCCGTTACACTCCAAGAACTCCATAACCCGCCTGTGTTGGTCTGCAAAGTTGAACACGATGTGAATTTCCCCGCCCTCATGCACATAAACCGTGTTCACAAGAGCGATTAGCATCTCCCTATCCAACTCTTTCGCCCTGCCATACTTGCAAAAACTCTCGAAGTATGGATTCTGTGCCGTTACTCCTTCTGCTAACTCCCGCATTTCCTCCCGAATGTTTTCGATTGCCTGACGAATTACCTCGCCTTGTGCCTCGAACTTCTCCCTCATCTTGCGGAAGACTTCTCGGGATATATCCCCGTTCTTCCAGTCTAGGTATACACTTTCCACCAAGGAGGAATTACGCTCCGATTCCTTCTCCCGACTTTTCAGCATCTCTGCAAGCCTTGACGATTGGCTTTGCACAACGGGCATATCATTCACTTCGTCCACTAACTTCACCAGCGATTCCACAAGCTGAATCTGTGCCTGAATTGCCTCGAAAATAGCTTCTTTCAGCACATCTTCACGGATTGTGTGCTTAGAACATGCCGTTCTGGACTTGTCAACAAACGTCCTGCAAGCGAAGTAGGTATGGCTTTTCGTTGTTCGCCTTGTCATACCCTTGTCGCAGTCGGCACAACGCATGAACCCCGCCAGCATGTGAAGCATCTTCTTCCCCGGTGCCGTGCGTGTATCCCGCTTTTGCAAGCCTTGAGCCTTATTGAAGGTATCCTCATCAATTATAGGCTCGTGCGTATTCGGCACAACAAACCATTCACTTTCGGGCGTCTTTATCTGCTTGTGAACCTTATAGCTTTTCACTTTGTACCGTCCTTGCACCATTGTGCCGATGTAGACGGGATTTTGAAGAATGTTAGTAACGGTGTGTCCTGACCAAAGCCCGTCGTTGCGTGAAGATGAGGGATTCCAATACTTCGCACCCTTATGCTTTTTGTATGCCATTGGGTTTAGTATCCCCAAGTCGTTCAGCCGCCGTGCAATGCTGTTTTTGCTGTACCCATCATGAACGAACCAAGCAAAGACGTCCCGCACAACCTGTGCCGTTTCCTCGTCGATAATGAAACTGCTTTTGTCCTGCGGGTCTTTGACGTACCCATAGGGAGCAAAACTGCCGATAAACTCGCCCCTACGCCGTTTCATATCGAAGACAGCCCGAATTTTCAGTGATGTTTCACGACAATGGTTGTCGTTCATCACGCCTTGAATCGGCACGGCGATGTTGTTCATCATCTCGGGGTTCTTATAGCTGTCGAGAGCGGGCAAGCCCAACGAGATAAACCGTACGTCATGGACGGGGAAGTAGTTCTCGAGGAAATAGCCCTGGTCGGCGTAGTTCCTGAAAGGTCGGGCTAAATCCTTGACGATAACGCAGTTAACCACTTTGCTTTCTATATCGTGCATCATGCGAAGAAAGTTAGGGCGGTCATAGTCGGTTCCCGTCTGTCCGTCATCAACGTAGATGTCCGTAAGGGTATAGTCTTCGTCGAAGGCGTCGAGATAGTCGAGCAGGATTTTGCGTTGATTGCCGATGCTCAAACTTTCGTCGTTGCCGTCCTCTCGGGATAGGCGGATATAGAGAGCGATTTTCCAGTGGATTCGGGGCTTTAGCTCCTCTTGAGTGTTCTTTCTAATGCGTGGCATTATACCTCCGTTCCTCCATGTTACAAAAAGATTATACCATAGAATTGACAAAATGTCATCTTTTTTTCATCGAAATGAGATAGTCTTTTACGGCGTTATCAAGCGTTTTGCCGTCGGGCGAAAAGCTGATTTTAACAGGCGTTTGCCCCACTCGGAAACAATAGGGGTTGCGAATGTCGGCCATGTATTGCTTCATGCGGTCGGCAAGCGGAATGTTGGGGTCTATGTGAAATTTTGTGATGTCAACGAGAGTTCTTTTGTCTACCGATTCTATATCTACAAGGCTTAGGGCGGCTAGGTCATTTGAGCTGAACATGAAAAATCCCCTCCTATAGGGGATTTTATGAGGGGCTGTTTGTCCGTTATGTGCGAATGCGAACTTCGCTGTTGCATTTTGAGCTAAAGTTTGGTATAATGTAAATAAGCTAAAAGTAAAGGAGTGGAGTTGACAATGCCTGTAATTGCGAGGTTTTACGGTCTTGTTATCAAGATGTACTTTCGGCAAAAGGAACACAACCCGCCCCATATTCACGCTTTGTACGGTGAGTATATTGGGGTGATTGACATTCAAACGCTCGAAATGCTTGAGGGAGATTTGCCGCATAAAGCGCTGCAACTTGTGTTAGAATGGGCAGGTCAGCATAAGGCGGAGCTATTAAACATTTGGGAAACTCAAAAATTTGTTGAACTGCCGCCGTTGGAATAGTGAGGTGTTAAGTATGTTCCACAAGATTCGAGAGGTAAAGCCTATGGAAGATTACCGCTTGACAGTGTTCTTCCAAAATGGCGAAGAAAGAATATATGATGTGAAGCCGCTGTGTGACCGCTGGGAGGCTTTCAAAGCCCTGCAGACGGTTACAGGGCTATTTGTGCAGGTTAAAGCAGATATAGGCGGCTACGGCGTGCGTTGGAATGATGAGATTGACTTGGCGTGCGATGAGCTGTATTACAATGGTGAAACGGTGAAATCGTGCGTGCCTGCGGAATAGGGCGGAATTAGGTGAGTAGAAAGCCTTAGGGTGATTCAACCCCGAGGCTTTTTTGTGCTTATTGCTATGTGAGGGGTTTGGGTTGAACTTTGCAATGTGGTACACCTTTTTTGTTTTCACAGTAATGCATCGCTTTTATTTGAATTTCGTTCGCAATAAGCGAACGAGTTAAGGACACGATACTTCGCAGCTTGCATTTATGGAAATCGAACCAATGCAAGCCT
>JAITGM010000045.1 GCA_031280685.1 Christensenellaceae bacterium
CGGAGGCCGCAGCCTCCGGGCCCGCCCCCCGAATCCGTAACTCGAACCCCTTCGCTACCCACGCGCCGCTTTTTTCCCGCTTTCGTCCATTCTTCGCTGCCTGCAGTTGAATCCCGCCCACTGGCGGCGGGCTCCTTGAATTTGATTGGCCTATCGGCGCTTTGCAAAGCGGAAATTTCCCTAAGCCCTTCCCTGAGAGGGTGCGGGAGAGTTGCTCTCCCGCTTGGGGCGCAACCCCGGGCGACAAAGCCGCCCAGGCCCGAAAAACGTTGCGAGCGAGCCAGAGCCATCGCGAGGAGGAAGGCGCTCACTGGCGCAGGAGCATGGCCTGGAAGCGCAAAAAGCTCTCGCTTGCCCGGGCGATGCCGGCAAAGCGCGGCCCAACATAGACCCTGCAGGCGCTCCCTTCCGGGACGCCCCCTTCGTTAGGAATCGCCGCGCCGTTTTGCACCTTTTTGAGGAGGGTTTCGGGCAAAACCACGCCCGGAAGGGCGCTTAGGGGGAAGTCCATGGGCAGGAGGGGCCAATTCCCGGATTCGGCGGCCGCGAGGAGCTCGGCGGGGCTTTGGGCCTCTTCGAGTGTAAAGGGCCCGCTCTCTGCGCGCAGGAGCATCGCCAGGTAGGCGCGGCTGCCCGCGGCGCGGCCGAGATCCTCGGCAAGGCTGCGGACGTAGGTGCCCCGGCCGCAGCGGATCGAAAGGGTTAAGCTATGCGGCGAAAGGGAGCCCAGCGGCTCGATGGCGTGGATTTGCACCCGCCTGGGCGGCAGAGGGGCGGCCTCACCGGCCCGTGCCAGCTCGTAGCTTCGCCTGCCGCCGACGTGAATGGCCGAATATGCGCCCGGAACCTGCTCGATTTCGCCCACAAAACGGGGAAGAAGGGCCAAAACCGCGTCGGTTTCGGGGGGCGGGGCGGTCTTGGTGACGAAGCCCGCCGCATCCTGTGTGCTCGTTTCTGCGCCGAAGCGGATCTCTGCGATGTAGTGCTTTTCCTTATCGCTCACATAGTCAAAAAGGCGCGTCGCGGCACCCAGACCGATGGGCAAAACGCCTGCGGCCAAGGGATCGAGCGTGCCCATATGGCCGATTTTATGCGCTTTGGGCAATAGCTTTTTGAGGAAGCGGATCGCGTCGAAGGAGCTCATGCCGGGGGGCTTCAGGAGGTTTAAAAAACCGTCAAGCATCTTTTTTGAGTGCCCCCTTCAGCGCGTGGAGCAGCGCGCTTTTGGCCGTCTGCAACGAGGGAAAGCCCTGCAGCGTCATGCCTGCCGCGCGCGCGTGCCCGCCGCCGCCGAAGAGCGCCGCGATCTTGGAGGAATCGACTGGCGCCTGGCAGCGCAGGGAACAGCGCAGGCCGCTCGGCCGCTCAGAGAGCAGGGCGGCGGCCAGAACGCCCTTAAGCTCGGCCGCATAGTTGACGATGCCCTCGTAGTCGCTCTCGCTCGCGCCGGCCCAAAGGCGATCCTCCTCACTCAGGGCGATGAGGGCGATTTGGCCGGCCGCATGGGTTTCGAGCTTGCTCAGCGCCGCACCCAGGAGCTTTATCTGCGAAAGGTTTCGCGTGCGATAGAGCGTGCGCGTGATGGTTTCGGGCTCGGCGCCGCATTTTACGCAGAGAGCGGCGGCTCGCAGCGTGCCCTCGCGCACGGACTCGAACGAAAAATTGCCCGTGTCGGTCGAAAGGCCGGTATAGAGCGCCATTGCGGCAGACTTCGTCAGGGGCAGATTCAGCGCCTGAACGAGCTCAAGCACGATTTCCGCCGTGGCGGCGGCCTTTTCGTCCACGATTTTGCCGCAGTCAAAGACGTTGCCCAGGTGATGATCAACGCAAAAGCGCGCAGGTGTACTTTCGAACAAGGCTCGGGCGGAGCCCAGCCTGTCGGGCGAAGAAACATCCAGGGCGAGGGCCAAATCGAAGGAGCCGCTCGCCTTAAAGGGCAGGGAAAAGGCCGAAAAACCCTCTAAAAAGCCAAAATCCGGGGGCAGAAGGTCCGCGCAAAAAGGGTGGGCCTCAAGGCCCGCCCCTTTTAAGGCATGCATCGCTCCCAGGCAGGAGCCGATCGTGTCGCCATCGGGCGAAAGGTGCGCAAAGAGCGCCACGCGCCGGGCGCCCTGCAGCGCCGCCCGCAGGGCGTCAAACCCCGCCATCCTCTTCACCCCCCTCATTGCCGGATTCAGGCTTGGCAGAGATCTGGTTGAGGAGGTTTTGGATGCGCACGCCATGCTCGATAGAATCATCGAGCGTGAAGCTCAGATCTGGCATCGCGCGCAAAAAAACGCGCTTGCCCAGCTCCCTGCGGATGAAGCCGGTAGCTCCTTTCAGGGCCTTTAGGAAGGCGCGGCGCTCGGCTTCGCCTTCTTCCAAGGTGCTGAGCCTGATCTTGCAAAACTTGAGGTCACGGGTGAGATCCACGCCGATGACCGAGAACATGGCGGGGATGCGGGGATCCTTCAACTCGCGAAGGATGGCGTCCACCCCCCGGCGGATCTCCTCGGTCTGGCGGTCAACCCTTTCAAATCCGGGCATCTTTTTTCACTTTCTTGCTGGTTTTAATGGGGAAGGAGCGCTTTTGCCGCCCCTTAGGCCGGGCGCTCGATTTCATCCATCACGAAGCACTCGATGACATCGTTTTCCTTCAGGTCGTTATAGTTTTCAAGGCCGATGCCGCATTCGTAGCCGGACGCGACCTCGCGGGCATCGTCCTTAAAGCGCTTGAGGGAGGATAACCTGCCCTCAAAGACCACGATATTATCGCGCAGCAGGCGCACCTGGCCGTTGCGGCGCACCAGCCCATCGGTGATGTAGGAGCCCGCGATGGTGCCCGCGCCGGTGACGCGGAAGACCTGGCGAACCTGGGCGTGGCCGAGGATGGTTTCTTTGAATTTGGGCGTGAGCATACCCTGCATGGCCGCCTTGATTTCGTCTATCGCGTCGTAGATGACGCGATAGAGGCGAAGGTCGATCTTCTCGCGTTCTGCGTTTTCCTTGGCCTTGGCGTCCGGCCGCACGTTGAAGCCTACCACGATGGCGCCGGAAACCGTGGCCAGCATGATGTCGGACTCGCTGATGGCGCCCACGCCGCCGTGGATGACCCTCACGCGCACCTCTTCGTTCGTGAGCTTTTCGAGCGCCTGGCGAACTGCCTCGACCGAGCCTTGCACGTCGGCCTTGACGATGATGTTGAGATCCTTGACCTGGCCCTGGGCGATCTGGTTGAAGAGGTCTTCCAGGGTCGCCTTGGACATGGCCTTGAGCTGCTGGGCCTTGATGCGGTCGCGCCTTTCTTCCGCCACCTGGCGCGAAAGGCGGTCGTCGTCGGCTACGTTAAGGGTATCGCCGGCCTCGGGCACGTCAGAGAAGCCGATGAGCTCCACGGGGATGGACGGGCCGGCGGAACTGACCGGCTCGCCCTTGTCGTTCAGCATCGCGCGGACGCGCCCGTAGGCCGTGCCCGCCACGATGGTGTCCCCCACGCGGATGGTGCCCGACTGAATCAGTACCGTGGCGACGGGGCCGCGGCCGCGATCGAGCCTGGCTTCGACGATGGTGCCGCGCGCGGGGCGGTTGGGGTTGGCCTTTAATTCCTTCATCTCGGAGGTTAAGAGGATCATTTCCAGGAGCTGCTCGATGCCCTGGCCGGTGACCGCCGAAACGGGCACGCAAATCGTGTCGCCGCCCCAATCCTCGGCCACGAGGTTGTATTCGGTCAGCTCCTGCTTGACGCGCTCGGGGTTGGCCGATTCGCGATCCATCTTGTTGATGGCCACGATGATGGGCACGCCGGCCGCCTTGGAGTGGTTGATGGCTTCGATGGTCTGGGGCATGATGCCGTCGTCGGCCGCGACGACCAGAATCACGATGTCAGTAACTTGGGCGCCCCTGGCGCGCATGGCGGTGAAGGCCTCGTGGCCCGGGGTATCTAAAAAGGTGATCTGCTGGCCGTGGATTTCGACCGTGTAGGCGCCAATATGCTGTGTGATGCCGCCGGCCTCGCCCTCGGTGACGTTGGTGAGACGGATTTTATCGAGCAGCGAGGTCTTGCCGTGATCGACATGGCCCATGATGGTAACCACGGGCGGACGGGGGAGAAGATCGCCCGCGTCATCCTGCTTTTCTTGCACTTCCAGCATGGTTTCTTCGTAGGTCTTTTCGATTTTAAGCTCAAACTCGACGCCGAACTCCGAGCAGACGAGCTGGGCGGTATCAAAGTCCAGCTCCTGGTTGATGGTCGCCATGATGCCCAGGAGGAAGAGCTTTTTGATGATCTCGGCCGCAGGCTTGCCGATGCGCTCGGAAAGATCCTTCACCGTGATGGTTTCGGCCGTCATATAAGCCTTCTCGACCTGAATGGGCTGCATCATCTGCTGGGCCGAAAGCTGCCCCCTGCGCGGGCGGCGCTTGCCGCCGCGCCATTCGTCATCCAGCCCGCCCGCGGCCGCGAAGGTTTCCTTCATGACGGCCTTCTTTTGCTTGGGCTGCTTGCGCTCGGGGTCGTATTGGCGCTGGTAGTTTTGCTTGTTGGGGTCGTAGTTGCTCACGCGTTCCTTTTCGACCGTGGGAGTAAGCTCCGGGCCCTTGCTGGCGCTGCGCGCGCCAAAGCCAGGCCTGCCCGCGCCTGGGCGCGGAGCGCCGCCTGCGCCGGGTCCTGCCGGCCTGCCGCCCATCGGGGCGCCGCCCGGGCGGGGCGCGCCGGGGCCGGCTGGCCGGGGCGCGCGGGAATCAATGGGCGGCTGGCCGGCCTTTTGGCGATTGACCAGCGCGTTGGGGTCGTTGGGGTTTGGAATGAAGGGCCGGGGCGCGTAGGCGCCGGGCCGCGGGGGGCGCGGCACGCCGGGCTGGGGGGGCGCCGCTGGGCGGGGCGCCAGCGGCCGAATGGGCTGCGAAGCGGCCGCGGTTTCGCTCGCCGGGGGCCGCTCGGCCGGGGCCTCTGGTTCAAAAACCTGCGGATCGGCGGCCGTGGCATCTAGTTCTGCGGCGGCGCGGGGGCTTTGGCCTTCGGGTTGCCCCTCTTCGCCCTCGCCTTGGCCGCGCGCGCCCAAAAGCGCCGCCTTGATGGCCCATTCCTGCGCGTTTTCAGCGGCTAGGCGTTCTTCCTCTTCGCGAGCCTTCTGCCGTTCTTCCAAGGCGGCCTGCTCCTGCGCGCGAAGGCCTTCTTCGATTTGGCGCAGGCGCAGCATCGCCTCCTGCGCGCTCTTGCGCGTGGCGGCGACGCCTTCCATCAGGGCTTCAGCCTCGGAGCCCAACTGCTTTGCCGCGTCTTGAATAGAGATTTTCGTCATTTCCTTCCGTGACCCTCCCGCGAATTTCATGGATGCAAAATCCTTGAGTTTTAGTTCGGTTCTTCCTGCCCGGCCAGCATCAAAATGACGCCGCCCAGGCCTTTATCTTGAAGGGCAGCGGCTATCGCGCCCTGCCGGCCGATGCCTTTGCCCAAATCCTCGACTAAGAGGAGGGGAATTTCGTGATAGGTTGCGAGCCTTTTTATGCGATCCGCGCTGTTTTTGCCCGCTAGCTCGTCTAAAAGGAGCAAAACGGCGCGCTTCGTCTGCGCGGCCTGGATGATCGCCTCCTGCCCCAGAACGAGCTTGCCCGCCTTGGCGGCAAGAGAGAGATAGGCCTTGATCTTAGCCTTCGGGCTCTGGCTCGGGGACATAGCCTTCCAACTCCTTAGCTAGCTGCGCGTAGATCTCGGGGCTGATGGGATGCTCCAGGGCGCGCTCCAAGGCCCTTGTTTTTTCGGCCCGCTTGAGGCAATCCCCCTGGAAGCAGAGGTAGGCGCCGCGCCCGGGGGCCTTGCCGCGTTTATCGAGGGCGATCAGGCCCTCCTGGCCGCGCACGATGCGGATCAGCTCCTTTTTGGGCTTCATCTCGCGGCAGCTCACGCACATGCGCATGGGAACCTTGCGCTGCTTCAATCTTCCTGCACCCCCAGGCTCTCTTCGACCTGCGATTGGGACTTAATGTCGATCTTCCATCCGGTGAGCTTGGCCGCCAACCGGGCGTTTTGGCCCTCCTTGCCGATCGCGAGGGAAAGCTGATTATCTTGCACGATGACCTTGGCCGCCTTTTCCTTTTCGTTGACGAAGACGCCGATAACCTTGGCCGGGCTTAAGGCGTTGGCGATGTATTCCACCGGGTCTGGCGACCACTTGATGACATCGATCTTCTCGCCGCCGAGCTCGTTTACAACGCTGCCCACGCGGCTACCGCCCGGGCCCACGCAGGCGCCCATGGGATCGACCGAATTGTCGGTCGAGTAGACCGCCATCTTCGTACGCGAACCGGCCTCGCGCGCGATGGACTTAATTTGCACCACGCCCGAGTGGATCTCGGGCACCTCGATTTCGAAAAGGCGCTTGACCAGCCCAAAATGCGTGCGCGAAACCATGACCGTCAGGCCGCGCGGCGTGCGCGTGACCTCGAGCACATAGACCTTGATGCGGTCGCCGGGCTTTAAGCGGTCGCCCTCGATTTGGTACTGCTCGCTGAGGATTCCCTCTGTGCGGCCGAGTTCAACGAAGATGGTCTTGCCCTCGACGCGCTGCACCACCGCCGTCAAAATCTCGTTTTCTTTTTCGACGTATTCGTCGTAGATCACCCCATGCTCCGCCTCGCGGATGCGCTGCATGACGACCTGTTTGGCGGTCTGCGCCGCGATGCGCCCGAAATTGCGCGGCGTGACCTCGATTTCCAAGATGTCGCCCGGGGCGTAATAGGGGCGGATTTGCCGCGCTGCCTCGACCGAGATTTCAAGGCTTGGGTTTTCGACCCTTTCGGCCACGGTCTTTAAGGCGAAGACCCCGATGGTGCCCGAAATAGGGTCGATGGAAACCTTGACGTTCTGCGCGGAGTCGAAATTGTGCTTAAAGGCCGAAATCAGAGCCTGTTCGATGGCGCTGACGATGACCTCCTTCTGAATGCCCCTATCCCTGGCGATGGCGTTCAGGGCTTCAACAAATTCGGCGTTCATCTGGGATTAACCCTCCTTATGAAAGTCCTCGTCGCCAAGGAGCGGCGCGGCCTTTGCGATTTCCTTCAGGGCAAAGCGCAGCGCTTCGGCGCCGGTATGAAGAAGAACCTCCTCGCCTTCAAGGCCGATCAGCTCGCCGCTGAAGGCCTTTTGCCCATCTCGCGCGCGATAGAGCCGGATCTCGATCCGCTTGCCCTTGGCACGAAGATAATCCCGCTCCTGCTTGAGCGGGCGGTCGATTCCGGGCGAGGAAACTTCTAAATAGTCAAAGTCCAGCTCGCCAAGCAGCCCGTTGAGCCGGCGGTGGAAGGCTTCGCAAAGCTCCAGATCCATGCCGCCCTCGTGGTCGATGAAGACGCGCAAAAAGCTTGCGTCGCGCTCGCGGCTAAGCTCCACGTCCACGAATTCATAGCCCATTTCGGCAGCCAAAGCGGCGGCCGCCTTAGCGGCCCTGGCCGCCGTGGATGACTTTGCGTTGCTTGGCAAGGGGAAAAGCATCCTTTCTATACCGCTGCGCCCATTTTAGCTACAAACAAAGGCAAAAACAAGCCCTTTTGGCCTGAGTTTGGCCCAAAGAGGAAGGGGCTTTCGCCCCTTTGCGCAAAGCCTGCGTAGACCGCTCCTGCTTCCGCGCGGAAACAGTATACCACCGTTTTCGTAAAAAAACAAGCCTTAAAGGCCTGCTTTTGCGCCACGCGGTAAATTTTTGTGCGGAAACGGACCCTTGCTTCTTCTCGCGAACCGCTCTACGCTCAACCCCGACCGGGCGGCTTTGCAGCCCGTGGGTTTTCGCGGCGCAAGCCGCCCGGCACAATTCGCAATCGCCGCAAGGCTTCCCCATGGTCGCCTTGCTCGTTGCTCATTGGGCTTACGGCTTGCTGTCTCCGCCGCTGGCGGCGCTCGCCTTCGTATCCCCCCACGCGGCCTAAAAGGGCTGCGCAGCCAAGAAAAGCGGCGCACGGGTAGCGAAGGGGCTCGAGTTACGGATTCGGGGGGCGGGCCCGGAGGCCTTGGCCTCCGGGCCAGGCAAGCGGGCGAATGCCCGCTTGCCTGGTGGCCGCGCGAAGCGCGGCAGCCCGCCCCCGGCGCGCGAGCGAGGCGAGCGCGCCCGTTCCCGTTCTCGTTACATCTCGTAGTGACGAATTGGCTGCGTCGAACTCCGCATTGTTAGAGAGGGGGTTCCGTAGGGGAATCGAAGCCGAGTTGTGCCCCGCGGGCACGGTAACGAGGCGCAAATCGCCTATGTATGCCAGGGAGGCGCAGTCCCTCCCTGCGTAGGCCCGGAGGCGCCGCAATGCGGCTAGCCCTCGATTTTTGAAAGGAAGCGCATGAGGTTGTCAGCGGTCAGGCTCAGATCCTTTTTTGCCCGCTTTCTGGCGGAGGAAAAGTCCATGGCCTGCCGGTTGGTCGAGAACACGCCGATGACGCCCTCGCCGTAGACCGCCTCGATGCCGTCCGCGATGTCGCCCACGATAGCGATGACCGGCACGCCGCGCCGTTTGGCGGCGCGCGCCACGCCCAAAACCACCTTGCCGCGCAGGGACTGCGAATCGAGCTTGCCTTCGCCGCTGAAAACGTAGTCCGCGCCCTGGACGAGATGGTCAAAGCCCACGGTTTCGAGCACCGTGTCGATGCCCATTTGCAGCTTTGCTCCCAAAAAGGCGGCGGCGCCATAGCCAAAGCCGCCGGCGGCGCCCGCGCCCGGCATGTCGATCAGGTCGATGCCAAGGTCTTGCTTCACGGTGCCTGCGGCGGCGCGCAGTCCGCCGTCCAGAAGGCGCACGAGGGCCTCGCTGGCGCCCTTTTGCGGGCCAAAAACGGCAGCCGCGCCGCGCGGGCCGCACAAGGGGTTATCGACGTCGCACATCGCGATGAATTCTATGGCGTAAAGCGCTGGATTCAGGCCGGAAAGGTCGATGTGCCGGATGGCGGAAAGCGTGCCGCCCGTGGGGAGGAAACTCGTCCCCGTTTCGTCGAAAAAGCGGGCGCCCAAGGCGGCGGCCGCGCCGCAGCCCATGTCGTTGGTGGCGCTGCCGCCAAGGCCCAGGATGAGCTTGGTTACGCCGCGCGACAGAGCGTCCGCGATGAGCTGACCCACGCCGTAGGTCGTAGTTTGATCGGGCCGTAGTCGCTTGCCCACCAGCGGCAGCCCCGCGCAGGCTGCCATTTCAACGACCGCGGTCAGCCCGCCGTCGACCAGACCGTAAAAGCCCCGCATCTCTTCGCCCGGGAAGGGCCCGCAAACGGGCAGCGTGCGCTTTTCGCCGCCCATGGCGGCCAAAAAGGCATCTACGCTGCCCTCGCCACCGTCCGCGACGGGGACGGAAACGACTTCGGCCGCTGGAAAGTGGAGGAGGATGCGCTCGCGCAGGATGGAGCAGATTTCGGCGGAAGAGAGCGTGCCCTTGAATGAATCGGGCACCAAAAGGGCTTTTTTCATCTGGGCGGCTCCTTTATGGCTGGATGAGAGGGGATTTGACCAGGAGAATATCGCTCAAGGGGCGCTCGCGGTTGCCGGCGCCGCAGGGCCTTGAAATGGTCTGGCCATTAAAGACCATGCAGCTGGTCATGCCGCCGTCGAGATTGTAGGCGGTGACGCAGCCGAGCGACTGCATGTAGGCCGCCAGATCGCGGATGTTCAGCCCGGAGGAAAAGCCTTGCAGGCGGCCGTCCACCACGACGAAAACCAGGCTGCCGTCCGCCTTCTGGCCGAGCGCCGTGCGCGGGTTTGCGCCGGATACGTCGGTGATGAAGCTCTCGGGCAGCGCGCCGTTTACGACGAGCGCGGGGCCGAACGAAAAGCTGTCTCGCAGGCCGCGGCCAAGGAGGGCTTCGACATCTGCGCCCTGCTCGGGCAGGATTTCCAAAGAGCCGTCCGCAAAGAGGCAGAGCATGTCGCGCGCGGGCTTTTCGCGGTAGAGCGCGCCGCCGCGCACGATGATGCCGTCGCCCCTGAAGCCGTAATAATCCCCGTTGATGGCGAAGAGCGCGCCCTCGGTCTTTGCGATTTCGCTGGTTCTATAGTGGAGGTTGCGCGCGTAGCTGCCGCCCGCGAAGGCGCTTTGCAGGGGGCAGAGCGCGCCTTCGGGCCAGCTAAGCAGTGCCACCGTCGCCACGACGCCCTCCTTGGGCGCTTCGCGGCGGATTTGCAGACTGAACTCGGCCGATTCATAGCTCCAGAGGCCGTTTTCGGCATCTTCCGTGAGCGTGGTCTCGGGTTTGGGCGAGGGCGGGGCCGTAGCCGCGGGGTCCGCTGAGGGTGCCGGGGGAGTGGGGAGCCCGCCCTGCTGGGCGCTCGGGGCCGCCGCCTGGGCCTGCACCACACCAGGCAGCAGCGGTTCCGCCAGCAGAGGCACGTTTTGGCCCAGCGGGGCCTGCAAATCGAAGACCAGCATATAGCGAAGCGTCGCGAAAAGAAAGGCGCCGATGAAAAACAATGAAAGCCCCAGCGCATAAAGCTGCTGGATGCTGAGGCGGCTTTGCTTGCGGCGACCAAAGGGCGTAAAGTTCGTTTTGAGCATGGGTGCATCCCTCCCCGCAAAAACATCGTCATTCCGCCACAGTTTAGCATGCGCGGGGAGACGGCGCAAACCCTCACCCGAAATCATAACCGATTCGAAACAACTCCTTTGAAAAGCCGAGGGAATTCGCCCTTTTTACGCCTTTGCCCAAAAAGGACGTGGCTGGGGCGGAAGAATTCCGCCCCAGCCACGCTAACCCTCAAAAGGCCGCCGGCTTTGCCTTAAAGCCCCAGATGCTCCGCGCGGTTGATGGCGCAGAGCACACCCTGAATCGAAGCCATGTTGATGTTGGGCGCGATGCCTACGCCATGGATAGTATTGCCTTTTTTCGTCCTAAGCTGGATGTAGGCGATCGCCTGCGCGTCCGAACCCGCGGAAATGGCGTGCTCGTCATAGGTAATGAAGGTATAGCCCGCGATGGAGGCGCCCTTCAGGGCGTTGAAGAAGGCGTCGATCGGGCCGTTGCCCGCCCCTTTGAGCGCAATGTCGCGGCGTTTTGGGCCGGTTTCTTCCAGGCTGCCCGCGAAGCGCACGCTGGAGCCTCTCTCGCTGAGGGTATAGTCCCCCAGCAGGCGGTAGCGCGCCGGGAAATGAAGGTAGTTGCTGGAAAAGACCGTGTAAAGCTCCTGGCTGCTCAGCTCCTCGCCCTTTTGCTCGCAGGCGGCCTGCACCAGCGCGCCGAATTCTGCGTGCATCCCGCGCGGCAGGCGGTAGCCGAAGGCCTCCTGCATCACGAAGGCGGCGCCGCCCTTGCCCGAGAGCGAGTTGATGCGCACGATGGGGTCGAATTGGCGGCCGATGTCCGCCGGGTCGATGGGCAAGTAGGGCACCATCCAGCGCCTTTCGCCCTTTTTCTCCATGTAGGAGCGCCCTTTGCGGATGGCATCCTGATGCGAGCCCGAAAACGCGGTAAAGACCAGATCGCCGGAGTAGGGCTGGCGCTCGTGCACGCGCATGCCCGTCAGGCGCTCGTAGCTCTCGCGCAGGGCGGGCAGGTTCGTAAGGTCAAGCCCCGGGGCGATGCCCTGCGTGAAGAGGTTCAGCGCCAGGGTGATCAGATCCACGTTGCCGGTTCGCTCGCCGTTGCCAAAGAGGGTGCCCTCCACGCGCTCGGCACCCGCCAGCAGGGCAAGCTCCGCGCAGGCGACGCCGGTGCCCCGGTCGTTGTGCGGGTGCACCGAGGCGATGGCAGCCCCGCGGTTCTTCATGTGCGTTAAAACATACTCGACCTGATCCGCGAAGGTGTTGGGGGTGCAAAGCTCTACCGTGGCCGCCATGTCGATGATCGCGGGCCTTTCCTCGCTCGCGTGGAAGGCTTCCATCACCGCGTCGATGATCTCGACCGCGTTTTCGACCTCCGCGCCCGAAAAGCTCTCGGGCGAGTATTCGAAGATGTAACTCGTGCCGCTCTGGTCGGCCCGCGCGAGCTCGTAGATGAGCCTGGCCGCGTCCGTCGCGACTTGGATGATGCCCTTCATGTCCTTTTCGAAGACCACCTCGCGCTGCAGGGTCGAAATCGGGGCATAGAGGTGGATGGTAACCTCCTTCGCGCCGCGCACGGCTTCGAAGGTTCTGCGGATTAAATGCTCGCGCGCCTGGGTGATGACCTGCACGCGCACGCCCTCCGGAATCAGGCCGCCGTCGATGAGCCGGCGGCAGCTTTCGAATTCTGCGTCTGAAGCGGAGGGGAAGCCGATTTCGATCTCTTTAAAGCCGATTTCGCAGAGGATTTTAAAGAATTCGAGCTTTTTTTGCACGCTCATGGGGTTGACGAGGGCCTGGTTGCCGTCGCGCAGATCCACGCTGCACCAGGCCGGGGCCTGTTCGATGACCCGCCCCGGCCAGGCGCGCTCTGGCAGCGCGATTTGGCGGAAGGGAAGGTATTTGCCGCTGGTCGGTTTCAAAGGGGATGCGCCTCCCTGCTGTTTCCTGCGGCGAAGCGCCGCGAAGCGATTGCGCACAGTATAGCGAAACCGGCGAAAAAAAGCAAGGAAGGCCGCTTTCCTTGCTTTTTCGCGGGGTATATGGGCGGATTTGGCTTAAGGGGCGGCAAGCTCCCCCTTTAGGGAGTCGAATTAAGCTGCGGTGCCGCGCGGTTCTTCGATGGCCTGCGCAGGGCGGGGCTTTAGGGGCGGATTCGCCTTACGGGCAGCAGCTCGATATAGCCCCTTGCGCCGATCGGCTCGAGCTGGACGCGGGGCAGGCCGTCCTCCCAGGCGCAGCCGACCCTTGAGGGGTCGTACTTGGCGGCGGCGCCGCGCAGCTCTTCGATGGCCTGCGCAAAGTTCTCCTCGGCGAAGGGCTCGCCCTGGAACATCAAATAGGGAGCCGCGGGCAGCTCGATGAGCTCGAAGCCCTCGGGAACGGCCCCCTCATATTCGAGAGGCAGTTCCGCCCCTTGAACGTATTCTGAGGTGTTCGGCTTGCGATAAGCGGGCGGGAGCCAAAGGCAGATGGGCTCGCCGCCGAAGGCCTCGATGCTTTGCAGCAGGCCCCACACATCGCAGCCGACCTCCTCGCAATAGGCGAAGTAGTCTGCGGCGGCTACGCCGCGCTTCAGAAGAAGGCGGCGCGCGGGCTTTTCGACGAGCGAAACGAAGACGGTTCTGGGCGCTTGCATGGCGATCCTCCTCCTTGGCTGGCGAAACTTCACCCCGTAGGGCATGAAAAGGTAAAGCGGGCTGGGGTCGCGGGCATAGCTGCCCGGGTTGCGGCCGAACTCGCGCAAAAAGGCGCGCTGGTAGCCGTCCACGCTTTGAAAGCCCAGCGAAAACGCCACTTCAGCAACCTTGCCCGGGGCATTTTTCAGCAAAAGTGCCGACCTTGAAAGCCGCAGCCTGCGGATGTAGTCGGCAGGGCTAAGACCCGTTAGCCGGGCGAAGAGCCGGCAGGCATGCCAAGGCGAGTAGCGCGAAGCGCGGGCGAGATTAGCGGGCGTGATGGGTTCGCCGAGATGGGCCTGAATGTGTTCCTGCATGCGCTGCACGGCCTCGATCTGCTCCTGCACGCTTCCGTCCTCCTTCTTTTGTCGCTTTTTGCTCTCTTGGCCGCCATGCCCCCAGTATAGCCCCTTTGGCCACAGAGCGCTCGACTTTTTTTGCTGGCCTGGGCGCAAAACGGCAAAGGTTTGGACGCATTGCGCTAGAGAACAAGGCGGGTTGTTGTTTTTTTAGCAGATGATGTATAATGATGGAAAAGAATGTGCGGCGATTACACCAGAGAGGGGTTCTTGCGATGGCTACTCGTTGCCCTCTATGTGAAAAAGAGGCCACTACTCAAAGCTTCAACGCGGAAACATGGATGGATCGGATTAACTGCCCATACTGCGGAGTATATAGTTATAGCCAAAAAATAAAGGAGTGGAGCTGTAGCATTCGCGACCGCGCTCAGCTTTCGGGCTATATAAGGGAGTTCTACGAGAAGCACGGCGAGGAACGTACTGTGGAACTGACGGAAGAAAGCGTTAAAGCCATTTTGAACGACCCTTCGATGCCCAGAACCCCGGCCCAAAAGGCGGATAAGTTTTACTCTGGATCTACAGAAGAACTGTGGCATTTGGCGACTGGGTTGAAATGGCGGACCGTTTCCCCGCGATTGCTTATGCGCTAAATGAAGAAGAATTGAACCGATTCTATGAATACCTGCGCAAAGCGGGAATGTTAGAGAAAAAAGAGGAGGCAGTAGCTGCATACCGTACGAGGAGAGGTTTTAGTGTAGGAGAACCATCTCGAAAAAAAGTGCGCCTGACGATGGAGGGCTTTAAGCGCTGCGAGGAGCTGCTGGCAAAACCCGAGCAGGACTCCAAGACCTGCTTCGTCGCGATGTGGTTTGGCAGTGAAATGGATGAGATTTACGAAAAAGCCATCATGCCGGCCATTCAAGAGTGTGGTTTTGAGGCGTATCGGGTAGATAGGGTGCAGCACAACAACGACATCATCGACGAGATCATCGCCGGAATCAAAAATAGCCGCTTCGTCATCGCGGATATGACGGGCTACCGCGGCGGGGTATATTACGAGGCGGGTTTTGCAACGGCTTTGGATAAGCAGGTTATCCTTACTTGCCGCAAGGACTGGTTTGATAACGGCAGAGGGAAATATCGCAGGGTACACTTCGATGTGAACCATTTCCCCTTTATTACGTGGAAAGATGGGGAACTGGAGAGGCTGAAAGGCGAGCTGATCAACCGCATAGGCGCGACGATTAACGGCGCGAAGTGGTCGGTTCGCCAATAAAGGTTGGATTCCATTAGAAAAAGCCCCGCCCGATAGCACCGGATGGGGCTTTTTTGCGCGATGAGTGGCCTTTTGCCTAGCTGTTGAACTCCTTGACGGCTAGGATGGAGCCGCCCATGGCCGCGTCGGTTTCTTCCTCGCAGACGCACTCGACGATGTAGGGCTTCTTAGAAGAAAGGGCGCGCTGCAGCGCCGGGGCGATGCCGCTGGGCTCAAAGACGCGCTCGCCGTCGCAGCCAAAGCCCTTGGCGACCTGAATATAGTCCATCATGGCCTTGTTTTCGGGCATGTGCACGGCGTACTCGTAGCCGTAGGCGTATTTTTGATTTTGGCGAATCAGCGAAAGGTAGGCGTTGTTGAGGATGACCACGATCAGCGGCACGTCGTTCGAGGCGGCGACGGCCAATTCCTCGACCAGGAAGGTGAAGCCGAAGTCGCCCATCACCGCGACAGCCTTATTTTGCTTTTGATCGGCCACCATGGCGCCGAAGGCGGCCGGGATGTCAAACCCTAAGGTGCCGGCGCCGCCCGAAGGCAGGTAGCGCCGGGGTTTCGAGATCTTTTGGAACTGGCCAGACCAGATTTGGTTGAGGCCGCAGCCGGTGGTGAACATGGTATCGTCATCAAAGACCTCGTTGATGGCCTGAAAGACGCGCATGGGTTTGATGGGCTTTTCGTCATAGTCCGTGCGGCGCTCGAGCGAGACGCGAAGGGCCTGCAGGCCTTTTTCGCGCTCGCCGGCGGCGCGGCTGAGCTTTTTGGCCTTGATTTCGGAAAGGAAGGCCTGAATGGCAAGGCCCGCGTCGGCCACGATGCCGATATCGGCCGGGATGATCTTGTTGATCTCGGAAGGCTCGATGTTGACGTGGATGAATTTACGCCCCTGGGCGTAGACCTTCGTGTCGCCGGTGTGGCGGTCTGTAAAGCGGCAGCCAAGGCCCAAAACGAGGTCGGCCCCGCCAAGGACCTTGTTGCCGATGGGCTGGCCGACCTGGATGCCCGCGTGCCCCGCGTTGAGGGGGTGACTCTCGGGCAGGCCGCCCTTGGCCATGTAGGTGGTGATGACCGGCAGGTTCAGCGCTTCGGCAAGCTCCAGGCAGGCCTTTTCGGCGCCGGAAAGAATCACGCCGCCACCCATGAGCAGCACCGGCGCCTTGGCCGCGAGCAATAAATCGAGGGCATCCGCGATGAGCTTTGGGTCGGGGGCCGGTTTTTGGACGGGCAGGGGGCTGTAGTCGTTAAGGGAAAAGTCGATGTCGGCCATCTGCACGTCGAGGGGTAGGTCGATGAGCACGGGGCCGGGCTTGCCCGAGCGTGCCGTGTGGAAGGCCTCGGTGAAGATGGCGGGGATTTCGCTAGGCTCGGTCACGCACCAGGTCTGTTTGGCGATCGGCTTGCAAATCGCGGCGATATCGACGCACTGGAAGGCATCCTTGCCAAGCTGGGCGCGCACCGCCTGGCCGCTGATGGCAAGAAGGGGGATGGAGTCGATATTGGCGGTGTAGATGCCCGTGACGAAGTTCGTCGCGCCCGGACCCGAGGTGCAAAGCGCCACCGCCATGCGGCCCGATGCGCGATAGTAGGCGTCCGCCGCGTGGACCGCGGCCTCCTCATGGCGCATTACGTAGTGCTTGATTCGCGGGGTTTTGTTCAGGGCGGAATAGAGGGCGTTCACGCCCGCGCCGGGGATGCCGAAGGCATCGGTGATGCCCTCCTTGATTAGAATGCCCGCGATGATTTCGGAAACGGTCATGGCCAGTCCTCGCTTTCTGTATGTTTTTCTTCCTAAAAGTATAGCGCTTTTGCGGGCGGTGCGTCAAGGTTTGCGGAGGGCGGCGCTGGCGCGCCCGAATTTTAACATTCCCCGCCGCCTTCAAAGTTTTGCTTGCATTTTTGGGAGGGACTGCGTATACTAGCCTATAAATCGCCGACGACGGGGCAAAAGGCGAAGGAATCTCCCCCCTCCCCAAAGCAAAAAGAGAGCGCGCGCCGCCGGCTGAAAGCCGCGCAAGGGGGCAAGATCTTCGCCGCCCATCCCCAGCAGGCAGCGGGCCAAAACCCGTCGCGCCCAAAGGCCTAAACAAGGAAAAGGGGCGCGTTACAGCGAACAGGCCGCAGAGATCGCCTTCCCGGCCGCGTTTTTAGCCGAAAAGGTGGAATTTGGGTGGTACCGCGAGCATGCTCGCCCCAAAACAGCGTTTTGGGGCGAGCTTTTTTGCAAGCCCCGAGAGGAACTTCTAAAAGAAGGAGGGAATTGCCTTGGCCAAGCAGAAGAACGAAAAGGAATTCGTCGCCGAGATCACGCGGCGGGAGGACGACATTTCGCAGTGGTACACCGACGTGATCCTCAAGACCGATTTGGTGGATTACGCCCCCGTGCGCGGCTGCATGGTGATCAAGCCCTACGGCTACGGCATCTGGGAGCTGATGCAGAGCGAAATGGATGCGCGCTTTAAGGCGACGGGGCACCAAAACGTCTACATGCCCATGTTCATTCCGGAATCGCTGCTCCTCAAAGAGGCCGAGCACGTCGAGGGCTTCGCGCCCGAGGTCGCCTGGGTGACGCAGGGCGGCAGCGAGGAGCTGCCCGAGCGCCTGGCCATCCGGCCGACCTCAGAGACCATGTTCTGCGCGATGTATTCCAAATGGGTGCAGTCCTGGCGGGATCTGCCCATGCTCTATAACCAGTGGTGTTCGGTCGTCCGCTGGGAAAAAAGCACGAGGCCCTTCCTGCGCACCTCGGAGTTCTTATGGCAGGAGGGGCACACCATCCACGCAACGCCCGGGGAGGCCGAGGAAGAAACCCTGAAAATGCTGGAAGTCTACCGCGATTTTTCGGAAAACGTGCTGGCCATCCCCGTCTTCGTGGGCAAGAAGAGCGAAAAAGAAAAGTTCGCGGGCGCCAGAGCCACATACTCGATGGAAGCCATGATGCAGGACGGCAAGGCCCTGCAGGCCGGCACCTCGCACAACTTTGGCGATAACTTCTCAAAGGTCTTCGATATTCAGTTCCTCGATAAGGACGGCACGCGCAAGTACGTATCCGAAACCTCCTGGGGCACCTCCACGCGCATGATCGGCGGGGTCATCATGGTGCATGGGGACGACCGCGGCCTGGTTCTGCCCCCGAAGGTAGCGCCGGTGCAGGTCGTGATCCTGCCCATCGCCCAGCACAAGGAGGGCGTGCTCGACGCCTGCTATGCGCTGAAGGCAAGGCTTGCCGCCAGAGGCCTTCGCGTCCATGTGGACGACCGGGATACCCAGAGCGCCGGCTGGAAGTTCAACGAGTGGGAGATGAAGGGCGTGCCGCTGCGCGTGGAGATCGGCCCGCGCGACCTTGAAACGGGCCAGGCGCTGCTAATGCGGCGCGACACGATGGAAAAGTTCGGTTTAAAGCTTGAGGGGCT
Source organism: Christensenellaceae bacterium (assembly GCA_031280685.1). Lineage (GTDB taxonomy): Bacteria > Bacillota > Clostridia > Christensenellales > UBA1750 > JAITGM01. The sequence goes on from JAITGM010000045.1 coordinate 18,134, forward strand.
CGAAAACGAGGTAGAGGGCATCCTGCAGAGCATTCACGACGGGCTATACCAGAAGGCGCTGGCCTTCAGGGAAGGCCACGTCACCCTGGCCGCCAACATGGAAGAGCTGCACGCCGGCGTGCAGAACGGCTTTGTGAAGGCGATGTGGTGCGGTGAGCGCGCCTGCGAGGACGCGGTGAAGCAGGAAAGCTCGGCGACGACGCGCAACATGCCCTTTGACCAAGAAGCCGCCAGGGAGGGCCTGGGCGAACGCTGCGTGTGCTGTGGGAAGCCGGCCCAAAAGGTGATCTACTTCGCGAAGGCGTATTAATCCAATTTTAAAGAAACGCGAAAAAATGAAGGAGGAAACAACGATGTTTGAAAAGGTGGATTGGTTCAAGGTGACGGCCGCCATCATCGAAAAGGCGGAGGAGATCTTCAGCAACGAGGAACCCTATAAGGGCAAGACCCGCGGCGGCCTTGGCGGTGTGAAGATCCGTAACCCCAAGGGCGACGGGATCGACGTGGTGTATACCCTGCCCTTCGAAAAAAAGCTGGGCGACAGCGACAAGACCCTGCTGGGCAAGTTCAAGTACGTCGAGCGCACGGGCAAGCCCAGCGGCGCGCCGGAAGAAGAGCTGCAGGCTGACGAAGCCAAGTGGCAGGGCGCCGTGCCCTATGAGACCGCCGGCCTTTCGATGATCTTTGGCTTCACCGGCATGCGCGGCGAGGACGATGTGCGCAACTCGCAGGCTGGGATCGCGGAGCTGAACCGCCAGCTGGGCAAGTAACGAAAAAGGGCCGCGAAAGCGGCCCTTTTCATTGCGCGAAGGGAGTGAAAAGCCGTGGGGATTCGCTTTGGCGACGTCACCCTGATCAGTAGGGAGGTTTTGCGGCTGCGCGCCTTTTATGAAGGGATTTTTGGCAAAAAAGGTGAGGGGGACGCAGTGCATTCCGGGCTAAGGATCGGGGAGCTTGCGCTCAGCTTCGATTCGGCTGAGCTGCTTGCCCAAAATCCGGCGTTTGGCTACGCCGCCGCCGGGGCCTCAAACGCGGTGGTGATCAGCTTTGAGGTGGAGGATGCGGACGCCGAGTATGAGCGCCTGCTGACCTTGGGCGTTTTGACGCTCAACTGCCCGACCACGCACTCCTGGGGGGCGCGCTCCTTTCAATTTAGGGATCCGGACGGCAACATCCTGAACTTTCGGAGCCTTCCTGGGTAGGAAGGAGCCTGTTTTGCTCCGGCTCGAATCGCGCTTTGGGGGGCGGCCGACTCGGCGGCGGAGCCGCCGTAACGCAGGGGAACCCCGCCAAGCCGACAGGCTTTGCGGGGTTCCCCTGCGCTAGCCCGCTTTAGCGGGCAGTCGGCCGCCCCGGGGTTCGTTCCCGAAGGCTGAAGCGCCAGGGAAGGGCTTCAAATGAGGGTGAGGGGCCGCGCGGCGGAGGCTTCGGCGGCTGCGATCGCAAAAAGCGCCCCGGGCTGTGGCCCGGGGCGCTTTTCATGCCTTTTAGTAACCCTCTTTAAGGTTCACCACGCGCGGCGGGCGCTTGCCGGCCATGATGAGCTTGAGGTTTTCGCAGCCGATGCGCACGATGGACTCGGTGGTGGCAAGGAGATGGCCGCCGCCGGTGACGTGCGGGGTGATGAGCAGGTTTTCAACATCCCAGAGCGGGGACTCGGCGGGCAATGGCTCGGGGTCGGTCACGTCGATGGCCGCGCCCAGCAGGTGGCCGCTGGTGAGAACATCGTAAAGCCCCTGCGAGTCGATGGCGGAGCCGCGGCCGATGTTGAGCAGGATCGCGCCCCGTTTCATCTTGAGGAGCCGCTCTTTCGAGAACAGGCCCTTGGTCTTTTCGGTACCGGGCAGGCAGAGCGCCACGGCGTCGGCCTGGGGCAGAATCTCGTCGATCTGCTCGACGGTATAGATCTTTTCATAAAGCTCCGGCATCTGCTCGCCGGTGCGGCGCACGCCATAGAGCTTCGCGCCCATGGCCTTTACGCGGCGGGCATACTGGTTGCCGATATCGCCCGTGCCCACGACCAGAATGGTCGAATCCATGACGGATTTGACCATGCCATGATCCTTCCAGGCGTGGTTTTTCATGTTGTCGCGGTAAAGGTGGAGGTGCTTCTGCACGGCCAGGTGCATGGCCACGAGGCATTCGGAAATGGCCAGGCCATAGGCGCCGGAAGCGTTGCACAAGATGGTATTGGGGTTACCAAAGACGCCTTCCGCGGTGTAGCCATCCACGCCGGCGCTGCCTAGCTGAATGAACTGGAGCTTTTTGGCGTGTTTCAGAAGGGTGGGCTTGGCATTGCCCAGGATGGCATCGAACCCGCCGATGTTTTCTTCGCTCAGTTCCGGCTGAAAGACGAACTCGACGGTCGGGTTTTCCTTTTGGAGCATTTCCTTCTGGGCGTCGGTCACTCTCTGTAAAACGGCTGCTTTCAGCATTGGTCAGTCCTCCCAGGTCTTTTTATTTTTGTGTGGCTTCCCGGCACGGTCTGCGCAGGGAAGCCGCTTTTTTAAACATACACCATTGAGCGGGGAAATTCAAGCGCTTTTGCCGATGGGGGTGGGAGGCTTTGCGCTTGTGTGTCCGACGGCTATGCCTCTTCCATGGCCTTGGACGACCTGCAGCTCCCCAGCTCACGGTTCACGATCTCGCGGCGCTCCCCTGCCCTGCTGCCGGCGGAGCAAAAGGGGCATTCCGTGCGGAGCTGCCCATCGCAGTTCATCTTGCCGTTTTGGAACCCGCTCAGCGAGGTGAGAAGGGTTTCGCGCGCCCTGCGCGCGAAATCCGCATCGGCGGGCATGTGCAATTCCTCCTATTCTTTGGCCGCCGCTCGGGCCAGCTTTTGGCCCAGCCGCACCCCCATGGCGGAGGCCATCATGAGCCCGCGGGTCCAGCCGCTGGCGTCGCCCAGGCAATACAGGCCGGGCAGGGAGCTGTTCAGCTCAGCATCCAGCAGCACGCGGTTGGAATAGAACTTGACCTCCGGGGCATAGAGCAGGGTTTCCTCCCCGGCGAAGCCCGGCACGATGGTATCCACCGCCCGGATGAAGGCCAGGATGTTGGTCAGCGTGCGGTAGGGCAGGGCGGAGCCGATATCGCCGGGCACGGCATCGGGCATCGAAGGGCGCACGTTGGTGCGCGCGAGGTCGTCGGGCCAGCTCCTGCGGCCCGAGAGAATGTCGCCATAGCGCTGCACGAGGATCTTGCCGGCGCCGAGCAGGTTGGTCAGCTGGGCGACCTTTTGGGCAAAGGCGGTCGGGTCGTCAAACGGGGCCTGGAAGTGGTGCGAGCAGAGGATGGCGAGGTTGGTATTCTCGCTTTTTTGGTGTTTGTAGGAGTGCCCGTTGACCACGGCGAGGTCACCCTCGTAGTTTTCTTGGCTGACGAAGCCGCCTGGGTTTTGGCAGAAGGTGCGCACCTTGTTTTCGAAGGGCTTTGGGTAGCCGATGAGCTTGGATTCGTACAGCACGTTGTTGACGCGCTCCATGACCTCGTTGCGCACCTCCACGCGCACGCCGATGTCTACCACTCCCGCCTCGCGCGCGACGCTGTGCCTGCGGCAGAGCCCTTCAAGCCAGTCCGCCCCGCGCCGGCCGACCGAGAGCACGACGTTTCGGGCGAAAACGGCCTGTTTCTCGCCGCCCAGGGCACTTTGTATTTTGACGCCCCTGCAGCGGCCCTCCTCTACGATCAGATCGAGGCAGTCAGTCAAAAAACGCATTTCTACGCCATTTTCTTTAAGAAAGACCTGGATTTTCAAATAAACCTCGCGCGCCAGCTCCGTGCCCAGGTGGCGGATAGGGCAATCCACGAGCTTGAGGCCCGAAACGATGGCCCTGCGGCGAATCTCCTTAATTTCTTCGTTATTTTCAAGGCCTTCCACCTTTTGGTCGGCGCCGAAGCGGAGATAGATCCGGTCGGTGTAGTCGATGAGCCTTTGCGCTTCGTCCACGCCGAGCAAATCGGGCAAATCGCCGCCGACCTCGTGGCTGAGCGAGAGCTTGCCGTCAGAAAACGCGCCGGCGCCCGAAAAGCCCGTGGTGATGTGGCAATTCGGCCTGCAGTGCACGCAATCGCGGGTGCTGCCCTTGGGGCAAGCCCGCCTTTCGAGCGGCTCGCCCTTTTCGACCATTAAAATGCGCGGGCTGCCGCCTCGTTCGATCAGCTCCAGCGCGGTGAAGATGCCCGCCGGCCCGGCGCCAACGATGATGAGATCATAGACCATGGTTTTGCCGCCCTTTCCGTAATGAAGCTAGCCGCGTTTTAGTATAGCAGAGATTGCTCTATTGCGCGCGCCCCGCGCAATAACGGTTGAGGATGTATGAGATGAAATTCCCCTTTGGTAAAGAGCCGCTCGCTGGCCGGATCGCCGCAGGCGCGCACCAGCTCGCCCAAGGGAACTTGAAGCCGCGCGCATGGCCGGGGCCTCGCTGTTTTGGTAGCGGCGCAGGATTTCCTCCGCGCCGTCCTCCTTCAGGCTGCCCAGCCGCCAGTGCGGCGCCGGGGTGCTGAAGTTTGGGTAGACGTTGAAGTCCGGATCGACGAAGAAGGTCGGCCTGGCGGACGCGAGCGTGGCGCGTTCCTCGCTGTGCCCGAGGGCTTCGGCCAGCGAGCGCTCGCTTTGGCCAAAGACCTCGCTAAGCCCGCTCCTTTGGAAGTTCCGCAGCGTGCTCGCCTTGAGCGACTCGGGGATTTGGTCAAGGTCATCCGGCGTGGGGCGCAGCGCATAGAGCTTGGCGTTTTCGCCGTCGCAGCTCCCCTGGTGAACGAAGGCCGAACCGGCGCGCCCAGCGCGGCGCAGCGCTCGGTGAGGCGTAGGGAGGCGATTAAATCCGCGATTTGCTGCAGTTCGCCGAGGGTTTCCTTATTCACAAAAATTTGGATGCGCGGGGCGATGCCCGCCGCGAGGAGCAGCTCGATGGCGCTGAGGGTTTCGTCGTAGCCGCCGCGACTGCCCGTGTAGCGGTCGGTCATCTCGCGGCCGCCAAACAGGGTGAGCTGCACCATCTTCAGCCCTAGGGATTTCAGCCAGGGGATATACCCTTCGTCGCGAACCGCGCGCCAGACGCTCATCAGCTCCCAGTGCGGCAAAAAGCGCGTCCGGCCGACGATAGCTCGCCTTCAAGCGCCCAAAGCGCCTTGTAATCGGGCAAAAAGTCGGGCTCGCGGTACCAGCTCTCGACCCGGATGGCGCGCGCGAAGGGGCGAAAGGCCTCCGCGGCGAAGCGAAGCGCGTCCGCGCCCAGCCTGCCGTTTGCGCTATGGCCGATTCAGCAGTGCAGGCAGCGGTTCGGGCAGCCGGCCAGATCAAGGCAGGCGATGATTTGGTCGAATTCCGTTAAAATCACTCCCCTTTTCAGTCTCTTTTTTCTTCGCCCTACCGCCGAAAAATCCTGCTTGCATTTTGGGGCGAGGCGTGCTAAAATCAAAACGCTTCACGGGGCATTAGCACAGTTGGTAGCGCGCAACGTTCGCAATGTTGAGGTCAGGGGTTCGAATCCACTATGCTCCACCAAATCTAAACCTCGTTATTGATACAATGACGAGTAGCCAAAAAGTCCAGTGTTACTGGGCTTTTTGCGTTTCAGGGGAAAGTTCGCACCAGTTTGGATAGCGATTTTTCCCGCCTCTCTTGCACCAATCCGTATCATAGTGCACCAGTGGTTTGCTTGTTCCCCGCTTTCCGTGTCATAATGCACCCGACAATATTTCATGCTGCAACCGGCCAAACTGCATCGAAAATGGTGGCTTTTCTGCATAGCTCGTCGAATAAAAGAAGATTAAATCGAAAACAGTTTTCATATTTATTTTTTGCTAAAGATACGGTAAAATGAAAACGGTTTTCGATTCCGAACGGAGGTGACGCGGTGCGACGGCTATCAAACTATACCACAAAACAAGGCGAGGCAATCCTCTCTTACATCGCTTCACTCGAAGGCGATCATGTTACGGTGGAACAACTCGCCAAGCACTTCGATGGTTCTGGAACAAGCATTGGGCTTACGACAATTTATCGCAATCTGGATAAATTGCTCTCGAGCGGAAAAATACGAAAATTTGTGATAGATGGCATTTCCGGCGCTTGCTATCAATATGTCGGGGAGCAGTTTTCCGGAGGCGAACATTTTCACTTGAAATGCGAGATTTGCCGTGAAGTATATCATCTGCAATGTGGAGCAATCGAGGAAATAAGCAGTCATGTCGCGGAAGAACATGCTTTTCAGATAAACCCCATCAAAACTGTTTTCTATGGGATTTGTGATAAGTGCAGGGAAAAAGCCAAATAGATACGATATGAGTGAGGCGGCGTAGAATATGATGTGCTGCGGTATAAAGAACATGGCTGTAAATAGCGGGTCTGGCAGAAAAAAGTCGGTCATCCGTTTTATCGCGCTGGCCATTTTCGTGTGTATAGTTACCACCTCGCTTCTTTCCAGCGCTTCTATACTGACCCACGCTGATCACGAACATGACCATAATGGCCCCAACAATACCTGCGCCACTTGCGCGCAGATCGCCGCTGCGGAAAATATTCTCAAGCGGTTATCCACCGCGTTGGCAGTAGCGGCTATTGCCATCGTTGACACGTTCGCGCTGATCGCACAACTGAGGGCTGATTCGCCCCAGCAGGTTTTTACTACTCTCGTCGGATTAAAAGTTAGATTGAATAATTAAAATAACCTCTACAAGGGAACATTCTGCGCGTCTGTAACCAAAGGACTTTTCTGCCCTTTTTCAGACGACTTCGGTGTTGCCTTGTATTTTTATGCCCAAAAACAGAAATACGGAGGTTATTCACATGAGGAAATTCATTTCATTTATTCTCGCCGCTCTGCTGGTTTTTTCACTTGCCGCTTGCGGCCAGACGGAGGGAAATACTGACGTTTCAGAATCGGAATTGAGCGTCATTACCACGATCTTTGCGCCTTACGATTTTGTGAGGCAGATTGTAGGCGATAACGCCGAAGTCACCATGCTTCTGCCCCCTGCGGCCGAGAGCCATTCTTTTGAGCCGACGCCGAAGGATATCATCAAAATTCAAGAGTGCGATGTATTCATCTACGTTGGCGGCGATTCCGACGCATGGGTAGACAACGTGCTGGACTCGATGGACACGAGCAATATGAAAATCATCACTCTGATGGATTGCGTGGATGTCGTTGAAGAAGAAATCATCGAAGGCATGGAAGACGATCACGGTCACGACCACGAAGACGAGGAATTCGATCCCGCCGATGTAAAAGACCGTCCCATGAGCGATTTTGCCGGTTCGTGGGTGTCCGGCATCCCGCTGATTCAGGATGGTTCGCTGGATGAATATATTGGGCATACCGCTGAGGAAGAGGAAATTACACCCGCGGAACACAAAGCAAATCTCCTCAAGGGCTGGACGTCTGATTTTGACAATATGATAACCTATGGAGATACGTTGGAAATCGGCGACGTAAAAGCGGATTACACATATCAAGGGTACAAAATCGTGGAATCCGACCACGGCGCTTCGGTATGGTATACATACCAGATCGCAGCTCCGAATGACGCGCTGCCCTCATACCTGATGTTTAATGATCACGGCTATGGCGCGGATCACGAAGATGAGGACGAGCATGAGCATGACGAAGAGCATGAAGAAATCGCTCATATTCATTTGAAATATGGCAACGAGGGCTTTGATGCGCTGCTCACGGGAGATAATGAAAACTGGTCGTCATTCTACTTTGACCGCACACATTCCAATGCGGAAATCGGTGAATTTATGGGCGATCACGACCATGAAGAAGCGCATGAGTTTGACGAGCATGTCTGGACTTCGCCCAGGAACGCCAAGCTGATCGTTCAAAAAATATCCGACACGCTGTGCGCGCTCGATCCTGACAACGCCGAAACGTACAAGGCGAATACGACCTCTTACCTTGGCGAATTGGATGAACTGGACGCCGCATTCCAAGCCGTGGTCGATGGCGCGGCTCGGAAAACGCTGGTATTCGGCGACCGCTTCCCCTTCCGCTATTTCGCGGATGCGTATGGCCTTGAATACTTCGCCGCATTCCCCGGCTGCTCCACCGAAACGGAGGCCAGCGCGAAAACCGTGGCGTTCCTGATTGACAAGATTAAGGACGAGGCAATACCGGTGGTATTCCATGTCGAGCTTTCCAACCAAAAGATGGCGAATGCCATCAGCGAATCCACCGGCGCGAAGGTTCTGCTGCTCCATGCCTGCCACAATGTATCAAAGGCGGAGTTTGAAAGCGGCGTCACCTACTTGGATTTGATGAAGCAGAATGTAGAAAACTTGAAGGAGGTGCTGAATTAATATGGCTCTAATCACTTGTCAGGACGCTTCCTTCGCATACGAAGGCAACACCGCTGTCCGCGGCCTCAACTTTGAAGTCCATAGCGGAGATTATCTGTGCATCGTTGGAGAAAACGGCTCCGGCAAAAGCACGCTCATCAAGGGCTTGCTACGGCTTAAAACGCCGCAGAAGGGAAGCGTCTTGATGGGTGACGGGCTTCACGCGAACGAGATTGGCTATCTCCCGCAGCAGACGGTTGCGCAGAAGGATTTCCCCGCCAGCGCATACGAGGTCGTCCTATCCGGACGCCTCGGTGCCAGGGGCATCCGGCCGTTCTATTCCCGTACGGATAAACTGGCGGCGGATGAAAACATCATGAAACTCGGCATCGAATCGCTCCGAAACCGATGCTACAGAGAATTGTCCGGAGGCCAACAGCAACGGGTGCTGTTGGCTCGGGCGCTTTGCGCCACGAAAAAGGTTCTGCTGCTTGATGAACCGGTTGCCGGTCTCGACCCCATGGTCACACAGGAACTGTACCGATTGATCGAAAAAATCAACCGCGACACAGATATAACAGTCATCATGGTTTCTCACGACATCCAATGCGCGGTAAAATACGCGAGCCATATCCTGCATCTCGAAAATTCACAGGCGTTCTTCGGGAAAACGGAAGAATATGTGAAGTCGAATATCGGCATGGGATTCTTGGGAGGTGAACGCGATGATTGAAATGCTTATGGAGATGTTCTCTTACACTTTCCTCGTTCGAGCGGTCATTGTCGGTTTGCTTGTTTCTCTGTGCGCGGCGCTGCTCGGCGTGAGCCTTGTGCTGAAACGGTATTCCATGATTGGCGACGGGCTTTCCCATGTCGGATTTGGTACGCTGGCAATCGCTACGGCGATGAACGCCGCGCCGCTGACGGTGTCGATACCGATAGTGGTCTTGGCGGCATTTCTGCTGTTGCGCATCAGCGAAAACAGCAAGATCAAAGGGGATGCCGCTATCGCGCTGATTTCTACAAGTTCACTGGCCATCGGCGTCGTGGTTATTTCCCTTACCACCGGCATGAACACGGACGTCTGCAACTATATGTTCGGAAGCATTCTCGCTATGAGCAAGGACGACGTCACGTTGAGCGTCGCACTGGCCATCGTAGTGCTTGTGCTGTTCGTGCTTTTCTATAACAAGATTTTCGCGGTAACCTTCGATGAGTCCTTTGCGAAGGCGACAGGAACCAAGGCGGGGCTATACAATATGCTAATCGCTTTCCTGACCGCGATCACAATCGTACTCGGTATGCGGATGATGGGCGCGCTGCTTATCTCGAGCCTCATCATTTTCCCGGCGCTCACTTCAATGCGGATATGCAAAAAGTTCAGGAGCGTAACGATATGCTCCGCCATTGTGTCGGTGATCTGCTTCTTTATCGGTGTGGTCATATCCTATGTATATGCCACGCCAACGGGAGCCAGCGTGGTCATCGTGAATATTGCTGCATTCCTGCTGTTTTGGGTGACAAATATCGTCTTGAGGAGGAGCAAGTCATGAAAAAACTTATTATTGTTTTGATTATAGGCGTGATGTTGTTAGCGGGTTGCGACAATAAAGTCACTAAGACGAACCCGCCGACCGACAACAATGCCCCTTCATTAGCCGCGCCCGCAAAGTCACCTTCACAAGCGCCATCCGAGCAGACAGAGGAACCAACGCCAAATCAACCCGAAGCGTCGGTCGCCGCCCCGTCCGGCGATGTTGTGGCGATCAAGGAAAAGATGTTCATCGCACAGCTAAATGACGTGTATCTGAACCAAGATACTTATCTTGGCAAGACCATAAAATTCGAGGGTATGTTTACGCAATACACATGGGATGAACAAGGATTGACCTGTTATTTGGTGTATCGAAACTCTCCTGGCTGCTGTGGGGCGGATGGTCAAGCGGGATTTGAGGTTATATGGCCGGACGGCTCCAATCAGGCTTATCCCAATGAAAATGATTGGGTTGAAGCTGTCGGTGTTCTTGAAGAATACGAGGAGGATGGATATAAATATCTTCGGCTTGCGCTCTCCTCATTAACCGTACTGCCTACGCGCGGTGCGGAATTTGTCAGCCAATAGCGGCGATGATTACGCTGTTAAAAGTAATTTGAGATGTGCGCTGGGCAGCGTAATCAAATCTGCCCGACTGGAAAAGCATCTGACACGTAGCGAACTATCCGTGACCTTCCTTACGGACTAGGCGCGCAAGGCCGGAGCGGAGCGAGTCCTCTATGCTCCACTACCCACTGCGGATCGCTTTTGATCCGCGGCATTTTTTCTTCAAAAAAGCCGCAGAAAGGGGAAGAGGTTCGCATGCATAGTGCCATCGAGCGAAGGGCGGAGGGGGCGAAGGTCCTCGTCTTGTTCGTGCGCGGTTTATTAGGGTCATCAAACCGGTCTTCCGACCTCATCAAGGCGGTTTTGGCGCGCGGGGTTTCGTCCGCCGCGCCCTTGCTGCCGAGGCATGGAAAAGATGCCTGCGAGTTCGCAAAAAAGGGGCGGTTTTGGGCCTGGGGGCGGAATTGCGGGCAGCGAGCGATGCAGGGAAAATACGCGAAAATTTAACTGGTTGGGCGCTCGGCGGTCAGTCTCTTGGCGCTGAACGCGAGCCTGGATGAGCACAACAAGGTTGCGAGCATCCTAGCGATCGCCCCACCGATGCGGATTAACCTGCGGCCGATCTTCGCCTACCCGCTTTGTCCGACTCCCTTTTTTGAGCTGCGCAAGCTGACGCGCATGGCGAGGCAGCGGCTTTCGCTTGTGCGGGTGCCGGTTACGCCGCTCCATTCCAAAATGGATGAAACCGTGTCGATGAAGAGCGCGGCCGGCGGGCTTTCGGGTGCGCGCCGCGAGAGGCGGACGCTAGAAACGGCTTGGTACGCCCACTTTTCGAAGGGGGAGCGGGTTCAAATCATGGAGACCCTGCTGGCGAGACTCCGCGAGGGGCTTCGAAAGGCAAATTCGCGGCAGAAACCTCAAAAACGGGGGAATTTTCGATGGGTTTCTGCCTGTTTGTTTGACTGAGGCTGCGCTGGGGGTGGTCTGGGAGGACCTGAAAGCCGGTAGCGAGGTCTATATCGTGCGCCGCGTTTTTTGCGGCGGCGCGAACTGGATGCGGACGGTGCCCGGGCAGGCATTATGCTCTCCTTGCTAAATTCACCCATTTATTTCTTTGTGCATGAGGAGAAAGGCTTGCGCTTTTTCACAATGTATGTTAAAATTGTGTCAACAGAAGATGTTTCTTGGAGGGCCAAAAGGAGGGTGACTATGCGCGGATGTTAAGCTGATCGCCATTTGGGACTGGATCGACTGGGGTTCCATCCCAGTGGGCGCGCGCTGGACGGAGGCTGAACTCAAGCCGGATGCGCCCGAAAGCGCCAAAAGGGCGTTGAATGAATTCAAACGAAGAATGGGTGGACTCCCCGGCAATCACGATGAAAAGGAGTGATTTAGGCCGCCCCTTTTGCTATAGCAGGATTTTCTTCAAATCCGCAAGGCTCGAAGCAACATGGCTGCCATCAGGCAGATGCCGGGAGCGCGAGAAATCAAAATGCTCTCCGTTCCCGCTGCTTTCGTGCCGAGATCTTTTGGCGTTAGGTAAAAGCGCAAATATCGCTCCAGGCGCATACGCCAAAGGCTCGCTTCACCAGCTCCGCGCCCGAATCCGCGCCGTTTGTGGCTGCTGTGCGAATAGCGCGCGGAGTAGCGGCAGCAGGGCAGTCACGCCGTCGCAGCCCAAACGCCTTCCCAAAGGGCCATAGCGCAGCTTTTGGACGGATCATCTACCATGAGCGTATCGCCCCAATCGAAGAGCAGGCGCGCTTTTCGCGCAGTTGGCTTCGCTCCTTCCGCTACTTGTGGTAGGGCTCCCCGGCTCCGATGCGGCAGGCTCTGTAGAGCTGCTCGAGAAGGATCACGCGCATGAGCTGGTGGGGAAAGGTCAGCGCCGAAAAGGAGATTTGTTCGTCAGCCCTTTCATAGACCGCCCTGGAAAGGCCCAGCGATCCGCCGATGAGGAAGGCTGGGCGCTTCCCCCGCGCCAAAAGGGTTTCCATATGCGCCGCAAAGCCCTCCGAAGTGAAGCTTCGGCCGCTTACGGCCAGGGCGATGGCGTATTCCTCGGGGCGAAGCCGGCTGAGCATCCGCGTGCCCTCGATTTCGAGCGCCCTTTCGTAAAGCGCGGGGGAGGCAGGCTCGGGCTCGTCCTTCAGCTCGATGATCTCGACGCCGCCATAGCGCGAGAGCCGCTTTTGGTATTCGGCGCAGGCCTCTTGCCAAAAGCCTTCCTTCAGGCGGCCGACACAGAGCAGCGAAAACCTCATAGCAAGGGCCGCCCGAGGGCGTCAAAGATCGAAAAAAGGTAGTTTACGATCACAATCAGCCCAGCCGGGAGCAGCGGCAAAAGGGCGAAGGGCGAAAGGGCTTCGGCAGCGGGAGCTTCCCCGGGAGCGAGCCCCAAGACGGCGGCGGGGCCGTTTGCGCCGCAGTGCAAAGGCCAGTTTTCGCGTTGCAGGAAGTGCCGCCCAGCGAAATAGAGCGCGACGAAGAAGGCGGCCGCGATCCCGCCGAAGAACACGAAAAAGCCGGCGCCCGAAAGCAGGAGCTGCGGACTGCCCAGCTCCGCGGCTGTGGTTTCAAAGCCCTCAAGCGCGGCACCCGCCAGCTCGTTGAGCTTTTGCGCGGCCATGGAAACGCCGAGCGCCATGGAATTGTGGATGGTGTGAAAGATTACCCCCGCCCAGACAGAGCGAGTGAAATAAACCGAAAGGCAGAGCGCTATCCCCAAGAAAAGGTGCCCGGGCAGCGCCACGATTTGGCCGTGCAGCAAGGCGAAAAGGCAGCCCGTGAGCGCGATGGCGGCGACGGGCCGCGCCGCCTTATACGCTCCCTGCATGAGGCCCCTGAAGAGGAACTCCTCGCAAAGGGCGGGGAACAGGCCGACGACCAGCGCGCCAACGAGGAGATCCGCGGCGCCGCCCGGGATGGGCACGCCCTGCTCCGGCAGCGAAAGGCCGAGGGCGCCCAGCAGGGAAACCCAGAGCAGCGTCAGGCCGGTCACAGCGAAGTAGCAGCCAAAGGCGAGGGGAAAAATCAGCCAAAGCGAGGGGTTGAAGCGCCGCCAGGCCCTGCCTTTCATCATTTGGCGAACGGGTTTGAAGCAAAGCAGGAGCAGCGCGGGCAGCGCCACGGTGACGAATTCGGAAACGACGAGCGAAAGGCTGAAGAGCGGGCCGTAGACGGACTCGCCCGAAAGGGCCTCGTTTGCGGTCCCAGCAAGCTCAGGCACTATGGAATACATAAGGCGGGTCAGCAGCGCGAAGGCAAAGAGGACGAAGGCCGAGAGCGCGTAGGCCGAATTCACCAAAAGAACCTTTTTTGAGCGTTCGTTCACGGGCCAGCCCTCCTTTCGGTTTCAAGGGGCGAGGTGCAATAGGGGCAGCGTGTGGCCTCCCGGTCGATGATCTGCCTGCAGTGGGGGCAAGTCCGCGGCGTTTCGGCGGGCGGGGGCGCGGGCTCCAGGCGCTTGCGCGCGCTGTTTAGCAGCTTGATGAAGCAAAACACGGCCAGCGCGATGAGCGCGAAGTTCACCACCGCCGAAAGAAAGCCCCCGAAGTTGAGCGTCGGCGCGTCCGCGCCCGGCCCCAGGGGAATCTTCAGCGCGCCGAAATCCACTCCGGTGGTCAGGAGCGAGAGCAAGGGCATCACCAGGTCATTCACCAGCGATTGCACGATGGCGGTGAACGAACTGCCTATGATCACGCCGACCGCCAGATCGATCACGTTGCCGCGCATGGCGAAGGTTTTAAACTCGTTCAAAAAGCGCACGATCGGCGCCTCGTGCCCGGGTTTTGGCTCTTTTTTCATCTTAAACGATCCTCCAACCGCCCGAGTCCGCAAAAACCCCCTGCCCATCTTCAAGGAGGGCGAGGGCCTGACCGCTCTCGCGTTCAAAGTTCGCCATCGCTTCTAAAAACCCTTCGTACTTTTCGATGAAGCGGCTCCTGTGCGGGCAGATGCTAACCGGCGCAAGCCCGAGGCCTGAAAGATCCGTCAGGCCATAGCGGCGGTTCATCGAAGGGTCTATGCGCTCGATGTGCGCCAGGGTCTGCCCGAGGGCCAGCGCGCCGCCGCTGGAAGAGATGACCGGCCTTTCGCGCCCGAAGGCTGCGATTGCGGGGCCAAGGCCGCGCTCGCGGATGATCTTGGTCAGCAAAAAAGCGTTGCCGCCCAGGAAATACAGCAGGCCGAAGGGGGCAAGATCCTTCGGCCTGGTGGATTCGAGGGGCAGGACGGCGCATTGCGCCGCGCCGAGGGCCAAAAGGGTCTCCTCGGCGGCGGGCAGCGAGCGCGCCCTGGCCTTTTGCGAGGCTTGGGCCGAGGGGATGAGCGCCGCGCGCAGCCCGCTTATGGAAGGGAAGCCTTCCGGCAGGGCGCCGATGCCGGAAGAGAGCATCAAAAGCACGGGTTTAGCGCGCCCTTAAACGATCGAGCAGCGGGCTTAAAGCAAGCGCCACCAGGATCCCTACGGCGCCCTGCGCCAGGTTGGGGAGCACCGAAGCCAAGGCTGCGGCCGGGGTGTATAAGACGCACTCAAAGGCGAAATAGCCAAGCACCATGATCAGCTCGGCCAGCGCGAAGCCCAAAAGGCGGAAGGGCAGGCCTTTGCGGATGAACTGCGCGGCGCAAAGGCCCATCAGGCCCTTGATCACCAGCGTGGCCGGGGCATAGACGCCATAGCCAAGGAGCAAATCGGCCAGGGCGGAACCAAGCCCGCCCACCACGGCCGCAAAAGGCCCCAGCAGCACGGCCGAGCCTAGAATAAAGCCATCCCCCAGGTTTGCGTAACCAATCGCCGTCGGCAACTGAATGTACATCGTAGCCACCGCAACCAGGGCGGTAAATAACCCGCAATACACCAACCTTTTTAGCTGTTCGCTCATGAAGAACACGCCCTTTTTCTTTATTTGACGCTTAAAGCGCGAAGAAGCGCTTGGCGTTGCCGTATGAAAGATCGCGCACCAGACCCCCGAGCGCCGCGTAGTCCGCAAAAAGCTCGCCTTCTTCTAGCCACTTGCCCAGCAGCCGGCAGAGCAGGCGGCGGAAGTATTCGTGCCTGGTGTAGGATAAAAAGCTGCGCGAATCGGTCAGCATCCCTACAAAGCAGCCGAGCACGCCGCTTTGCGCAAAGGAGCCAAGCTGGCTTAGGATGCCCTCCTTCGTGTCGTTAAACCACCAGGCGCTGCCGTGCTGCACCCGCATTTCCCCGCCGCCCTGGAAGGCGCCTATGATCGAATCAATGACCGCGTTATCGTTCGGGTTCAACGAATAGACGATGGTTTTAGGCAGGCTGCCCTTTTGATCCAGCGCGTTTAAAAGGCCCGAAAGCGCAAGGGAAATATCGGGCGAAGCCATCACGTCAAAGCCCGCGTCCGGCCCAAGAAACGCGAACATCCTTTGGTTGGCGTTGCGCTGCACGCCAAAGTGCAGTTGCATCACGAGGCCTTCCTCAAATACGGCTTCGCCCAGGAACAAGAGCAGTGCGGTCTTATATTGCGCCTGCTCAAGGGCGGTTAGGGCCTCGCCGGCCAGCGCTTTTTGCAAAATCTCTTCCGCCTGCGCCTGCGTGCAGGGGGCGAAGCAGAGCGCATCCAGCCCATGGTCGCTGGAGCGGCAGCCCAGCGCCGTAAAGCGCTGCAAATGCCCGCGCAGCGCGGCCATAACCCCATTTAGGCTTGGGGCTTCTTCGCCGCAAAGCGCGTGGATATAGTCCGCAAAGCCGGGCTTTTCGATGTTCACGGCCTTATCCGGCCTAAAAGTAGGCGTGACAAGAGGCGAAAAGCCGCCCTTGCCCCTTTCGCCGGCCAAGATCCCGTGAAAGGCCAGGGAATCGAGGGGGTCGTCGGTCGTGCCGATGAATTCGACCTTCGAGCGTTCGATCAGCCCCCGCGCCGAAAAGCCCTCACCCCGCAGCATCGCGTTGCAGTGCGTGAAGACCTCGCGCGCGGTTTCCGCGTTCAAGGGGCCGTCATAGCCAAAGTAGCGTTTTAGCTCCAGATGCGACCAGTGGTAGAGCGGGTTGCCCACGGCCTTTGGCAAGACGGAGGCATAGGCCAAAAACTTTTCGTCGTCCGGCGCGGAGCCGGTAATCAGGGCCTCGTCCACCCCGGCGGCGCGCATCAGCCGCCATTTATAATGGTCGCCGCCCAGCCAAAGCGCGCTGATGCTCAAAAAGCGCGTATCTTCGGCGATTTCCTGCGGAGAAACGTGGCAATGGTAGTCCAAAACAGGCAGGCCTTCGGCGTATTCGTGATAGAGCCGCCGCGCAGCCGCCGTGTTTAAGAGGAACTCCGCGCTGATGAAGCCGGACATGGGCCTTCCCTCCATAAAAACATAGTGGTTTAGTCCATATCATAGATGGCGGGAGGGTTCCTGTCAAGTAAAGGAACCGAGAGGGCGTGGCGGCGCTTGCGCTTTGGCGCGAGGCCTGCTATGATTGGGCAAAAACGAGGGAGGAAAGGGTATGAAGTGGGCTTTGCAGGCCGCGATTATCCTTGGCTTCAGCCTTGCGGGCGAGTTTCTGCGGCTTCTTCTGCCGCTGCCCGTTCCGGCCGGCGTCTATGGGCTGCTGCTCATGCTGGGGGCGCTGAGCCTGGGCCTTTTGAAGCTTCCGCAGATCGAGCAAACCGGGGAGTTCCTGGTTTCCATCCTGCCGCTGCTCTTCGTGCCGGCGGCCGCCGGGCTGCTGGACGCCTGGGGCGTTTTGCGGGCGATGTGGCCTGCCGCGCTGCTGGCCGTGCTGGGCCTGACGCCCCTCGTCATGGGGATCACGGGCTGGGTCGCGCAGCGCCTGATGAAAAGTGGCGAAGGGGAGGGCGGCGATGACTGACTTCCTTTCGGGCGCGCCCGCCTTCGGGCTGGTGCTGAGCCTTTCCGCCTATTTGCTCGGCGATTTTGCGCGCAAAAGGCTGAAGCTGCTCTGGCTTCACCCGCTGTTGCCGGCCGTGCTGCTGGTGATCGCCGTGCTGCTCCTCACCGGCCTGCCCTACGAAAGCTATATCGAAAGCGCGGGCCTGCTGAGCTTTCTGCTCGGCCCCGCGACGGTCTGCCTGGCCATCCCGCTCTATAAGCGGCTGCGGCTGCTCCGGCGCAACTGGAAGGCGGTGCTGGGCGGCGCGCTGGCCGGGGTACTTTCCAGCCTCTTTGGTGTTCTTTTGCTGGCCAAGCTCACGGGCCTTGGCGCCGCGGAGTACGCCAGCCTGCTGCCCAAATCGGTCACGACCGCGATCGGCGTCGGCATCGCGGCCGAGCTTGGCGGTCAGCGTGCGGTCAGCGGGGCGCTCATCATTCTGACCGGCATTTTTGGCAGCCTGAGCGCTGGGCTGGTCTGCCGGCTCTTCGGCCTGCGCGAGCCGCTGGCCAAGGGGCTTGCCATCGGCACGTCGGCGCACGCCATCGGCACGGCCAAGGCCTTTGAGATGGGGGAAACCGAGGGCGCGGTAAGCGGCCTGGCCATCGTGATTTCTGGGGTGCTTACGGTCATCTTTGCCCCGCTCTTCGCCGGGCTGATTGGCTGACCGCTCCAAAAAGCAAAAGAGGGAGCGCCCTGCGCGGGTGCCCCCTCTTTTGCTTTTCGCGGCGTTTCACTCCAAATTCAGCCTGTTTTTGAGCATATAGCGCGTCACGAAGTAGAAAATCGCGCCAAAGAACCCCTCAAGGCCGATCGCCGCCCAGAGGAGCGCGCGCAGGTAGCCCACATGGTCAGCGTCGCCCCGAAACAGCCCCGCGCCGGCCATCAGGCTGTTCAGCGCCACGCCGAGCAGCTGCATGAGCGTCATCGTGGCGAAAAACAGCCCCACGGCGGCCAGGCCGCGCCGGTTGCCCGCGAGCATGGCCAGCGCCATGCACACATAGCAAAGCAGGATGCCGAAGACCGGCGCGAGCGCGGCGAGCAGCAGAAACTGCAGCCACTCGGGCTCCTCGCCGCGAAGCAGCGCAGGGAGCGCCCCGGCGACCTCTCTAAGCGCCTGGCCGATGTCGCGCATCGAGATCAGCAGCACCGAAAACCCGGCCACGAGCAGCCCAAGCAGGCACATCAGCAGGGCGGCGACGAGCTTGGAAAGGATCAAGGCATCGACCGAAACCGGCAGCATGAACATCAAGTAGCCTTCATCGCCCAGCAGGCTCCTACGGAAGCGTTGCAGGGTGATCCCCAGCGTGAAGACGGCGACGCCCGCGACCAGCAGGAAGGATAGCGCGCGCCCGACCTGGAAGACGGAGCTGAACGTCTCGGGCGGCAGGGTGCCCAGCGCCCTTGCCACCAGCGAAACCAGCAAAAGCGCCGCGGCGATGGGCAAAAACAGCCTGCCGACCGCCCAAAGCTCGTATTTAAGAAGCTTACTCATCGAAACACCTCCCGGAACAGCGTGTCGATCGAGCCGCCGCTGCTTTCGCGCAGGGCGTCGGCCGGGGCGAAGCGCTCAAGCCGCCCTTCCTTGAGGAAGAGCACGTCGTCGAGCAGGCCCTCTAGGTCCGAAATCAGGTGCGTGGAGATGACGACCGCCGCATCCGGCTCGTAGTTGCGCACGATGGTGCTTAAGATCACGTCCCGCGCGGCGGGATCGACCCCGCCGATGGGTTCGTCGAGCAGATAGAGTTTCGCACGCCGCGCCATCGTTAAAATTAGCTGCAACTTCTCTTTCGTTCCCTTCGAAAGCGCCCTGAGTCCGGCCCTGCGGTCGATCTCCAGGGCGTCTAGCAGCCCTTCCGCCCTCTCACGGTCGAAATCCGGGTAAAAGTCGGCAAAGAAACCAAGGGCCTGGCGCACGGTCATCCAATCACCGAGGGCATTGCGCTCGGGCAGGTAAGAAACGAGGCGCTTGGTTTCCGCGCCCGGCCTTCGCCCGTCGATCAGGATTTCGCCGGCGCTCGGCGTTAGCAGCCCGCTGCAGAGCTTTAAAAAGGTGGTTTTGCCGCTGCCATTCGGCCCAAGGAGCCCCACGAGGCGCCCAGGCTCGATCGCGACGCTGAACTCACGCAGCGCCGCCTTTTGCCCGAAGCGCTTGCCCAAATTCCTCGCTTCCAAGATTGCCATGGCCTATCCCTCCTCCTGCCTCAAGATCAGCTCGGTAGCTTCCTTCACGCCGATGCCCAGCGCGCGTAGGCTGGCGAGAAAGCGCGCGATTTCGGCCTTGGCCAGCCCCTCCTTGGCGGCGTGAATCTTTGCTTCGTCCTCGGTCACGAAGCGGCCGCTCGTCCGCTGGGCAAAGAGCAGGCCCTCGCGCTCCAGATCAGCGAGCGCCCGCTGGAGCGTGTTGGGGTTCACCTGCGCTTCCTCCGCCAGCTCGCGTACCGCGGGCAGTTTGGAGCCCGGCGGGTATTCGCCAAGCACGATCCTCCCCTTGATCCGATCCTCAAGCTGAAGGTAAATCGGCCTGTCTCGGTCGAAGTTCCAGCCCAATGGCTCGCCCTCCCTTCGTCGGTGTGTCATTTCATTAACATAATAGGCTTTGGCTGCCGCTATGTCAACCGCCGTTTGCGAAGAACGCCTCCGCAGCTCGCTATCGGCGCAGCCCATCCCTTTCGGCCGTGCCGCTCGTGCTTCACTGTCTCAGCACTGCCGGCGCTCGCTTCGTATCCTTCTTCGCCCTTCCCAGGGATGAATTTAAGGCAATTCTTGGCTCAAAAAACGCGATCCAGTCGCTAAAATTCGACGGACCCGCCGCCAGCGGGCGGAATTCAATTGCAGGCGGCGATCAATGGACGCAAACAGGAAGGAATCGGCGGCAATCGACGCAAGAACGCAACCTCAAGGGGCTGCGCAGCCAAGGCAAGCGATGCTGGGTCAGCGAAGGGATTCGAGTTACGCCTGCGGGGGGCGGGCCCGGAGGCTGCAGCCTCCGGGCCAGGCGAGAGGGCGAATGCCCTCCCGCCTGGTAGCCGCGCGCAGCGCGGCGGCCCGCCCCCGGCGCGCGAGCGGAGCGAGCGCGCCCAGCGTTCTTCATTCCTCAGTAACGACGAAATGGCTACGCTGAAGGCATCCTTGTTAGAGGGGGTTCCGTAGGGGGGACGGAGTTCCCCGTGCGCAGGCGCGAATGCGCCGCGCCGTGTTGACGTTTCTTTCCTGCAGACGGTATAATGAGGAAGACCGGGCCGGTCGGCGGCTCTTTTTCGACTGAATCTTTAGGGAAGAAGGGGTTCTTTTCCATGTTCGTTCCAAGCAATATCGCGTTCACCCTCTTTGGCAGGCCCATCTTTTGGTATGGGATTCTGATCGCCGTAGCCGTGCTGCTGGGGATCTTGCTGGCAGCGCGCGAGGCTAAGCGCCGCGGACTCGAACCGGACTCGATCTTAGACATGGCCCTGCTCGCCATTCCGCTGGCGATCGTATTCGCAAGGCTGTATTATGTCGCGTTCGAGTGGCCGCGCTATGCTTCGGATCCTTGGAGCATCCTCTATATCTGGCAAGGCGGCATCGCCGTCTATGGCAGCATCATTGGCGGCGTCATCGCGATGCTGATCTTCGCCAAATGGCGCAAGATTGGCTTTTGGACCCTGGCCGATATTGCTGTGCCCTCGCTGGCGCTGGGGCAGGCCATCGGCCGCTGGGGCAACTTTTTCAATCAAGAAGCCTATGGCAGGGCTGTTTCGGATCCCTCCCTGCAGTGGTTCCCCTTTGCGGTGTATATCCAGGCTCTCGAAAACGCGCCCGAGGGGTCTTGGCATTATGCCACGTTCTTTTACGAGTCCATGGCTTGCTTTGCCATCTTTGCGCTGCTTTATTTTGTGTTCCGCAAGCGCGTCAAGAAGGATGGCAACCTCTTTTTGATCTATTTTTTGCTTTACGGCATCGAACGGGCCTTCGTCGAGGGCCTGCGGACCGACAGTCTCTATCTCTACTTGGGCGACCTGGCCATCCGCGTTTCGCAGGCGCTCTCGATCGTGCTGGTCATCGTTTCCGCGCTGGTTCTTTACCTAAGGCACCGCAAGGCGGTCTATGAGGCAGGCGCTCTCGATCCGAGCCTGGTCATGCGCCGCAGGGAAGCGGCCGAAGCCCTGAGCGGGGAATTGAGCCCCATGGAAGACGGCGAAGAAGGGGAGGATACTGGCGTGGAGCCCGGGGAAGCGGCCGAAATCGAGGCCGAGCGGGAAGCCGAAGAGAAGGCCGAAGGCCAAATCGAGGAAATGAAGGCGGAGGAGAGTTCGCAGGAGTTCTGCGCAGAGGGCGCGCCGCCTGAAGAAGCGGAAGAGGTCAAGGCGGAGCCCATCGCGGAGCCCGGTGAGGAGGAAAAGGCCGAAGCGGCTCCCGCGGCGGAAACGGAACCCGCTCCCGAAGAGGCGCAGACCGGGGAAGTCCCCGCCCAAGAGCAAGGGATTCAGGAGGACTCCGGCGAGAATGCGTAACCTAAGCCTGATGACCGACCTTTATGAGCTGACCATGATGTATGGCTATTTCAAAAAGGGAATGGCCGGGCATGTGGCGGTTTTCGACCTGTTCTTTCGCAAGAACTCGCCCAATAGCGCCTATGCCGTGGCGGCGGGGCTGGAGCAGGCCGTCGAATACGTGCAGAACCTTCGCTTTGAGGAGGATGACCTGGCCTATCTTCGCTCGCTTGAGCTCTTTGACGAGGCATTCTTGGAGTATCTGCGCGCCTTTCGCTTCAGCGGCGATATTTACGCGGTGCCGGAGGGCAGCGTGATCTTCCCCATGGAGCCCCTTCTGCGCGTGACCGCGCCCATCATGGAGGCGCAGCTACTGGAAACCGCCCTGCTCAACATCATCAACCACCAAACCCTCATCGCCTCCAAGGCAGCGCGCGTGGCGCAGGCCGCAAAGGGCGGCCTGGTGATGGAGTTCGGCCTGCGCAGGGCGCAGGGGCCGGATGCGGGCATTTACGGGGCGCGCGCCGCGGTCATCGCGGGCTGCGGTGCGAGCTCGAACGTGCTCACGGGCAAGCTGTTCGGCGTGCCCGTCGCGGGCACGCACGCCCACTCCTGGGTGATGTCCTTCCCCGATGAGATTAGCGCCTTCCGCGCCTACGCCGAGGTCTTCCCGGGCGGCTGCACCCTGTTGGTCGATACCTACAACACCTTGAAGAGCGGCGTGCCAAACGCCATCACGGTCTTTCGCGAGCTGCGCGAAAGGGGTTTTGAGCCCGCGGGCATCCGCATGGACTCGGGCGATCTGGCCTACCTTTCGAAGGAGGCGCGGAGGATGCTCGACGAGGCTGGCTTCCCTGAGGTCAAGATCTGTGCCAGCGGCGATTTGGATGAGAACCTGATCCGCGACCTGATCCTGCAGGGCGCGCGCATCGACCTTTGGGGCGTGGGCACAAAGATGATCACCTCGCAGGACAATCCTGCGCTGGGCGGGGTTTATAAGCTCGCCGCCGAGATCATCGACGGCGTAGAGATTCCCAAAATCAAGATTTCCGAAAACCCCGAAAAGGTCACGAATCCGGGGCTTAAAAAGCTATTGCGCGTCTATAACGAGGAGGGCATGGCTATGGCGGATCTTATGCTGCTCGAAAACGAGCGCATTGATCCTTCAAAGCCCCTTAACCTCTTTCACCCAACCGATACCTGGAAGCGCATGACGATCGAGCACTACAGCCTGCGCGAGTTGCTGGTGCCCGTCTTTCGCGGCGGGCAGCTCGTCTATGACCTGCCGCCGCTTGGTCAGATCCAGGCCTTTTGCCGCGAGGAAATCGCCACGCTATGGGAGCAGTATACCAGGCCGCTGAATCCCCACGTGTACAAGGTCGATCTTTCCTATGAGCTGTATTGCCTCAAGCAGAGCCTGCTCGATCCGGCCTTCGCTTCTTCGAGCGTTCCCAAGCTGCAGTAAGGCTTCAAATTGGGCTGAAGCAGAGCCGCACGAAGGGCGACCTGGGTGCAAAAGGGAAAGCCCCTTTAAGCGGCGGCCCACGGGAGCGAAACGGGGCGGCCAATCCGGCGGCAAGGCCGCCGCGGCCCCAAGCAGCCACGGACGGCGCCAAAGGCGCCGTCCGTGGCTGCTTGGGGCCGGCCCGCTACGCGGGCAATTGGCCGCTCCGCCCCGTTCCGCCGTGCTGGGAGCTAAGGGGGAAGCCCCGTTTTCGCGGCGCTTTCGGTCGCGCCGGAAGCCCCTCATTGGCCGGGGCGCGTTTTGGCCCTAGCCCTTGCCCCCTTCCCGCGCGATCTGCTATACTGGCAGCAAAAGAGGGGGCCGTTCGGGCACCGGAGCTTAAACCTGAAGGAGGAGTTTTGATGATTCGGCTCGGCGTCTGCGCCACCATGGACGATTCTTCCACATTGGCCGAAATCGGCTACGACTACCTGGAGCTGAACATGGCCCAGGTCGGCACGCTGAGCGAGGAGGACTTCCAAGCCCTGCTCAAAAGGGCGAAAAGCGCGCCGATTCCGGTCTATGCGATGAACCTGCTCCTTCCCGGCGCGCGCTTCCCGCTCTGCGATCAGGCCGCGCTCGACCAGGAGGCGCTGCTGGCCTATTTGCGCACCGCCTTTTCCCGGGCGGGCAAGCTGGGCGTGAAGGCGGTCTCGTTCGGTAGCGGCGCAGCGCGCGCGATGCCGGAAGGGATGGCAAAAGAAGAGGGCCACAGGCTGCTTTGCGGCTTCCTTCGCCTGGCGGCGCCGATCGCCAGCCAAAACGGCGTGTGCATCGCCATCGAGCCCCTCCCTCCGCGCGAGAGCAACATCCTCAACGGCAGGGCGGAGGCATTGGCGCTCCTTGAGGCTGCCGCGGCGCCCGGGGTTTCGGTTCTGGCCGATCTTTTCCATATGATGCATTCGGCGGATCCCATTGAGGGCATCCAGGCCGGCCCGCTCGCCCATACTCACATCGCGGAGCGCGAAAGGCGGCTCTTCCCAAGGGCCGGCGATTCAAGCATGGCCCAGTACGAGGCCTTTTTTGCCGCTCTCAAGGCCAGGGGCTACGAGGGCGGGGTGAGCCTAGAGGGCAGAGCCGGAGACTTTGCGGCCGACGCGAAGGCTGCCTTCGCGCTGCTCGACCAACTGAGAAGATAAGAGGAGGGAACCCGAAAATGGTCAAGCACATCGTCTGCTTTCAGTTCCTTGAGGAGGGCGACGGACGCACGAAGGTCGAAAACCTTCAAATCGCCAAGGAAATGCTCGAAAGGCTCTTTGAAACCGTGCCCACGCTCAAGGCGATGGCTGTGCACATGAACGATGAGCGCGCAAGCGCCGGGAACTTCGACATGATCCTCGAGGCAGAGTACGAGAGCTGGGAGGATTTGAACGCTTACGTCGTGCACCCGGAGCATAAGAAGGTCGGCCAGTTTATGGCCAAGGTGCGCAAGAGTCGCGCCAGCGTGGACTACGAATTCTAAGGCCTGAAAAGCATGAAAAAGCAGCGGAAATCCGCTGCTTTTCGTGCTTCTGCGCCCCTTCTAGCGGCTGAAGTCGATCAGGCAGTCGCCGAGGCCGCCTTGAATCAAGATGCTGTTGGGCGCGTCCTGCGCGCCGGTGGAAAAGCCTTCGCTGCCGCCGGAACCGATCCGCTGGCGCTTATCACTCAGTTCAAAGCGGCCGATTCCGCCGTCAGAGCGGATGAAGTAGTCCTTCGGGTCGCCGAGCAGATCGAGCCGCACGCGCCCCACGCCCTGGCTGATCGTGCTGCGCCCCAGAAGCTCGCCCTTGATCTCGAAATCGCCGACGCCCACCTCCAGGTCGGCGTTCCGCAGCCTTGCCTGCTCAACGGTCAGCCTGCCGACGCCGCCGCCGATTTCTGCGCTCTTTTCAGCGTTCAGCCTTTCAACTCGCACATCGCCCATATCGAGCGAAAGCCTGAGTTCGGCGGCCGAGGCTTCTGCGATTCGCAGCCTGCCGACGCTGCCGGTAATCTGCAGGCTTTCGGCGCTTAAGCTGCCCTTAAAGTCGCTGTCGCCCACATCTGCCTGAATGCGGAGCAGCTCAAGGCTGCGCAGATTCAAGTCCGCATCCCCCATGGTTTGGCCGATGCCGCTGCTGATTTCGATGCGCTCATAGGCCTTTTCGGGCAGATAGAGGTGGATTTCCCCCATATAATTCTCGCTGTGCCAGTTAAAGCCCACGGAGGGGCCGCCGGCCCCGATATGGAAGGGGCCGAAGTTGAAGAAGTTGCGGACTGAGCCTGGGTCGTACAGCTCGCTGAGGGTAAGCTCGCCGCCCGAAAGCTTGAGCTCAAGATCCTCAGGCAGCCTGCCGAAGACTTCGACGCGCAGCGTGGAATCCGGGCTTTTGTGCAGGTTGAGGTTTGAGAGCGAAACGCTGACCGAAAGGCTCTTGACTTCCTCGTTAAACTCCTTCTGGAAGCTGGCCACCCGCCGCAATTGCTCAATGGAAGCCGTGCTTGGCGGGTTTGCGCCCTGGCTTTCCACATAGGCCCGGCTGTCTTCCACGGCGTGGAGGTAGCCCGGGTCGCGGCTCAGGTTCAGCAGGCCAATGGTGCCCATGGCTAGCCCAAAAAGCAACATGCAGCCTGCCGTAATGGCCAAAACCTTGGCGAATCTACGCATTTTCGCTTCCCTCCTTGGGGCCTTCGGGCCCGGTTTGCGCCTGCCGCGCTCTTTCCGCCTTTTTTGCCCTGTTCGCCTTTGCGCTCTTGCCGATGGCCGCGAAGATCGCCCCGATCCCGAGGCTGCCCAGCGCCCCAAGCCCGGAGAGAACTAGCCCCCCGCCGAACATTGCCAGGAAGGCGAAGGGCGACCCTGGCAGGAAGAAGAAGGCGGCGGCGCAGAGCACCAATCCGCCGATGAGGGCGGATGCGATCACGGCCAGAATGGCCACCACGGCGCCGATGAGGGCGCAGCCGACCCCGATGGCAGCCCCGCCAAGGCCGAGCGCCAGGGGCAGGGTGAAGGGCAGGGTGAAAATCACGCAGAGCCAGAACCAGACCGAGCGGTAAAAGGGTTCTTTTTTGGGCTTTTCGCCAAAAGCTTGAGCGGCCGGGGCGGCCACGACGCCGGACTCCTGCAGGATGCGTTCCGCGTGGCGGGCGGGGTCGCCTAGATGTGCGAGCGCTTCGCCCTCGCTGCCCGCCTCGTCAAAAAGTTCTTCGTAATAGCGCAGCGCGCTTTCCTGCTCTTCCGCGGGCAGAGCCGAGAGCCTTGCGCGCAGCGCGGCCAACCAATCATTGCGGGTCAAGCCGGGTCACCTCCATCCATTTCCGTTGGCTGGCATTTCTCGCAGCCCTCTTCCCAAAGCAGCTCGTCGATCGAGCGCTTATATTCGCGCCACTCCCTGCGGTAGGCGTGCAGAAGGGAGCGTCCCTCGGCGCTGAGCTGATAGTACCTGCGGTTTCTGCCCGAGAAGTTCTCGTCGTAGGTCGTCAGCGCGCCGTTCTTTTGCAGCCTGCGCAGAACCGGGTAGAGCGAGGATTCGGATACCCCGGTTTTTTCCGTCAGCGCCTGGGTCAGCTTGTAGCCGTAGGTGTCCTCCCGCGAGAGCACCGAGAGCACGCAGGCTTCCAGCATGCTGGCGTTTACGGGAAGCAACATTGGGAAAATCCCCCCTTTGCCTTTCGGAGCGCGAACCCTTTCGGGGAAGCGCTCTTTCATCATCACGAGCAATATTATACTTAATATAATATCAATGTCAAGCCAATATGGTGAATTTCTAAAATTCGAAGGCGGATTAAAAAAATCCCTCGACCGACTGCCCAAATGGAGCGAGCCGAATCGGGGGATTTTGTAGCAGAAGATTCCAAGCATAGAATGAGGAATCCTGCAGCTTTGTGGGTTAGAAGCCTATGAAAAAACGGCTTCGCCGGCGCAATGCCTTAATGGATATCGATCGGGTAGAGCAGGGCCGAAAGCGGCACATACCCTTCTTTTTTGAAGGAAGGAACAAAGACGCGGGCCCATTCCACGCCGTCGATCTCGATGATTTCCGCGACGTAGACGACGTACCCGGCCCGGATATGGCCTAGGCGGAGACTGGCCGCGTTGGGTTCCGCGCGCAAATCCATCCCTCTAAGCGCATCGCCGATGCCGAGGTATTCACGGCCGCCAATCTCGATCAGCGAGGCGGAGGGGGTGCTTTCGATGGCCAGATCCTCATCCGAGGGCGGGGAAAGCGGGCGACGGGGAGGGATGGTGGTGTCTGGGGATTCCGAAGGGGACTCAGAGGGGGATTCGGGAAGGATCGCGGAGGTAGTGGAAGCAAGCGCGAGCCCATTTGCTGGATCAAAAAACCACATGGGGAAGAAGAGCGCGAGCGCGAACGCGGTGAGCGCAAGGAAGATGGTCAATCCCTTTTTCATTTGGTGAGCCTCCTTTTGTTACAAGAAAGATTATTTCACACAAAGGAATATTAAAGCAATTTATAGGGAAACGCAACTGGGATTTATTGACTTTTAAATCCGTATGGAAAGTTGCGGGAAGCGATCTTTCTTCGCTGTGAGCCGCCGGCTCCAAGCCACGGCCCACCGCTGGAGCTTCGGCCGAAGCGGTATGGCGCGCGACGCGCGGGTTTTAGCGCAAAAAAACCGAACACCCTAGGTGAGCAGGGAAGAGGCCCTGCGCAAAACCGAAATGGGATTTATTCGCTTTTTCTTCTACTCTTTGCGAAAAAAGCTTGGAGCAGGGCCTCACATTCATCGCGCAGCAAGCCGCCGGTGATTTCGACGGGCCTGCCCAGGCGCTCATCCATCGGCAGGGCGTAAAGGCTGCCGCAGGCGCCCTTTTCCCCGTCAAACGCCCCAAAAACCACGCGCTTTAGCCGCGCCTGCTGGATGGCGGCGGCGCACATCGCGCAGGGTTCCAGCGTCGCGTAGAGCTCGCAGCCGTCAAGCCGCCAATCGCCCAAAAGTGCCCCCGCGGCGCGCAGGGCCAGGATCTCAGCATGGGCGCTGGGATCGCGCAGGGCCTCGCGGGCGTTGCCCGCCGCCGCGATGAGCTTCCCCTCTTTCACGACCACCGCGCCCACGGGCAATTCGCCCAGCGAAGCGGCTTTTTTCGCCTCGGCGAGCGCGAGATGCATCCACTTTTCCATGGTTTGGGACTCCTTTCGGCCAAGGGGCTGTTCACTGGTGAATCCTGCTGCCCGTGGGGCCGCTTTCGACGCTGGCTCGCTGCGGAATGCGCTGGCGCAGCTCCGCGACGTGGGAGACGCTGCCCGCAAGGGGCTGTTCACTGGCGAATTCCGCTGCCCATGGGGCCGCTCTCGACGCTGATTCGCTGCGGAATGCGCTGGCGCAGCTCCGCAACGTGGGAGATGACGCCCACAAGGCGCTTTTCCCCGGCGATTTCGAGGAGGGTCTGCACGGCGCCCTCGAGGGATTCGGAATCGAGGGAGCCAAAGCCTTCGTCGATAAAGAGGGCATCGAGCTGCACACCGCCTGCTACGGCCGAAACCGCGTCAGAAAGCCCAAGAGCCAGCGCCAGCGAGGCCTTGAAGGATTCGCCGCCCGAGAGGGAGCGCACATCGCGCGCAAGGCCGGTATATTGATCCAGCACGCTGAGTTCGAGGCCCGATTGGCGGCGCAGATCGACGCCCGCGCCCTCGAGGGTGAGCAGAAAGCGCCCGCCGCTCATGCTGAGCAGGCGGCGATTCGCAGCGCGGAGCACCCTGGCAAAGTAACTGCGCTGCGCATAGGCCTCAAAGCTCAGGCGGCGCTCGCCGCGCAGCTCGCCGTTTGCCACGTCGGACAGCGAGCGGAGCGCGATGTATTCGGCTTCGGTTTGGCTGAGGGAAAGCTGGAGTTCGCCGAGGGAGCGCAGGGCGTTTTCGCCCGCGTTTAGGCTGCCCAGCAGCGCCGTCAGCCGCTCGCTATTGGCCGCGAGCTCGCGCTCCAGCCCCGAAAGCTCGCTTTCGAGCAGGGAAAGCTCTTTTTTAACCAGCCCCTTCGTTTCGGCCTGGAGCCGCTCTTCCTCGCGTCCAAGCGCGCGCAGGCTTTCGGCGTATTCGCGGCCCTGCTTTTCGAGCGCCTCGATTTCGGGCTCGCTGAGCAACGCGGCGCGGTACTCTTCCTCGCTTTCGAAGGCGTTTTCACGCAGCGCGGCCTGAAACTCGGACTGCGCATTCTCGCGGGCCAGGGAAAGCCCCCTTTCGCGGCCCTGCCTTTCGAGCAGCACCGCTCTTGCGGATTCGAGCGCCTGCGCGGCTTCGCTCTCGGCCCGCGCGGCTTGCTCGCGCGCTTTATTTAAGTTCGAAAGTTCGGCTCTCGCCTCGCGCAGGGCCCGTTCGCCCTCCGCCTGCGAGGGGGCGCTCAGGCGGGCGAGCAGGCTTGAACGCCCGGCGAGCAAGGCCGCGCGGCGCTGCTTTTCGCCTTCCAGTGCCCGGCCCGCCTCCTGCAGGGCAAGCTCCTCCCCGGGCAGCGCCAGGGCCAGCGCCTGCAGGGCGGGCAAAAGCCTTTCGCGCCGCTGAAGCCCCACAAGCGCCTTGCCCAAAAGGTGGGCATTTTCGCTCAGGTCGCCCTCGTTTTGCTTCGAGAAGGCGGCAAGCGCCTCGAGTGCGCCCTCTTTTTTTGTGCCGGGCAGCAGGCGCGAAACCCCGGCAAGCCAATTCTCTTCCAGCGCGGCAAGCTCGGCCCTCGCCCGGCCGATTCGGCCCGCGCCCTCCTCGCGGGCCTTTCTCGAAGCCTCAAGCAGTTCCTTCGCGCGGGTGAGCTCCGCTTCGCTGGGCGCGTCCATGGAAAGATGGGCTGGCGAGGGGTGATGCAGTGCGCCGCAGACGGGGCAGGGCAGGCCCTTTTTCAGGGCCTGCGCCAAAAGGCCCGCCTGCTCGAGGAAGAAGCGCCGCTCCATCTCAGCAAACCGCCGGTCGGTTTCGGCAAAGGTCGCTTCAGCCCGCAAAAATCCTTCGTTCAGGGCATGAAGCGCGCTCTTTTTTTGCTGGATGGCTTTATAGTCAGCTCGCAGGGCTTCGAGCGCGTCCGCGTCCGCGCGCAGCGCAGCGCGCCTGGCTTCCAGGGTAGCGTGGCGGTCTTCCGCGCCGGCAAGCTTTTCACTCTCGGCGCGGAGGGCTTCGAGCGCGGTCTTTTTTTCAGTAATGGCCAAGCCTTGGGCTTCAAGGGCCGCTCCACCCGCTGAAATAGCCAGTTCCCGGGCCTTGAGCTCTTTGCTCAGGCGCTCAAGCTCCGCATAGCCCGACTGCTCGCCCTCAAGCCTTGTGGCGCGGGCGTGGAGCTCCTCGCGCAGGGCGTCGTTCCCGGCCTCGCGCGCAAGGGCCTCGCGCGCGGCGATCAAGGCCCCTTCGCGCCGGGCGAAGGCCTCGGCAGCAGCCAGCAGCTCCTTCGCCAGGGCCTCGAGCGCCTGCTCGGCACGCTCCCTTTCCTGCGCGGCGGGGAAGGCCCCGCGCCTGGCTGCCAGCCCGTTTTTGAGCCGCTCGCCCAGGCGCTCAAACTCGGGCCCGCGCAGCAGCGCGGCCTGCAAGGCGCCCCGGGTATGCTCCAGCGCGTCAAGCCTGGCGTTTTGCCCGGCGGCCAGGCTAAGCTCCAGCCGCAAGGCATCGCGCCGCCGGCCCAGATCCTCGCCGCCTTGCCGCAAGAGCGAAGCTTCCGCCTCTAAATTCCGCAAAAGACGCTCGAGCTCGGCCAGAAAACTTTCGGGCGGGCCGGGGTTTTGCAGCCAGAGCGCAAGCGCGTCCCCGCCCGGCATTCCGCCTGGCCTAAGGCCCGCCGCAATGCGCAAAAAGCCCTCTTTTCCAGCATCGAGCCTGCGCTTGAGGGCGAGGCTTTCTTCTTTGAGCAGGGCCTGGAAGCGTTCGAGACCCTCTGTAGCGAAAAGGCGCCGCAGGATCGCCAGGCGCTCCGCGGTGGGGCTGAAGAGGAAACGCTGAAAGTCGCCCTGAGCGATCATCGAGGTCTGCGCGAACTGCTCGCGTATGACGCCGAGGATCTCTTCGATGGCTATGGTGACGGGCCGCATGCCCGTGACCACCCGGCCGCCGGGCGCGAGCAGCCGCGCCGCCGCGGGCTCTTCTATGAGGCCCTCACCCTTGAGCTTGGGCCGCAGATAGGAAGGGCTGCGCTCGACCTCGTATTCCTCCCCGCGCAGGCGGAAGGAGAGCCGCACGAAGCTGCGCCGCTCGGGCGGGGCAAAATCGCTGCGCAGCATCCTTTCGCCGCGCGCCCTGCCGCTGGGCTGGCCAAAGAGCGCGAAGGAGATCGCGTCGAAGAGGCTGGTCTTGCCAGAGCCCGTCCTGCCGGTGATGAGATAGAGCGCGCCCTCCCCAAAGGCCGAAAAATCGACGCTCTGCTCGCCCGGATAGGGTCCGAAGGCGCAAAGGGTCAGCTTCAGCGGCCTCATGGCTGCCCCTCCTTCCGCAAATAGCCGCGTACGAGGGCCATTTGCGTTTCGCTGAGCGTTTCGCCGCGCTGCGCGAGGTAAAACCGCCCGAAAAGCTCCTCTACGCCAAGTTCCTCAGCAGGCGGTTCGCCTTCCGTCTCGGCGCCGGGCGCCTCGCGGAGCGCAAAGCGCAGCTCGAGCAGGTTGGGGTAGGCTTGGCGAAGGCGGCTGAGTGCGTCATAGACCGCGCCTTGGTCGGTCAGGGTCGCGTGGATGTAGTCTTCGCTCGGGCCCTGTGCAAGGGCGGTGGCCAAAAGATCGGCCAGCGGGCCGCGCAGGGCGCGCAGCTCGCGCAGGGGCGTTAGAGGGAGCAGCTCCAGGCGAACATCGCCCTTTTTACCCAAATCGACCATCGGCAGGCTCTTTTTTTGCCCGGCCTCGGAGGCCGAGTATTTGAGCGGCGAGCCGGCGTAGCGGACGCGCTCGCCGTTAAGCAGCGCCTGCGGACCGTGCAGATGGCCGAGGGCCGCGTAGTCGAACGCGCGCAAGGGTTCGGCCGAAACGCGGTCAAGACCGCCGACATAGGCCGTTTCGGAATCCGCCCGGCGGGGTTCCTCGGCGCCGCCTGCAAAGAATTGGTGGCCGAGGAAGACATTGCGCGCGCCCTCGTCGAGCTTCAGGCGCGAAAACGCCGCGCGCACGGCATCCTCGTGGCTTTCGATCGCGTCATCCGGGTAAAAGAGCCTGGCTAGGGCCGGATGCAGGTAGGGCAAAAGGTGAAAGAAGACGGGGCCGTGCTGATCGTTCAGCCGCAGGGTCTTGACGCCGCCCTCGAAGCGGGAGTGCACGAAAACACCGCTTTCCTCGAGCAAGCGGCCGCCAAAGCCCAGCCGCTCGGGCGAATCGTGGTTGCCGCTGATGAGAAAGACCGAGATCCCCTCGCGGGAAAGGGCGGTGAGGAAGTCGTCCAGCGCCTGCACGGCCTCCGCGCCGGGCGAGCTGCGGTCGTACACATCCCCGGCGAGAAGCAGGGCGTCGGGCCGCTTCTCTCTCGCGAGATCGAGGATCTGACGCAGCAAAAAGCGCTGGTCTTCGAGCAGGGGGAAGCCGTTTAGGGTTTTGCCCAGGTGCAGATCGGCCAAATGGAAAAGCCGCGTGTGAAACGCCCCCTTCGCTCCATTTTTGGCCCCTTCCTTATCCTTTAGATGAAAGAAGCAGGTCGAGGAATCCATTATGCCACAGTGTACCGCAAAGCGCGGAAAAAATCGAGGGGGATTTCCTCTTCACGGGCTGCGCTCCGCTCAACCTCGCCTGGGCGGCTTTGCCGCCCGGGGTTGCGCCCCAAGCGGGAGAGCAACTCTCCCGCACCCTCTCAGGGAAGGGCTTAGGGAAATTCCCGCTTAGCAAAGCGCCGATAGGCCAATCAAATTCAAGGAGCCCGCCGCCAGCGGGCGGGATTCAACTGCAGGCAGCGAAGAATGGACGAAAGCGGGAAAAAAGCGGCGCGTGGGTAGCGAAGGGGTTCGAGTTACGGATTCGGGGGGCGGGCCCGGAGGCTGCGGCCTCCG
>JAITGM010000004.1 GCA_031280685.1 Christensenellaceae bacterium
GGCAGGTACGAGATGGTTTGCACCGTCCGCTTAAACCAGCTTACCTTGATCTCGTTCAGCAGCACCGCCAGCAATAACGTGAAAAAATAGGAAAACGCGATGGTCAGCAGCCCGATGCCTAGGGAGTTGCGCAGCGCGCGCAGGAAGGTATCTTCCTTAAACAAGGCCACGAAGTTTTGCAGCCCCACCCACTGCTGCTGAAAGAGATTGCCCTTAAAGGCTACTTTGTAGTTCTGAAAGGCGATAATCCAGCCCCAGAGGGGGAAATACGAGAAGAAAAACACGAAGATGACGGGCAGGGAAAGAATGATGAGCTGCCTCTGCTTCCAAAGCAGGCGTGGCAGGCTATCGCCCTTGCGAGGGCCGTTCAAGGCGGAGCGCAGCGTTCTTTGATCCATGCTCATGAGCCTAACCTCCTTCATATCCAGGGGTAGGGAAGGCGGATTTTGTAGGAAGCGCCCGCCTTGCCGGGGGAGGGACGAACCCGGACGGGCCGCCGCCCTTAAAATCGGCGGCCCGTCCGGCCCAGTTGGGTCAAAAAAGGGTTTTCTGGCCTGATTGGCGCTTACTTTGCCGCATAGACCTTCGCGCTGGCCTGGGCCATCTCGGTCGCGAGCTGCTCATACTCGCGCAGGGGCAAATCGGCCAGCTTGCCGGTGAACTCGGTCCACATCGCCTCAAAGGCGGCATCGTCCTTGGCCTGCGTCAGCTTGGGTAGGTACTCCAAGGTGATTTCCAGGGCGGTTTCGCCCGCGATTTTGCGGGGGTCGTCGGTCGCGATGCGCTGGCGGATCGCCCAGCCAGCCTCATAATAGGCATCATAGGAGGGCTTGAACCAGGAGCAGAAGGTGGTGTAGCCGCGATCGGCGTAGTGCGAGAGGAACTCCTTTTCGGCATCGCTGTAGGCGTGCAGCACGTAGGCTTCGTTGTTGGTGGGGGAAAGGATCGTGCCGGAGGTTGGCAAAGGCTCAAGGCCCGGGCGCAGATAGAACCAGGTTAGCTGCTCGATACCGCGCTCTTGCTTGAACTCGGCCTTGCGGAAGGCCATCCACTGCTCGTCGCTCTTTACGATCTTGCCGTCCGCGTCGTAGGCCCAGTCCTCGCCCTCAATGCCCCAGCGAATGATGAGCTGCGCCTCTTCCGAAGCGATATCATCGAGGAATTGCACGACGCGATCCGGATTCTTGGCCGAAACCGTAACCACCAGGCCCTGGCTTGCGCTGTAGCTGCGCGGGCCGCGGTAGCGCTCGGTCGTCACCCCGGGCAGAACCACGGGGAAGGCGACGATGTTGCGCTCGGGCGTGTTGGCCACCAGGGAATCGATCGCGGTCTGCAAGGAGCCGCGCTGGTCATAAAGCCCCGCGACACGGCCCGTGCCGATCTTGGCTAAGTACTGGTCGTTGGTCTGCATGAACAGCTCGGGGTCGAGCACGCCCTCAAGATACATCCTGTTGAGCATCTTCACGAAGAGCTTCTGGAAGTCCGAATCCATGATGATCTTGGCTTCTAGGGTTTCAGGGTCGATGACCGTCAAACCATCGTTTGGGTTCCCCATCAAAAAGCGCGAGCCGCCGTACTGGATCGCGGAGGCGCGCCAGGCTTCGGCCGGCTCGGTCAGGCCGATGGTGGGCTGGTCGTTGAAGGTCGGGTTGGCGGCGACATAGTCGATGACCATTTGCTGCCACTGCTCAAAATCCGTCACCACCGGGTAGTCGTTCTGCTTGAGCAGATCCATGTTGAGGTAGTAGCCCGCGGAGGGATAAACGGCGTTTTCGCCTGGGAAACCGCCAAACCAATAGATGTGGCCGTCCGGCTGCGTCAGCAGCTTGCGGAAGACCGGGGTGTAGACCGCGCCCAGATTCTCGTACTTGTCAAAGTATTCATCCAAGGGCACGAGGGCGCCGGCCGCGTAGTAGTCGCCGGAAGTATCCGCCGTGTTGATCAAATCCGGGTACTGATCCGAAGCGATCAGCAGGGAGGCCTTCTGGCGAATGTCGGAACCCACCAAATACTCGATGCTCAGATCCACGTTCGTCAGCTCGTGCAGGGCCTTGCCCACCGGGGTATCGTGCCACTGGTCGATGGTCGTCGTGGCCGAAGCCGAGTGCAGGTAGGTGATCGTGGCCGGCACGCGCTCCGGCTTCGCGGGCTCTTCCGGGGCCGCCGTGGGCACGGCGGTCGCGCCGCTCGTTGGGGCTGGCGCTTCCGTCGCCGGGGCTGGGCTTGGCGGGGCGCAGGCTGAAAGGGCCAAGGCCAGCATAAAACCGGCCAGCAAACAAGCGGCGAGCTTCCTTTTCATGAAAAAATCCCTCCTATATACGCAGCCGCCCCGGGGTTCTGCCCCGGGGCGGCCTGAGTACACCAGCTTTGCCCTTTGGCAGGAAGGACTTAGCCTCTTCGTTTGGGTTTTTTACCTCTTATAAAGCTCCACGGAGTCCTTAATCATCTGCGTGGCGAGCTCTTCGTATTCGCGCAGGGGCAATGCGGCCAGCCTGGCCGTAAATTCGGCCCAGGCGGCTTCGAACGAGGCTTCGTCCGGGCATTGGG
>JAITGM010000013.1 GCA_031280685.1 Christensenellaceae bacterium
CGTATATAATATATAATAGAGAAAATTTGAGGAGGTAACGCTGTGGATTGCATCTCTACAAAGGAAGCATCTGAAAAATGGGGGATTTCCGAACGCCGCATTCAAAAGCTGTGCGAAGAAAACCGGATACTGTCCGATACCTCAAAGCAATAGAAAACAGCGGTCAAAAGCCCAGTTATGACTTGTTTGTACGAATTGTCCGTGAGTTAGACATTTCTGCGGATATCGTTGTTTATCCCGATGAGCAGAAGCTCTCTTCAAAAATCTGTAAATTATGGGGCGGTTAAAAGTCCGGTTAGGTGTTAGGAGTGTGCGGTCAATGTTAATGTTAAGAATACGAAAATTGCTGTCAAAGTATGTTGATCGCATGGTTTAACCTTACGCTGACAATATAATATTTCAGTTTCATAGCCTACTGTCAAAAAAAGCCTGTCCTTGTCGACGGGCTTTTCTGCTTCCATAGGTGAACTGATAGAACACCCTGCCCCGCAGATGGACTTTGTCCGTTTGCGGGGCATTTTTGCGTGTAAGCCCATCTCCCGTTGCCGTTCCCCGCCGCTTCCCCTTTCCTCGGAAATTTTGCGGAAAGGAGGAAACGGCAATGGCAAAGGAATATTTTGTCGTCGTAGACGGCGAGAAAATCCCCGTTAGCGAGGAAGTCTAGTCATACGCAAACGGATTGGGAAAGAAAAGAAAGGCGGTCTTGGAACAGGACTTTAAGGACGCGTTGGCCGGACTTAGACAAGGTGTTGACAGGGTGACGCGCCTAAATGATGAGGCAAACCTCCGTAATCTCATCATGCAGAGGGCGAAGTTCTGTAATTTGGCTGTATAGCCGCTTTTCTGTCATGCTTCGTGCCTTAATCTGCTTTCGGGTATTCTTAATAAGTTTTTCAGCATTGGCGTAAGAATTCCCATAGGTACGCCGAAAATAGCCCTCTGCCTGCTCCTTTGAGTGGGAGAGGCTTTATATCTGCCCCTCGAGGGCTTTTTTCTTTGCACCGTCAAATAGCCCTAGCTTACCGTGTTCCCCTTGCAGATCCCTCACTCTACCCTCTAAAATTTTGATGTTGTTAGCCTTTTCGTCGATTTCTTCAGCTTGATAAAATAGCCGTTGTACCTCTTGCCGATTTGCGAATAACTCCTGCTCTAGGCTTGATATTTCACGGTCGGCAAAACATAGCCTTCCTTCAACTTGTGAAGAAAAATAGCCGTATTATTCGGATTTTCTTGGCTCTCTCTAGCTCTATTGCGGGCGATAATCTCATGGAGCATATCGCCCCGCTCTATACGAACCCCTTTATTTTCCATAGCATGAGTCGCAACGCCTAAATGAATCGTCGGTTCTCTGTCTATGCCTCGTGCCTCAAGGGTACGCATCGTCAATGCGGGCTTTTAAGCCCTTCTCTTTAAACTTCTCGTTGCAGGTATTCGTCCAATCCTTACGCTAAGAAATGAGGAGGTTTTTACTGTTCCAGTCCCTGTTCTTTTTGCCGAAGCCGTCTGCTCCGACCTCTCGAGTAGTCAGCATGATATGTGCATGAGGATTTCCTTTGCTTGTGTCGTGTAGGGCGAAGTCCGCAACCATGCCCCTTGAAACAAACTCACGCTCGATATACTCTCTCGACAAAGCTATATTTTCATCGTGAGAAAATTCGATGGGCAGAGCAAGCAAAACCTCTCTTGCCGTCTGCGAATCACTACGTTTTTCTGCCTTCTCAACAGCGTTCTATAGCATGCTACGGTCGGTGTACTCCTGCGGGGCATTCTTGGGAAGGAGTATCTCATTATGGATAACCTCGCTTTTGCGGCTATAGTCATGCGTTACTCCGTCGTGGTCATTACGGAGCTTTTCGCCAGCACGATACGCCGCAGAAGCAACGGAAGATTTCCCCGATGAGCGAGTTATAAGCCCGAGCTCATTTCAGCACACTTGCGCTGTTAAAGATAGTCGAGCCATAAAGGAAAAGCAGATCGGCATCCGACGCGGGCTCGATCAGCTCGAACAGGATGCGGGAATCGACATAGCGAAGGTCGATCAGCGTCACGCACGCGTAGCTCGGCGCCAGCAAGGGTACTAAAGAGGAAGAAAAGGAGTCGCGGAAAAGGTAAAGTTCGCGATCAGTTTCGGCATTCGGGTTTTCGATGCGGATCAGCGGCTGCACGCCGCCCAGAAAGACGTCGTAAGGATCCTGCCCGCGGAAGGCCGAAAGCCAGTAGATTTCGCCGGGCTCCATTTGCAGGCTTTTGGGATTTAGATAAAGAGCCGTGCTTCCTTCCAGCGCCGGGGAGCTTAAAAGCCGCATTTCATCGGGCTTTAGCGGCAGGGCGAGCTGCCCTGCATACACGCCGCTGAAGGGGCCGATTTCTTGCACCTTAAAATCCGTTGCCGCCTCAAAACCCATGCCTTCAGCCAGCGCGCTGACCACGGGCTGCAGCCGGGACTGATCCCAGTGCAGGTCGGTTCGGTAATAGCTCTCGGCATTCAGCACGGCACTTAGGTTGATTTGGGGAATTTGGGGCAATTCCTCTCTCAAAATGGCCTCGAGCCTTGGCAGGTCTATGCCCGGATAGGCGCGCTTTGCATAGAGGCTCTTGTCGGGCACGACGGAAACGTAGGCCCTCGCATCCGCGGGAAACATTGCCCGCAGCGAAGCGATTTTTCGCGCGAGGTCGCGCGCGGAGGGCTCGTTTAAGGCTTCAAACTTGCCCGCGGCGCCATCTTCGAGGTAAAGGCCGCCCTTGTCGGCTTGGTTGAATAGATAAAATACCGCTCCGGCGCGCAGGGTGCGCAGGCCCTCGCGAAAGGGAAAGGTATCGGCCGCCCAAGGCTCAAACCCGCCCATGAACGAGCCCGAACTCAGGCTGGAAAGGCTCAGCTTCGGCAGCTGCGCGGGCTTTCGCCTTTCGCTTTGCAAAACGGCGGGCGCGGGCAGCAGCGCTTTGGCAAGCGAAAAGGCCCCCAGAATCAATAAAAAAACGCAGGCCGTCAAAAGCTGAAATCTGGGCCGTCTTTGCCCTTTCATTTCCCGCACCCCCTAGAATCTAAAGTAGATGAACGGGTTGAACGAGCCGTCCACCAGGTAGGCAGTGACCAGGAGCAGCAGCGCCGCGATGAAAGCCCCCTCCAGGAAGGGCATCGCCGGCGCCAGCCTGCTCTTTTGCAGCCTTTGTGCCCAAAGCCTGGGGTATGGCGTGCAGCCGACGGCCCCGATCAGCAGCGGCAGCGCGTAATTGCGCAAAGCGTAGAGCGATTCGGGGCCGGCCAGCGCCCTTGCCCCGAAGCCGAGCAAAACCGTGAACCCCGCGAAGCTCTCGCCCAGGCCTTGCGCGTCAAAAAGCATCCAGCTGAGCGACACGATGAAGAGCGCGTAAAAGTGGCCGAAAAAACGGGGAAGCTTTTCGATAAGGCGGCCCACGAAAAACTTTTCGGCCAAAAGAAGCAGGCCGAAATACAGCCCCCAAAGGATGAAGTTCCAGCCCGCGCCGTGCCAGAAGCCCGTGAGCATCCACACGGCCAGGGTGTTCAAAATCCACCGGCCGAGGGCGACGCGGTTGCCGCCCAGGGGAATATACACATAGTCGCGTAACCAGCTCGAAAGCGAGATATGCCAGCGCCGCCAAAACTCCGTGATGCTCCTTGAAACGAGGGGGTAATCGAAGTTTTCAAGGAAGTGAAAGCCAAAGATCGCTCCAAGGCCGATGGCCATATCGCTGTAGCCCGAAAAGTCGAAGTAGATATGCAGGGCGTAAGCTACGGCATAGAGCCAGGCGAAGAGCAGGCTCTGCTCGGCGCTGCCATGGTAAGCGGCGACAAGTTCCCCCAGCACGTTCGCCAAAAGAACCTTCTTGCCAAGGCCCAGAACGAAGCGCCGCGCGCCGGCCGAAAATCCGGCCCAATCGTGCTTTCTGCCGCCCAGCTCCGCGGCCACGTCCGCATAGCGGAC
Organism: Christensenellaceae bacterium; assembly: GCA_031280685.1. Taxonomy (GTDB): domain Bacteria; phylum Bacillota; class Clostridia; order Christensenellales; family UBA1750; genus JAITGM01. Next base: position 3,948 of record JAITGM010000013.1, read on the forward strand.
GATTGGCCCGGCGACGAGCTGAGGGAAGAGCATTACATAGGCGGCGAAGGCGAAAAAGTCGCGCTGCACCGCCGTTTTGCCGCGATATAGGTCGATGGTGTAGCTCAGGATCTGGAAGCTGTAAAAGCTGATGCCCAGGGGCAGCGCCAGGCCCAGAAGCCGAATCGGCGAGCTGGTCAGCGCGGCGAAATTGCTCAAAAAAAAGTCGCTGTATTTAAAAAAGAGCAGCCCGCTTAACGTGAGCGCGCACGAAAGGGCAAAGGCGGTTTTGCCCGCCCTTGCCCCCCTGAATCGCTCGATGATCAGGCCAAACAGCCACGCGGCGAAGGTCTGCCCGGCCATCAGAAAGACATAAACCGGCTCCCCCCAGGCGTAAAAGACCAGGCTGGCCAGCAGCAGCACGAGGTTTGCCGGCCTGATCGAACGCCCCCCGCAAAGCAGCAGCACCAAAAAGTACAGAACCAGCACCGCCGGCAGGAAGAAATAAAGGAAGGTCAGGCTCGAGAACAACATGGCGCGCGCAAGCCCCTCTCCGTGCCAATTTAAGGCCCTTTATGCCTGCGGAATCAGTTCAAGATGAACCCGCCTCCGCTGGGCTGCGGCAATTCGCCCTCGCCGATTGAGAAGAAGGCGTTGACCTCCCCCAGCGCCGCGCCGGAGTTTTCTTTAAAGCCCGCAATCAGGGCAGTGCCGATGCTCTCATGTGAAACCGTGAGCAGCACATAGCGGCCGGAGGCGACCACCTTGCAGCTTTCCGGCATCACGCAAATCCACTTATAAGGGTCAAAGCCCTCGGCGATCAAGCTCTGGAGCTTTTCTGCGGAGGAGACGTCTTTGCACTTGACCAGGGCGACCTCGTGCGCAAAGGTCGAGATCAGGGCGTTGGAGGCGAAGGCGGTCTCCGCATATTGGTTGAAGTCCGCTTCGCTGATGCCCAGCATAGCCTGGCTGTTCGCGGCCAAAATCGCGTCGGTTTCGGTTTTGGGCATCGGGTTTTCCTCGCCCAGGCTGGAGCTTGCGCTCGCTACGATCGCGTCCAGCAGGGCGGCCGCGTCCTCGGGCTGCTCGGGCGCCGGGGCGCTGCAGGCGCCAAGGGCCAGGCAAAGGGCCGCAAGGCAGGCCAAAAAGGCTAAAAATTTAGGATTTTTCGTCTTCCCACTCATTTTTCATAGCACTCCTTCGGATGAATTCGATGAAAGTCCTCATTTTGGACGCAACCGCGTCCCGTTTTGTTCCCAGCACCGGGAGCATGCCAATATTTTCTTCAGGATTATACCCTCTGCGCGGGTCTGCGGTCAAGGTTTTCGCGCGAAAACCCTGCTTTTTCGTCAGAAGCGCGAATTTTACCGTGCGCGTTTGTAAAAAAGGGCGGCAAAGCAGCGAAAAATGCCGGCAAACCTTTACAAGCCGCTTGAAACGTGATAAAATGATTGGCATGTTGATTTATCGCATCGAAGCGCAAAAGCAAAGCCCGCTGAGGGTAAAATGAAAGAGCAAGAGGGGTATTGAACATGCACAGTCTGCTAAAAAAGGCCCTGCTTTTGGGCCTGATCCTGTCGCTGCTGGCGGCTTCGGTCGCCTGCGCACCCGCCGCCACTCAGGCTTCTGGCGAGCCCGCCAACCGGCTGGAGGCCATTAGGGCGCGCGGCTACATCGAAGTGGCCACAGAGCCTTACTTCGCCCCCAACGAATACATCGACCCTTCCAAGCCGGAGGCCGAGCAGATCGTGGGCAGCGATATTGAGCTGGCCAAGCACATCGCAAAATCCCTGGATGTGGAGCTTCGCATCGTCCCGCTGGAGTTCACGGCGGTGCTGGCCAGCATCGTCGAGGGCAAGTACGACCTGGCGATTTCCGGCTTGGCGTGGACGCCGGCGCGCAACGAAGCCATGGAAATGACCAAGGGCTATTACTTCTCGCGCGAGGGCGCGGGCTCGGTCGAGCAGAGCTTCCTCGTGCGCGAGGCGGATCAGCTCACGCTGAAAACCCCTGCCGATCTGGCGGGCAAGACCATCGCCTACCAGGCAGGCTCCCTGCAGGAGTTCTTCGCCAAGGATCAGTGTCCGGCGGACGCTGTGCACATGCAGCTTTCCACCCCGGTGGATGCCTACCTGGCCGTGCAGGAAGGCAAGGCGGATGCGGCGATCGTCGCGATTAGCCCTGCCGAGCTTTACATCAGCGCTAACCCGGATTCCAAGCTGGTCGTGCAGTCCGAGTTCCGCTTCACGCAGGACGAAGAAACCTTGGGCACCCGCATCGGCATTCCAAAGGGCGAAACCGAGCTTTTGGCCTATATCAATGGTATCATCGACGAAATTCTGGTCTCCGGGGACTACATCAAGTGGTATGATGAGCACACCGAGTTGGCCAAGACCCTTGGTGTAGAGTAAAGAAAAAGGACTGTTGGAGCCGCGCCGCGCGCCGGAAGCTTCCGGCGCCGGCGCGCCCTTGCTTGAGGGAGGTTTTTCCTTGCAGCTTGAGAAGATCCCCGCGATTTTAGAAAGGTATGGCATGGTTTTTCTCGAAGGCCTGGGCGGCACGCTCTGGTTTTCGCTGATTTCCGTCGCCTTTGCGGTGTTTTTCGGCACGATCCTGGCCGTCATGCGGCTTTCCCGCGTCAAGCTCTTCGAAGGCTTTGTGGATGTATATCTGTGGATTATCCGCGGCACGCCGATTCTTCTGCAATTATACTTTTTTTGGCTGGGGCTGCCCAGGCTCCTGCACATGGAGCTTTCGAACGAAACCTGCATCGTCGCGGCGCTCATCATCAACGCCAGCGCCTATGTCTGCGAGGTGATCCGCGCGGGCATTCAGGCCGTCGATTCCGGCCAGACCGAGGCGGCAAAAAGCTTGGGGATGAGCGACTTTAACGCCATGACCCGCATCATCTTGCCTCAGGCCATCAAAAACATCCTGCCCGCTCTGGGCAACGAGTTCATCGTCATGGTCAAGCAGACCTCTTTGGCCTCGGTCTTCTTCGTCCACGAGCTTATGACCGCGCAAAAGACCGTCCAATCGGCCACCTTTCAGCCTATGCCCTCGCTGATCATCGCGGGGTTGATCTACCTGGCCGTCACCACGGTTCTAACCTTCTGCCTGCGGTTTTTCGAAAGGAGGCTGCACAAAAGTGAGCGAAGCATCGTCTAATGCCCGACGGGAGCTCATCCGCGTCGAAAACCTGAGCAAGAATTTTGGCAAGCTGCGGGTTCTGCAAGAAATCAGCGAGTCCATCCGTGAGGGGGAGGTCGTTTCCATCATCGGCCCCTCGGGCAGCGGCAAATCCACCTTTTTGCGCTGCCTCAACTTGCTCGAAAAGCCCTCCTCTGGCCGGGTCATCTTCGAGGATGTCGATCTTTCCGGCAAGCATGTGAATGTCGATAAGCACCGCCAGAAGATCGGCATGGTCTTCCAGCTCTTTAACGTCTTCCCGCACCTGACGGTCAGGCAAAACATCACCCTGGCCCCCACTCTCGAAAAAAAGCTCCCTAAAGACGAAGCGAATCGCCGCGCCGAGGAGCTTCTCGCCCGCGTCGGCCTGCTCGATAAGCGCGATGAGTACCCGGATCGCCTTTCGGGCGGGCAAAAGCAGCGCCTGGCCATCGTGCGGGCCTTGGCCATGGATCCGGATGTGATCCTCTTCGACGAACCGACCTCCGCGCTCGACCCTGAGATGGTCGGCGAGGTTTTGGATGTCATCAAGGCCCTGGCCCAAACCGGCATGACCATCGTCATCGTCACCCACGAGATGGGCTTTGCCCGCGAGGTCAGCGATCGGGTTCTCTTCATGGATGAGGGCCGCATCGCGGAGCAGGGCAGCCCGGAAGATATCTTTAAAAACGCCCAAAACCCAAGGACGGTCGAATTCTTGAGCAAGGTTCTTTAAGGCGCAATGGAAAAAACGGTATAAATCGAAGGAGGCGCGCGGCATGACTGATCTGGAATTCATCTCAAAGGCGGTAGACCAAAGGCAAAAAGAGATCCTCGGCGCTTCAGACGCGATCTGGGGCTTCGCCGAACTGCCCTACGCGGAGTTTCAGTCCGCGGCGCTGCTCGTCAAGCTGCTCAAAGACGAAGGCTTTGCTGTGGACGAGGGCGTCGCGGGGATGCCGACCTCCTTCGTGGGGCGCTTCCAGGTCGGCAGCGGCGGCTACAAGATGGGCTTCTTGGGCGAGTTCGACGCGCTCGATATCTTGAGCCAGGAGGCCGCAAACCCCATAAAAACCCCGATTAAAGACGGCGCGCCGGGCCACGGCTGCGGGCACAACGCCCTTGGTGCGGGCGCCCTGGCCGCGGCCTTCGCCCTTCGGGACTATCTCGTTCAAAACTCCATATCCGGCACGGTTTTCTACTTTGGCTGCGCCGCCGAAGAGGGTGCGGGCTCCAAGCAGTTCATGGCGCGCGCGGGGCTGTTTGACGAGATGGACTTCATCTATACCTGGCACCCGGCCACCCAAAACGGCGTGGATGCCCAGGCTTCCGTGGCTATCATGGGCGCAAACTTCGAGTTCTTCGGCCTGACCTCCCACGCCGGCGGCTCGCCGCATCTCGGGCGCTCGGCGCTGGATGCGGCGGAGCTGATGAGCGTTGGCGTCAACTACCTGCGCGAGCACACCATCAACGAGGCCCGCATCCATTACGCCTATGTGGACGCGGGCGGCGTTGCGCCCAACGTGGTGCAGGATCATTCCCTCGTCAAATACGAAGTCCGCTCGCCCAAGGTCTATCAGGTGAAGGATCTTTTTGAGCGCGTGGTCAACGTGGCGCGCGGCGCCGCGCTGATGACCGGCACCACGATGAAGTACGAGATCACCATGGCCTTTTCGGACTACATCGCCAACGATGCCTTGGCAAAAGTGGCCGACGAGGCCCTGCGCGCGGTCGGCGCGCCCAAGTGGAGCGAAAGCGACTATTCCCTGGCAAGAAGTTTTCTTAACACCTACAACGCCGAAACCAAAGAAAGCATCCGCGAGGCCGCGGTGAAGCTCTATGGCGAAGAAAAGGCCGATGAAGCCCTAGAGCAACCTCTCGATTCCGTCATTCACCCCTACGACCCGGAGCATGCGGGCATCGCCAGCGGTTCCACTGACGTGGGCGATGTTTGCTATGCGGCTCCCACGCTCAATCTGCGCGTGGCCACGGCCTGCATCGGCAACGTGGGCCATACTTGGCAGATGACTGCCCAGGCGGGCAGCGAAATCGCCCATAAGGGCCTGCTCGTCGCCGCGAAGGCCATGGCGCTCGCAGCGGTCTACACCATGCAAAGGCCCGAGGTCATCCAGCGCGCGAAGGCCCTCGTCAAAAAGCAGAACGGCGGCCGCTATGTCTGCCCCCTGCCCGATGAAATCGCCCCGCCGATCGGCAAGTATTAAGAAAGAGGCCTTGCATTGGCTAAGCCGCGCCGAGCACACGCCATCGAGCATCCTTGCGCCAGCTTCGCCCAGAAAAATGGCCTTAGAGGGTTGACATGACGAACGCCATTCGAAACAATACCCGGGCCGGGGAACTGCAGCGCGGCGGTTCCCCGGCCTTGGTTGGCCTTGCGCACTTGAGCGGGCATTCCCGAAGGGCCGCGTTGCCGGCTTCCCCTTCGGCATCTGCATCCTGGGCGATCGGCCCCTTGATGGCCCACCACGAGGAATATGGGCGGCGCTTTGAGCTACGCGCCCTTGGGTTCCCGGCGCTCCGTCTTGATGCGGGGCGCTGCAAGGCAACCGTGACCGAGCGAAGGAAGCTACTCGGCGGGGGTCACGGAAGGCAGCGTTCGCATCGTGGGTTGCCGCTGGACGAAGCCTACGCCGCCCGCCTTGGCCGGCCCGGCCCAATGTAATGCTCCGGCCCTTGGCCCAAAACGGAAAAGCAGGCGCTTTCGCCTGCTTTTATGCCTTTTCCGTGGCTTTTCGTCTATTCCTCGACGTATTCCCTGTGGCGGAACAGCAGCGAGATGCACCAAAGTCCCGCGATGCCCACAATGGAGTAGAGGATGCGCGCCAGCACCGTGGCCGGGCCGCCGAAGATCCACGAAAAGAAATCAAACTGGAACAGCCCCACCAGCAGCCAGTTGACGGCCCCCAAAATGACGAGGGTTAGGGCAAGCTTATCCATCCGAATTGTCAGCTCCTTTGAAATAGAGTTTGGATTGATGTTAGCGTTGCCCTTCAATGGTAAAACTATGCGCGCGGCGCCTGCCCCTTGAAAAAACCTCAAAAAAGGCTGATTAGGCCTTGAAAACGACCGAAAGCCCGAGCGAGAGCAGCGCCGCGCAGGTGCAGCTTAGGGCGTTCACCCAGTCGTTGTTCATGAAGCGAAGGCCAGAAACCAGGTGGTTTGGGCCTGCTGGGCCTGCCGCTTCCTCGGTCAGCCCACCGTCCGGGCCCAGGTACTTGGCCTGCAGGGCGGCGCCGAGCAGGCTATCTGCCAGGCAGCCCCCGCAGCCGCCCAGAAAGACCGACAAAAATGCTGGAAGCGAGCCTAAAACAAGCCCTGCCGGCAGTGCGATGCACAGCGCGCCCAGCGCGCCGGCCAGGCAGCCCAGCGCGCTGATCCCGCCCGAAAGGCCGGCGTGCACCGGGCGCAGCGTCAGGATTGAAACCGGCCTTTTTTTGCTCAGCACGCCAATTTCGGAAGCCCAGGTGTCGGAAGTTGCTGCGGCGACCGCCCCAAGCGCCGCCGCCAAAAAAGGCGCTTGCCCGCTCAGCCAATAGATCAGGCCCGCAATCAGTGCGGGTAGGCTGTTGGCCAGCACCTGCGCGGCTCGCCTGCCCGCCTTTTCGCCAGGGTTCGGGGAAGGCCGGCGATTGCCGAGCTTCCCCACGAGGGCGGCGCTAGCGAAGAAGAGAATCAGTATTCCCCACAAAAGCCAGCCGCCAAAGAGGAAGAAACCAAGGCCGGTCAGCAGAGCGATTGCGCAGGCAAAGGGGCGTAAAAGGTGATTTTTCAGCGAAAAAAGGCAGATGAGTGCGGTCAGCGCCGCGCAAAGGGCGAAGGGCGGCCAGAGCGCGCCCATTTCAGCGCACCAGCGCAAAGGCCAGGGCGGTCACGCCCAGGGGAACCGTCAGGTTATCGAGCCCAAATGGGGTAAAAAGCTCTAAAACCAGCGCAAAAACGGCCAAAATCACGGGAATGTGAAGCGGCAGCGCCAGCCCGTAGAAAAGGGAAGTGAAGAAACAGGCCAAAAGCGAAAGAAGCAGCATCGCGGCGCAGCCCGCCACGCTCTTCTCGGCGCCAAAGACGCGGAAGCGCAGCCTGCCAAGCCTTTGGCCGATCACGGCGGCCAGCCCGTCGCCATAGCCCATGCACAGCACGCCGAAGGCCCCGAGCGCCGGGCTCTTGAGCGGGCCAAAGCAAAGCAGGGCCAAAATCGCGAGAGAAAGCGGGTAATAAATCGTGCCCTTCCGGGTCTTATCGCTGATGTTTTGCAGGGTCTTCAGTCGGGGCAGCCTTTCTGGCATGGCGTTGAGCACGATGAAGAGCAGCGGAACCAGGGCTGCCATCCAGGGCGAGTGAAAGAACCGCCCGGCGATCAGCCACCAGTTGGAAACGCCAATGTGCACCATCTTGCGGAGCGTCTCGGCACCCAGGCTCAGGCGGGAAGCGAGCAGCCCGGAAGCAAACAGCACCGCGGCCACGAAGAAAAGGGAAATGGCAAGCCCTAGAAGATCATCGCGCATGAAACGCCACAGCGGCCCTGGGCCGCGCCTTTCTTTTCAGTTCCGCCCTATCATATCGTGTAAGAAGCGCCTTGGCAAGAAAAAAGCCGCCGCGAATTTGACTTTTTGGCGCGCTGCTGTTAAGCTAAGCAAAAGTGGCCGAGCCATAAAAAATAGGCCATTCAAATAAGGGAGGGAAATCCACATGGAGCAAAAAGCTGTTTGCAGCAACACCCACGACTGTTCCTGCCCCAGCGCGGACTGCAAGAACCACGGCCGCTGCTGCGAGTGCGTCGCGAACCACATGAAGGGTGGCAGCCTGCCCGTCTGCATGCGCCAAATCGGCAAGTAAGCCCGAACGATCAGTGGCATCCCGCCTTTTACAGTGAGGCGGGATGCCGTTTTTGTTGAGGGCGATGGGCCGGTTTTCCTGCGGAAAAGAGTGGCCTCCGCGCTTGGCGAAGCGCGTTTTCGGGCAAGAACGTGGGGGGAAATAGCATGAAAACGGCTTGAATAAGCGCTGAAACCAAGGAAAAACCCCCGGGCACCAGCAGGGCACGCCCGCCTGGCGAAACGGGTTTGGTTTGGCTAGGAATCATCGCCCTTGGGCAGGGTTTCGCTCGATAAGAAACATGGTTGAGCGGAAATGGGCGAAAACGAACGAAGAAAAGGGGCGGAAAAAGCGCTAAACCGAAGGGGAGGGCCTTCGGCTGCCCCAGGGCAAGCTGCCTTCCAGACTTAGCAGGGCGCGCTTGATGGGCAGTCCGTAGGCATAGCCGCCCAGGCCCCCGCTCGTTTCGATGACGCGGTGGCAGGGGATGACGAGGGCGATGGGGTTGCGGCCGTTGGCGCTGCCGACGGCCCGCGCGGCCTTGGGGCTGCCAAGCCGCGCCGCGAGCTGCCCATAGCTCAGCGTTTCGCCGTACGGGATGGCGAGCAGAGCCTGCCAAACGGCCTGCTGGAAGGCGGTGCCCTGGGGTGCAAGCGGCAGCTCAAAGCGCTTCCGCTTGCCCGCAAGGTATTCCGCGATCTGCCGCGCGGCCAGGGCTTGCAGCGGGGTTTGCGGGCTTTGCGCCTCGCCTTGGTGAACGAAGCGCAGCGCCGTGATGGCAGCGCCGTCGTCCTGAATCTCGATTAAACCAAGCTCCGTTTGCATCAGGAAGCGCTCCACTGCCATTCCTCCCTCTTTTCCCCCATCATACCAGCCTAAAGCCTGCCCGCGCAACAAAAAATGGGCCAGACGCGTTATAAATTTGCGTCAAGCGTCGGATTCCGGCAGGAAGCGCCGCCGTGCGCAAAGAATAGATTCCTTTAGTAAATTCCGACTGGAGGCGGCCATGCAAAGAGCTTCCCTTTCGCTAAAGCTAAGGCTTCCCACGCTGCTGCGCTATGCCGCGCTTCTCGCCGCAGCGCTCGCGCTCGCGGCGCTGATCTTCCTTACCTTGCGCGGCTGCGGCTTCCCGGGGGAAACGGTCACTTCCGGCGGGCAGCAGTTGCTGGGCGCCAGCCCGAGCGATGTTTTTTTGCCATTTGGCGGCAGGGTGCTCGCCTTTAACGGCAGCGTGCTTAGCTGCTACTCAAACCTTGGCCGCAAGCTTTGGGAATACTCCGTGGCAGATAGCTGGGGCGGCTATAAAATCGAAGCTTCCTCCACCTTGGTGGCGCTGTATAAGGGCCAAAACCTCGTCTTGCTCGATCAAAAGGGCGCGCTGGTCTTTCAGCGCATCCTGCCGCAGGAGATCCGCTCGCTGCGCGTGGGGGTCGGCCTGGTCGCAATCGAATTGCCGGGCGCCGGCAGCCTGCAGGTGCTCAGTGGCCAGGGGATCGAGAAAGACAGCATAGCCCTTGGCGGCGCGGAGCTTCTGGACTTCGGCTTTTACTCCCAGCAAGATATGCTCTGGGCCCTCATGCTGGATACCACGGGCCTTGGCTTCGAATCCCGCCTCAACACATACCAGACCGGCAAGCAGCAACTGGTGACGGGCTACGCGAGCGAGGAGCAGATCTATTACAGGCCCTTGTTCTTTAAGAACGATATTTACATCCTCGGGACCAAGGCGCTGGAGTACATCAAGGACCAAAGCCAGAGCGTAACGAGCAGCACCGGGGTCTTCGGCTGGCAATATAAAAGCGCCTTCGTGGGGCAGAACGAGATTTCGATCGTCTTAAGCAAGTCAGACGAAGGCGAAAGCCCCCGAAGCGTGCGCCTGCTGCGCGGCGGCGCGTCGGAGGATCTGCACCTGCCGGAGGGCTGCCTTTATGTCTGCGCGTCTGAAAGCGCGCTGGTTTCGGTCAGCAAAAGCGTCGTGAGCGCCGTGCCCTACGCGGCGGGCGGCGCGCGCAAGGAGCTCCTCTTTAAGACCCCGATCGACCGCTGCCTGGCCGATGTGGACGGCAAGCTCATCGTCGCCTCGACCGGCGCCTCGGTCTATCTCTATCGCCTGGCCTGAGGCCGGCGCATTCTGGCTATTTAAAGGATGGACGCCATGAACCCGATCAACCTCCTCATCCTTGCGCTCTTCGGCCTGAGCCTGCTTTTCGGGCTTTATAAGGGCTTTTTGCCCACGCTGGCCAACACGGTGGGCCTGTTTTTGTCGCTGGCCATCGCCTACTTTTGCTATTCGCTGGTTTCCTCCTGGATCGCCTTGCATAAGGACTGGCTCGAGTGGGTGATCTACCTTTCGGAAGGGGCCTCGCACATCCCTTTCCAATACCTCGAGTACGCAAGGAGCGATGTCGCCCTGCTCGCGGCCGGGGACGTGGCCAAAATCGTGGAGGCAGCGGGCTTCGCCGCGCCCTTTGACGGCTACATTTTGAGCAACGTGGTCTCGCGGATCTACGCCCCCGACCTGACCCTGCTGCGCGACTATTTCAACCAGACCATCGCCGATTCGAGCCTGAACATCATCGCCTTTTTGCTCTGCGGCGGCGTTGCGTACCTGATTTCGACCCTGCTGGCGATCTTCATCGACTCGACCGTGCGCTTCCCGAAGCTGCGCCTGCTGGACTGGCTCCTCGGCGCGGGAATCGCGCTTTTGCGGGGCTATGTCATCCTGCTGGCGCTGTTCATGCTGGTGCCTCTGGTGCTTAACATGCTGCAGATCGAGTTCTTATCCCAAATGATGGCGGATTCTTCGATGGCGCAGTGGTTCCTGGAGGGCAACCCCTTCTTTGGCTGGATCACGCCCTATCTTTGAGAAAAGAGGCCCCTCATGCGGTTGCAGCGCCTTCTCGGCATCGTTTACCTGCTCCTTGGCCGGGGATCTTCGACCGCGGCGGAGCTTGCGGAGCGCGTTGGGGTTTCAAAAAAGACGATTTTGCGCGATGTGGATGAGCTTTCGGCCGCGGGCCTGCCCGTTTATGCTGTGCGGGGCCGGGGCGGCGGCATCGCGCTGATGCGGCAATATTCCCTTGGCCGCGCGGAGCTCTCGGCCGAGGAGCAGGATCAGGTTTTGCTCGCGCTGCAAGCCTTTTTGGTCTCGCGGCAGCCGGGCGCCGTGCAGCCGGCCGCGCTAGAGAAGCTGCGGGCGCTCTTTCGCAGGCCCGAGTCGGACTGGATTGAGATCGACTTTGCGTGCTGGGGCCGGCAGGGCGACGATGAACGCTTTGAGAGTCTGAAGGCCGCGATCATCTCGCAAAGGGCCGTGGCCTTTGAATATTCCGGCCTGAACGGCGGCTCTTCGAGCCGCAAGGCCTACCCGCTCAGGCTCGTCTTCAAGGCCTTCGCCTGGTATCTGCAGGCCTTCTGCCAAACGGCGGGGGGCTACCGCAGCTTTAAACTCAACCGGATGCGGGAATTGACGACCCTGGAGGAACCCTTCGACCGGGGGGCCTTTCAGCCGCCTGCCATCGGGCAAGCGGAAAGCGCCCCAGAGCTTTGGCTGACGCTGCGCTTTTCGAAAAGGGCCGCCTACCGGGTCTATGACGAGTTCGACCGGGAAGCGGTTCGCCGGGAGGAGGATGGGTCCTTGCTGGTCAAAGCCCTGTTTTCAGACGGCCCCTGGCTCTATGACTACCTTCTTTCGCTGGGGCCGGAGGCCGAGCTGCTGGAACCCGAGGGCGTGCGGCAAAGCCTGATGGGGCGCATTGAGGCCATGCAGGCGCCCTATCTCGGAAAAAAGGGGATAAAAGGATGATGGCGGGCACCGCTAAAGTGGACGGGATGCCGTCCTGTTTTTTGTGTTAAGCTAGGGCCGGAATCCCAAATACGGAAAGGAGTTTGGCCCCATGACCAACCAGAGCTATTGCCAGAGCTGCGCCATGCCGCTGAATGAGGAGCTGCTGGGCAGCAATGCGGACGGAAGCAAAAACCCGGACTACTGCCTTTATTGCTACGAAAAAGGTGCCTTTAAGCAGGATTGCACGATGGAGGAGATGATCGAGTTCTGCGCGCCGCACATGGCCGCCGGCGGCAAGATGAGTGAGCAAGCGGCGCGCGAAGCGATGCGTGGGTTCTTCCCGCAGATGAAGCGCTGGAGACGGGGCTAAAGGCGGGCAAAGACGAAGGAGGGGGAAGGCCAATGCCGAGGCCAAGCACCAAAGAGGGGCTGATTTTGGCGGCGAACGAGGGCTTTCGGGCGCTTTGGGCGCTGATTGATTCGCTGAGCGAGGAAGAGCGCGCGGCGGAGTTCCGGTTTGATGAAAAGCTCCTGCAAAAGGAGGTGCACTGGGCGCGCGACAAGGGCCTGCGCGATGTGCTCGTGCACCTTTACGAGTGGCATCTGCTTTTGCTTCGCTTCGTCAAGTCCAATTCGGCGGGCGAAAGGCTGCCCTTCCTGCCGCCGCCCTACAACTGGAAGAATTATGCTCTGATGAACATTGCCTTTTTTGAAAAGCACCAGCAAACGCCCTATGCGCAGGCGGAAGCCCTTCTGCGCGGCAGCCACGGCACGGTTCTGGCCCTCATCGAGGGCTTTTCGAACGAGGAGCTCTTCGAAAGGGGGCATTTTGCCTGGCTTTCGGGCACGACGCTGGGCAGCTACTGCGTTTCTGTGACCTCGAGCCACTACGACTGGGCGATGAAGAAGATCAAGGCCCACAAAAAGGCCTTTGCGGGGCGGAACGATGCACTACGCGCGCTATAAGACGATCCTTTCGCCGCAAAACGGCATGAATCTCTATCGCGGCTGCACCCACGGCTGCATCTATTGCGATAGCCGCAGCCATTGCTACCAAATTCAGCACGGCTTTGAGGATGTCGAGGTCAAGCAGGATGCAATCGCCATCCTAGAAGGCCAGCTTCGCCGCAAGCGCGCCCCTTGCATGATCGGCACCGGCTCGATGTGCGACCCTTACCTGCCCCTGGAAGAGGAGCTGCGGCTCACGCGCCAAAGCCTCGCCCTCATCGAGCGGCTCGGCTTTGGCGCGTCGGTTTTGACCAAGTCCTCGCGCATCCTGCGCGACCTGGACCTGCTTTGCGCCATCAACCAAAGGGCAAAGTGCGTGGCGCAGCTGACGCTGACCACCTTTGACGAAACCCTCTGCCGCTTGGTCGAGCCCGGGGTTTCCACTACCTTGGAGCGTGCCGGGGCACTGCAGGCCCTGCGCGATCGCGGCATCCCCACCATCGTGTGGCTGAGCCCCATTCTGCCCTTTCTGAACGATAGCGAGGCGAACTTGCGCGGCATCCTCTCGCTGTGCGCAGCGGCCGGCGTGCGCGGCATCTTGAGCTTCGGCTTTGGAATGACTCTTCGCGCCGGCAGCAGGGACTTCTTTTATCAAAGGCTCGATGAGCTTTTCCCCGGGCTGAAGGCGCAATATAGCAAGGCCTTTGGCGAAAGCTACCTTTGCCCAAGCCCAAACGAGGCAGCTTTGCTCCGCGTCTTTCACGGCGAATGCGAAAGGCTTGGCATTTGGCACGAGCCGAAGCGGATCTTCGCCTACCTGCACGCCTTTGAGGGCGGGCGGATGCAAACCTCGCTCTTTTAAGGGCCGAAAAACGCCAAAGTTCATAGTTATTTCACGATTTGGCCATGGCCAGTTTATAATTGGGTGCTATTCTTTAGGCATCGGGTTTGATGAAGCCAACCCGGCGGGCGGATCTCCTTCTTGGTTTCCCCTTCACCCCTTAGGCAATCACTCTCCTCTTTCCCCATCCACCGCCCCGCCATTTACCTATAGATCGAAAAACGAAGCGCCTTCCCTTGAGCAAGGAAGGCGCTTGCGTTTGGTGCCGGGGGCGGCCGGAAAAGCGCCTGCCGCCCTTTCTTCTTTCACCGATTTATGCTATACTGATCGTTGGCGGGTGCAACTGGGCGCCTGCCGGGCCTTTGTGAATAAAAAAGGGGGTACTCAAAGTGAAAATGCGCGGGTTTGGGAAGCTCGGCTTGCAGGTTTCGGCCTTTGGCCTGGGCTGCATGCGCTTCCCGATGATCGAAAAAGACGGCAAGACCATCGTCAACGACGATGTGGCCATTCCCATCATCCACGCCGCGATCGACGGCGGCGTCAACTATGTAGACACGGCGTATGGCTACCTTTCGGGCCTGAGCGAGATCACCGTGGGCAAGGCGCTGCAGGGCGGCTACCGCGAAAAGGTCTATCTGGCTACGAAGCTCCCCTGCTGGAAGGTCGATAAGCCCGAGGATATGCAGGCCCTCTTCGAGGAGCAGCTGCAAAAGCTGCAGACCGACCACCTCGACTTTTACCTGGTGCACGCCCTCGACGGCGAGCGCTGGGAAAAAATGAAGGAATTCGGCGTGAGGGAGTTCCTCACCAGGCTCAAGGCCGAGGGGCGCATTAAATATGCCTGCTTCTCGTTCCACGATGAGTACAACGCCTACATGAAGATCATCGACGAGTACGACTGGGATATGGTCCAGCTACAATATAACTTTATGGACATCGCCAATCAGGCCACCGAAAAGGGCGTGCGCTACGCAGGCAAGAAGGGCATTCCCGTGGTGGTCATGGAAGGGCTGCTGGGCGGCAAGCTGGCCAACGCGCCGGCCTTCATTCAAGAGATTTACGACGCCTTCCCGGTCAAGCGCAGCCCCGTCGAATGGGCCTTCCGCTGGCTCTGCGACCAGCCCGAGGTTTCCACCGTGCTCTCGGGCGTGTCGAGCATGGAGCAGACCCTCGATAACCTCCGCATCTTCGACGGCGTGGAAAGCGGCGTGATGACGCAGGAAGAAAAGGATTTGATCGCCAAAGTGCGCGAAGCCTACCAAAGCCGCACCAAGGTGGGCTGCACGGGCTGCGAATACTGCATGCCCTGCCCGCTGAACGTCAACATCCCCCGCACCTTTTCGGTTTGGAACAACGCTGCGCTCTATGGCGGGCTGGCGAAAGGCAACGCCGAGTATAAGCGGCTGGTGGAGGACGGCAACGACCCCGAGCAGTGCATCGAATGCGGCAAGTGCATGAGCAACTGCCCGCAGAATATCCAGATCCCCGAAAATTTAAAGCTGGCCACGGCCGACCTAAAGTAAGCTGGCGGACACGCCATAAAAAAGGGGGGCGGGAGCCGCGTGCGGCTTCCGCCCCCCTTTTGCCTTTTTTATTTGCCCAGATCGCCTAAAAGGCTTCAATCGCCCTCTTTTTCTTTTAAGCCATAGAGCAGGACGAGCAGGGAATCGGTCAGGTGCACGTTGCCCAGCGCGATGGCCTCCGGCACGGCCAAATCGACCGGGGCGAAGTTCCAGATGGCGCGAATCCCCGCGCCGACCATCAAATCCGCGACGGACTGGGCCTCGGGCGCGGGCACGGCCACCACGCCGATCTGGCAGCGCGTCTTTTGGATGAAGGCGGGCATTTCCTGCAGGGGGCGAATTTCCGCGCCGCCGACGCTTTGGCCAAAGAGGGCCGCGTCAACGTCAAAGAGCGCCTTTACGTGCACGCCGCTCTGCAAAAAGCCGGGGTAGGCGGCCACGGCGCGGCCGATATTGCCGGCGCCCGCGATGATGAGGGAATAGCTGCGGTCAAGGCCCAAAATTCCTCCGATGTAGTTCTTCAATTCGGCGACGTTATAGCCATAGCCTTGCTGGCCCAGGGTGCCAAAGCAGTTGATGTCCTGCCTGATCTGTGATGCGGTCAGCCCCATGCGGGCGCCAAGCTCCTGCGAGGAGATGCGCTGGACGCCCTGGCGCTCCAGCGTGGTCAAATAGCGGTAATAGCTGGGCAGCCTGCGGACGACGGCACCGGAAACCCGTGCGCTTGCCATAAAATCGCTCCCTTCCCTTGCCCGCGATTGATATTTTTTTGCCAATATGGAGTATACCAGCTTTGGGGCCGCGAAGCAAGAGGTAGGATGACCGCCCCCAAAGGCCGGGCGCGGCGCCGTCACTTCGCGCAGCGCAAAACCCAAAAGCCCTTTTTGCGGGCGATGCACTCCACCGAGGCGAAAAGGCCCCGCAAATAGCCTTGGGCGGACTGAGCGCCCTGCTGCTTGCGGATGACGAGATAGAGGATGCCGCCGGCCTTCAGCGCGGCGTGCGCCGCGGCGAAAAGGCCGTAGACCACAGCCTTTCCGGCGCGTATCGGCGGGTTGGTCAGGATGAAATCCAGGCCGGGGGGCAGAAGCTCGCGCCCGTCGCCGCACAGGACCCGCACATTGCCCAAATGGTTGAGCGCGGCGTTGCGCTCGGCCAGGGCGGCGGCGCGCTGGTTGGGCTCGATGAGGGTAAGCTCCAGCCCCTCGTTCCAAGCGGCCAAAAAGCAGCCGATCGGCCCCCAGCCGGCGCCCAGATCGGCGGCCCGGCCGGCCAGCGCGGGCAGGCTTTGCAAGAGCAGGGCGCTGCCTTCGTCAAGATGCCCCTTCGAGAAGGTTCCCTGGTCGGTCATAAAGCGCAAGCTCGTGCCCTGAAGCTCCGCGACGATCTCGCTTTCGCGGCTTTTTGCCTCGGGGTTTGGGCTAAAATACTGGCCGCTCACGCGCGCGCCCCCCTTTTTGCTCGTATTTGCCCCATGAGCAGTATAGCATAACGCCGTTTCGCCGCAAATGCCTTGCGCCGCAAAAGGATAAAGCGCAAAGCGCGATGGCATACTAGGCGTCAAATGGAATTGCTTTAAAAAGGGAGGAAACGAGGGTGTTCAAAACCCGTTGGCCGCTTCCGAAAGGGAAAAACCCGATGCCCAATGTCGATAATCCGCCTTCGCCGCCCCATGAGGAGCCGCCCAAGCCGCCCGAGGCCCTGTTTGCGGGCCTGGAAAAGAACCTGGAGCTCTTTCGGAGGCTGTTCCACGCCCCTTTAAACAAGGACTTTGTCGTGCGGGAGTTCATCGCGGCGGGCACGCCCTGCGCCGTTCTTTCAATCGAGGGCTTTGTGGATCGGCAGGATATTGAGGATCACATCATGCGCCCGCTGCTGCGGCTCGAAGCCTTCAGCCAGCGCCCCTCGCGCCGGGATGAGGATCTGCTCGACCACGTTTTGCCCTTGGGGGGCGCCAAGGTTTCGGGCGAGCCCCTGACCATCGCCCAATCCCTGCTGCAGGGCAATGTCGCCCTGCTGCTGGATGGCTGCCCCAGAGCTATTTTGTGCGAAGCGCAGGGCATGCAGCGGCGCGGCGTGGGCATGCCGCTGGTGGAGGGCGTGGTCGCCGGGCCGAATCAGGCCTTTAATGAGAGCATGCGCGTGAATATCGCGCTGGTGCGCTCGGTTTTGAAGAGCCCTGACTTCGTGACGGAGATGGTCGATCTGGGCAAGAGCGTCAAGAGCTCCGCCGCGATTTGCTACATGCAAAACATCGCCAATCCGGCCCTGGTCGCGGAGGTGAAGCGCCGCATTGAGGGCATCGACAGGGACGTGGTCTATAACGTGGGCGAAATCAATCAGCTCATTGAAGATAAGCCCTTCGCGCTGCTGCCGCAGGGAATGCTGACCGAGCGGCCGGATCGCGCCGCCGCCTTCGCGATGGACGGCATGATCCTGATCCTTTACGATAATTCCCCTCATGCCCTTTGCGTGCCGGTGACGATTTCCCATTTTTTACAGACTTCGGAAGACTCGTTTTTGCGCTGGCAGTATGGCAGCCTGATCCGCGTCACCCGGATTGTGGGCACCTTCATCGCCTTGATGCTCCCCGCGCTCTATAACGCGCTGATCCTCTTTCATCAGGAACTGCTCCCCCTGGAATTGCTGACCTCCCTGGTGGAAGGCCATGTGCTGGTGCCCTTCCCCACGACGGTCGAGATCCTCTTCATGGTAGGGATCTTCGACTTGCTCAACGAGGCGGGGCTTCGCATGCCCAACAGCCTGGGCTCCACGCTGGGCATCATCGGCGCGCTGGTGCTCGGGCAGGCGGCCGTGGCCGCAAGCCTGATCAGCCCCGCGCTGATCATCATCGTTTCCATTACCGGCCTTGGCAGCTTCAGCATCCCGGCCTACAGCCTTTCTCTGGCCATTCGCCTTCGGCGCTATGCCTATATTTTGAGCTCATCCGTGTTGGGCTTCGTGGGCATCGCCCTGATGAGCCTTTGCTTTTTGATGCTCGACTGCGGGGTCGAGAGCTTCGGGGTGCCCGTGCTCGCGCCCTTTGCGCCCAAGATGCCGCACAATCCGGATTCCCTCCTGCGGCTGCCCATTTCCATGCAGCGCATGATCCCGCCGATGTTCAGGCCCAAGCAGAGGACGGCGGCCCGCAATCCGCGCGGCTGGGAGGAGGGAGGCTCGCCCAATGAATAGCAAGCTGCATTCCGCTGAAATGTTCGCGCTGCTGATGGTCGCCGTTACGACACAGCAGCTCACCATTTCCGATCAGCACATCTTTCGCGCCGGGGACGCATCCTGGTTATCGAGCCTGCTCATCGCGCTTTGCGGCCTGCTCGTCTGCTTCGTGGTGATGAAGCTCGCCGGCAAGGCGAGCTATTTCGATGCCTGCGCGGCGATTCCCGGCGCGCGGGTGGTTTGCGGGGTTATTCTCACCCTGCTCTTCCTGGAGCTTGCCGCGCAGACCTACAAAAGCCTGATGGATATGCTTGGCCTGTATGCCCTGAGCTTCACCCCGAGGCTTTTCCTCGCCTTCGTCGTGCTGCTCGCCATTCTGCCGGGCTGCTTCGTCGGCACTGCCGCCGTGGGGAGGGCCCTGCGGCTTGAGCTGCCGCTGATGAGCGCCCTGCTCTTTTTAATCATGCTCTTTTCGGTCATCGAGCAGGGGGACGTTAACCACCTCTTCCCTCTCTTTGGCAACGGCCCCGTCGTGATTCTGAACAATGTCGCCAGGGGCTTTTCGAGTTTCCTTTGGCTGCTTTTGCCCCTCATCGAGCTGCCGCAGCTACGAAAGCCGCGCGCCATCGGGGTGAAGGCGGTGCTCGGCGCCCTGCTCTTGACCGTGCCCGCCTATCTTGCCATCGCCCTGATTACGCCGCAGAACGCACCGATGGAAACGAGCTTTCCCATCCAGCAGCTCTCCGCGGTCAGCGGTTATTCCGGCTTTCTGCAGCGCCTGCGATCGGTCTTTCTCTTTGTTTGGGTGCCCGCCTTCGCGGGAACCGTGGCCGTGGGGCTTTGCTACGCGGCAAAAAGCCTGAGCGCCGCGCTGAATATGGAGGAACCAAAGCCCTTGCTCCTTCCGCTCGCGACGCTCTTGCTCTGCCTGAGCGCGCCGCTCGATTCCCTGATGCCTGACTGGTACGCCTTCGTGATGGCGAACAAGCCGCTGCTGCATGCCGGGCTCTTTTTGCTGCTGCTCCTGCCCTATATCGTCTTGCGCATCAGGGGAGGGAAGAAAGGAGGGGCCCAAAGTGCCTAAGGGGTTAAAAAGGGCGGTCGCGCTCCTGCTTATCGCCGCGCTCTGCCTGCCGCTTGGCGCCTGCTGGGATTCCATTGAACTTAGCTCGCAGATCTTCGCGGTCAATCTGGGGCTGGATAGCGGCAAGAACCTGGCTCTGCGCATGACGATGGAATTGCCCCGCATTTCGCGGACCGGAACCGGGAGCGGCACGGCGAACAGCAACGATTCTTCGGGCGCGGGCGACCCAAGCCTGATCCTGAACGACTACGTTCTGGTGCAGGTCGAGGGCAATACCATCATCGAATGCTTAAACGCCCTGCGCGTTTCCGTTCCGCGCAGCGTATCGCTGGTCAAGCTCATGGGCATCTACATTTCCGAAAGCTTCGTTCACGAAGGGATCCTGTTTGATACATTGACGGCGCTCATCCAGCCCCACCAGATCCGCCCGATGGCCTATGTTTACGTCTGCAAGGGCCGGGCGGAGGATGCTTTGCGCATCAAGGAGCCTTCCTTTGGCATGAGGCTTTCCAAGAGCATCGTCGCGGAAATCGAAACCTTGAAAAGAATCTCAGTCCTTGCCTACGAGCCCCTCATCCAGTTTTACAACCGCCTGCTCGATGGCGGCGGCGATGCCTACGCCATCACGGTTGCGGTCAACAACGCGGAGTTTTTCTCCCAACCGGGGGGGAGGGACGGTGAGCAGCCCTTGGATTATGGCCCGGGCAACGTTCCCGCGAATTCGCCCATTCCCCTGGATACCCTCGGCACCGCGATCTTTCATAACGACCACATCGTGCTGTTTCTGAACGCTTACGAAACCCAGCTCTTCAACCTGGGTCTGGGCGAGTTCATCACCGCCGATCTGAACGTAAACGACGCGACCCGCACCCTGCAAATCCAGATAGGCCAGCTCAATCACCCCAACTTGAAGGTCGATAACAGCGGGGAGCGTCTCATCGTCTATCTGGATGTGTACCTGCGTGCGAGCAGCTATGTGGGCACCTTCGTTGATGGCCGGGATCTGGTCTGCGCGCGGGTCAGAGCTACGCTGGAAAACGATTTGACCGACCTTTTGCTCAGGATTCAGCAGACCGGGGCCGATCCGCTGAACATCGTGGGCCGCGTGCAGAAGGGATTTTGGACGAAGCGGCAATTCGACGAATATGGCTGGAGCGAAAAGTACAAAAACGCGGGCTTTGTGGTGAAAGTGCATCTGGCCTATACTTCGGAAGCGATGGTGGCTTATTCCTAACCATAAAGGGGAAAGGGAGTGAACGGGCTTGTTCGTCTTCTGCGCGATTGTTTTGGCGCTTTGCGGCCTGCCCTATACCATAGGGTATATGAGGAACGGCAAAGGCGGGAGGCCCGCCAAGATCGGCGCGCTCGTGGTGCAGGTTTTGGGGGTTCTGTTCCCGCTTTTGTTCATCGGCGTGACCTAGGCCCGGCAAGGGGCGAAAAAGCGCGGGGGCCGCAATGGCCTCCCGCGCTTTTTCGTCCCTGGGTTTAGAGAAAGAGCGCATCCAGCGCGGCGTTGGAGCTCTCTT
Organism: Christensenellaceae bacterium; assembly: GCA_031280685.1. Lineage (GTDB taxonomy): Bacteria > Bacillota > Clostridia > Christensenellales > UBA1750 > JAITGM01. Next base: position 24,808 of record JAITGM010000013.1, read on the forward strand.
CGGGCGTGAGCCAATACAGCAGCCGGAGGGGAAGCTGAATGCTGGGCTTGCTTCCTTCGCAGCCTATGACCAGATTGCCCTCCGTGACCGAAGAAACATAGAGCTTCGCGCCGCGCGCCGCGCTTCGCTGGTTCTCAATCAGAGGGAGGCCGAGGCCGACCAGAACCTTGCAGCCGCCTGCGTAGCCGCCAGGGATGCCATGGGCGATGCTCTGGGTATAGGGTGCCGCGCTGCCGCTCCAGGATGCGGGCTGCAGGCTCAGGCTCTTGCTGCCAAAGCCGGAAATGGCGGGCGTGGGGCTGTAATTCGTCCAGTTAGCCGCCCAAAGGCCCTGCGCTTTGTGCCGGATATAGAGCGAGTCCGCGCCAAGGAAGAGGGTGCTCGCGTTCTGGCCGTCAGCGGCGAAAAACAGGCAAAGGCCCGTTGCTTCCGGGGCGTCCGGCAGGGCGCCGCAGGGAAAGTAGCCGGAGGCCGGGGCGCTGGTGCTCAGGGCGTCGAGATGATCCAGTAGCAGGCCCCCCGCCGGGGCTTGGGCGGGGAGGAGCACGCCGCGCAGCGCGGCCGAGAGGGCTTCGATTTGCCCCGCGATGGCCGAAAATTCCGCGTGGCCGTGTGAAATTGGAGGAAATTCAGCGGGCTTGCCAGGTAGGTTTTCCCAGGTAGTCGCGACACCGCCCACGGCGCCTTGCGCGCTGTCGCCCCATTCCTTGGCATAGTCGCCCATGGCTTGGGCGTATTCTACGGCGGAACCCAGTTCGCTGCTTAGGTTGTCCAGCTCATCGCGCATGAGCGCCGCGGCGGCAAGCGCCTGCTGGAGCAGGCCAATCTGCTCCAGGGCCTTGGCCGGATCCTTCGGCAGGCCTGGATCCTCCTCCACGGCATAGCTGAAGCGGCCGATGGTCAGCCTGGAGCCGCTCGCGCCATACAATGCGGCGGCGCAGCGCGCAATGCCGGGGGCGGCGAGCAGCGTGGCGTCCAAAACCAGGGAAAAGGCGCCGTTTTCGCCCTTTTCAAGCGCGAAGGTGTTGCTCTGGTCCGAGCCGGGCAGGTAAATAGAGAGCGTGGCGTAGTCCCCGGCGCCCAGCCCGAGGGGTAGCGCGCCATCCCGGAAGCGGATGATAAGGCGGGAAGAGGCGGTATCGCCTTGGCTGAAGCTGAGGCAGCGCGCGAGGGGCTGCCTTTCGCGGGCGTTGAGGTCGATTCGGTATTCCTGCATGAAGAAGGCCCTCCTTTTCGTTTTGCGCCCACCATAGCATGGCGGCGGCCTTCCCCTTTGCCGGAAAGCGATCAACGCGCGCGGCGCGCGTCGTCCTCGCCGCGCAAAAAGGCCGTCAATCCGCCACAAATCAGGCCGCGCCCTTGCGAAAGAGCTTGCTCCTTCCTCTGCGCGGCGTTTCACCGCCCTTCGTCTCCCTCCCGTTGGTCGGGCCGAAAAAGCTCCTCTTCGTTTTAGGGGTAAAATCGAATAAAAAGGGGCTATAATCACTCAAAACCG
>JAITGM010000014.1 GCA_031280685.1 Christensenellaceae bacterium
GAGTCGATCACCCACTGGTTGTATTGCCCCTTGCGCCCTTCCACCTCGTGGCCGTACTTGAGCAGGGTTTCGTTCAGGTCCGGGCGCGCGGGCACGAAGGTCGCTGTCACCGCGCGGCCGGCGAGCTTCAAATCGGGGTTTGACTTCTGGAAGCCCGTGACGAACTGGCACTTATAGCCCTTCATCCACATGGGGCCCCAGGCTTCCTCGATGGTGATCTTGCGGATGCGCGCGATGACGTCCGCCGAAACCTTCGGGCGCCCGTCGGGGAACCGTTCGCCCTTCCAGTTGGGGGTAAGTTGGATGATGTCTTCCCTTGCCGAATACTTCATGCTGCATTACTCCTATGCCTGTTATTGTAACGGGAAGCCGTTACGCTTACCCTTCCATCATACCACAGCGGGACGCGATCTTGCAATCGCAAGACGGCAAAAAAGCCAAGCCTCCAAGTGCGCAGGGGCGTTTTTCCGCCCGCCGCGCAAAAACACGGTAAAGCGTACCCGCCTTCCTTCCTTTTTTGGGGCAAAGCTGGTATACTGTCTCTTGATCAGCACGAAAACGCAAGGAGGGATCGCTCTGATGAAGACCATCTCCACGGCCAAGGCGCCGGCCGCCATCGGACCCTACTCACAGGCAATCGCGGTGAATGGGTTTTTGTTTTGTTCGGGCCAAATCCCGCTCGTGCCCGAAAGCGGCGCGGTTCTAGAGGGGGACATCAAGGCGCAGACCGAGCAGGTCGTCCGCAATATCGCAGCCGTGCTTCAAGAGGCGGGGACGAGCTTTGCCAAGGTCGTCAAGACGACCTGCTTCCTCAAGAGCATGGGCGACTTTGCCGCCTTCAACGAGGTTTACGCAGCCGCGTTCAGCTCAAAGCCAGCCAGGAGCTGCGTGGCCGTCGCCGCGCTGCCTCGCGACGTTCTGGTCGAAATCGAGGTCGTCGCGGAGCTTTGATCCGCGAAAGAATTTAAACAAAACGGAGGGAATCATCATGCGCTTTAACACTTTGGGCAAGAGCGGCATCCGGGTTTCGGCGGTGGCGCTGGGCACCTGGGCCATGGGCGGGGACTTTTGGGGTGCCATCGACGAGCAGCTCTGCATCGATGCCCTGCACGCGGGCCTGGATCACGGCATCAACCTCATCGATACCGCGCCCATCTACGGCAAGGGCTATTCCGAAGAGATCGTTGGCAAGGCCATCAAGGGCAGGCGCGATCAGCTCGTGCTGGCGACCAAGTGCGGCATCGACATCACCGAAAAAGGCGGCAGGGACGCTTCCCGCAAGGCCATCATCGAAGGTACCGAAGGCTCGCTCAAACGCCTTGGCACCGATTATATCGACCTGATGCAGATCCACTGGCCGGATCCCGAAACCCCGGTGGAAGAATCCATGGAAGCGCTGCTCGAGCTCAAAAAACAGGGCAAGATCCGCGCCATCGGCGTTTCGAACTTCGATAACGAGCTCATGAGCCGCTGCCTGGCCCTGGGCCAGCTCGACGCGCTCCAGCCCCAGTACTCCCTGCTCGAGCGCGAAATCGAAGCCGACATCCTGCCCTTCTGCCGCGAAAAGGGCATCGGCATCCTCTCTTACGGCTCCATCGGCGCCGGGCTGCTCGCGGGCAAGTTCAGTGAGCCCCCGAAGGTCGAAGGCGGCGACAAGCGCGCGGCTTTCTACCCCTTCTTCAAGGAACCCCTCTTCTCGCAGGCATTAAGGCTCGTGGATGTGCTCAAGACCATCGCCCAGGCGCACGAAAAACCCGTGGCCCACGTGGCCATCAACTGGGTCGCCCAGCAGGAGGGCATGTCCTCCGCCTTGGTCGGCTGCAAAAACCCCGCCCAGGCCATCGAAAACGCGGCCGCCGGCGACTGGGATCTCTCGGCCGCCGAGATCGCGGCCATCAACAAGGCCCTTAAAGAGATTTACGGCGCGTAAGCACCCTTTTACACGGGCTGAGGCCGCTTCCGCGGCCCCAGCCCGTGTTTTTAAGCAATGAGGAGGTATTTTTTGTGGAAGGCTTTCGAATCCATCGCGCAGGCCTGAAGGATATGGCCCTGCTCCTTGATCTGCGCGAGGAGATGCTGCGCGCCGCCAACCCGCAATTGCCGCCTGACTTCGATTTTGGCCCGATTCGCGCCAATTGCCGCGCTTATTATCAAGCCGCGCTGCCGGCGGGCGAGCACATCGCTCTCGTGGCCTTCGTGAGCGGGGAAGCGGCGGCCTGCGGAGGGCTATCCCTCTATTCTGTGCTGCCAAACGGCGAAAACCCCAACGGCAAGCGGGGCTATATCGCGAATATCTACACGCGGGAGGCCTTCCGGCGGCGGGGCCTTGCGCGGGCGATCATGCGGGAGCTCATCGCGGCTGGCCGCGAACTGGGCGCGGGGCGCTTTGCGCTGAATGCCAGCGAGATGGGGCGGCCGCTCTATGAAAGCATGGGCTTTGCGCCTATGCCCGATGAGATGGAGCTTCATTGAGCCGCCTCCATACTTCCAAAACGATTTCTCATCAAAAAAGCGCCGGCGTGACCGGCGCTTTTCGCTATGCTGAAGGCGCGAGAATGCGGACGTCTAAGAGTTATGGCCAACCCATCACCCATATGGAAGCCTGACATTCGCCGCCGCGCTTGCAGCGCAGTTCCTCGAATCGCAGCCCTGTGAGCCAAGCGAAAGCGAAGCTTCCCAGGCGAGCTATGGCTCGCCAGCTACGCCGCAGCGTGGCTCTTGGCCTTGGGCGCGCGAGCGAAGGGAACCGGGATGAAAGGGGAAGCGAGCCGGGTCGTGCCCTTTGGGCATGGTTACGAGGCGTAAATTGGCGTAAATAGTGCTGCTGCACAAGCCGTAGGCGCGGAGTGCCGCGCCCACGCCAGACGAGATGGAGCTTGTTTTGCCACCCGCGCTTCAAAAACGACCATCCATCGAAAAGCGCTGGCGTGCCCGGCGCTTTTCGATATACTTAGGGCGGAAGGGGGAATGGCCGTGAAGATTGAGCTGCTGCTCGACGAGGGCTGCCAGGAGCTCAGCGTGACGGTACGCGCCAAAGAGATGAACGAGGAAGTGCGCGCGCTGCTGCAAAGGATTTCTCCGCAGGGGCCCGGGCTGCTTTTAGGCTTTGAGGATGGCGCCGCGACGCCGCTCGAGCCTTCCGAGGTTCTGCGCGCGTACGCATCCGGGCAAAAGGTCTTTCTGGTGGCGCGAAACCGCGAGTTCTTGGCGCGAATGCGGCTTTATGAGCTTGAAGAACGCCTTTCGCCCTTCGGTTTCATCCGCATTTCGAACTCGGAGCTCGTCAACCTGAAGTGGGTGCGCGATTTCGACGTTTCCCTGGGCGGAACGATTCGCGTCCGGCTCAAGGACGGCTCCGCCGCCTATGTTTCCAGGCGCTATGTCGCCAAAATCAAAAAAACCTTGGGAATGTGAGGAAAAGGGAGGAAGAAACATGAAAAAAACGCTTTTACGCGCCCTGCTGGGTTTTCCGCTGGGCATAGCCATCGGCTATACGATCACCATCTGCGTTTCCCTCAGCCTGGCAAGAGGCAGCGGCGGGGCCTACCTGCCCACGGCGCCGGGGCTTGCCGAGGATCTGGGCGGCGAGCTCAACGCGGTCGTGGCGCAGGCGCTGCTTTCGGGCCTGCTGGGCGCTGCCTTCGCCGCGGCCTCGCGCATTTGGGAGATGGAGCGCTGGGGCATCGCCAAGCAAACTGGGCTTTACTTCCTTGTAACGAGCACCGCAATGCTCCCTATCGCCTTTTTCGCCCGCTGGATGGAACGCTCCCCGCTGGGCTTCGCGCAATACTTTTTGGTGTTTGTCATCATCTTCGCGGCATTTTGGCTGGGGCAGTACGCCCTCGTGCGGCTTCGCTTGCGGCGCATCAACCGGCGCCTGCCAAAAGGGGAGTGAGCGCCTCGTTGGCATCGCAAACGCAAAAGTGCTGCCCGAACAGAGCGCGGGCAGCACTTTTTTAATGAAAGCTACGTGCGCCGCGCGGCATGGGCCGATGCGGCAGCCGGCGGGAGGAAAACCGCAAAGCCCGAAATCCGGCCCGGAAACAGCACGTTAGAGAGCAGGTTCAGCAGGCGCAGCGCCGACCATCGAGCAGACTAGGCCGCCACGGCGGTCTTGCCCAAAGGAGGGCAACGGAAACAGGCCGAAAAGGTGGGCACCGGCCCAGGCTCAGCCAGTCGATTTGTGCGCCGGAGACGCTCACGCGGCCCGGCCTGCGTAGCTGCTTGAGCCAGATGGCGCCCATCGCGTCGCGCACCGCGAACTCGAGGCGGCAAAGCAAAACGGCGCCCTGAATCAGGCTGAATTCGAGCCATTTGGAGGGCCTCTTCTCGTGCCGTGCCAGCGAAAGGGCCAGACGCAGGGCCATGAGCCACATCGCGACGCCGGGCGGCAGCAACGGCCAGGAACCGGCCGCGCGCGGCAAGCCCAGTAGCAGGGAAGCGCGCTTTTTCGCCTTTTTCGCTTCTCATCGTGAATCCCTCCCCCATTTTTATTTAAGCATATCCCCTTTGCTTCGCCCTATCCATTGAACAAAACTCCAGTTAATCGTTTCTTTTATATAATCTTTTTCTCATCACTAACGGAAGCAGGCTAACGAAAAAATTGCTGCCAACACGTCGATTTTCCCTCTATTTTACCCCTTTTATTGGCCTGCTTTCCCTTTAATCACTCTGCAGCCTTTGGTTTTTCATTGACGAAACCCCTCTCTTTTATATAGGCTTTATTTCACCAATATTGCTTATGTTTTTCGTTGTATATAAGGAGGGGTTACGGAATGCGAAAAAACTTGATTGCCGCGCTGTTCCTATTGGCGCTGTGCTTGCTGCCCGTTCGCGCGCTTGCCGCAGACGACCATCGCTCACAATTCACGCCGTTTGGGTGGAACTGCGCGCCCACTCCGACGCCCTGCACACCCACTCCCATGCCTTGTAGCCCTACCTCCACGCCCTGTGCGCCTACCCCCATGCCCCCCGAACCTACCTCCACGCCCTGCGTACCCACCTCCACTCCTTGCGTGCCTACCCCCACGCCCTGTGCGCCTACCCCCACGCCCCCCGAACCTACCTCCACGCCCTGTGCGCCTACCCCCACGCCCTACGTGCCTACCCCCACGCGCTGCGCACCCAACCCAAGCCCAGCCCTGCCGCCCGGGGCCTCCTTCCCACCCTCTTCCGCGCCAGCGAAGCCAGCCGTCACGCCCGGCGTACCCCAAACCGAGGATTCTGCCAGGCCCGCCCTATGGGCCTGGCTGCTGGCCGTCGCGCTGGCCGGGCTCCTCCCCTGCTTTTTCTCGCTCCGGCACCGCCAAAAGAAGGAATAGCACCTTGAGCGGCAAAGGCGGGCACGAAGGGTGCCCGCCTTTGCCGCTTTTTCCCTAAAACGAAAGGAGGCCCGGGTTTTATGCAAAAAGCAGTTTGTGCGCTCAGGCCGCGCTTTGAGCGCAGCCAACATATTTCCATCTTGTAAATATTTCAGCGCTTCGCGCTGAAATAGCTAGTAAAACACGGCTGACTATTATAGAATATAGGCATGTTATGGGCTTTCAGTCAAAACCTAAAACGACGAAATGCTCTTTTGGCAAGGAGCTCCCTTCGGCCCCACGCGATCTTAATTAAGGAAGTGCACTGAAATTGAGCGATGCCTTACTCGCAAAAATGGATGCCTGGATTGACGCCCACCGCGAGGAGTTGATCGGCGACCTCATTCGCCTCATCAACGTCAGGAGCGTTTCCGCGCCCCCAGACGATCCCGAAAACCCCTTTGGCCAGGGCTGCGCCGACGCGCTGAGCCTGGCGCTTGAAATGGGGCAGGAAAAGGGGCTGTATGCCGAGGATTACCTCGGCTATGTCGGCCGGCTGAGCCTTACCGCGGGCGATGCCGATTTGGGCATTTGGGCGCACCTGGATGTGGTGCCCGAGGGCGAGAACTGGGTCTACGCGCCCTTCGACGCCCTCTATCAGGATGGTTACGTTATCGGCCGCGGCGCCGCCGATAACAAGGGCCCACTCATCGCCTCGCTCTATCTGCTCCGGCTCATCAAGGAGCTTGATATCCCCTTCCAAAAGAACCTGGCGCTCTATCTTGGCACCAACGAGGAAGCTGGCATGGCCGACCTGATCTTCTACAACGACTCAGGCTACCAACTGCCGAAGATCTCCCTGGTGCCGGACTGCGCCTTTCCCCTTTGCCATGCCGAAAAGGGCATCATCGAGGTCAAGCTCTCGGCCATGCACGCCTTTTCTCCTTCGGTTTTGGGGCTATATGGCGGCCTTGCCACCAACGTCGTGCCCGATTCCGCCCAAATTGCCATCGCATACGACGAAGCCCTGCTGCTAAAGCTCGACGCGCTGCCCAAAGAGCTAAGTTACGAGGTTGAAGACGGCGCAATCCTCCTGACCGCGCGCGGGATCACCGGGCATACCGCCTTCCCCCAGGGCAGCCAAAACGCCATCCGCCTGCTCTGCGAAGCCCTGCTAAAGGCCGAGCTTTTGCCACCCGCGGATCTTGACCTGCTCTATTTCATCAGCCGCATCAACGAAGACGTTTACGGCACGGCCCTGCACATCGACTGCAGCGACGAAATCAGCGGCAGGCTCACGGCCGTGGGCTCGGTTCTGCGCCTGAACGGCGAGCACTGCGCCGAGCTTATCGTCAATATCCGCTATCCGGTAAAGGCGGCCGGCGATCGGCTCATCGCCTCCATCAACACCGCCTGCGCGCAAAACCGCTTCCGCATGGAACTTTTAAAAGATAGCCACCCCGCCTTCGTCCCAGACACGACCCCCTTCGTACTCGAGCTGATGGAGGAATACAAGGCCTTCACGGGCGACGATGCAAAGCCTTATAGCATGGCGGGTGGCACCTACGCGCGCCGTCTGCCCAACGCCGTGGGCTTTGGCATGGGCTGGCAGAACCCGCCGCAGCCGCCCTTCCTGCCCGCCGGGCACGGCGGCGCCCACGCCCCCGACGAGGCCGTGGAAATCGACGGGCTGCTGCGCGCGATGAAGCTCTATGCGCGGGTCTTGCTCCGGCTTGACGCCGCGGGCCAGGCCGCGAAAGAGTAAGCGATTGGGGGGGGCTGTTAAAAAAGCCGGGCTGCCTTTGAGGCAGCCCGGCTTTGCTCTTGCGGCGCGGCCTTCGCCGCCCCTTAAAAAGCCCTTGCAGAAACGCGAATGAGCTCGTCGATGCTGTCGGGCTGCGTCCTTGCGTAGGGAAAGGCCTTGTTTCGCTTGAGCGCGCCGCATTTTTCGCAGCGGTGGGTGAGGATATACTCCCCGCCCTTGAACTCGGTCGCTACGGGCGCCATCTTCCCCCCGCAGGGATTTTGCCTGTCGCCCGGGTTCAGGTCCACATGCAGGGAGTAGAGGCAGCGCGGGCAGTGGTTGCGCGAGCTTTCGCCCAGCGGCAGCACCTCGAGCCCACAGTTTTGGCAGACGAAGCCCTCATCCCTCTTCCTAAAACGCTTTTGCTCCATGCCTTTTTTCTCCTCTCTTCCCCTGCCCGGTTCCTCCCCTTAGCATACCCGCAAGCGGCCGGAAGTCAAGCCCACGCAACCGGGTTCGGCCCCGCTTCGTTTATTTATGGGGTGATTTCTCATCCCCCAACCGAGATGTTAGCGCTTTGTTTCGATTTCCCCCCGGCGATTGACTTTAAAAAGCCGACGGGGCTATACTTTTTCCGTGAAAGTACGAATTTAAGGAGTTTTCAACAGTGCCCAACATGAACGATAACAGCCCGGTCAACCCGCGGCCTCTCAGGCGGCGGCAAAGGCAGCAGCAGCCCAAAGGTCTTCGCCAAAAGCTCCTGGCGCGCTTCCCCGCTTACGAAAAATGGCTGCAGCCCAAGGCGTTGATCGCCCTTGGGCTAGGGTTTTTTTTGCTGATCACGGTGCCCATTACGGTCTTGGCCGTAAACGGCAGCCGAAACCGCGCGGCCGACGCCCAGACGCAGGGCTATTCGAACCTCTCGGGCGAAGGCGCACTGCCCTCGTTCACCCCCGTCCCCCCCCCGGAGCCCAGTCCCACGCCATCGCCTTCGCCTTCGCCCACCCCGGAACCCCACCCCTCCAACATGGTGCTGCAAAAGGGCATCGACGCCCCGGTGATCATTGAGATTCAGGCCAGGCTCATGGAGCTTGGCTATATGGAGGCAGACGAGCCTATCTCCAGCTTCGGGCCGATGACGGAAGAGGCCATCCGGCACTTCCAGCGCCAGCATTCCCTTGCGGAAGACGGCAAAATCGGCATGGAAACCTATACCCTGCTGATGAGCGACCAGGCCACGAAGTACACGGTCTTCCTAGGCGCAGATGGCACCGACGTGAGCGAGCTGCAAAGCCGCCTGCGCGAGCTGGGCTTCATGGACGACGTGACCGGCCACTTCGGCGAAGCGACCGAAAGCGCCGTGAAGCGCTTCCAGCAGCTCAATGGCCTGACCGACGACGGCAAGGTCGGCGCGAGGACCCGCGAAGCCCTGTATGCCGACAACGCGAAGGCCAACTACCACAAATTCGGCGAAAAGAGCGAGGAAGTCAAGAGCTACCAGAGCCTGCTCAACAAGCTCGGTTACCTGACCACCACGCCGGACGGTAATTATGGCGCGGACACTACGGCCGCTGTCAAGCGCTTTCAGGAGCTCAACGGCCTGATCCCAGACGGCTTCCTTGGCTACACCACGATTAAGACGCTCAAATCCTCGGGCGCGGCGCCCAACGCGCTGCAGCTAGGCATGAAGGGCAGCGACGTGGAGCGCGTGCAAAAGCGCCTGAAGGAACTTGGTTACACCAAGAACGTAACCGGCTACTTTGGCGAAATCACGCAAGAGGCCGTAAAGGCCTTCCAGAAGCGCAATTCCCTGGGGACCGATGGCGTGGTCGGGCGTGTAACCATGGCCAAGCTCATCTCCTCCTCCGCCAAAAAGCCGGCCAGCAGCTCTTCTGGCAGTTCCGGCACGCCCAGCGTTCCTTCGGAAGGCTCCGGCTCCGGCGTCGATAAGCTGATCTCGGTCGCGGAATCCAAGATCGGAAGCAAATACGTCTTCGCTTCGAAAGGCCCCAATACCTTCGACTGCTCGGGCTTCGTCTATTACTGCCTAAATCAGGCCGGCGTGAGGATCGGCTACATGACCAGCGCATCCTGGCAGCACACGGATCGTTTCCAGCGCATCTCTTCGATGAGCGATTTAAAGCGGGGAGACATCCTCTCGTTCGAGGGGCATGTGGGCATCTACATAGGCGGCGGCAAGATGATCGACGCCTCTTCCAGCCAGGGCAAGGTGCGCACGACCAGCGGTATCACCTCCTCGTCGTACTGGACCTCGCACTTCGTCTGCGGATACCGCGTCTTCTAGGCGCGAAGGGACGCGGCGTGGAACCCGTTCTTGAGCGGCACGGATCTTGGGTGCGCGATGCATTTCAAGCTCGCCTACAGCGGCCTATGGGAGCGCGACGGTGGGCGCCAACTGCCCGCTTCGCGGGCTAACCCCGAAAGGCCTTCCGGCGCAATAAGCGCCGGAAGGCCTTTCGGGGTTCCGGCGGCTTCGCCGCCGAGTTGGCGCCCACCGTTTCCCGGCCCTAGTCCAGCCGCGCAAAGCGCGGCCGCGGACTTCTTTCTTTTGCTGTGCCTGCGTTAAAGATAGGCCCGGCTTCTAAGCGCAGAAAAAAAGGGCTTTGCGGCGGATTCCCGCCGCAAAGCCCTTCGCTAATCAGCCTTTATCTTTTTTATTCCTCCCCTTCTTCATCGGGGAAGTGCAGCCCGATGGCCTCGCTGACCGGCAGCGAGAACAGCACGGCATGGGCCGGCGTCTGCGGGCCCGCCTTGGCCAAGATGGCGCGCATCAGCGCCGCCTTGTCGGCCTTGCGAGTGATGATAAAAACCATTTCCTTCTCGCTGACGAGCGAGAGATTAAAGAATTTCTCGGCATGATCCTGCCCGGTGCCCTTCGCGTGCACAACCGTACCCCCGCGTGCGCCTGCGGCGCGCGCCGCCTCCATTACCAGCTCAGTATGGCCGTTATTGGCCACGGTCACGATCAGTTCGAAGGGGGTTTCCTGCGCCTCAGCACTCATTTTGCATCCCTCGCTTGGTTTTAATGTCTGCATTCCCGCAATTTCAAGGAGCTTTAGCAGATGGCCGCTCAGGCTGCGCATGGGTAGCAACGTCGCCACACCGTTGCCCGGCCGGTCGATTTGAATGTGGCTCTCCAGCCCGTGAAGCAGGCGGCGAGTCAGCTCCGGCGGAATGATCGAAAAGCTCATTTGCTTTTCGACGCGCTCAAGCCCTAGCATATCCAACACCGCGCGCTGCGCGGTTCCCCTGCAGGGCAGAGCCAGCACCACGGGGATGGAAAGTTCTTGGCAAAGCTCACTGACCCGGTCGCTCAGGGTCTTTGGGGTGATCGCAATCAGCACCTGCGGCTGGTTCATGCGCGCTCTAGCTCCTTTGCTGGTGTGCGGCGTCCTCACCGCTATAGCTCTATAATATCCTCATCGGCTTGCGAAATTTCGCCCGCCTCGGCAATTTCATCTATGGGCTCCGGCAGCTCTTTTGGCTGCTTGCGGGTGTAAATCAGGCCCATGATCTGAATCGTAATCAGCGGCATCAGCGCCACCATCGCCACGACGCCGAAGGCGTCTGAAACCACGTTCCCGCCGACCGCCTCGCAAACCCCGATTGAAAGCGGCAGGAGGAAGGTCGCGGTCATCGGGCCGGAGGCCACGCCGCCCGAGTCAAAGGCGATGGAAACGAAAATTCCCGGCACGAAGAATGCCAGCGCAAGGGCTATTGTATACCCAGGGATCAAAAACCACAAGATCGAAATACCCAAAAGGACGCGGATCATGGCCAGGCCGACCGAAAGTGCGATGGCGACGGAAAGGCTCTGCCCCAAGGCCCTGCGCGAGATCGCGCCCGAGGTGATCTCCTCCACCTGCTTGTTGAGCACGTGCACGGCGGGCTCCGCCTGCACGATGAAATAGCCCATGATCACGCCGATCGGCACGATGATCCACTTATAGGGCAGGGCACCGAGCAGCTGGCCGACCAGGTTGCCCACGGGCATGAAGCCAACATTCACGCCGGTCAGGAAGAGCACCAGCCCCAGATAGGTATATAGAACGCCCACAAAAAGCCGAACCAGCCTGCGAAGCGAGAGACGGCCCGTAAAGGCCTGATAAAGATAGAAAAACGCCACGATCGGAAGGAGGGCCATCGCCATTTCGCCAAAATAATGGGGGAATTCCGCGAGGAAACTCCAGGCCATCTCGGTAGACTGCGCGGTTTGCGGGAGGGAAATGGGAACGATGCTGGCCTCTTCCGCCCGGAAAACCATGCCCAGGATCAAAACCGCCAAAATCGGCCCTATGGAGCCCAGGGCCACGAGGCCAAAGCTGTCGTTTTCCGCCTGCCCGTCGGCGCGAATGGCCGCGACGCCGATGCCAAGCGCAATGATGAAGGGCACCGTCATAGGGCCGGTCGTCACGCCGCCTGAGTCAAAGGCCACGGCCAAAAAGTTGGCGGGCACGAAGGGCACCAATAAAAAGACCAAGAGATAAAAGCCGACGAGGAGCTTCGAGAGCGGGATGCCAAATAGGATGCGAAGAAGCGCCACCACCAGGAAGAACCCCACGCCGATGCCGACCGAGCCGATCAGGATGAGATTGGGAATCATGGGCACCTGGTTGGCCAAAACCTGCAGGTCAGGCTCCGAAATCGTAATCGTAAGCCCCATGAAGAAGCTGACCAGCACCACGACCAGGATGCTGCGGGATTTGGTCATCTGCGCGCCCACGCTTTCCCCCATCGGGGTCATGGCCGTTTCCGTGCCCAGGGTAAAGAGGGCGGCACCTACCACGAGCAACGCGGCGCCAAACAAAAAGGCAAGGAGGGCACCGCTTTCGATGGGCGTGACGGTGAAACAAAGAAGCAAAACGATCACCGTAATCGGCAAGACCGAGCGTAGCGCTTCGATGAATTTGTCTTTCAACACCGTGCTGCCCAATGAGCGCATAAGTCCTCCTCAATGAAAAATCTCCTCGCCTTTTGAAGCCTTTGCGAGGCAAAATCACCTCTTAGAGAGGCAAATTATGAAAAATCGTTGCGCGGGTCGCGGCTCTTTGCGCCCTCGCGCAGCCATTCAAGCTCCAGGCGATCGAACTCGACGGCTTCGATGAAGTGATCCTGGGTAAAGAAACTTCGCCCAAACGCCTCCATGTCGCTTTCGTTCTTCGCAAGCCAGATGGGCCTGGGAATATCGAGCTCCGCGCAGGCGCGCGTCAGCGCCTCACGGACGGCCTCGCAGCCTTCCGTCTTACCAACCTCCACCACGGCTTGCTTCCATATTTTTTGCTTTCGCCGCAGAACGATCCAAAGCCTGGCCATACACATCCCCCTTCGCCCAAAATCGGTTTTATTATAGTGTGCACAGCAGGAAAAGTCCAGCCTCTTCCTTTCCAAGGGCAAGCCTTTACCGGCCCGCGGGGCCGCATCCCCGCCCCCATGAACGCAAGCAGGCCTAAGTGCGCCAAGGTTATCGCTACTTCAGCGCCATTGCGCCCGAACCCTTCTGCCCAGCCTCTTCAGGCTGCGTTTTTGCGTCGATTCATTCCCATTTTCATCGATTGAGCGCTGCCTGCGGTTCAATCCCGCCCACGAGCGGCGTGCCCGTTGAATTCGGTCGGTTTTAAGGCGTTTGGTGAAGCACTCCTTATTCGAACCCTACCCCTGGGGGAGCGCGAGGGGGTTGCCCCCTCGCGGGGGGCGGCGCAACGCTGGACGGCTGCGCCGCCCTGCGCGCAAAAAGCGATCAAACGGCAAGCGGCGTGAAAGCCCGCATTTATAAGGGCCTGGCAACCCTTTTCGCGCCTTCTTGCACCTTTATTCAAAGGCATTTCGCGTTCCAAAAGCGGCCCCGCCAAAATGGCGAGGGCGCAATCAGTCGAAGAAGAGCGAAACTTGGCTGGTTTCGGGCAGGCCGCGCAGCGCGCCCACGGCGCGCAAGGTGTCGATCACGGCGGAAGAAACCTTCGAGCGCTGCTGCAGATCCTCAACCGAGAGGAAAGGCCCGTCCTCCCTTGCTCGTGTCAAGGCGACGGCGGCTGCGTCCCCAACGCCCGGCAGGCGGTTGAGCGGCGGGCGAATCTGCCCGCCCTCAATGAGAAATTCATCGCGGCTTGACGCATAGAGATCCACCGGCAAAAAGGCAAGGCCTCTGGCCCGCATCTCGCGAACGATCTCCAAAAGGGTGAGGGTGCGCTCGTCGCGTGCGGTGATTTCGCTGCGATCGAGCTTTTCGATGCGGCGAATCTGCGCGTTTAAGCCCTCCGGGCTGTCGAGCATCACGCTGGCGTCGAATTCAGTCGCACGGACGGTGAAAAAGCTGGCGTAATAGGCCAGCGGCTCGAAGATTTTATACCAGGCGACGCGAAAGCCCATGGCCACATAGGCGGCTGCATGCGAGCGGGGGAAGAGGTACTCGATCTTATTGCAGGAGGCGATGTAATATTCGGGCACGCCGAGGCCGCGCATGGTGCTTTCCATTTCGGGGGTCAGCTTTCTGCCCTTGCGCACGGCCTCCATGGTGGTGAAAGCGAACTTTTCGGCCGCGCCCTTTGAG
Source organism: Christensenellaceae bacterium (assembly GCA_031280685.1). Lineage (GTDB taxonomy): Bacteria > Bacillota > Clostridia > Christensenellales > UBA1750 > JAITGM01. The sequence continues at coordinate 13,613 of JAITGM010000014.1, forward strand.
ATGAGGTAGTTCATCACGTCGTCCCTCGTGCAGAAGCACTCGCGCAGCGTGGCCGTGCCGTCGCGAACGAGATCCTGGGCATTATTGAGCCAAACGTTGGTGCCGTGCGAAAGGCCCGAGATGCGCACGAGTTCGCCCATGGTCGAAGGCTTTGTATCTTCCAGCATTTGGCGCACGAAGCGCGTGCCGAACTCGGGGATGCCCAAGGTGCCCGTCGAGCAGCCGATTTCGCCCTGCGCGACCTTCAGCGCTTCCGGCGAGCGGAACAAAGACATGACGCTTTCATCATTTAAGGGGATTTCCAGCGCGCGTTTGCCGGTTAGCCTTTCAAGCATGTTGATCATGGTCGGGTCGTCGTGGCCAAGAATGTCGAGCTTCACCAAAATATCGTGCAGGGAGCCGAAGTCGAAGTGGGTGGTGATGGTTTCGCTCTCTTTATCGTCTGCCGGGTGCTGGATGGGCGAGAATTGATAGACGCTGTATTCGGCCGGCACGATGACCATGCCGCCCGGATGCTGGCCCGTCGTGCGCTTCACCCCCGTGCAGCCCTCGACCAGGCGCTGCTCTTCTGCCCTTGTCACCGCGCGGCCAGTTTCGCTTAGGTATTTCTTCACGTAGCCGTAAGCCGTCTTTTCGGCCAGGGTGCCGATAGTCCCCGCCCGAAAGACATTCCCCTGGCCAAAGATGGTTTCGACGTATTTATGGGCGGTTGGCTGGTACACGCCCGAGAAGTTGAGGTCGATATCGGGCACCTTGTCGCCATCAAAGCCCAAAAACACCTCAAACGGAGTATCGTGCCCGTTGTGGGAAAGCGGAGCGCCGCAGATAGGGCAAGGCCTTTCGGGCAGGTCTATGCCGCAGGGGTAAAGGGACTTATCGACCTGAAAGTCAGAAAAATGGCAGGAGGGGCAAAGGTAGTGCGGCGGCAAGGGGTTGACCTCGCTGATGCCGCAGACCGTGGCCACGAACGAGGAGCCAACAGAGCCGCGCGAGCCCACCAGATAGCCGTCGTCGTTCGATTTTTTGATGAGCAGGTAGGCGCTGTAATAGAGCGTGGCGAAGCCGTTGCCGATGATGGAGTGCAGCTCCTTTTCGAGCCTCGTTTGGATCAGCTCGGGCAACTGATCGCCATAAAGGGCCTTGGCTCCCCCTTCGGCGATCTCGCGCACGCGCTCCGCGGCACCCTCCAGCTCGGGCTGGAAGGTTTCGGCCCCGGTGGGGTGCTTGGGGAACATCGTGATTTCCTCGATCTGGGCCGCGATGGCGCGGGGGTTATCGACCACGACCTCCTTGGCGCGCTCGCCCAAATAAGCGAATTCATCGAGCATTTCGCGGGTGTTTCGAAAATAAAGCGGCGCCTGCAGGGAAGCGTCCGAAAAGCCCTGGCCGTGCATCAGGATCTCGCGGAAGATCGCGTCCTGCGGATCCATAAAGTGCAGGTCGCAGGTGGCGCAGACCGGCTTTTTAAGCCCGTCGCCAATGCGAAGGATGCGGCGGTTGAGGTTGCGAAGATCCTCTTCCTCGTTCATGGTACCGTTTCGGATCATGAAGGCGTTGTTGCCCGTGGGCTGGATCTCTAAAAAGTCATAAAAGCCGGCGATGGCCTCGATCTCGTCGTCGCTCTTGCCATCCAGGATGGCGCGGATGAGCTCACCAGCCTCGCAGGCCGAGCCCAGGATCAGCCCTTCGCGGTGCCGTTCCAGCTCGCTTCTAAAGATCTGCGGCCTGCGCTCGAAATGATCGAGATGACCGATGGAAACCAGCCTGTAGAGATTTTCGAGCCCCTTTTGGTTCTTGGCCAAAAGGATGATGTGGTAGGAATCGCCCGAGGCGGCCACGCCCGCGCCCAGGCGGTTCAAATCGCGCAGGGTCTTTGCGCCGCGCTCTGTTTCCGCGCGCTCGAGCAGCTTCATGAGCATGAAGGCGGTGGCCCTGGTATCGAACAGGGCGCGGTGGTGCTGGCTCAGGGGCACACCGAGCTTTTTGCAGACCGCGTCGAGCCTGTGGCGCTTGATTTCGGGCACCACGGCTCTGGCCAGGGGCAGGGTGTCGAGGGTCTGCGCGGGCAGGGAAACCCCTGCCTGCCGGGCGGCGGCGCGCAAAAAGGCCAGGTCGAAGGGCGCGTTGTGCGCGCAGACGCAAAAACCCTCGCAAAAGGCGGCGAGCCGCGGCATGACCTCGCCGATCTTCGGCGCGCCCTCGACCATATCGTCGCGTATGCCGTTGACCTTGGTGGCGGCTGCGGAAATCCGCATTTGCGGATCCACAAAGCTGCTGAACTCCTCGAGAATCGCGCCGTTTTCGATCTTGACCGCGGCCAGTTCGATGATGCGGTCATTCAAGGGGCTAAGGCCTGTGGTTTCCACGTCGAGGACCACATAGCTGCGGGCGAGGGGGCCATCGTCCGCCCCGGAAACGACGACGCCGCCATCGTTGACCAGGTAGCCCTCCATGCCAGGGATGAGCTTTAAAGTCTTGCCCTCCTTGCGCAGGGACTTGAGCGTGTCGAAGGCCTCGGGGAAGGCCTGCACCACGCCATGGTCGGTGATGGCCATGGCCTCGTGGCCAAGCTCCGCCGCGCGGCGCATGAGCGCGCTGACCGAGCTTACGCCGTCCATGGTGCTCATCTGGGTGTGCAGATGGAGCTCCACGCGCTTCTCAGGCTCATCGTCCCGCTTTCCCTCAGCCGGCAAAAGGCTCAGATCCTCGATGCTCAGGCTCAGATCCTTGCTGAAGGCGTCAAAAAGGCAGCTTCCGCGCACCTTGATACGGCATCCCTTCCTCACCCTGTCGAGCCTGGTGAAACTCTCTCTATCCAAGAAGGCCTTGCAGCTAACGGAGCCCGTATAGTCGGTCATGGGGAAGGAAAGCACGAGCATGTTCCCGCCGCGAACCGGCTTTTTTTCGGGCTCACTCAGGCAGATGCCCTCGACGGTGACGCGGCCGGTTTGCTCGGTCAATTCGCCGATGGGCGAGGTGGCGGAAGCGACGATGGCCCTGCCAAGGAGGATCTGCGGGCCCTTTTTGCCCTCGCTTTCGCTCCGCTGAATCGCCTGGGCGGCCAGTTGGCCAGCCTCTTCGTCCATCCTTGCGCGCTCGCGCAAAAAGGCCTCTAAATTCTCTTCCTTTTCGCGGCAGCGCAGCGCCACCGGCTGCTTGAGCAGGAAGAGCTCGCGCAGCAGGGTTTCGAGGGCTTCGGGCGCCTTCTTGGCACGGAGCAGTTCCTCGCCCATCGCGGTGGGCACGATTAAAGAGAGCAGCCCGGCCGCCATCTCGAGCGAGGCATCGGCCAAATAGGGCGAGCATGCGGGCATGCGGGAAGAGAGCAGTTCGAAAAGAATGGGCTGGTATTGGGCGGGATCGTCTAAAAAGCCCTCTTTTAAGCCAGGGTAGGCGATTTCGACGCGCACGGCAAGGTTCAGCTCGCCCAGCAGCCTGCGAAGGCTTCTGCTGAGCAGGGCGTGCTGGGCCGCGTTTAAGAACGCGGTGCTGGTGAAGCACAAAACCAGGCTGCCACTTTGGCGCCGCAGCAGCGCCTTTTCGAGTACAAGCCCCTCAAGCGGCAGGGATTCGCCCTCTTTTCGCAGCGCCTCGCGCCAGTTCCCAAGGATTTGCGCCATCTTACTCACTCCTGACTGAAGGACTTTGCCTTCGCCTATTATATGGGCAAGGCGAAGGGCTCCGCAAGCCCATCCGGGAGCAAAAAACCGTGGCGGTTTCGCCCATGCGCGCCAAAACCGCCTTGATTCCGGCCGAAATTCGGCCTTTTCTTGCCTAAAGATAAGGGGAGCGTCCGGCTCCTGCTTGCCGAACGCTCCCCGAAGGAATTCTTTTGGTTTTAGGTCTTCCCTAAGCCCCTAGAACCGCTTTTGCCGTGCTTCTTAGCTCAAGTTAGGGAAGTTGGGGTTCTTGGCCATCTGGTCTGCCTTCCAAGCGGCATACGCTTCCTTAACCGCCGGGAAGATGACGGACTCGACGCCGGCATCCTTATAACCCTGGATGAGCTGCTCAAGGCCGGCCGCGTTCACGCCGCTCATGATGCCGCGCTCCAGCGAATCGGTGACGCTATAGGTCGCCGCGTATTCGTTGGCGTAGTCGTCCTGCTTGAAGCGGAAGCCCACGGATTCGTGCATCCAGGCTTCGTCGGTCAGAGCCTGCATCTGCTGGTACTTCTCGGGGTCTTCCTGATTGGACACGTACTGCTTGAACTGGTCGCCAATCGTCCACTTGCCGCCGTGCGAGTCGGACCAGCCATTCATGTCCTTCTGCACCGCGCGGCCCTGGTCATCCAGCGTGTAGTGCACGCCCTCGACGCCCCAGGCCATCAGGTTGATGATCTCGCTGTTGGTGTGCATCTCGTTCAGATACATCATCGCGCGCTCCGGATCCTTGGAAGAAACCGGAATGCCCAGCATCGAGCCGCCCAAGTGGGTGGTGACGATGACCGAAGCCGAGGTCTGCTGCTCAATGAGCTTCAATTCCGTGTTGCCAGAGGAGCTCATCAGCTCTTTCGCTTTCACCTGGCCGCCCTTGAGCACCTGGTCAAAGGTGACGAGGAAGTGGCCGGCATAGAGCTCATCGGAGGAGGCGTAGGTCTTTAGCTGCGAGTCGGGGTTGATGTAGCCAGCTTCAAACCACTTGCCCATCTGGGCGACATGGTTCTTGTAGCCCTCCTGCTCCCAGGTGAGGACGGGCTCGCCATCGGTCGCGCCCTTCTCGCCGATGAACATGGAGATCGGGTTCATGTTGTTGAGATAGCCCTGAATGAACGGCGAAGCGAAGCTCCAGCCCGTGGTGACATTCAGCGGATAGTAGCCCGGGTTATCGGCCTTGTATTGTGCCAGATAGGGCTCGATCTCTTCGTAGGTGTCTACCGTGGCGATGTCGATGCCATACTTTTCGGCTTCGTTCTGGTTCCAGATCAAGCCGCCAGGCACGCAGAGCTCTTTCTTGGTCGAGATCGCGTACACGTTGCCGTCGATCATGTTACCAGGGATGAACGCGCCCAGGTTTTCGATCATCTCGGTGTAGGGCGCGATCAGGCTGCCATAAGGGCCGCTTTCGTCGTTGAGCTTCATCAGCGAGCCGTTGGCGATGTTGGCCATATAGTACATCCACTCTGGCGTCCAGAAGATGTCGATCTTCTCGCCCGCGCGGAGGGGTACCAGGGCCTTGGTGTCCCAGTCGGAGCCCGCGATCATGATGAAGTCAATCGTGGCGTTGAACTTGGGCTGAATGATCTTGTTGATCGCCTCTTCCACCACGGTGTCCTGGTCGGAAGCCTTGATCGAGTACATGTAGTAGGTGATCTCGTAGGGGGCCAAATCGCTGGCGGCCGGCGCTTCGGACGCTGGTGCTTCAGACGCTGGTGCTTCGGACGCAGGCGCTTCAGTCACGGGCGCGCTCGTCGCAGGCGTGGGGCTGCCGCAGGCCGCGGCCAGCAAAACCATGCTCAGAGCCAAAACCAACACAACAACTTTTTTAAACATGCTTGGGTTTCTCCTCCATTTCTCACATTGCAATTGCAAAGCGAACGGCTAAGGGAAAACCGAAACGCAGCGGGCGGCAGCACCATGCAGGTCAGGGAAGGGCGCTTGCCTACGCGAACTCGGTTTGGCCGGGCGCTTTGGCTGCCAGTAAGACCAGCAAAAAACGAAGCTTCGTTTTTGCCCACTTAGTATACAAGGATTTTACGTATTATGCAAGGCACTCTTTATATTAATTTTCTTTAATGTTGGGCCTGTTAGAACTTTTTTATGCCTTCAGCAACACGTTAAACTCCATTTTTGGCTTTTTTCTCGCCTTTTTTGATTAATTTCACGTTAATGCGCGCTCTATAATTTATCCATTTCTCCCGCAGGCGCCGGCTTGGTGCTCCCGATTGGCCAGAGAGAGTGTTAAGATTTATTCGTTTTTTATGTCTTTTTCTTTACGGACCTGGCGCCCAATTAAGGCGGATTGGCCGCCTCCACCCCAAACCCGCTTTCTCGCGCTGCGGCGCCGCCCTTTTTGCATTTTTGGCTTGTATCCTTCCGCCCAAAAGGCTACAATGGGAATGGCAAGCCTCCTAGCTCAAGACGGCGGAGGGCTTTGCCCCCTTTGTATCCTTGACCTTGAAAGAAACACGACCGAAGGAGGCGCGTACCCATGCCGGATGAAATCGTCGTTTCCATGCTCGATAAAATGCAAAAGACCATCGCCAGCCTCAGGCGCGAATATGGTTCCATGCGCGCGGGCAGGGCGACGCCCCAGCTTCTGGATCGCATCACCGTGGACTATTACGGCACCGAAACCCCGCTCAATCAGGTCGCCAACATCTCCATCCCCGAGGCGCGCATCATCCAGATCGCCCCCTGGGAGCAGAAAATGATCACCCCGATCGAAAAGGCCATCCAAAAGAGCGATCTTGGCATCAACCCCAATAACGACGGCAAGGTCATTCGCCTAATCCTGCCCGAGCTCACGCAGGAGCGCCGCGCGGATCTGGCCAAGCAGGCGGCAAAGCTGGCGGAAGAAGCCAAGGTAGCCGTGCGCGCCATCCGCAGGGACGCGAACGAGCTGGTCAAAAAGCAGCTCAAGAGCAACGAGATGACCGAAGACGACCAAAAGGACATCGAAAGCGACATTCAAAAATCGACCGATAAGATCATCAAGGAAATCGACCAGGTTGCGGCCGAAAAAGAGAAGGAGCTCATGAGCATATGAGATCCTTCTGCGGCCTGCCGCTGCAGCAGGCGCTTGACGCCCTCCGCGCGAAGGGCGCCCAGGTCGAGCTTCTCTTCGCGCAGCCGCCTGGCGGCGGAGTGCCCTTCAACGGCAGTCCCTATGTGGTGCGCCAAGTGCAGGGCGAAGGGGCGGTCATCCTGACCGCCTCCTATTTCGAGACGGAGGCGAAGCATGGCGAGCGCTCCCCCGATTGACGCATCCCTGATGCCGCGCCATGTCGCCATCATCATGGATGGCAACGGCCGCTGGGCCAAGGCGCGCGGGCTGCCGCGCCCCTTGGGGCACAAGGCGGGGGTGGCTGCCTTTCGCCCCATCGTGGAAGCCTGCGGCGAATGGGGCGTCGAAACCCTTTCTCTCTTCGCCTTCTCGACCGAGAACTGGGCCCGGCCCAAGGAGGAAGTTTCCGCGCTCATGGGCCTGATCGAAGAATATTTCAACAGGGAGCTTCAAAACCTGCTCGACAGGAATGTGCGCCTTTCGCTCTTTGGCGATCCTGCCGGCCTGCCAGAGGGCCCGCGCGCCTTCGTGCTCCGCGCGGTGGAAAAAAGCGCCCAAAATACGGGGCTGCGGCTGAATATCGCCCTAAATTATGGTGCTCGGGCCGAAATCGCCCGCGCGGCGCGGCTTCTGGCCGAGGAAGCGGTGCGTGGCGCGCTTTTGCCCGATGCAATCGATGAAACCCTCTTCGCCAGCAAGCTCTACAGCGCGGGCCTTCCCGATGTGGACCTGCTCATTCGCACCGGCGGGGAAATGCGGGCGTCGAACTTCCTGCTCTACCAGATCGCCTACGCGGAATTCCTCTCCCTGCCCTGCTTCTGGCCGGATTTCGGCCGTGAGACCCTCGCCGAAGCCCTGCGGGCCTATGCCGGGCGCGAGAGGCGCTTCGGGAAGCTCTGATTTTCCTTCGCCTTTCCCTTTTATCCTTCACTACATATACAAAACCGGGAGGAGGGCTTCGCGCCGATGCTGAACATGCTCAAAAGGGTCACGACCGGCCTGCTCCTGGGCGCTTACGCCGTCATCATGCTGCTTTGGGGCCGCTACGCGATCCTAATCAACCTTCTCCTGCTCATGCTCATCGGCGTGTACGAAATCGTTTACGTCCTTAACCGGGCGGGCTTCCGGCCCGTGGCCTGGATCCACTACCTCAGCGCCCTGCTCTACATCCCGGCCTATATCTGGCTGCAAGAAAAGGGCCTCATCCTCGTCCTTCTTTGCGGCTTTGCCGCCTGCATGGCCATCGCCTGCCTGACGCGCGCGCCCGGCAGCAAGGATCTGCTGGCCACGCTACTGCCCAGCATCTACCCAAGCTACGCCTTCGTCGCGTTCGCGATGCTTGCCCTTTCGGCCGCCCCTCATTGGCGCCTTCTTCTTTGGATGCTGCTGCTCAGCGCGGTGAGCTGCGATGTCTTCGCGATGCTCGTCGGCTCGCGGTTCGGGCGGCATAAGCTCATCCCCAAGGTCAGCCCCAAAAAGACGGTTGAAGGCGCGGTCGCGGGCTTTTTGGGCGCCTTCCTCTCCATGATCTGCGCCTGGGCCGCGTTTTACGCCTTTGGCGAAGCCTTTTTCATCGGGCACTTCCTTGCCTTCGGCGTCATCGGCGGCGTCGCCACACAGCTGGGCGACCTCGTCGCCTCCTACATCAAGCGCTTCTGCGGCGTGAAGGATTACGGCACCATCTTCCCCGGGCATGGGGGCGTGCTCGACAGGCTGGATGGCATCCTCTTCAACGCCATCGCCTTTTGCGTCTACGCCATGTTTTTTTCGCTCTGAATGGGGAATATACTACGCTATGAATAAAAAACGCATCCTGATCCTGGGCTCGACCGGCTCCATCGGCAGGCAGAGCCTTGAGGTGCTGGCCCAAAGCGAGGCCTTCGAGCTCGCCGGCATTGCCGCCGGCAGCAATGCTGCGCTGCTGCTCGCACAGTGCGCGGCCTTTTCCCCGCGCTTTGCCGCGCTCTCATCCCCGCCCGAAGGGTTTTCGCCCCCCAAAGGTCTTCGTATGCTCCTGGGGGAAGGCGCGCTGCTCGAAGCCTGCGAGCAGGACGGGATCGACTGCGCCATCGTGGCGGTGGTCGGCGCCATCGGCCTGCGGGCCGTGCTGCGGCTGCTCGATCGCGGAATTCCCGTGCTCTTGGCCAACAAAGAAACCCTGGTGGCCGGCGGCGAGCTGGTCATGCGCCTGGCCGTGGAGCGCCGTGTGCCCCTTTTGCCGGTAGACAGCGAGCATTCCGCCATCTTCCAGTGCCTGCGCGGCGCGGAGGGCAACCCGCCCAAAACGATCTGGCTGACGGCTTCCGGCGGCCCTTTCCGCGCCTGGCCGAAGGCGCAAATCGAGGGCGCGACCCTCGAACAAGCCCTCAGGCACCCGAATTGGTCCATGGGCCCCAAAATCAGCATCGACTCCGCCAGCATGATGAACAAGGCCCTGGAAATCATCGAGGCAAAGGCGCTTTTTCAGGTGGAGCCGGATCAAATCGAGGTGCTGGTGCACCCCGAATCCATCGTGCACTCCGCGGTCGAGTTCAGCGATGGCTCGGTGCTCGCCCAGATGGGCCGGCCCGATATGCGCCTGCCCATCGCTTACGCGCTCTCTTTCCCCAAGCGCATGCCGTTGCCCTACCCCTCGCTTTCCCTCGTCGAAATCGGCGCCCTGCACTTTGAAAGGCCTGATTTTGAGCGTTTCCCCGCGCTTCGCCTGGCCTACCGCGCGCTGGAGATCGGCGGCGTCGCCCCGGCCGCGCTGAACGCGGCAAACGAGGCCGCGGTCGAGCTCTTCATTGCAGGGCGCATTCCCTTTGGCGAAATCGCCAGGCGGGTAGAGAATGCGCTTGAGCGCGTTGGACGGGCGGAGCTGAGCCTTGCCCACATCGAGCTTGCGGATGCCGAAGCCCGGCGCCTGGCGATGGAGCCCACCGGCCGTTGAGGCGCCTCCTTTTCCCACAAAAGGGCGCGAAAAGGGCGCGCTCGCGGCGGCTTTGGCTCGCTGCCGGCCTTTGCGGGGCGAGCGGGGAAGCAACTTCCCCGCACCCCTTCAAGGGGAACTAAGAGCCTGTTTGGCCTTTCAAAACGCTGTTTGGCCGAAGAAAGCTCCACGGGTACGCCGCCTGCGGCGGGCTTTAACCGCAGAAGGCGCTTAACAGGCGAAAACGAGAAGGAAACGATGCCAATTGATGCAAAGACGCAGCCTGAAAAGGCTGCGCAGCCCAGGCGAGCGGCGCAGGGGCTTGAGTTAAGGCTTCTTGGGCCGGGCCCGGCGCGCGAGCGCGCCACGCTCGCCTTGCATCTCGCGGTGACGAATCGGCTACGGCTGGAAGCTTACTCGTCAGAAGAGGGATAGTCCCCCTCCCTTGCGAAGCCGCGGAGCGGCATGCCCCGCCTTCCTTCATGAATTGTTTACAGCCTCGGGCTTGCCTGCGGAAACAAAAACCAAGATAATGGGGTTGTTTTCAGAGGGCGCGGCTGCGACCGCCTCAAATTTTGCCGATAGGAGAAGCCATGAACATCCTGCAAAATCTCTTATACATCCTTTTGGGCCTGCTCATCTTCGAAGTCTGCATCACCGCGCATGAATTCGGCCACTATTTCGCCGGCAGAAGGCTCGGCCTGAAGGTGCTCGAGTTCTCGATCGGCATGGGGCCAAAGTTCTGGAGCCGCGAAAAGAACGGCATCCTCTACTCGCTGCGGGCCTTCCCAATCGGCGGCTACTGCGCCTTCGCGGGGGAAGACGACGGCGATGAAAGCGGCGATTCCATCAACCTGCAGCCCGCGTGGAAACGCCTTTTGATGACGCTTTCGGGCCCCTTCATGAACTTCATCCTGGCGGTTTTGCTCGCGGTCGTGATCCTTGCCGCCCTGGGCGAAATGCGGCTTTCAAACCGCATCACCGTGGTTTCCGAATCCTCCCCCGCGGCGCTGGCCGGCATCGAGGTTGGCGACAGGGTTCTGGGCGTGAACGGCGAGCGCGGCGATGCCGAATTCATCCTTAACAGCCTGCCCTCGGGCAGCGGCGAGCAGGTTTCGCTGACGCTCGAGCGCGGGGGCAGGGAATTCGAGCTTGCGGTGCAAAAGCAGGAGGTCGAGCCCGGGGTCTATCGCATGGGCGTAAGCTTTGGCTATGAGCGCCTGCGCCTGCCCTTTTTTGCGGCCGTGGGCAACTCGCTAAAGCTCTGCGGGCTGATGCTCAGCGAGATGGTCGGCCTGTTGGGCGGGCTGTTTACGCGCGGGGAGGGCCTAAACGAGGTCGCCGGCCCGGTGGGCATCATCGGCACCATCACCACGGTCGCGCAAGAGAGCTTTGCCCAGTCCTTCTTAAGCGGGCTGGACGCGCTGCTGCGGCTGGCGCTGCTCATCAGCCTGAACCTTGGCCTGATGAACCTGCTCCCGCTGCCCGCTCTCGACGGGGGCCGTGCGGTGCTTCAAACCATCGAGATGATCACCGGCAAGCACCTACCCCGCAGGTTCGAGGGCGTGCTGAACATGGTCGCGCTGTTCGCCCTGCTGGGGCTGATGCTGCTGATCTCCGGGCGCGATATTTTGCGCCTGTTTGGGGTGATTTCATGACGCGCCGCGAAACTAGGGCAGTCACGGTCGGCGGCCTGCGCCTTGGCGGGGAAGCGCCGATCCTCGTGCAGTCCATGACCAACACCGATACCCGCGACGCCGAGGCAACCCTCGCCCAGATTCGCGAGCTTGCCGCGCGCGGCGCGGCGCTGGTGCGCGTTTCGGTCTATGATCAAAGCTGCGCCGAGGCCCTGCGCGCGCTCGTAGATCAAAGCCCTGTCCCCCTGGTGGCCGATATTCACTTTGACCCGGAGCTGGCCATTGCCTCCATCGAAAACGGTGTGCACAAGCTGCGCCTGAATCCGGGCAATATCGAAAAAAAGGCGGATATTGAACGGGTTGTGGCCTGCGCTAAGACGCACGGCGTGCCCATTCGCATCGGGGTCAACTCAGGTTCCCTTCCGCGCGACCTAGTGGAGCGCTTTGGCCTGACGCCGGCGGCCATGGTCAAGGCAGCGCTGCGCCACGTCGCCATTTTGGAGCGCCTGGGCTTTTTCGACATCGTTCTCTCGCTCAAGGCCTCCGATGTGCCCCTCACGGTTGAAAGCTGCCGCGCGCTGGCCAAGCTTTCCCCATACCCGCAGCATTTGGGCGTCACCGAGGCCGGAATTCAGGGCATGGGCAACGTCAAATCCGCCATTGGCATCGGCAGTCTGCTGCTCGACGGCATTGGCGATACCCTCCGCGTTTCGCTTTCTGGCTCCCCCCTGCCCGAGCCCAAGGCCGGCCTTGATATTCTTCGCGCGCTCGGCCTGTTGCGGGATCGGCTCAACGTCGTCTCCTGCCCTAGCTGCGGCCGCTGCACCTTGGACGTGGCCAAGATCGCAGGGCGTATCGAAGCCGAAACCCAGGGTGAAAACCTGCCCTTCACCGTGGCGGTGATGGGCTGCGCCGTGAACGGCCCGGGCGAGGCGCGCCGCGCGGATATCGGGGTGGCCGGCGGGGGCGCCAACGCCGTTTTATTCAAAAACGGCCGCTTCGTGCGCGCCGTGCCCGAGGAGCGCCTCGCGGAGGAGCTCCTGGCTGAAATTCGGCTTTTGAGTGCGCAAAACAAGGGCTAGACGGGCCCAAAAGGGACGGACAAAGCCGCGGCCTGCGCTTTATGCAGGCTGCGGCTTTGTTGCTTTTTTCGCTTAGGAGGGATTTGCCGGGTAGTTGGGGTTGATCGCCTTTTGGTTTTCCTTCCACTTGGCATAGGCCTCTTTGACCGCCGGGAAGATCACGTCATTCACGCCGGCTGCCTTATAGCCGTCGATCATTTCCTGCAAGCCGGCCGCGTTGACACCGCTCATCACGCCGCGAAGCATCGAATCGGTGACGTTATAGGTCGCCGAGTATTCGCTGGCATAGTCGTCCTGCTTGAAGCGGAAGCCCAGGGATTCGTGGTTCCAGGCTTCATCGGTCAGCGCCTGCATCTGCTGGTACTTATCGACATCCTCCTGGTTCGACACGTACTGCTTGAACTGATTGCCGATGGTCCACTTGCCGCCGTGGGAATCGGACCAGCCGTTCATCGGCGTCTGGATGGCGCGGCCCTGGTCATCCAGCGTGTAGTGCACGCCCTCGACGCCCCAGGCCATGAGGTTGATCAGCTCAGGGTTTTGGTACATCTCATTGAGATACATCATGGCACGCTGCGGATCGGCCGAGGTGATGGGGATGCCATACATCGAGCCGCCCAAATGGGTGGTGACGATGACCGAGGCCGAGGTCTGCTGCTCGATGAGGCGCAGATCGGGGTTGCCCGAGGAGCTCATGATTTCCTTGGCCTTCACCTGGCCGCCCTTGAGCTGGTTGTAATAAACGAGGAACTGGCCAGCGTTGAGGGAGTCGGTCATGGAGTAGGTCTTGAGCTGCGCATCAGGGTTGACATAGCCCTTGCCGGCCCATTCGCCCATCCATTTGACGTGCTCGAGGGCTTCCGGGCTTTCCCAAACGAGCTCGGGCTCGCCATTGGTGGCGCCCTTTTCGCCGATGCGGATGGAGATGGGATCCACGCTGTTCAAAAAGCCCTGAATGAAGGGCGAGATAAAACTCCAGCCCGTGGTGGCCAGAACGGGGTAATTGCCGGGGTTATCTTTTTTGTACATCTCAAGGTAAGGATCCATTTCCGCGTAGGTATCGACCGAGGCGATGTCGATATTGTATTTTTCGACATATTCCTGGTTCCAGATCAAGCCGCCGGGCACGCAAAGCTCCTTGATGGTCGAAAGGGTGTAGAGATCGCCGTCCACCAGGTTTGCGGTGATGAAGGCGCCTTCATCCGCGATGGTCTGCGCGTAAGGCTCGACCAGGTTGCCATAGGGGCCGCTCGGGTCGTTGAGCTTGAGAAGCGAGCCGTTGGCGATGTTCGTCATGAATCCCTTCCACTCGGGGGTGTAGAAGATGTCGATCTTCTCGCCCGCGCGAAGAGGAACGAGGGCCTTGGTGTCCCAATCGCCGTCGGTGATCATCACGAAGTTGATCGTGGCGTTGAATTTAGGGGCGATCAGCTCGTTGATTGCCTTTTCCACGATCTCGTCCTGATCGGAAGCCTTCAGCGACCACATATAGTAGGTGATTTCGTAGAGGCTAAGCGCCGCCGCCGTTTCAGCCGGCGCTTCGGTCGCCGCCGTTTCGGCCGGGGCTGCGCTCTTCGTGCTTTGGGGCGCTTCGCTCGGCGTTGCGGACGGAGAAGCGCACGCGGTCAGCACGAGCAGCATCAGCGCCAGCAACAGGGCCAGGGTCTTTCTGGTCATCGTCTTTTGTTCCTCCCAAATCTTTTTTTCGGAAAACGGCGGCCTCTACAGGGGCCGCCGACTCCCTTTAGTTATAAAGTTTCGTGTTATTCGTTCATTATCCGTCCTTTATGCATTGTTCGTTTTGTGTTGTTTCCCATTCACAGCGGGGAAAAGCGTGAGGCTTTGCGGATTAATCTCACGAGTTTGCCGGAAAATTAGGGTTTTTCTCCATTTTGTCGGCCTTCCAAGTTGCATAAGCCTCCTGCACGGCGGGCAAGATTATATCGTATACGCCGGCGTCCTTGTAGCCCTTGATCATCTCCTCAAGGCCCGCCGCGTTCACCCCGCTGAGCACCCCGCGAAGGAGCGCATCGGTAACGTTATAGGTCGCCGCGTACTCGGTCGAGTAGTTATCCTGCTTGAAGCGGAAGCCCAGGGATTCGTGGTTCCAGGCCTCGTCGGTCAAGGCCTGCATCTGCTGGTATTTGTCGATATCCTCCTGGTTTGAAACTAGCTGCTTGAACTGGCTGCCCAAGATCGTCCACTTGCCGCCGTGGGAGTCGGACCAGCCATTCATCGGCGTTTGGATGGCGCGGCCCTGGTCATCCAGCGTGTAGTGCACGCCTTCGACGCCCCAGGCCATGGTGTTGAGCAGTTCGGTGTTTTGGTACATCTCGTTGATGAAGCTCATCGTGCGCACGGGATCCTGGCAGGTGATGGGGATGCCCACCATCGAGCCGCCCAGATCGGTAGTGAAGATCGCCGAAGGCGCGGTTTGCTGTTCGATGAGGCGCAAATCGGGGTTGCCAGAGGAACTCATCAGCTCCTTCGCCTTGACCTGGCCGCCCTTTTGCTGCTCAAAGAGCACTAGGAAGTGGCCTGCGTTCAACGAATCGGACGAAGAGAAGGTTTTAAGCTGGGCATCCGGGTTTACATAGCCCTTTTCTGCCCATTCACCCATTTGCTTGACGTGGGCGAGGGCCTCGGGGCTTTCCCAGATGATTTCGGGCACGCCGCCGGTGCCGCCGGGTTCGCCAATGCGGATGGAAATCGGATCCATGCTGTTGAGGAAGCCCCGCACGAAGGGCGAGATGAAGCTCCAGCTCGATGTGCCCAAAATGGGATACTGCGCCGGATTATCGGCCTTGAACATGGCCAGATAGGGCGCGATTTGCTCATAGGTGCGGGTATTTGCCACATCAATGCCGTATTTTTCGACATAATCCACATTCCAGATGAGGCCGCCGGGCACGCAGAGCTCCTTTTTGATGGGCACACTATAGTTGTAGCCATCGACCTGGTTGCCGGGGATGAACGGACCCAGATCCTCGACGGTCTTGGGCGCGTACTGGGCAAGCAGGTCGCCATTGGGGCCTTCCGGGTCGTTGAGCTTCATCAGCGAGCCGTTGGCGATGTTCGTCATGAAATAAAGCCACTCGGGCGTGTAGAGAATGTCGATTTTCTCGCCCGCGCGAAGGGGAACCAACGCTTTTGAGTCCCAGTCCGCGCTGGTGATCATCACCAGGTCGATCGTGGCGTTGAACTTGGGCTTGAGGATCGCGTTCATCGCTTCTTCCACCACCACGTCCTGGTCGGATGCCTTGATCGCATACATGTAGTAGACCAAGGTGTAAGGGTCGGGGAACTGCGCATTTTCGCCCGCGCTTTCGCTGGGCGCCGATTCTGCGGGCGCTACCGTCGCCGCCGGGGACTCGGTGGCTGGGGACGCCGTAGCGGCGGGTTCCGGGCTGGCGCTGTTGCACGCCGCCGTCAGCACCAGCAGCGCCAGGGCCAGCAAAAGGCAAAGGCTCTTTTTCAACATGGGAACTCCTCCTTCGCTTGCCGCCGAATATCGTTGATCCGCGCGGACGCGCGGGCAAGGCGGCCATTCATCCTACCTAGTTCTATCATACAGAACCCAGGAGCTTTACGCAATATATAGCGTTCATTAACTTACGACATAATGGTGCAATTTTTCCTTCGTTTCATCCATTTTTTTATTAAGCATGCGTAAATCGCCCGCCAAAGGGGCACAAAACCGCCGCGCAGGCCTTGCCTGCGCGGCGGTTTGAGGTTCGCTCTGCCTTTACCTTTAAGCCATTTTTCAGGCTATTTCGTGGTCGGGAAGTTCGGGTTTTGCGCCATTTGCTCAGCCTTCCAAGCAGCGTACTTCTCTTTAACGGCCGGATAGATCACATCATAGACGCCGGCGGCCTTGTAGCCGTCGATCATCTCCTGCATGCCGGCCGCGTTAACGCCGCTCATCACGCCGCGGAGCATCGAATCGGTGACGTTATAGGTCGCCGAGTATTCGTTGGCGTACTCGTTCTGCTTGAAGCGGAAGCCCAGGGATTCGTGGTTCCAGGCCGCATCGGTCAGAGCCTGCATCTGCTCGTATTTGTCTAAATCCTCTTGGTTCGACACATACTGCATGAACTGATTGCCGATCGTCCACTTGCCGCCGTGCGAATCGGACCAGCCGTTGAGCTTGCGCTGCACCGCGCGGCCCTGGTCGTCAAGATCGTAATGCGTACCCTCGATGCCCCAGGCCATCAGGTTGATCAGCTCCGGATTCTGGTGCATCTCGTTGATGTAGAGCATCGCGCGCACGGGATCCTTCGAGGAAACGGGGATGGCCAGCATCGAGCCGCCCAAATGGCTGGTGACGATGATGGAGGCCGATGTCTGCTGTTCGACAAGCCGAAGATCCGGGTTGCCGGAAGAGCTCATCAGCTCCTTGGCCTTCACCTGGCCGCCCTTCAAGACCTGATCGAAGGTGACGAGGAAGTTGCCCGCGTACATTTCGTCATTCGTGGAGTAGCTCTTGAGCTGGGCGTCGGGGTTGATGTAGCCCATCTCAAACCACTTGCCCATCTGGGCGACGTGGTTGTGGGTCTGTTCCTGCTCCCAGACGAGGGCGGGCTCGCCGTTCGTCGCGCCTTCTTCGCCGATGAACATCGAGATAGGCTCCATATTATCGAGGAAGTTTTGGATGAAGGGGGAGATGAAGCTCCAACCTGTGGTGACCAGCAAGGGGTAGTTGCCTGGCTTTTCTTCCTTGAATTTGGCCAGATAGGGGGCGATTTCATCGTAGGTATCCACCGTGGCCACGTCGATACCATATTTGTCGACATAGTCGGCGTTCCAAATGAGGCCGCCGGGCACGCAGAGCTCCTTCTGCGTGGGAACGGTGTAGTTCCAGCCATCCACCTTGTTGTTTGAGATGAACACGCCGAGGTCTTCG
Source organism: Christensenellaceae bacterium (assembly GCA_031280685.1). Lineage (GTDB taxonomy): Bacteria > Bacillota > Clostridia > Christensenellales > UBA1750 > JAITGM01. The sequence continues at coordinate 30,869 of JAITGM010000014.1, forward strand.
ACGGTCTTGGGGGCGTACTGCGCAAGCAGGTCGCCATAGGGGCCGTCGGGGTCGTTGAGCTTCAAGAAGACGTTATTGGCCACGGTGGTCATGAAGCCGCGCGAAACCGAGGTGAAGATGATGTCGATCTTTTCGCCCGCGCGGAGGGGAACCAACGCCTTCGTATCCCAGTCGGCGCCGGTGATCATGGTGAACTCTACCGTCGCGTTGAACTTCGGGCCGATGAGCTCGTTGATGGCCTTAGCGACTACCTCGTTTTGGTCGGACGACTTAACCGAGTAGAGATAGTAAACCAGGTTGTAAGGATCCTTAAAGGGGTTTTCGGTTTCCGCCGGCTTTTCGGTACCGCCCACGCTCGAAGTGGCGGCAGGAGGCGCCGTGGGCTGCTCTGGCGAGGTAGTTGAGGGGCTTGCGCAGGCGCTCAGCAGCAGTAGAGCGCACGCAAGGACGAGAGCCAAGCACTTTTTCATCATAGGGGTTCCTCCTTCGTTTTTTAGCGCATAGGGAAGCGGCTTTTTTTATCTCGCTTCCGCGCTTCGATATAATTTTATTCTGATTGCGTTTGTGTTGCAAGCATAACTTTCCTTGCAACTATAAGGAAGGGCAGGCCTCGGCAGATCCTTCGAGGAAACGGGGGCCAGCCAGCATCGAGGCGCCCAAATGGCTGGCGACGATGATGGAGGCCGAGGTCTGCTGCTCGACGAGCCGAAGATCGAGGTTGCTCGCGTACATTTCATCGTTCGTGGAATAGCCCTTGAGCTGGGAATTCGGCTTGATACAGCCCTTTTTAAACCACTTGCCCATCTGGGCGACGTGGTTGCGGGTCTGCTTCTGATCCCAGACCGGAATCGGCCCGCCGTTCGTCGCTCCGAGCTCGCCGATGACCGTCGAAAGGGGCGCCATGTTGCTCAGGAAACCCTGAATAAACGGGGAAACGAAGCTCCAACCCTGGGGTATCCGCCTTGAACATGGACTGGACAGATAGGGGGCGATTTCATCGTTGGTATCCACCGCGACCACGCCGATGCCGTATTTGTTGACATAGTCCCCGCCGCCGGGCACGCAGAGTTCCTTTTGCGTGGGCAGGGTGTAGTTGTAGCCATCGATCCTGTTGCCGGTGATGGACAACACGCCAAGGTCTTCGACGGTCTTGGGGGCGTACAGCGCGAGCAGTTCGCTATAGGGTTGAGCTTCAGGAAGAGATTGCTGGCGAGCTGGGTCATCAAGTTGCCTTCCGAAGTGAAGCTGATGTCGGTCTTGTCGCCCGCGCGGAGAGGAAGCAGCGCCTTGTTGATCCGGTGCCTTGATAGAGAGCATGTAGCAGGTCAGTTCATAGGGATCTTTGAAGGGATTTTCGGTTTCCGGCGGCTTTGCCGTTTGGGCCGGGAACGCTGTGCCGCAGGACGCAACAGGGGGAGGGAGAGGGGCTCGCGCAGGCGCTGCGCAACAGGCCCCACGCGAGGATGAGGGCCAAGCACGTTCTCGCCATGTTTTGTTTCTCCTTTGGTCTTCTTGAATTGGGAGGGGAAGTGCATCTCCCCCAATTCCATCCCTAATGCATCTTTTTTGCCGTTTTTAAAAGCGGGCGAAGGACGCGGATGCGCCGCGACCCCTGCCGGTCGCGGCGCATCCATCAAACGGTAATTGCTAGCCCCTCTAGAGGTTCCCTACGCCCCCAAAAGGGCTTTTGTGCTTTGCTTAGTTAGGAAGGGCGGGGAAGTTAGGGTTCTTGGCCATCTGGTCTGCCTTCCACTTCGCGTAGGCTTCCTCCACGGCGGGCAGAACGACGTCCTTCACGCCAGCATCCTTGTAGCCCTGGATCATCGCCTCAAGGCCCTTGGCGTTCACGCCGGTGTTCACGGGGCGCTCCTGGCTGTCTTGCACGCTATAAGCTGCGGTGTATTCGTTGGCGTAGTCGTCCTGCTTGAAGCGGAAGCCCACGGATTCGTGCATCCAGGCTTCGTCGGTCAGAGCCTGCATCTGCTGGTACTTCTCGGGGTCTTCCTGGCTGGACACATACTGCTTGAACTGGTTGCCAATCGTCCACTTGCCGCCGTGCGAGTCGGACCAGCCATTCATGTCCTTCTGCACCGCGCGGCCCTGATCATCCAGCGTGTAGTGCACGCCTTCAACGCCCCAGGCCATCAGGTTGATGATCTCGTCGTTCTGATACATCTCGTTCAGATACATCATCGCGCGCTCCGGATCCTTGGAAGAAACCGGAATGCCCAGCATGGCACCGCCCAAGTGGGTGGTGACGATGACCGAGGCCGAGGTCTGCTGCTCAATGAGCTTCAATTCCGTGTTGCCAGAGGAGCTCATCAGCTCTTTCGCTTTCACCTGGCCGCCCTTGAGCACCATATCGCTCACGAGGAACTGGCCGGCATACATCAGGTCTGAGGTCGAGAAGGTCTTGAGCTGCGCATCGGGGTGAATGTAGCCAGCTTCAAACCACTTGCCCATCCACTCCACGTTCTTCTTGTATGCATCCTGCTCCCAAACGATGACGGGCTCGCCATCGGTCGCGCCGGGTTCGCCGATGAACATCGAGATGGAGTTCATGTTGTTGAGGTAGCCCTGAATGAACGGCGAAGCGAAGCTCCAGCCGCCGGAAGTCAACCAGGGATAATACTGCGGGTTCTCTTCCTTATATTTTACCAGATAGGGCTCGATCTCTTCGTAGGTGTCTACCGTGGCGATGTCGATGCCGTATTTATCAACGTATTCCTGGTTCCACATCAGGCCGCCAGGCACGCAGAGCTCTTTCTTGATCGAGATCGCGTACACGTTGCCGTCCACCATGTTGCCGGGGATGAATGCGCCCAGATCGGAGATCGTCTGCGGATAGGGCGCAATCAGGCTGCCGTAAGGGCCGCTTTCGTCGTTGAGCTTCATCAGCGAGCCGTTGGCGATGTTGGCCATATAGAACATCCACTCTGGCGTCCAGAAGATGTCGATCTTCTCGCCCGCGCGGAGGGGTACCAACGCCTTGGTGTCCCAGTCGGAGCCCGCGACCATGATGAAGTTGATCGTGGCGTTGAATTTAGGCTGAATGATCTTGTTGATCGCCTCTTCCACCACGGCATCCTGGTCGGAAGCCTTGATCGAGTACATGTAGTAGGTGATCTCGTAGGGGTCAAGGGCAGGGGCTTCGGGGGCCTCCGTTGGCGCGACCGTGGGCGAGCTCGTAGCCGTGGATGCCGAACTCTGCGGCGGAGCCGATTCCGTGCTCGCGGGCGGTGTGCAGGCCGTCAGCGCCAGTAGGGTAAGCGCTAAGAGCAAGGCTAGGGTTTTCTTCAACACGAGGGGTCCCTCCTTCTAATAATTTACCTGGAATGATGCTTCGCTCCGAGAAGGTCCTGCCCCCGAGCGAAGGGACGGGTCGTGCAATAACTATAGTCCGTTTCGCTCAATTATTCAATCCTAAATGTAAGTTAAATAAATTTAACAATATTGAAATGCTGGCTTGTTGTTCGATTTTTTTAATTAATTATATGTTAAGTATCAATATTACATTATGTTTGCCTTGTTTTTAATCTAACATTTCCTATCCCGCACCCCTTTCGGCCCTTTCGAATAGAATAGAGCTTATAAAGGGGGGCTTTCTATGGATTCCAGGCAGATCATCGCCGCAATGGAGCTTTCCGCCGCAGCGTATAGGGATATCCAGCCCTTGGTCGCGGAGGAAAAGCTGGCGGAAATCAATAGTGAAACGACCGGCGTGCAGTGCTTTTTGCGCAGGAGGGGGGATCTGCTCAAGGTCACCTTCCGCGGCACCGATTCCATGCGGGATTGGCGCACCGACTTCAAGTTTTGGCGGCGCACCATTCCTTACGACAACCAGGCCACCAAAATTCGAGTACATACTGGCTTCATCAACGCCTACAAGGCCCAGGGCGTGCGGGATGTAATCCAGGCCGCCGTGGCGGAAGGCGTTCGGCGCATCTCCATCGCCGGGCATTCTTACGGGGCCGCCCTGGCCGTCCTTTGCGCAGTGGATCTTGAGTATAACTTCCCCAATCGGGATCTCGAGGTCTTCCTCTTTGGCTGCCCGAGGGTCGGAAACCGCGCCTTTCAAGAATCCTACGACCGGCGCGTCTTCAAAACCCTGCGCATCGAAAACGGGAACGACATCGTCACCCACGTGCCCCTCGCGCTTTGGGGCTACCGGCACGTGGGCAGCAAGCTGCACGTGGGGAAACCGCGCCTGCCTTTCATCCTTTCCGTCAAGGCGCATCACCCAAATGCCTACTATGCGGCAATTTTGAACGCGCTGCTGCCCAAACTGCCTTACGCACCAAATTAAGCCCTGAAAATGGAGCGAGGCAAAAGGGAGGGGATGCAAAGCATCCCCTCCCTTTTGCCCTGCCTTGCCGCTAGCGTCATAAATCGCCCCCATTATGCGCTATTTCGGTTTGTTTTCGTTCGTTTTTCCCCTTTTTCTCTTTTGCGCCAAGGAAGCGGGCCGAGCGGGTTTCAAACCCTTCCCTTCCTTGACTTCGCCGCACCGTATGCCAGCGCCACGAAAGGCCTCCATTTTTCCGCCGTTTTCATCCTGTTTTCATTCGGTTTTATGCCTTTTTTCCTTTTCTCTGCGTCAAAGCAACGATTCGGTCGAAGGGCACAAAACCCTTCCCCCTTCATCGCCGCACGCTAACGTCACGAAAAACCCTCACTTTTGCTCATTTCCGCGCCATTTTTTCCCGTTTTCTGCGCCAAAGCGCTATTTAAGCGAATTTCCGCCGGATTTCTCACCCTTCTTGGGGAAGTCGTATCATTGCTAAAGCAAAAAAAGAAGGGCTTGTCTTGCCCCTCCCCTCTTTGCTTCACCATCCCGCGCACAAGCACCACGAAAAGCCCTCGTTTTCGCCTTGTTTTCGTTCATTTTCGCCCTGTTTTTCGCACCGTTTTTTCTCTTTTTCTGACCTCAAGCAATTCTGATCCAGCGCGCCGATGCCACCCTCAAAAATCCGGCTATTCGAGCGGGTTTTTCGCCGGAATTCCAGCCTTTCTTGGGTATTTTGCCGGGGTAATGGCCTGCTTCTGGCAAACGAGCAGCCGGTGCCCGAGGCAAAAGCCGGGGATCTCATACCCGCGGGGCTCTTGCGCCACGCCGCCAAGAACTCGGGCCGCGCCTTCGATCCGCTCGCCCTCCAGTGAAGGGCCCTTCCAGCAGACCGCCTTGCCGCCAAGGCGCACAAGGGGCAGAAGGTACTCCAGAAGGGTGGGCCCGGAGGCAACGGCCCGCGCGCAGGCCAGGTCGAAACGCTCGCGATATTGAGGGTTTTGGCCCAAATCTTCAGCGCGCGCATGGACGAGCTCAGCCTCCAAACCCAACTCTTTCAGCGCGTTTTCGATGAAAAGCAACCGCTTTTTGAGGCTATCAGCCAGGGTTACGCGCAGGCTTGGCCTGGCCAGCAATAGCGGCACCCCCGGGAAGCCCGCGCCGGTGCCCAAGTCGATGAGGGACACGCCTTCCCCGACCAGGCCAAAGCGGAGGGGCGCGAGAGAATCGAGGTAATGCAGGCCTACGGCGCGCTCGGGTTCGACGATGGCGGTCAAGTTCATGCGCTCGTTGGCGAGGGTTAGCATGCGATGGAAGGCCGCCATCTTCTCGGCCGCGCTCGCCGGGAGGGCGATGCCCATTGAGCGAGCGCCATCTTCGATGCGCCGCTTCATGCCGTGCCACCCCTTTTCGTGCGCGGGTTGCGCTTCAGTTTGACGCGGAAAGACGCTTCGCCGGGCAAATGGCGAGGGGCTTTCACCCTTTCGGCCACGCCCACCGAGAAGGAGAGGCCCATTGAGCGAGCGCCCTCTTCGATGCGCCGCCTCATGCCGTGCCGCCCCCTTTCATGCGCGGGTTGCGCTTCAGTTTGACGCGGAAAGACGCTTCGCCGGGCAAATGGCGAGGGGCTTTCCTCTCTTTGGAAGCATTCGCCGGGAGGACGTTGCCCATTGAATGGGCGCCTTCTTTGATGCGCCGCTTCATGCCGTGCCGCCCCCTTTTGTGCGGCGTCTACGCTCCAGCTCGATGAGCAGAACCGCCACGTCGCCAGGCGAAACGCCGGAGATGCGCGAAGCCGCCCCGAGCGTCGCCGGGCGAAAGAGGGCCAGCTTTTGCCTGGCCTCGATGCGCAGACCGGTCAGCGCTTCATAGTTGATATCCGCGGGCATTTTTAGATCCTCGGCTTTGCGGAACTGCTCGACCTGCGCCTCCTGGCGGCCCAGATAGCCCTCGTAACGCACGGAGATCTCGGCCTGCTCAAGCACATCCCGGGGAAAGTCGCCGTTCAAAAAGGGTTTTAGCTCATTCAAGCCGATTCCCGCGCGCTTTAATAGTTCGTAGGCCGTAAAACTAGCTCTTTCGGGCCTGCCCGTCAGGGTCTCGACCTGCGCGGGGCTTAAGTGCGTAGATTTTAATTTTAAGAGGAGGGTTTCGGTTCCCTGGCGCTTGGCTTCGGCCTTTTTGAGGCGCTCGTCTGAGGCCAGGCCAATTTGGTGGGAGAGTGCGGTGAGGCGAAGATCCGCATTGTCTTGCCTGAGCAGCAGGCGGTATTCCGCGCGGGAGGTCATCATGCGATAGGGCTCGTTGGTGCCTTTTGAGGTCAGGTCGTCGATCAGCACGCCGATATAGGCCTGTGCGCGGGTTAATATGAAAGGATTTTCGCCGCGCAGGAAGAGTGCAGCGTTGATGCCCGCGTAAATCCCCTGCGCTGCGGCTTCCTCGTAGCCCGAGGTGCCGTTGATCTGCCCCGCGAAAAAAAGACCCGGATGCGCGCGGCTTTCGAGGTTGGGCTTTAGGCTCAGAGGGTCGATGCAGTCGTATTCTATGGCGTAGGCAAGCCGCGTGAGCATCGCGTTTTCGAGCCCGGGCATGGAGCGATAAAGCGCGTACTGGACATCTTCGGGCAGGGAAGTGGACATGCCCTGCACATACCATTCGTTGGTGGAAAGGCCTTCGGGCTCGAGGAAGAAGGGGTGGCGCAATCGATCGGCAAAGCGGACGACCTTATCTTCGATAGAGGGGCAGTAGCGCGTGCCGGTGGCGTGGATCGCGCCGGTATACATCGGCGCGCGGTGAAGGTTATGCCGGATGATTTCGCGGGTCCGTTCGGTAGTATAGCCCAGATAACAGGGCTTTTGCTCGATGGAAAGTTCCCCGGAGAGGAAGGAAAAGGGCACGATCGGCGTGTCGCCATCCTGCCGTTCGAGCCTGGAAAAGTCGATGCTGCGGCCGTCTACCCGGGCCGGGGTGCCGGTTTTGAAGCGGCGAAGCGCAAAACCAAGGGCCTGCAGGCTTTGGCTTAGATGATTTGCGGGCAGCAGGCCGGATGGCCCCTGAAAAGCCGAGTATTCGCCGATAATGACCCGCGACTTGAGGTAGACCCCGGTGGCGATCACGCAGGCGCGGCAGGAAATTCGGGCGCCCGTGGCCAACATCACGGAAGAAAGGCCGCTTTGGCCCGTCTCGATGGAAAGCGCCTCGCCCTGGAAGAGCGTCAGGTTGCCACAGGCTTGCAGGGCGCGCAGCATTCGAGTTTGGTAGGCCTTTTTATCTGCCTGAGCGCGCAGGGAGTGCACGGCCGGCCCTTTGCCGGTGTTGAGCATCTTGCTTTGGAGGAAGGTATCGTCGATGACGCGACCCATTTCACCGCCCAGCGCGTCTACCTCGCGTACGAGGTGACCTTTGGCCGTGCCGCCAATTGAGGGATTGCAGGGCATGAGGGCGATTGCGTCAATATTTAGGGTAAGCAGCAACGTTTTTTGCCCAAGGCGCGCCAAGGCCAGCGCGGCTTCGCAACCCGCGTGCCCCCCGCCGACGACCACTGCGTCGTAGACCGCTTCATTCGAAAAAAAAGCCATGGAGTTTCACTGCCTTTGCTTAAAATGGCCGATTTATCATAACTGAAAAAGCACGGAAAGACAAGGAAGGGGATGAGAATATAATGAATGGAACTATTGATGGGATTGGAGGAGGAAAAAAGATTAAAAAAAGAGGAAGAAGGAGTATTGACAAGGGAGGAGGGGATATGATAAATTAGTCAAGCTCTCGCGGGAGGCGGCAGGAGCCGCGGAAGGGGGGAGCGAAGGAAAAGAGAGGGAATGGAGCTTGAAAAC
>JAITGM010000033.1 GCA_031280685.1 Christensenellaceae bacterium
CGATCTCCTCCCCACCCCGCGCCCCAGCTCCCGGCGGGGCCTCCGGCCGCGCCGGAAGCTGGAAACTCTTTTTCTCCGCTGCCAAAGGCGGCGGAGAAAAAGAAACTGCAAAAAAAGGAACGGGGTCTTCTAGGCCCGTCCCTTTGTGCTTCTTTGCTTATTTTATATTCCCTAGCGTTTGGGGGCGATGATGACGCGGCGGTTTGGCTCCTCGCCCTCCGAATGGGTGGTCACCGCCTCGTTGCCCTGCAAGGCCGCGTGCATGATGCGGCGCTCGTACGGGTTCATTGGCTCCATGGCCATGCGACGGCCCGTGCGCTGCACCTTCTGCGCCATGCGGCTTGCGAGGTTAATGAGGGTCTGCTCGCGCTTGGCGCGGTAGTTTTCGGTGTCGAGTGTGATGCGCAGATACTCTTCCTCGCCCTTATTGACGGCCAGGGAGCAAAGATACTGCAGGGCATCGAGGGTCTCGCCGCGGTGGCCGATCAAGAGGCCCTGATTATCGCCCTGCATATCGATGAAAATATGACCTTCCTCGACGCGGCTTTCGAACGCCACCTCAAGCTCGAGCAAATCGACCAAGCTTTTAAGGAATTCTTCGGCCTTTTCGATCGCGGGGCCGATCGCTTCCTCGGAAACGGGGCGCGGCGCGCGCTGGGCGTGGGGCTGACGGGCCGGACGCTCTTGGCGCTGGGGAGGCTGCTCCTGCCGGGGAGCCTGAGTTTTTGCCCGGTCGGCTTGCTGCTCCTTCGGGGCGTCTTTCCTAGGTAGCTGCTTTGGGGGTGTGGCATCCAGGCTTAGGTCGAAGAGATCGTCTTCCGCCCTTTCGGTGAGCAGCAGGCGGACGGGCTTGGCCCCTAGCCCCAAAAAGCCCTTCGTGCCCTCGTCGAGCAGCTCGACCGTGACTTGCCCCAGGCCCAGGCCGATCTGGGAAAGGCCGCTGAGCAGGGCTTCATCGTAGCTTTTACCCGTGACTTCGATTTTCTTCATTTCCTTTTTCCCTCCGAATCGGAAAGAGTGGCGGGGGAGGTGCTCTTGCCTTCCTTTAATTTGGCGAAGAAGTTGGAGGCGTAGTACAGCCCGATGGAATACAGGCTGGAAGTAGCCCAATACACGGCAAAGGCAGCGTTATATTGCCAGCAGAAGAAGACGCTCATGAGCGGCATCATATAGAGCATCATCTTAGACATATCGGGCGCGCCGGCCTTTTTGGGCTGCTGCTGGGGCGGCGGGGGCGTGGTGAACTTGGCCATAAAGAACTGCGAGGCGCCGGCCGCGAGCGGCAGAATCGCCCAGCCGTTGGCCGTTCCGGTATTGTATACATCGAAGAGGGGCTTCATCACGGTTTCGTAGTTGGCCGCCATCAGGGCAAGGTTCGCTTCGGTGACGATCGGGTTGCCGGCAATCGGGCGAATGACCTGAACGGTTTCGAGCAGGGGGATGATCGGGGCCATGATATTATCTGGCTGCCAGATATTGTGCACCCAGAGGAAGGATTCGGGGATGAAGCTGCCGCCGTTGAAGGCTGTTAAAAACATGCTCACCGCCTGCTCGTCCGCGATATGGCGAAGCACGGCGAACATGGCGAAGATGATGGGGAGCTGGATCAGCATGGGAAGGCAGCCGCTCAAGGGGTTGACGCCTTCCTTTTTATAGAGCTCCATGGTCTTCATATTCTTTTTTTCGGGGTCTTTATCGTATTTTTTGTTGATTTCTTGAATCTTGTCGTTCAGCGCGGCCATCTTGCGCGAGGAGGAGCGCTGCTTAAAGTCGAGCGGGGAAAGGACGAGCTTGATCACCAGCGTGAACAAGATGATGGCGACGGAATAATTCCCGACGAGACCATAGATAAAGTCGATAATCGCGCGAAGCGGCGTGATGATGATGCTCAATGGTTTCCCTCCTAAGTGCTGAAGAGCCCCTGCTCAAAAAAGGGGCGGATGGATTCATGGAAGGGGGTCGTACCCGCCCGGGAAAAGGGGGTTGCAGCGCAAAAGCCGCTTCAGCCCGAGGAAGAGCCCCTTCAGGGCGCCATATTTTTCGATGGCCTGCGTCATGTAGGCGGAACAGCTTGGGTAATAGCGGCATACGGGCGGCAGCAGAGGCGAAAGAAAGCGCTTATAGCCCCTTAGCAAAAAAAGAAGGGCCCCTTTCATCCGCGCACGCCCCCTTCCTCTGGAAGGAAAAGCTCCTGCCTGCGAAGAAGCTGGTTCAGTGCGCGAGAAAGCTCCTGAAAGGAAGCTTCCGCGGAACCAGCTCTAGCCACGAAGACGTAGTGCCCCCGCTTGAGTTTCACAAGCTGCGGGCGCAGCGCCTCGCGAATCCTGCGCTTGACGAGGTTGCGCACCACCGCGCCGCCGACCTTCTTGCTTACTGATATGCCGATCTTCAGCTCAGGCCGCCTTAAAAAGAGCAGCACCAGCCTTGGGTTTGCCATGGACTTGCCACGGCGGAAGACCATTTGAAACTGCATATTCTTGCGAAGCGAATAGCGCCTTTCCAAAAACCATGGCCCCCTTCGCGCAGGTTTGCGACAAAACCACAAAAGTTACCCGCTAAAACTTAAGCGGATAACTTTTTACGGCCCTTGATCCTGCGCGCCTGCAAGACCCTGCGGCCGTTTTTGGTCTTCATGCGCTGGCGAAAGCCGTGCACCTTGGAGCGCTGCCGCTTCTTTGGCTGATAGGTCATCCACATGGGAAAAACATCCTTTCGTGATGCCGGCCCTTACCCGCCGGACTTCATACACGCCGCTTCAAAAACAGCGAGTTTATTATAGGGGCTGCCGCGCCCGCTGTCAAGGAAAAAGGCCGGGGATCTTCCCACACTTTCCTTTATTTTTTTGAAACATTTTCGAAGCATGTGACAAAGCGCGCTCTGGCGGCGCTTGCACCGGGGCGTGAAAGGGTGCTATCATACCCATCGGAATCCTTGGGCGGCGTAGCGGCCCTTTTTCCCCTCGCAGGCTTCCCGATTCCTTTTGGCGGCGCGCTTGCGTTGCCCCTCGCGAAGGATTCCTTGCGCGAAACCCGTTTTCCACATCTGTGGATAAGTTTGTGGATAACGATAGCGCACCGCCCTGAAAAACTCCTTAACTCTCCTTGGTTTTTTGCTTTTCCCCTTTTCCACAGAGAGGGCAAAAAACCTTTAAAATTAAGCGTTTTTTTGTGTTTTCTAAAAGACGCTAAGCTAGGGGGATCTGAAACTCCATGCAGGTAAGCCAGGCGAACGCTTTTTGGGATTTAGCCACGCAGCTTCTGCGGGCCGAACTCCCCGACCTTTCCTTCGAAAATTGGATGAAGGATCTGGAGTTTTTGTCGTTCGAAGACGGGCTCCTTCTTTTGCTTGCCAAAAACGACCTGCAGCGCAAGATGATCGAGGCGCATTACCTCCGCCAGGTTCGCGTTTCCCTGGAAAAATTCATCGGCTCCAAGGTCGAGATCCGCCTCCTCCTGCCCGCCGAACTCGCGCAGGAAAGCCAGCCCGCGCGACAAAATGCACCGCAAAAACGCATTGCGCCGTTTCCCATGCTCAACCCGCGCTATTCCTTTTCTTCCTTTGTTATTGGCTCCTCCAACCGCTTCGCGCACGCGGCCGCCCTGGCGGTGGCGGAAAGCCAGCTTGGCCAGGCCTATAACCCTCTCTTCCTCTATTCCGGGGTGGGGTTGGGCAAAACCCATCTCATGCATGCGGTCGGCCACGCGCTTTTAGAAAAGAACCCGGGGCTCAACGCCCTGTATATTTCTTCTGAAACCTTCACCAATGAGCTGATCGGCGCGATCACCAAAAACACCAACAACGACTTCCGCGAGCGCTTCCGCTCGGTCGATCTGCTCATGGTTGATGATATTCAGTTCATCGCGGGCAAGGAGCAGACCCAGGAAGAGTTCTTCCACACCTTCAACGCGCTGTATGAATCCGGCAAGCAAATTATCCTCTCGTCGGATAAAAAGCCGCGGGATATCCCGACGCTCGAAGAGCGCCTGCGCTCCCGCTTTGAATGGGGCTTAATTGTAGACATCGCCAAGCCGGATCTTGAAACCAGGATCGCGATTTTGCGCAAAAAGGCCGAAATCGAGGGGATCGAGGTGCCGGACGAGGTCAACGCCCTCATCGCCACGCGGGTGGAGTCCAACATCCGCGAGCTTGAGGGCACGCTCAACCGCGTCATCGCCTTTTCAAGGCTGGGCAAGCGGGAAATCGACCTGGAAACCGCCCAGTTGGCCCTCCAAGAGATGTTTCTCATCAAGGATCCCCGCCGACTGACCATGGATCTGATCCTGGCCATGACCGCCGAGTTCTTTAACAGCTCGGTGGCCGACCTCAAGTCCAAAAAGCGCAACCGCGAGATCAGCCTGCCGCGTCACGTCGCCATGTCCCTCTGCCGCGAGATCAACGGTGCCTCGCTGCCCCGCATCGGTGCGGAGTTCGGCGGGCGGGATCATAGCACCGTTATGCACGCAATCGCCAAGGTCGAAGAAGCAGTGCGCGCCGACCGAAGCTTTGCCAAGACGGTGGACGACCTTCGCAACAAGATCCTAGATAGCTAAGCCCTTCCCCAAAAACGCCTACGCAAAGAAGGAGAGAACTTTTATGCATTTCCTCTGCCAAAGAGATGAGCTCCTTAGCGCCCTGAACGCCGCCCTGCGCGCCATTCCCAGCCGTTCACCCATGCAGATCCTCGAAAATCTCTACATTCGCGCGGATGCCGATGGGCTGAGCCTGACTGGCAGCGACTTAAATTTTGGCATAGAGGCCCGCTTTGCAGGCACCATCGAAACCGAGGGCGAAATCCTCCTGCCCGGCAGGCTTTTTGGCGAAATCGTCCGCAAGCTGCCTTCCGGCGAAATGAACCTGCAGGTGAACGACCGCTTTACCGCGGTCATCCGCGTAAACGGTTCGCGCACCACCCTGCAGGGCCTTTCCGCCCAGGAATACCCTCGCCTGCCCGAGATCGAAAACGCCCACAACGTCGAAATCTCGGCTGAAGTCTTTCGCGATATGGTTCAGCAAACGAGCTTCGCCGTCGCGCAGGACGATTCCCGCCCGATTTTGACCGGCTGCCTGCTCGAAATCGAAGATGAGAGCATCCACATGGTGGCGCTGGACGGTTTCCGCCTGGCGCTCAAGAGCTGCGACCTTCTTTCCGCCTCGGAAGCCCTTTCCTGCGTGATTCCGGGGCGCTCCCTGCAAGAGATCGCAAGGCTGATTGGCGACAGCGACGAAAGCCTGACCTTGCAGCTCAGCCCCAGCCACGCCTTCCTGGCCCTTGGCGCGCTACGCGCCGCCATCCGCCTGCTCGACGGCGAATTCGTAAAATACCGCCAGCTTCTGCCTGCGGAAAGCCAGACCACCATGCGCGTGGAACGCGCCGCCCTGAGCGACTGCGTCGAGCGCGCCTCCTTAATGGCTCGCGAGGGCCGCAATAACCTGCTCAAATTCTCTATTTCAGAAGAAAGCCTGACGATCTCCTCCAACAGCGAGCTTGGCGAGGTTTTCGAGCAGCTCCCCATCGTTTGCCAGGGCAATCCTCTCGAAATCTCGTTTAACGCGCGCTATATTTCGGATGCCATCAAGGCCCTCACGGTCGAAGAGCTCCTCTTTAAGTGCAATACCAGCATCAGCCCCTGTGTGCTCTCCCCTGTGGAGGGTGAAGATTTTACCTTCCTCGTGCTGCCCGTGCGCACCTACCAGGGCGCCTAGGCCGGCGCCGCCCGTAGGCAGAAGAAGGCTAGATGAAAATCCTTTCGCTCACGCTCCTTCAATTCCGCAACTACGAAGAAGAGAGCTTCTCGCCGGCGCCCGGAGTAAACATCCTCCTAGGTGAAAACGCCCAGGGCAAGACCAACTTGCTCGAAGCCATCTTCCTTTGCTGCCTGGGGCGCTCACACCGAACCCCCCGCGAAAGGGAGCTGATCCGCTACGAGCAGCCCCTTTCTTCTGTGCTCCTTCGCTGCGAAAAGGGCGGCGTAACAAGAACGATCCGCGTTAGCCTTTCGCAGGAGCAGAGGCGGCGGGTCTTTTTGGATTCCCTACCCGTGCAAAACATCGGCGAACTGATGGGACAGCTCAACTGCGTGCTCTTCGCACCCGAGCATCTTTCCATCGTCAAGCAGGGGCCCTCCGAGCGCCGCCGCTTCATCGACATGGAGATTTCCCAAACCTACCCCAGCTATTTTTACGCCCTGCAGCAATATGCGCACATCCTGCGCCAGCGCAATAACCTGCTCAAGGCCTTATCGGGCGATGCTTCGCTGCTCAGTACCCTCCCCGCCTGGGATGAGCAAATGGCGAAGACCGCGGCCTTCCTCATCCGCCAGCGCCGTCTCTTCCTCGAAAAGCTCTCCGCATTGGCGCGGCGCAACCACCTTGAAATCTCGGGCCAAAAAGAGGAGCTTTTGCTCAAATACGAGCCAAATTTAGGTGAGGAAGACCCTGCCGCCTTCCTTTCCGCGCTTGAGCGCGGCCGAAAGAACGACCTGCGCCTGCTTTCAAGCCAAATCGGTCCGCATCGTGACGATTTCGCCCTCTTTTTAAACGGCAAGGATCTGCGCTCCTTCGGCTCGCAAGGGCAGCAACGCACCGCTGCCCTTGCGCTCAAGCTTTCCGAACTCGACCTCATCCATCAGGAAACCGGGGAGTGGCCCGTCTTGATGCTCGACGACGTCCTTTCCGAGCTTGATGCTGCCCGGCAGGGCTTCCTTCTAGAGCGAGTCCTTCCCGTGCAGACCTTTTTGACCACCGCCCTTTCTGTGGAAAAATTGCGGGGAGTCTCCCTCTTCCTTGTGGAAAACGGCCACGTCCGGCAAGTCTAGGCACCTAGGCCTCCCTTTTCCCTCTTTTTTTCATCCCACGCGCCCCTTAAAAGGGCGTAGTTTTTCCTTTCTTTCCTGCTTGGCTGTGGATTTCTTCTTAAAACTCCCCTCCTCCCCATTCCCTTCCGCACAGCGGCTCCCTCGTAACAAAGCAAGGCCCTTCCTTTGTTTTTTAGGCTTTTCCACTCTTTTCACAGCACTACTCCTTCGACTACTGCGTATAAAGAATCCTTTCCTTTTTTCTTTCCTCTTCAAAAGAGAGGAGGAATACTGAATTCTTTCGCGTTTTGTGCTTTTAATTTCCCATCAAAAATGATATATTATATATTGAAGGGATTTGTGTGGGCGCAAAGTGAAGCCCTTGCAGAAAGCCGCAAAAAAACCTCGTCCCCGGAAGGAGCAAGCGAATGGAAATCGAAAACCAGGCCCTAAATTATGATGAAAACAACATTCAGGTTTTAGAAGGACTGGAGGCGGTTCGTCGCCGCCCCGGCATGTATATTGGCTCGACCGATGAGAGAGGCCTTCACCATTTGGTGTATGAAATCGTCGATAATTCCATAGATGAAGCGTTGGCGGGGTTTTGCCGCGTAATCGAGGTCGCGATCGAAAAGGACGGTTCCATTACCGTCCAAGATGACGGCCGTGGAATTCCCTGCGGGATTCAACCCAAGGTCGGAAAGCCCGCCGTGGAAGTCTGCCTGACGATGCTGCACGCGGGCGGCAAGTTTGGAGGCGGGGGCTATAAGGTTTCCGGAGGGTTGCACGGCGTAGGGCTTTCGGTGGTGAACGCTCTTTCATCCAAGCTCTTTGTAGAGGTCAGGCAGGATGGAAAGGTTCACAAGCAGAGCTACACCCGCGGCGTTCCCGATATGGAACTGTATGTGGACGGCGAAACCGACCAGACCGGAACCAAGATTCACTTCATGCCCGATGATCAAGTCTTTGAGGATGTTGGAGCCTTTTCTTTCGATACCCTCAAGCGCCGCCTGCGCGAACTGGCCTTCTTGAATGCGGGGATCCGCATCGAACTGGAAGATCGCCGCGAAGAGGAAATGAAAAAAGGGGAATACTACTACGAAGGTGGGATCAAATCCTTTGTTGAGTATTTAAATAAGACCAAGGACGCTCTGGGTGACGCGCCGATCATGTACTTTATGGGTAAGAGGGCCGATGTGAGCATCGAGGTGGCCATGCAATACAACGACGGCTACCAGGAGCAGATCTATGCCTTTGCCAACAACATCAACACCCACGAAGGCGGCACCCATCTAGAGGGCTTTCGGCGCGCGCTCACCCGCGTTGTAAACGATTACGGCCGAAAGACCAAGATCTTGAAAGAAAACGACCAAAACCTGAGCGGAGAGGATATTCGCGAGGGGTTGACCGCCGTCATCTCAGTCAAACTTGAGGAGCCGCAGTTCGAGGGCCAAACTAAGATGAAGCTGGGCAATTCGGAAGTGCGAGGCTACGTCGATAGCATCTGCGCGGAAGGGTTAGGCGCCTTTTTGGAAGAAAATCCGGGCGTGGCGCGCATTGTTCTAGATAAGTGCATGATGGCTAACCGCGCGCGCGAGGCAGCAAGAAAGGCGCGCGAGCTCACCCGCAGGAAGACCGTTCTGGAATCCTCTTCCCTGCCCGGAAAACTAGCCGATTGCAGCGAAAGGGACCCCGCCCGCTGCGAGATCTTCATCGTGGAGGGCGACAGCGCGGGCGGTTCCGCCAAAAGTGGGCGCGATCGAAACTTCCAGGCCATTTTACCCCTGCGAGGCAAGATCCTTAACGTCGAAAAGACCAGGCTCGATAAGATTTTGGCCAATGCGGAGATCAAGGCGATGATCACGGCCTTCGGTGCCGGCGTGGGTGATGATTTCGACCCTGCGCGGCTGCGCTATCACCGCATCGTCTGCATGACGGATGCGGACGTGGACGGCTCCCACATCCGCATCCTGCTCCTGACCTTCTTTTATCGCTATATGCGCCCGCTAATCGAGCAAGGCCATGTCTACATCGCCAGGCCTCCGCTCTATAAGGTGACGAAGAACAGGGCGGAGCGCTACCTTTACGACGATGCAGCTTTGAATGAATACCTGGACGAGATAGGCCGCGGCAACGATGTGGTGATTTCGCGCTATAAGGGCCTTGGGGAAATGAGCGCTGAGCAGCTTTGGGATACGACGATGGATCCGAAAAACCGCATCATGCTGCGGGTGCAGCTCGACGACGCGATGAGGGCAGACGAAATGTTTTCTTTGCTGATGGGCGATAAGGTCGAGCCCCGCAAGGAGTTCATTCAAGAAAACGCCGACCTGGTCGCGCTGGAAGAGCTCGACATTTAAACGGGCGCAGGGGTTCGAGTGGCCGGCCCTATGGGGCCAAGCCGGAGGCAACGCCTCCGGGCCCGGCAAGAAGAGGCTCCGGACCAGGCCTTTGGCCTGAGCCCGGGCCTTTCTTGCCGGGAAGCCGCGCCGCAGCGCGGCGCTTGGCCCTCGGCGCACAACCGCGAAAGGCGGGGGCCTTTGCAGGGAGAGGAGAATAAGAAATGGAACCAAACGGGACCATCGGCAGGCTTCTGCCTATCGACATTGAGGCGGAATTAAGGGATTCCTTTATCAAATACTCCATGGCGGTCATCATCAACCGAGCCCTGCCCGATGTGCGCGACGGACTAAAGCCCGTACACCGGCGCATTCTCTATTCGATGCACGAATTGGGCATGACGGCAGACAAGCCCTTCCGCAAATCCGCCCGCATCGTGGGCGACGTGCTGGGCAAATACCACCCGCATGGCGACGGAGCGGTATATGATGCGATGGTTCGCCTTGCACAGCCTTTTTCCACGCGTTGCCTTCTCGTAGACGGCCAGGGCAACTTTGGCTCGGTCGATGGCGATGGCGCCGCCGCGATGCGCTATACCGAAGCCCGCATGTCGAAGATCGCGGGCGAGCTCGTGCAGGATCTCGATAAGGAAACCGTCAACTTCTACCCGAACTTCGACGAGTCGCTGATGCAGCCCGAGGTGCTGCCCTCGCGCTTCCCAAATTTGCTGGTGAACGGTTCCGGCGGGATCGCCGTGGGCATGGCCACCAACATTCCGCCGCACAACTTGGGCGAGGTCGTCGATGGCGTGATCGCCATGCTTGATCGCCCCGAAATCACAGTGCCTGAGCTTATGGAGTTCGTCAAGGGCCCCGATTTCCCCACGGGCGGCATCATCATGGGCACTTCCGGCATTAAGCAGGCCTATTTGACGGGCCGCGGCCGCATCGTCGTGCGCGCGCGCACCGAAATTGAGCCGATGGATCAAAACCGCTCCCGCATCGTGGTCACTGAGATCCCCTATCAGGTTAACAAGGCCAGATTGGTCGAAAAGATCGCCGAACTGGTGCATGAAAAACGGGTCGAGGGCATTTCCGACCTGCGCGACGAGTCCGACCGCAACGGCATGCGCATCGTGATCGAGCTCAAGCGCGACGTGAACGCGAGCATCGTGCTCAATACGCTGTTCAAGCATACCCAGCTGCAGGATACCTTTGGCGTGATTATGCTGGCCCTCGTGGGCCGCGAGCCCAAGGTGCTGAGCCTTGCGCAGATGATCTATCACTACATCGAGCATCAAAAAGAAGTCGTCATCAGGCGCACGCGGTACGAGCTAGGCCGGGCCGAAGCGCGGGCGCACATCGTCGAGGGGCTGCTTAAGGCCCTCGACCATATCGACGAGATCATCGCGCTGATCCGGGCCTCGCGCACAACGGCACAGGCGCGCCAAAACCTGATGGAGCGCTTCGAGTTCAGCGAAAAGCAGGCCCAGGCCATCCTTGATATGCGCCTGCAGCGCCTGACGGGCCTAGAGCGCGAGCGCCTGGAAGAAGAGCATGCCGAGCTCATGAAGACCATCGCCTATCTAAAAGAAATTCTCTCTTCCGATGAAATGCTGCGAAGCATCATCAAGCAGGAAATCAGCGCGATTAAAGATAAGTACGCAGACCTTCGCCGCACGGAAATCGCCCCCGTAGCCGATGAGATCGTCCTGGCCGACATGATCGAGGAAGAGGATGTCGTGGTGACGCTGACGCACTTTGGTTATGTAAAGCGGCTCTCGCTCGATACCTATCGCGCCCAGAGACGCGGCGGCAAGGGCATTACGGGGCTCACCACCCGGGAAGAGGACTTTGTCGAAAAGATCTTCATCACCTCGACCCATTCCGATCTGCTCTTCTTCACCTCCAGGGGGCGGGCCTTCAAGCTTACCTGTTTTGAGATCCCCGAGGCGGGCAGAACGGCCAGGGGGACGGCCATCGTCAACCTTTTGCAGCTCAGCGGCGGTGAAAAGGTCACGGCGGTGATCCCGGTCGAGGGCTTTGGCGAGGGGCACCTCGTTATGGCCACGCGCGAGGGGCTCATTAAGCGCACGCCGCTTTCGGACTTTACCAACATCCGCGTAAGCGGGCTGATCGCAATCAACCTGCGCGAAGAAGACGAACTCATCGGCGTGATGGTTTCTTCGGGCGGGCGCGATGTTCTTATCGGCACGCGGCGCGGCATGTCAATCCGCTTCAGCGAAGAGGAGCTGCGCCTGATGGGCCGCGCCACCATGGGGGTGAAGTCCGTCGAGCTGCGGGGGGACGATCGGGTCGTTTCCATGTGCCTGGCCGATTCCTCACAGGATGAGAGCATGCAGATTTTGACCGTCAGCGAAAAAGGCTATGGCAAGCGCAGCCTGCTGGGCGATTACCGCCTGCAGTCGCGCGGCGGATCCGGCGTGCGCGCGATGCAGCTCACCGAAAAGACCGGCGCGCTGGTCACGATGCTGATGGCAGAGCAAAGCATGGATGTGCTCCTGATCTCGGACGACGGCACCATCATCCGCATGCCGGTGGAGCAAATCTCCTCGCAGGGGCGCAATACGCAGGGGCTGCGGTTGATGCGCCTTGGGCAAGAGAGTAAGGTTGTGGCCCTAGCGCTGGCCCAGGCAGAAGAAGAGGGTGAGGAAGAGCTCGCCCAAGAGGAAATGACCCAAGAGCCAAGAGAAAAGCCAGAAACCGAGGCCTAAAAGGGTAAAAGGGCGCAAAGAGCGTCGGTTTCGGCGCAGGGGTCCGAATTGCGCTTCCCCATGGGGCGGGCCCGGAGGCGAAGCCTCCGTGGGCGGCTGCGGAACGCAGCCGCCAGCCGCGCACAGCGCGGCGGCCCGCCCCCGGCGCGCGAGCGAAGCGAGCGCGCCCGTCGTGCCCGTTGCCGGGGAGCAGGGCAAAAGCGCCCAAAAAGGGGGACGAAAATGGAAACCATCGCCTCCATCGCGACCGCGCCGGGCGAGGCGGGGATCGCGATCGTGCGCGTTTCGGGGCCCGAGGCCCTGCCCATCTTAAGCAAGCTCTTTCGCAAGAGAGCGAAGGGCTCCTGGCAAAGCCACCGGCTGGCTTACGGGGCTTTTTTGGCGGATGGCGAAGAGGAGGAGGGCATGGCGGTCTTTATGCGCGCGCCAAACAGCTACACCCGCGAAGATGTGGCCGAAATCCATTGCCACGGTGGCGGAATCCCGGCGCGGCGCGTGCTAGCTGCGGCCTGCGCGGCAGGGGCGCGGCTCGCGGAGCCCGGAGAGTTCACCAAGCGCGCCTTTTTGAACGGCCGCGTTTCGCTTGACCAGGCAGAGGCTGTTATGGAGCTGATCTCCGCGCGCAGTGAGCGCGCAGCGCGCAACGCCTTGCGGCACATGGGCGGCGCGCTTGCCCGAAGGGTGGCCGCAGCGCAGGAAAGGCTTCTCGACATTGCCGCGGCGCTCGAAGCCTTCATTGACTACCCCGGCGAGGATGAAGAAATCGAGCGGAGCGCCTTGGGGCAGGCCATGGCGGGAATCGGCCCGATGCAAGAGGAGCTCGAAGCCGCCCTGCGCAGCTCAAGGAACGCCGAATTGCTGAGCGAAGGGCTTTCTATCGTGCTCTTTGGCAGCCCGAACGCGGGCAAATCCTCGCTTCTCAACCGCCTTTTGGATGAGGAGCGCGCCATCGTGAGCGCGAGCCCCGGCACCACGAGGGATGTGTTGCGCGAGACCGTGAGCCTGGATGGCCTGCCCGTGCGGCTAATCGACACGGCGGGCCTGCGCGAGGGCGCGGAGGAAGCCGAGCGCATCGGCATCGAGCGGGCCGGGCGCGAGCTTGAGCGGGCTGACATTCGCCTGCTCGTACTGGATGGAACGCGCCAGCTCTGGGAGCAGGCGCATTTGGTGAAGCGGGAAGAGGGGGGCGCGCCGCTGGTCATCGCGCTGAACAAGAGCGATTTGCCCGCCCTTTTTGGTCAAGAGGAGCTGCTGGCCCTTTGCCCGGGCGCGTTCGTGGCCAAGACCTGCGCCAAGAGCGGGGAAGGCGTGCCCGCTCTCCGCGAAGCGTTGCGCGGCATCGCGCTGCGGGAGGGCTCGCCCGAGGGAGCAGTTTTGCATTCGGCCAGGCAGCGGACGGCGGCGGAAGAGGCGGTCCGCGCCCTGGCCCGCGCGAGGGCGGCGCTGCGAGAGGGCCTGATGGACTGCGCCGCGCTGGATGTGCGCGAAGCTTGGCGCGCCCTTGGGCTGATCACGGGCAGCAGCGCGGAGGAAAAACTCATCGACCGCATCTTTGAGCGCTTTTGCCTGGGGAAGTAGAAAAACAAAACGTTTACATCACAAAAAACCGCCTGAATTCAGGCGGTTTTTTGAGATGTAGGGCGAAGGGCGCCCTTTACAGCCGGGCGCAATGCCGCTAAAATTGGTGAAAAGGCTAAAAGCTTTGGTTTTTTTGAGGGAGGGCCTTTATGCACGAGCAAAAAGCCCCGAGTTTTGACTGGGTGATCGCTCTGGCCTGCGCCGTGGTTGCGCTGGCCCTTTTGCTCGCGCCCACCGGGGTTTCCCGCGCCGCAACCGAGGCCCCTGCGGCCAGCCCAAGCGCAGCCGGGGCGCAAACGCCCCAATCCACGCCCGAAGCCGCGCCCGCGCCCTCGTTTACCCCCAAGCCGGAGCTATATTCGGATCTTATCATCAAGCCGGGCGACGAAGGGGACGCGGTGATTTCGCTGCAGATGCGTCTTCGCGACCTGGGCTATTTCCCTTACAAGATCACCGGCGAGTTCGGCTCGTGGACGAGGCAGGCCGTGGTGGACTTTCAGGAAGACAACGGCCTAAACAAGGATGGCGTCGTCGGTGGGCGGACCGCCTCCCTCCTATATGCCAATGGCGCGACGCGCTCGCTCTCGAACCGGCGCATCCCGACGCCTACGCCCAGGCCCACGCCGGCACCCACGAAAAAACCGAGCAGCAAAACCCCAAAAAACGGCAAGCTCATCGAATGGTCGGAGGCCAACAGGTTGGCCCCGAGGGGTTCATACATGGACGTGATTGATTTTTACACCGGCAGGCAATACCGCGTTTACCGCATGGGCGGCAGCAACCATATGGATGTGGAGCCCGTGACCAAGAACGACACCGCGCAGATGAAGGCTTCGATGGGCGGCAGTTGGACCTGGGTGCGCAGGCCGTTGCTCGTTAAGATCAAGGGCACTTGGTATGCGGCCTCGCTTTATGGCGAACCGCACGGCCAGCAAACGATCAAAAACAACAACATGCAAGGCCAAGTTTGTATTCACTTCCTTAATTCGCGCACCCACGGCACGAACATTAAGGATCCGGATCATCAAAGGATGATTAAGAAGGCGGCGGGCAAGTAGCGCCTCGCGGAATCCGCTTCGCTGCGCCGCCCGCTTTGCGGGCGGCAGTCGCTCCGCTTCATCGCTCGCAGCTTTCCGCAAAAAGGCATGCTTGCGCCGGCTAGGCCCTCGTAAACGCGGGCCCTTAGCGCCGGCTTGTTCGCTTTCGCCTTTTTGCGGGTTTTGCGCGGCGCTCGTCGTCTCGCCTGCGCTCGGCGGGAGCGGACGCGCTCGCCTGCGCTCGCGCGCCGGGGCGGGCCCCGCGCTGCGCGCGGGAGGGATTGCAACCAGGCTTAGGCTTCAAACTACGGTTTGGCCTAAGGCCTGGTTGCAATCGCCTTCGGAGGCTTCGCCTCCGAGCCCGCCCCACGGAAGCTGGAGCTCGGGCCGGTGCGCTCTAGAGAGGGCAGCTACCTGCCGCTCACTCGCGCAGCAGTGCCCTTCTGGCCTGATAATCCGGCAAGATGGACGCGATCAGCGCATAAAATTCCCTGCCGTGGTTCTTATGCGCGATGTGCGCAAGCTCATGCACCACCACATAGTCGATGGCCGCCTGCGGGTAGCGCAGCAGGAAGCACGAAAAGTTCAGGCTGTTCTTAGCGGAGCAGCTTCCAAAGCGCGCCCTTGCGGCATTGATTCTGATGGCGCTCGGGAAAAGCCCCATTTGGGCCGAAAAAAAGGCCACTCTTGGGGGAAGAAGTTCCCTTGCCTGCCGTTTGAGGGCTTCGATTTCCGCCTGCGTGGGTTCGGGCCGCTTTTCCAGGCGCTCTTGGCGCAAGCGGAGCTGCTTTTGCGCCCAAGCTTCGTGCGCGGCGACGAAGCGCTCGATTTCAGCAAGCGCCAGGCGCAGCGGAGCGCGAACGACCAGCTCCCCCTCGCGGCTGAGCTGCATCGCCAGGGTTTTGCGGCGCGAGCGAATGAGGGAAAAGCGCAGCCTTTTTTCCATAGTGCCTACCTGCCTTTGTCATTTGCGTAAAGATAGCACGAGAAGGAAGCCCTGTCAACGCTGCGCCGCCCTTTGCGCCCGCTGGGCGCGGGGTACTCGCTTTGCGGCGACGCAAGTGGTGAGCGGGGCCTATCAGCCTCCTTTGTCCGTTGTTGCAGGGGGCGGTGAAGCAATCGCAACGACAAAAAAGGGCGAAAGGAGAGGACGAGGTCGCCACTGAGGGCAAAGGCCTCCTTTCCTCGCGCCTTGCGGCAAGGCGCGCCTTTGTGGTACAATGCCTTTATCTAAATTGGGAGGATTTTTTCATGAGCCTGACCACCTTTGACCTCGGCCCCATCCGCCCCACCAGCGAGGCAGCGAGCCTGCTGCTCCGCGTCACCCAGGGCTGCGCCTGGAACAACTGCCGTTTTTGCAATAATTACAGGACGCATCCCTTCGCGCTCAGGCCCGTCGAGCTGATCAAGCGGGAAATCGACGTGATGGCGATGTATCGCGACCAGATCATGCAAAAGCGAGGCCCCGGCGGGGATTTTGATATGGACGCGATCAACGCGGAATACGCCAAGCTGAACGATGAAGAAAAGCACTGCTACGCGATGCTCTTTAACTGGATTCAGTACGGCGAATACTCGATGTTTTTGCAGGATGCGGACGCCGTGGCGATCAAGACCGGCGAGCTGGTCGAGATTCTGAACTACGTGCGCAAGCAATTGCCCGAAACCACGCGCATTACCTCGTATGGCAGGCCAGATACCCTGGCCAGAAAGAGCGCCGATGAGTATAAGGCCATTTATGAGGCCGGGCTTGGCCGCATCCACGCGGGCTTTGAGACTGGCTGCGACGAGGTGTTAAAGCGCATCACCAAGGGCTGCACCGCAGAGCAGGAAATCCAGGGCGGCCGCAACGTAATGGCCTCCGGCGTGGAGCTTTCGGTGTTTTTGATGGCGGGCATCGGCGGCAAAAGGCTTTCGGACAAGAACGCGGACGAAACCGCGGAGGTCATCAGCGCCGTGAATCCAAGCTTTGTGCGGCTGCGCACGGCGGTGGTTATCAAGGGCACCCCGCTTTGGGACGATAAGCAGGCGGGCATCCTCGACGAGTGCACGGACATGGAGCAGCTACGGGAGATGCGGCGCTTTTTGGCGGGGCTTAAGGGCTGCACGGGCCGCGTCTATTCAGACCACATGATCAACTTGATGCAAGAGCTTGAGGGGCCGCTTGACGACGTGCCCGCCCTGCTGGCCTATATGGACGAGTTTTTGAACCTGCCAAGGGCCGAGCAGCGGCGCTTCCAGCTGGCCAAGCGCATGGGCTTCAACGGCACGTTTAAGCAGATGGATCTGCTCAGCGATAAAGACAAGGCCAGCATCGACAGCACCTGCGCCCAAATTCCGGACGGTGAGCAGTGGGAAACCCTGATGAAGGATTGCCTGCGCAGGTATATTTAAGGAAAAACGAGGGCAAACGAAGCAAAAGGGCGGCGCCCTGTGATGGGGCGCCGCCCTTTTGCGTTTTTTAGCCGATTGGCGTCAGTTCCTTGGCTTCGTCCTTAGCCTTCTGCTCCTGCTGTTCAAGCGCATAGACCCATTCGGGCTTTTCGCCGGTCAAGCCGTCTTCCGCGAGGAGGATCAGCATTTTTTCGGCGTATTCGCGGTTAGGGGTCAGCTCCGAAAGGCAGAGGAAGTAGCGTCTGGGATCGACGAAGCGCTCGTAGTAGCGAAAGAAACGCTCGGCGGGCAGGCCGAAGAGATGCTCGCCAAGCTCGGCGGAATTAACCCTGCCGCGCGAAAGCTCTTCAGCGCTGAAACTGCCGGCCAGCGCGCCGCCTGCGAGCAGATCATCGAGCGGGGCAAAGGCCCCCATGCCGGCATAGGGGGCAAGCAGGCTCTTGTCGATAAAAAACAGGTCGCTCTCGTTCGCGGCAATCATCACCTGCAGCTTTTGCTCCGCTAGGTAGGCGTTCTCGGCATCGTTGGCTTCATCGAAGGTAATGCCGAACGCTTCGATTTGCTCAAGCTCGGGGAAGGCGGCAAGGCCAAGGGCCACCACTTCATCCAGGAACTCCTGGGGGACGTAGCTGCCCACAAAGTTGATCGTCAGGCTTTTTTCGCGGGGCGGCACATAGCGCGTGGCGCTATAGGCGAAGCTCCAAAAGCCCCAAAGCAGCACGAAGGCCAGCAAATAGGCCCACCAGCTATAGCTGAAGTGGTTTTTGAGGGAATCCTTATGGATGGCCTGTGCGAGCTTCATGGCCTAACTCTCGCGCCTTGGCTTCATGGTGGGGAAGAGCAGCACATCGCGGATGGAAGGGCTGTCGCTCAGGAGCATGACCAGCCGATCGACGCCAAAGCCGATGCCGCCGGTCGGCGGCAGGCCGTATTCAAGCGCCGTAAGGAAGTCTTCGTCTACCTCGGCCCTCGGGGTCAGGGCCTTGCGCTGCGCGACCTGCTTTTCGAAGCGCTCGCGCTGGTCGAGCGGGTCGTTCAGTTCCGAAAAGCCGTTGCCGAACTCGCCGCCCACGATGAAGTACTCAAAGCGCTCGGTCAAGTCCGGGTTTTCGGGCTTGCGCTTGGCCAGGGGCGAAATATCGACCGGGTAGTCGGTAATGAAGCAGGGCTGGATCAGCGTTTTTTCCACATGGGCTTCAAACAGTGCGGCCAGCGCCTCGCCTTTGGTGAAGCGCGCCTCAATTTCGGCACCCTTTTCCCTGGCTTCGGCCCTTGCCTGCTCGTCGCTAAGCCAGCTAAAGTAGTCCGCGCCGCAGGCGTCCTTGACCGCCTGCGCCATGCTAAGCCTTGGCCAGGGCGCGGCCAGGCGGATGGTTTGCCCCTGGTAAACTACGTCGCTGCGGCCGCAAACGCGGAGCGCGACGCGCTCATAGAGCCTTTCGACCAGCGCCATGATGCCGTTATAGTCGGCGAAGGCCTTATAGAACTCGACGGTGGTGAACTCCGGGTTGTGGAAGGAGTCCATCCCCTCATTGCGGAAGATACGGCCGACCTCATACACCGCGTCGAACCCGCCGACGATGAGCCGCTTTAGGTGCAGCTCGGTTTCGATGCGCAGGAACATGTCTAAATCCAAGGTGTTGTGGTGGGTGATGAAGGGCCTGGCGGCCGCGCCGGTTTCCAGCGTGTGTAAAATCGGGGTATCGACCTCGAGGAAGCTTTCTTCGTCCAAAAAGGCGCGGATTTCGCGCAGAACCTGCGAGCGCCGCTGAAAGACCTGCTTAACCTCGGGGTTCATGATCAGATCCACATAGCGCTGGCGGTAGCGGGCGTCGGGATCCCGCAGGCCGTGGAATTTTTCGGGTAGGGGCAGCAGCGACTTGCTCAAAAGCTGAAGCTCGGAGGCGTGCACCGAGATTTCGCCGCTCTTGGTGGTGAAGACCGTGCCCTTTACGCCCACGATATCGCCGATATCCAGCGCCTTAAAGGCCTGGTAGTTCTCGTCGCCGATGTCGTCCCTGCGCAGGTAGGCCTGGATTCTGCCGGAGCCATCCTGCAGGTGAATGAACGAGGCCTTGCCCATGATGCGGCGCGATAGGATGCGCCCCGAAACGGCGACATCCTTGCCCTCAAGGGCGGCGTAATCGCCCAGAACCTGGGCCGTAAGGTGGCTGCGCGGGTATTGGGTGACGCGGTAAGGATCCTGGCCTCTTTCGCGCAACGCGGCCAGCTTTTCGCGCCGGATGCGAGCCTGCTCGCTGAGCTGTTCGGCGGAAAGCTCCTCTAAAAGCTCTTCCCCTGTATTTTGAATCTCAGTCATTCTTTTTCCTCCAAAGCGGTTGGGGCCTTGGCCGCCGCGCCGCGTTCCTTTAAGGCTGCGTTTGCTCAAAAGTATACTAAAGCGGGGCCGGGTTGTCCATCCCCGGAACAAAAATAGGGCTTTCGGGGGATGATCGCCCCGAAAGCCCCCCTGGAGTCCCTTCGAAGCCCTTAGCGGCGCACCGCCACGATGGAATAATCGAACTGGCCGGCGGGTACGCTGACGCGCACGGTATCGCCCAGGCGCTTGTTAAACAGTGCCGTGCCGATCGGCGATTCGGTCGAGATCTTCATCGCCATGGGGTCTGCCTCGGAGGAGCCGACCAGCGAATATTCGACCTCTTTGCCGGTCTTTTCGTCGCGCAGGCGCACGATGGAGCCCACGGTGACGAGATCCGACGGCACTTCATCCTCGGAAAGAACCATCGCTCCGCGTAGAATGGTTTCAAGCTCAAGGATGCGGCCTTCCATGAAGGCTTGCTCGTTTTTGGCCGCATCGTACTCCGCGTTTTCAGAAAGGTCGCCAAATGAGCGCGCGACCTTGATGCGCTCGGCGACCTCGGCGCGCCGAACGGTCTTGAGCTCCTCAAGTTCGTCTTCCATCTTTTTCAGGCCCTCCACGGTGAAGAGCTTGACGGGCTGTTGCTCCGTGTTCAGGTTAGACATGGTTTGTTACCCTCCTTGCCGGCCGCGCGGCCTGGCCATTGCCCCTGATCGGGGCTTTTTTTGCGTTCCCGCCTGGCATATAGGAAAAACGCCACCCGTGCTTCGTGCGCGAGTGCCGCTTCATCGCCGCTGAACGAGCATGAGTATACTAAAAAGCCCCTGCCCTGTCAACCATCTTAACGCGAACTTAGCGCGCTCTAGTATACGCGAAGACTTTCGCGCACATTCCGCTTTTTTGGATGAGGGCGGCGAGTTGGGCGTGGCCGCCGCGAGGCTTTTAAGAGGGATTGTGCAAAAACCTTCCCTTTGGTGCGCAGAAAGCGAGAATTTCGGTGCTCAACTACGGCCCTTTCGCGTTGCGCTCTCGCTTCGTCGCCGCGATTGCCGCGCTACTTCGCTCCCCGCAATGGCGGCGGGGGTGGTTTCTGCGCGCTTAGTCAGGCTTGTTTCTTTTTGGGGGGTACCGCGGCACCCGCCCGCGAAGGCCCGGAGGGCCGCCGCTACAGGCACCCTTCGGGGAAGCGGGCGAGCAATTCCGCCTTGCCCTCGCGGGTTTGCGCCGAAAAGGGCTGAACCTCCCAGGGCTGCACGCCGAGCCCGCGCGTAAGGGCGAAGAGAGCCCGCTGGCGCTGCGCTTTTGAGAGCTTGTCTGCCTTGGTGGCGACCACCACGAAGGGCAGGTTCGCCG
This sequence comes from Christensenellaceae bacterium, assembly GCA_031280685.1. Lineage (GTDB taxonomy): Bacteria > Bacillota > Clostridia > Christensenellales > UBA1750 > JAITGM01. Next base: position 20,551 of record JAITGM010000033.1, read on the forward strand.
CGCGAATCCATGAGGCCATGAGCTGGTCATGTTCGCCCGGCTCATGGCGGATATCGACCAAGTGCAGGATCAGCTTCAGATGCGGCGAGCCATTCAAAAACTCGTTCATCATGCGGCCCCAGTCCTCTTGCATGCCCTTGGAAACCCTTGCGAAGCCGTAGCCCGGCAGGTCGATCAAATGCGATTTTTCGTTGAGTAAAAAGACATTGACCAGGCGGGTTTTCCCCGGCTCCTGCGAGGTTCTGGCCAGCTTATGGTTGGCGCAAAGGCAGTTGATGAGCGAGGATTTGCCCACGTTCGACTTGCCCGCCACGGCGATTTGCGGCAAGCCCTGCCCCTGAAAGCCTTGGTTGCCAGTGAGCGAGGTGATAAAGCGCGCGGTCTTAATGCGCGGGGTTTGCCTTTCTTCCATCGTCATGGCGCGGAATGGATCTGGGGGCCTTGCCCCAAGAGCACGCGAGAAAGCACCTCGTCCACGCTCTTGACGCCCACCATGCGCATCTCGCCGCGCACGAGTTCGGGGATTTCGCCCAGATCATAGAGATTATCGGCCGGGAAGAGCACGGTCTGGATGCCTTGGCGGTGGGCCGCCAGGGTCTTTTCCTTCAGGCCGCCGATGGGCAGCACCCGCCCGCGCAGGGTGATTTCGCCGGTCATGGCGATGTCCTGCCTTGCGGGCTTGCCCGAAAGGGCGGAAGCCACGGCCGAAGCGATGGTCACGCCTGCAGAGGGGCCGTCCTTGGGCGTGGCACCCTGGGGCACGTGGATGTGCAGGTCGGTGTTCTGATAGAACTCGGGGTCCACGCCAAGCTCGCCTGCGTGGGCGCGAATATAGCTGACCGCCGCCTTGGCGGATTCCTGCATGACCTCGCCCAAATTCCCCGTGAGCAATAGCTGGCCGCTGCCCTTCATGGGTACGGCTTCTACCACCAGCATCTCGCCGCCGGCCGCGGTCCATGCAAGGCCGTTGACCGAGCCCACGCGCGGGCCTTGCTCGCCCCTTTCGCGCAGGAACTTCGGCGCGCCGAGGAATTCGTGCAGCTTTTTGGGGGTCACGCGCAGGCTCTTCTTGCCCTCGAGCCTTTGCATGGCCGCCTTGCGGCAAAGCGAGGCGATTTCGCGCTCCAGGGCGCGCACGCCGGCCTCGCGGGTATGGTCCGTGATGATGGCGCGCAGGGCCTCGTCGCCGAACTTTAAAAAGCTGGGCTTCAGGCCGTGGCGCGAAAGCTGCTTGGGCACCAGATGCCGTTTGGCGATTTCGAGCTTCTCGATTTCGGGGTAGCCGCCAAGCTCAATGACCTCCATGCGGTCGAGCAGGGGGGGGGGCACGGTTTCGAGGGTGTTCGCGGTCACGAAGAAGAGCGCGCCCGAAAGGTCGAAGGGAATATCGGCATAATGGTCGCGGAAGGTCGAGTTTTGCTCGCCATCCAAGGCTTCGAGCAGCGCCGCGGCCGGGTCGCCGTTGTGCGAGGCCGCCATCTTGTCGATCTCATCCATCAAAAGGAGGGGGTTCATCGAGCCCGCCTGCCGCATCGCGGTGAGCAGCCTGCCGGGCATGGAGCCGATGTAGGTGCGGCGGTGGCCGCGGATCTCGGCCTCGTCGTGCACGCCGCCCAAAGAGAGCCTGGCGAAGTTTCTGCCCAGCGCCCGCGCGACGGACTGGGCGATGGAGGTCTTCCCTACGCCCGGCGGGCCGACCAGGCAGAGCGCCGCGCCCCTTTTGGCCTGGGTCAGGCTGTGCACGGCCAAAAATTCGAGGATGCGCTCCTTGACCTTTTCCATGCCGAAGTGGTCTTCGTCGAGAATTTTTCTCGCGTGGCCCAAATCGAAGAGATCTTCGGTGGTCTTGCCCCAGGGGAGGGACAGCAGGGTATCTAAGTAGTTGCGGCTCACCTCGGTTTCCGGCGAGGAGGGCGAAAGGCGCTCGAGCCTTGAAATCTCTTTGCCGATCTTCTCAAGCGCTTCGCCCTGAATGGGCAGGCTCTCGAGCCGTTCGCGATACAGGGCGGCTACGGAGCTTTCGCCTTCGCCCAGCTCCTCTCGGATGATCTTTTCCTGCTCGCGCAGGAAGTATTCGCGGTGGCCCTTATCCATCTGCCGGCGCACGCGCTGCTCGATGGACTGCTGCAGGCGCCTGCGCTCGAGGCTCTCGTCAAGGAAGAGGCAGAGCCTTTCGATGCGGGCGCGCTTGCCCGGCAGAGCCAAAATCGCCTGCTCCTTTTCAAGATCCATCAAGACCTTGGCCGCGATGGTGTCGGCCATCTGGCCTTCATCCTGCAGGGAGTGGATAGCGGCGAGCACATCGGGCGGCAGGGGCAAAAGGGAGGAAAGCTCGTCAAAGCGCTCGAGCAGCATCTGCCGAAGCGCCGAAAGCTCATTCTCGCTCGCGCCGCGCCGTTCTTCAATTAAGCCGATTTCGGCGTAGTGGCAGCCACCTTCGGAAAAGAAGTCGATCAGCTCCGCGCGGAAAAGCCCCTCGGCCAGCACGCGCAACGTGCCGCCCGGAAGCTTGGCGATTTGCTTGACCGCGGCCACGGTTCCGGTCGAGTACAGGTCGGCTGCGCTGGGGTTTTCTTCGTGGTTACGCTGGGTGAGCAAAAAAAGGGGCTCGTCCGCCGCGTGGGCGTCCAAAAAGGCGCGTTGGGATTCTTCGCGCGCCACATCCAGGTGCACGAGCATTTTGGGATAGACCGTGATGGAGCGCAGCGGCGCCATGCGCAGCGTTTGCGTTGGTTTTGCCATGGGAGTAAGTACCTCTTTATTTATTCGCCGTAGATCTCGCGCACCGCGCGCAGGGATTCGTGGGTGCCGATGTCGAAACAGGGCTGATCGGTCACGAAGGCGTAAACCTCGGCTCGCTTTTGCAGCCAGGCCGGCAGGTTGCCAGGGGCGTCCGGGTTATTGCCGCCCGCGAAGTATTCGGGCAGAAGAGCCAGCGCCTCTTTGGGGTAGAGATAGAGTGCGAACGCGCCAAGGTCGCTCTTGGGGTTTAGGGGCTTTTCTTCAAAGCCGATCACCTTGCCGCTTTCGTCGGTCTGGGCGACGCCGAAGCGGCGCAGGGTTTCGAGATCGGCGATTTTTTGGGCCAAAATCACTGTTTTTCGGCCGATTTCGTAAAAACGGCTGACGAAGGCGCCTATGTCGATGCCAAGCAGATTATCGCCCGCGGCGATCAGCACATCGTCGTCAATACCGGCCACCTTCAGCACGAAGTCGATATCGCCAATGGCGCCGAGCTTGGTTTGGTCGTCTGAAGTGCCGTCGTCGTGCACGTGGATCTTGCGCACGCGGTGGCCTTTGGCCCAGGCCTCAAAATGCCCGGCGAAGCGATGGTTTGAAACCACGTGGATGGCCGAGATCTCTTCGAGCGCGTCGAGCTTCTCGACGAGGTGGTCGAGCATCGGCTTGCCGCCGACCGAGAGCAGCGCCTTGGGGAAGTCCCTCGTCAGGGGAAAAAGCCGCGTCGCGTAGCCCGCGGCCAAAACGATGGCCTGCATCGCAAAACCCTCCTTATTGGATGAAATGCCTTCGCTTCAGTATAGCACAGCTTGCGGGCAGACGCCAAGCGGCGCGCAGCCTATGGCTGGAGGAAGGGGAAGCTCGCCTCTTCGCCCTTCCCTGTGCGGCAGAGGATCGGGCCGCCCAAGATGCGGACGGAGTAGCAATCAAATGGGATATTCATGAGGAGGCGAAGGAGGTCTTTTTCGCCATCGAGGGAAAAGAGCAGGATTTCGGCCGACGCGCTGTTGTAATGAGTAGAATAGCCTGCCCTCATGCGCATATCAAAGAAGATCGGGCACTCGTCATAGGCCTTGTCCGCATCCAGATCCGCGATGACGCGATCTTTTCCATCCTTGCTGTAGCCAAAAGATTTTGTTGGGGAGGCGCGTGCTGGAATAGAGCCTGCCGCCCGCGCCGCAAAGGAGGTCGAACATCGTGGCCGTGCTTTCAGGGTGCTCTTTTTTGTCGATTCCATCACCCCGCACGAGCCGCCCCTCGCCGCTTACTAAATCGAGCGCGTAGATCGAGAGCTCCTGGGGTACCGTGAAAAAGAGCCGATCACCCAGGAACGCGACCTCATAAACGAAACTATAGAGGCGCCGATAGCCGCAGGTCGCCGGATCCATCTCGAACAGGGGATTTTTGGGCTCCAAAGATAGAATTTGCCTTCGTGGAAAAGCGCCCCGCCAAAGAAGATGTCGTTCTGTTCGTAGAAGGCCTCCTGCTCTTGGATGGGAAAGAGGGGCGAAAGCTTGCCCGTCACCTTTTCAAGAAGGAAGAGAAGTTGATCCGATTCGTAGAGCTCGGGGCAAACGGCAACGTAGAGGAGCGGCTCCCCATCCTCATATAACAAGTTGATCTTTTGGCTGTTGAGGAAGGCACGGACGACCTCTTCACTTTTTAAAGAAGGCTCCTCCGGCACGGTGCTTGGCGCTGGGCTGGCGGCCTGCGTAGGGCGGCTCGTGGCTAAGGGCGGGCTGAACGGCGGGTTTGCGGCAGGCGCAGCCGCGGTTGGCGCGCCGCCCTCGCAACTGGCGAGCAGGGCGACGAGGATAAGCGTTGAAAAGCGTGGAAAACGCGGATTTTCATGGTTATACGGTCTCTCTTTGCCGTCTCGCCTCATAGAGCAAGGCGGTGGCGGCGCAGCTGACGTTGAGCGAGGAAGCGGAGGAATTCTCACTCATGGGGATGGTGGCGCGCAGGTCGCAGTGGTCGGCCAGGCGGCGGTTCAGCCCGTCGTGCTCGTTGCCGAGGAGGAAGAGCGCCGGGCCGCGAAGGTCTACGCGCCAAACGGGCAGTTTTTGGTGCGCTGTAGTCCCCACGAGCAGCAGGCCTGGGTATTGCCGACGCAGCTTTGCAAAAACGGCGTCGATTTCCTCGTTGCCCGAAAGGCGCAGGAAGGGTACGCGGAAGAAGGAGCCCATCGACGCGCCGATGACTTCGGGGTCGTAAATATCGACCGCGTGGCCGGTGAGGAGCAGGCCGCTCGCGCCCAAAGCGTCGCAGGAGCGCAGGAGCGTGCCCAGGTTGCCCTTGTTCGAGGGGCGGTCAAAGAGCACGAAGAGCGGCGCGGGGCCACAGTTGGGCAAGGGCGGGGCTTCGTCCCGCATTCGGACGATGGCGAGCAGCTCCGAGGGCTCGTCCTTGCCGCTGAGCTTGTTAAGGAGCGCCGCAGTTAGCTCGATATTGCGCTTGGCCGGCACGGTTTTGAGCTTTTCGGCCGCCCAGGGCGAGAGCCTTCGCTCGAAGGAGTATAAAAACGAGAGGATATCCCAGCCGCTTTCGACCGCCTGGTTGATGTTGCGCACGCCCTCCACCCAAAAGCTGCGGGTTTTATAGCGGCGGTTTCGGTTGGTCTTTAGGCTTTCTAGAAGCTGAAAGGCCGCATTTTCGGAATAGATGCGCTCGCTCCCCATGCCGCTCACCCGATGAAGTCATAAAGGTGGATGATGTCCATGTCGGTATCGACCTCAAGGCCGTGACTACCAAGGCCGCCGTCGATCGCGTGGCAGCCATGGTCGGGGCAATACCCGATGAAGGTTCTGTGCTTTTGCCAGCAGCGCCCGATCCTTTCGTGCATTGCGGCGAAAACCTCGGAGTTCAGGCGTAATTTTTGCAATGCCTCGGGGCTTTCGGGGGAATAGCGGTGCATCGTGGCATCGAAATCCGCATTATAGAGGATGATCGCGTCGTGCTCGTCCCTTTCGATGAGAGTTAAGGCCTTTTCATTGCATTCTTCGGGGGTGTCGAAGATGAAATAGTCCATTTCGCGCTCTAGAAAGATCATGGAAACACTGTCGCCTGTGGTGGAAACGATGGCCGGTTTTTTACCCGCGCGCAGGAGGGCGTCAAAGAGCGTGTCGATTTTTAAAACCGGCTTTTCATAGGCCTGGATGCCGTGCACGGCGGGCTGCGCGCCGGTGTACATCGAGGCGAAGCAGACCGGCGTGACCGAGGGCATCACCGAGCGCAGGGGCAGCTGCAGCCTGCTGCGCAGAAGGGCCTCTTCAAAGAGCGCGGTGTATTTTTGAAAGAGCCACAGGGCGATGGCGTCGGGGTTATAGAGGAAGGCGCGATCCGCGTTCAGGCCGTGGAAGGCCTCCCTTGCGGCGCGGACGAGGAGGGGCGAAGCGCCCGCCGCCAACGTTGGCGGCTCAATGCCCAGGATGGCCGCGACGCTGCCCGCGACCTGTGCAATCGAAAGCGAATTATACCCAAGCGCCATAAAAAACCGTCCTTCCCGAAACCGGTTGGCTTCAAGGCCAGTATACAGGAAGGGGAGGGAGTTGGCCAGAGCGAATTGACGCAGGCGGCCGCGCCGTTGCAAAGTGGACTAAAAGGCTTTTGCGGAGGGACGACGAAGGAAGAAGATCGCGATCGGGCGCGTGCTGTTCCTTTCTGGCCTGGGGATTCAGCTTGGCCTGATCGGTTCCGCAGCGGCCGTGTTTTCGAGCTTGACTAGCTGGAGCAGCGACTATCTCACCCGGATGCAAGCGTGATTTTCGTGGGCGAGCTGATGGAAAGCGCCAATGGTATTGCTGTCGTCCTCGCGCTGATCGCACACTTTCAAGCGCGCGGCTATAGGGTCCCCGGGCATCTTGAGCAACGAGAACGCGGCGGCCTTCGGCTTCCATACGCAAAGCGAGTTCATCGGCCCGAATGCCGCCACGGAGCACGGCAAAATTGATGCCCTCAACAATAAAATCAAAGAGCTCGAAAATGAGGAAGCGCTTGACGTACCGATCATACAACTTCCTGGTGGAATGATCCGTTTTCGTGAGATAGAAACTTGCAAGCACGGAATTTATGCCTATATGTGGGCGCAGGCGATCACACCGGACCATTCCATTCTCTGCTCGCCGCATTTGATGTTTGAACCCGAGAAAGCGGCGAGCATGAGCGAGATATTTAAACATCGCTTTGGGTTAAACGAAGGGATTTTCCGCTCGCCGACGTGCCAGTTCGCGGGCGAGCTTTTCGATCGCCTTCTTTTCTAGGCGGGAAACATAACTGCGCGAGATGCCCAAGGCCTGCGCGACCTCGCGCTGGGGCTTCGGGCTTCCGCCATTCAGGCCAAAGTGCAGCTCTAAAACAAGCCGTTCCTTTTCGCTGAGTAGCTTGCGGATGAGCGCGTAAACCTCCTCCACACCGATACGCCTTTGCACCTCGCCCTCGACCAAATCCTCCCCGGATCCAAGCACGTCGATCAGGGCGATTTCGTTGCCCTCCTTGTCGATGCCGACCGCATCCTGCAAAAAGACCTCGCTACGCTGTTTGCGCTGCGCGCGGATGCCCATTAGGATCTCGTTTTCGATGCAGCGGGCGGCATAGGTAGGCAGCTGCGCGCCACCGTCTACGCGAAAGGTTCCTATAGCCTTAATCAGCCCGACGGTGCCCAACGAGATGAGGTCGTCCTGCTCGATACCGCATCCGCGGTACTTTTTCGCGATATGCGCGCAAAGGCGCTGGTTGTGCAGAATGAGCTTCTCGCGAGCCTGCGCGTCGCCCCTCTTTAAGCCTTCCAAGCAGGTCTCCTCCTCCTCGGGGCTCAGCGGGGCGGGAAAGGAGTCCTTATTCGCTATGTAGCCAAGAAGGAAATATAGCTCGCCAATCAGCCTAAGGATTGCGTCCAGCATGGGCTCCCCCTCCTTTTTCTATCTATATCTATATGAAAAAGGCGACGGAAAGGTGATTGACAACCCAAGCGGAATCTTAACTTGGGGGCTTCGCTTTTTTTCGTAGTATACAAAAGTGAGAAAGAGGGCGAAAAATAAAGAAGAGGTGGCAAAAGCGAAAGCTGTTTGTTCGTAATCAGAGCCTGATCAATATCGGCATCAACATGCTCGATACCGTTATGCTCGGGGCGCGCGGCGACACGTCTCTTCCGGCTCCTCGCAGATGAGCCAGTTTTTTCCTTTATTTGATCCTGCACTTTGGCGTCACGGGCGGCGTAGGGGTGCGGACCGCGCAATGTTGGAGCAGGAACGATCTCCCTTCCGTCCCAAAGGCCCTGATCCTGGGAAATCAGTTCGTCGTGGCGATCTCCCTGCTCTTTTTTCTCCTTTCCCTGGCCTGCCCGGAGTGGATCATGCAACGCTTCACGAACGAACCCGAAGTCATCACGCAGGGCGTGATTTCCGCGCGCTACCTGGCCCCGGTCTATTTGACGACCGGCATCGTAATTGTGGTCTTATCGGTGCTGCGTTCTGTGGGCACGATTAAAATCGCCCTTTATACCCAAATCAGTTCGTTGCTGATCAACCTGGTCTTCAACAACCTGCTCATCTATGGCAAGGGGGAAGATGCCAGTAAAGCCCGGCCAGCGCCCCGAGAGGCACAGCCAAGACCCAGAGGAAGAGCACGTCGGCGACCATCAAAAAGCGGGTATCACCGCCGCCGCGCAGCACGCCCTTGGTGAGCCCGAGCCGGCCAGCGACAACACTACAGGGCCCGCCCGCATGTTCATTAGCTCCTAGGCGATCGTCCTGATTTCGGGGGGGCTTGAAGATAAAAAAAGCCAAATGAGAGAAACGGTAAATCGCCTACAGTTAGAATAACACAAATTATCCCTAAATTCAAGGGTTTTCTGAATATTTCTTTAAAAATACTTTTTCTCTTTTTCTCTATTTTCAAACCCTTTTAATAACTGTTCTATCTCCCAAAGTTCCACATCGGCACAATTGAAAATCTGCTCCGTTAGTGTTCCGATTTTGATTAGTCGGCGGGTTCGCTCTTTCCGTTGGCGTTTTCTGTCCTTGGCTAATATCTCTTTTTGCTTGGCTTTGATTTCGGATAGTTTGGTTTGAATGCTTTCGAGTTGTCTTACTTCTCGTTCCGTCATGGCAATGTATCTGCTCCCTTCGCCTCTTGGGGCATTGTTTTTGGCATAGTGCATTGTATGCCGTGGCGGTGTGAAATGTGAACGTCAATTCATGGGGGCGAACCTGCTCGAACGCTCCGCACGGAGAGGGGAACACATTACGAGGGCTTTCGGCTGTCGGTGCTGTTTTGGTTTTATCTCAACATTTTCGTTGTGCGGGCATTTTCACAGGTGCGATTTTGCACACCTTAGTTTCTCGATTCCTTGAACCGTTGTCGTTTACTTCGGGTTGTTTTCCTTCTCCAACTTCGATATATACTCGTGTGCAAAATGGCGGGAAGGACGCATTTATACATTGCCCTGCGGGCAACGTTTATGCGTCCGCTGCGGCGGGGTAGGCACGACGAGGGCGGGAACGGTGGCGAGGGTGGCGTTGTTTGAGTTGCAAAGGCAGGAACAAGACAAGCCCCATTTAGCATAGTCTGTTAAGGGGTGAATCTTCATGGCAATCTACTGCTTGCACGCTAATATTATAAACCGCTCGTCGGGGCGTTCGTCCGTGGCTTCTGCGGCGTATCGTGCGGGCGAAAAGCTCCGCAATAATTATGACGGAGTAACGCATGATTGAGCTTATGGCATAGCCCTCTTTCACCTTGCGTTCTATGCCGACCTTGGTTCTCTCGATGATGTTCTCCCGCTCGAACTCTGCAAAGATGCCGATGATTTTCAGAAACATTCGCCCCGAAGCTGTCTGCGTGTCTATGCTTTCGGTGAGGGAGTTAAACGCACAGTCATACTCGTTGAAGAGGTCAACGAGATAGATTAAGTCGGCAGTAGAACGAGTAAGGCGGTCAATTTTAAAGACCAACACATTCTTGACCGTGCCGCTTTGCACATCAGCTATAAGCTGATTCATGGCGGGGCGTTCGGTGATATTCTTGCCGCTGATTCCCTCATCTGCGTAAATCCTATAGATTGACCAGTCCTTGATTCTTGCATAGTCCTTTAGTTTCTGTTCCTGTGCACGGATAGAAAAACCCTCCTGTGCCTGTTCTTCCGTGGATACTCTTAGATAGATTCCTGTTTCCATTACAAATCGCCGTCCTTTTTCGTTGTATTCGGCGATTCTTGTTGTAGCTCTGTAGCAAATGGGCTATTCTCATCTTGGAACCGTTCCGCTAAAAAAGCGGCTTGGTTGAGAATGCCCTGCTCACGCTTTTTTCTGGGGATAGAGGTTTTCAAGAAGAACTTCATCATTGCCAACTGCATTGTCTTTGGTAATGTGATTGCTTTCTTGTCCTCTGCCATACGCCGCTCCCCCTTTTGCCATATCCTATGCGAAAGGAAAGAAGAGCGTGAAAAAACCGAGAGTACAAGCCATGTTCTCTCGGTTTGGTTCTTTATTTATCTGTCCGGGGGGGGGGGGGGGGGGTACATTGCTATATAAGGCGAACAACGGCCCCCGCAGCAAAAGTATGATGCCCCCCGCAACAACGCACAATATTATGGAGATCATCGACATATTGATGCCTT
>JAITGM010000006.1 GCA_031280685.1 Christensenellaceae bacterium
CTCCTGCCGCCTCCCGCGAGAGCTTGACTAATTTATCATATCCCCTCCTCCCTTGTCAATACTCCTTCTTTCCCTTTTTTAAAATTCTTCAAGATTCTCCACTTCCCCTCCTCCAAGGCAGACCTCCCCGTCATATAAAACGAGGTATTGCCCCGGGGCCACCGCCCGCTGCGGCCGCGCAAATTCCGCCCGCATTTCCTCGTCCTTCACCGTCACCTCGCAGGCCTGATCCTCCTGCCGGTAGCGTATCTTCGCCATGCAACGAAATCTCTCTCCTGGCGCGTGCCCGGCGATAAAGTGCGGCTTCCTCACTCGAATGCAGCTTGAATACAATGCCTCTGAATCCTCCCCCTGGCAAACCAGCAGACGATTGAGCTCCAAATCCTTGCCGATCACAAACCATGCGCGCCCGTCACCGCTCCCGCCTATACCAAGCCCCCTTCTTTGGCCGATCGTGTAATACATTAACCCATCATGCCTGCCCACTGCCTTCCCGCTCTCATCGACCATCTCCCCAGGGCTCGCAGGCATGTACTGCTGCAAAAAACGCTTAAAGTTCCGCTCGCCGATGAAGCAAATTCCGGTCGAATCCTTCTTCAGCGCCGTCGGCAGCGCATTCCTAGCCGCAATTTCTCGCACCTCAGCCTTGCGCATCCCCCCAACAGGGAAGAGCACCGGCCGAAGCTGCTCCTGCGTCAAGCGATGCAAAAAATAGGACTGATCCTTCCCGGGATCGCTCCCCTTGAGCAGCCTTTTTTTGCCATTTTCTTCGTCCAGCCTGGAAAAGTGCCCTGTGGCAATCGCTTCTGCCCCGCTCTTCATCGCAAAGTCCAAAAACGCGCGGAATTTAATCTCGCTATTGCAGAGCACGTCTGGGTTCGGCGTCCTTCCCCTCTTGTACTCGTCCAAAAAGTAAGAAAAAACCTTATCCCAGTACTCCTTCACAAAATTTACCGAGTAATAGGGAATTCCGATGGCGTCGCAGGCCGCGCGCACGTCCTCAAAGTCCTGCGTGGCGGCGCAGACCCCATTTTCATCTTCTTCTTCCCAATTCTTCATAAACACGCCCAGCACATCATAGCCCTGCTCCTTTAGGAGCAGGGCAGCGACGGAGGAATCCACTCCGCCAGACATGCCGACGACCACTCTCTTCTTCATGTTCCCTCGCGTTCCCTTTAGTTTTTATATTTCCCCTCGCCTATGGATCGATGAATTGGTGGAACTGCGCCTCCTCAGCGCTCTGCTCGCCATTCACATAGCCCTTCAGCCCTTCTTCCAGGCCGGAAGAAGTCAGCGCCACTCCAACTCCGGGCTCCAGGAAGATATAGCCCTGCGCGCCGCGCAGCACCACCGCGTCCGAAACCAGAACGTCGTCTACCCGGCCGCTATAGTCCACAGCCAGCACCTCACAGTGCCCATAAACGCCATCAAACGTCGTGCCAACGGCGGCCTGCGCGGGCAGCAGCACATTCTGCGCGCCTTCCGCGGGGCCATAGAGAAGATCGCCCGCAGAACTCAATCTATATAGATACACCCCCCCGATCGGGCTATTGCTCTCCGCGTCAAAGCGGAACCTGGCGCAAAGCACCTCGGGATGCGATTGCGGCATCTTCCCCGTAAACCACAAAATCTCCTGCCCGCCTTCCTCCGTTTCCGTAATCAGCCTATAGCTCCCAGGCACGAAGGCGGCTGCACCCAGCGAAGGCGTTCGCCCAGGCTCAAAGGCCGGGTCGCCCTCATAGGGCGTGGGCGAAGGCGTCGGTTCCGGGCTGGGCGAGGGCGTCGCCTCCGGCGTGGCCGTGGCACTCGCCGTTGAGCTGGGCAGCGGCGTGGCCGTCGCGGCTGTCTTCGTGGGCGAAGGCCTCCCCCCCAGGTCCAAATTGAGGAAGCCGCCGTTTTCAATCGCGGACTGCACGAGCATCACCAGAAACACCGCCAGCGCGGCAAGCAGCGCCAGCAGCAAAAGTGCCAGCCAAATCCCCTTGCCCTTTCGCTTTTTGGCCTTTAGCGGGTAGCTGCGCGGCTCCTGCGCGGCGGGCTGGCCGCCCCGCCTGCCGCCGTTCGGCTTGGTCTTTGGTTCCTGCGCCGCGGGCCGCTGCCGCTGCGGTGCGGGTGCCGGCTCGCTCGGGGCGGTTAGCGCGCGGCGGAATTCCTTTACCGACTGAAAGCGCTCCTCCGGCCTTACCGCCATGGCGCGCAAGAGCGCCCGCTCGGCCCTTGGCGGCATTTGAATCCCCATCTTCGACGGCGGGATCAGCTTTTCTTCGGTCAGCCGGTCGAGGGCCTCCGGCGGCACCTTGCCCGTCAGCGCGCGGTACATCGTCGCGCTCAGGGCGTATACGTCGGACCAGGGCCCCTGGTTTCCGTGGGTCTTATACTGCTCCTCCGGGGCATAGCCGGGCTTTAAAATCACCGACATGCTCCTTTGCGCGCTCATCGACTGCCTCGCCGCGCCAAAGTCGATCAGCACCACCTGGCCCTGCGTGGTCAAAAAGATATTATCCGGGCTCACATCGCGGTGTAAAAGCCCAGCGTCGTGCACCTTTTCCAGCGCGCCCATCACCGGCAGCATGATCTTCATCAGCTTCTCAAAGGGCATCGGCGGGCCGCCGGGCTTCACCAGCACATCCTTGAGGGTGATGCCCTCCAAATAGTTCATCACCAGGTAGGCGGTGCCGTTCTCGGTGAAAAAGTCGCGCACTCCCACGATGCCCGCCTGCCCGTCAAAGCGCGCCAAAATCCGCGCCTCCTGCAGGAAGGATTCCAGCCCCTGCCTAAAGCGTTTTTCGCCCTCGCCCGTGAAGGGCACCACCTGCGCCTGCCCCATCGGCCGCGAGGCGCAGTCCTGCGGCAAATATTCCTTGATGGCGAGCTTCAAACCCAAAACCTGGTCAAATGCCAGGTAGGTCACGCCAAAGCCGCCGTGCCCAATTCCTTTCCCAATCAGGTACTTGCCCGCCAGAACAATTCCAGGCTCCAAATACTGGGGCTGCGCTGCCCTCGTGCCCTCACGGTAACCGCAAACAGGGCAGACCACAGCCCCCCCCTTTATTCCCATGCAGCCAAGGCAACGCGTTCTCTCTCTCACGCTCTCGCTCCATCGCTCAACGCTTTATTTCCTCGCTTTTTCATGCCCTCTTGGCTCTTTAGCTCTGTTCCTGCGCGTCCCAGTCAAAATATGGCCCGCACACGGCGTAAAAGATCAGCGTAGTGTCCCCAATCTCGATGGCGTCCTGGCTTTGGATCTGCCTCGGCTGCAAGACCTCATCGCCATTTAAATACACCAGCGGCTTTCCCTCGCCCGCCATCAAGTGGAACTGTCTACTCCTGGGGTCGTAACTGATCACCGCGTTCATCTCGCGTGAAACGCTCAAATCCCCCTTCACGCGCACGTCCATGCGGCTTCCCCGGCCGATGGTGTTGCGCTGCGCGTGCAGCCTGAAGTCCTGCCCCCGCGCAGGTCCTTTCACGCAGACCAAAAAACCGACCGCGGGCTCGGTTTTTGTTTCTTCAGCGTAAAGCGCCCTCGTTTCGGCTTCGTCGCCAGCCTCGTCCCGCGCAAGCGGCGCAGGCCGCCCCGCGCCGGCCAGGGCCTGGATCTCTTCCTGCTCTTCGCGCAGGGCCATGGTCACGCCCGCGTCCTCCCGCGCCGCGCAGTGCGGGCAGCTAAGGTGCTTGGCCGGGTCATAATAGTGCCCGTATGGGCAGCGTTGCAGCTTCATCCTCGTTTTCCTCCCCAAGGGTCTTTATTGCGCCTTCAGCTCGAATAAATTCGCCTCATCCGCCAGGTAAAAGCGCACGCCGTCGCGCAGCTGCGCCGGCCTGCCGTCCTCCACGGCGCGGCCGCCCTCCAAAAACGTGCCGTTTCTGGAGTAGTTCTCTAAAATGAACATCCCGCGCGAAACGTCGTAACGCAGCGAGCAGTGCACCCTTGAAATCTGCGCCTGCCCCTGGGCAAAAACGATCTGGCAACGCTGCGGATCACGCCCGAAAAACAGCGTTTCTTCCCCCAGCGGAATCACCGAGCCCGTATATACGCCACGGATGCCCAAAACCTGGGCGTAGGCGCGCAGGCGCGGCTCGCCTGCCTCGAAAAAGCGCTCCTCTCGCGCCCGGCGCTTCCTGATCATGCGCAAAATCAGCAAATAAACCAGCAGCACCAAGAATAGCAAGGCCGAAAGCGCGAAAAGCCCCAGCCAAATCGGCACGGTGTCCTTCTTCGGCGCGGCGAGCGCATCCTCGGTCGGAAGGGGCTTCGGGCTTTCCGCCCCCGCTGGCGAAGCTTCCGGCGTCAGGCTCACCCCCGGCGCGCTTGACGCGCTGAGCAGGCTATAGTTCACCTTCAGGCCGTCCAGCAGCGGCAGCGTCTCCTCGATCATGATCGCCCCGCCGATGCGCTCCGCATTATCCATCTTCATCGTGCAGATCCCGATCACGAAGCCCTTCTCGTGCAGCAGCGGCCCGCCGGAGTTGCCCTTGTTGATGGCCGCGTCAATCTGGTAATAGCGCGCGCCTTGCCAGGTCGTCTTCTTGCTCACGCCGCCCCGGCTCACCGAAACATCCTCAGGCAGCGACGAAAGGTTTTCGGAAATATCGGCGGTGGGGAAGCCCAGGGCAAACACCACATCCGCAACGGTTACGCTCCCCTCCTTGCCAAGGGGCAGGGGCTTGGCCTGCGCCCCAAGGTAAGCGGCCGGCTTGAGCACCGCCAAGTCCTTGGCCGTGTCCTTGGCCACCACCGTGCAGGGCACCGCCTTGTTCCCAATATAAAGAAAAACCGCACCCTCGTTGGGCTCCACAACGTGGTAGTTCGTCAGCAGCACCTGGGCGCCGCTTTCGTCCTCCCCCACGTAAAACGAGGAGCCAAAGTAGCCTACCTGATTCGCGTCCGTCGTCCCCACCCGAAAGACGCTGTAGCGCGCACTCTCGCCATTCACCGTTTCGGCAAGCGCCGCGCCCGGCAAAAGGCCAAAAAGCAGCAAAGCCCCCAGCAAGGCGACCAAAACCCGCCCATTTTTCTTCTTCATCCGCTTACACCGCGTCCACATATAGGATGACCACGGTCGCATTGTCCTGCCTTGGCTTGCGCGCTCCCTCGGCCTCGCGCACCAGCTCCTCGTGCGCGCCCTTCCTGCTGCGCGTCAAAATCTCCTGCATTCTTGATGCGCTCACGGTCTTAAACACGCCGTCGGTCGCCAGCACGACCCTGTCTCCAGGCTTCAATGCCAGCGGCTCCGCGTTGGCGTCTATTTTTTCCAAATTCTCTTTCCCTAAGTAGCTCGTCAAATGCCCGCGCTCAGGGTTGCCGCGCGCCTCTTCCAGGCTGATTTCGCCCCTGCGCGCCCTCTCTAGCAGCTCCGCGTAATAGTTGTGATCCGTGCTCAGCTGATAGAGCTTTTCGTTGCGGTGCAAGTAAATGTGGCTGTCGCCCACCGAAACGAACCACAGCCCGCCCCTTGTGACGGCGGCCGCGCTCAACGTGGTGCCCGCACGGCTCATTTTTTCGCGCACAACCTCTAAAACCGCGTCGTTCGCGGCAAAAATCCCCTGCAGCATCGCTTCGTCCAGCGGCGGCGAAGCTTCTAAATAGGCCCGCATAAAGCGCAGGGCGGCGGCGTTCGCCGCGTCCTTGCCGTTCTTCAGGCCGCCCATGCCGTCACAAACCACGGCCATCACGCCATGGCCGAGCAAAATCCCGGCCTCCTCGATGGGCGTAATCGCGAAGGCGTCCTGCTGCTCATCCCGCGCGCCCAAAATCTGCGCATTCCCAACGGTCAGCCGCAGCGAGCCTATCACCGCGCCGCCTTCCTCGCGCCCCAGCGGCATAAAGACGGGATCCGCCTTGTACGCATTCTGGCGGCTCTCGGTTTCAACATCCATTTGAGGCTCTTCTTCCCCGGCCTTTTCGGCCAAAAGGTATTCTTCCTCGTCCCATTCGGCTCCGGGCCGCAGGCTTTCTTCATAAAGCACGCCGTTTTCAGCCGCGCTGAGCAAAAGCCTCTTTCCGCGCCGCATCAGCAAAAGATTGGCCAGCAGCAGCACGAGACAGAGCAAAACCCCAAGGCCGGCCAGGCCCAGGAGTGAAAGCAATTCGAACGGCATGCAAAGTCCCCCCTTAGCAAATCGCAGGCTCGCCCGGCGATCGCCCCCAGTATAGCCCAAAAACGCGGAGTTGACAAGCACGGCCCTCCGTGCTTTCGCGGGCGGGTTCCGCGCTGCCCCTCAAGGGCGCTAACCCGCTCCTTCCGCAGCTTCGCCGCCAGACCTTCCCCTGCCGCTGCGCCACGGCAAGGGCCGCCTTTTCACGCTCAAGCCAACCCAATCGTCCTTGCGAGCCGCGGCGAAGCAATCCGGCGCGCATCCTCTTTTTGGAGCAGACCGTCCCCCATTTATGCGGCCCGCTGGATTGCCGCGTCGCGTCGCTCCTCGCAATGACGGCAAAGAGTACAAGCCCTCGCACGCGGGGCCGGTTTTGTGATGGCCGGGCCCGCGGGGGCGCCGCAAACTACAAGCCCACGCACGCGGGGCCGGTTTACACTCCCTAAAGGCCCGTGGCGGGGCCCGCAGTGCCCGCACGCGAAGTCCCAGAGGAATCCAGCCATCCCTCAAGATCCGCCCTGATGCGCGCAAAAACCTCGTCCACCCCGCTCCCCGCGTCGATTCTGCGCACGCGCTCCGGCTCCTTCGCCGCGATCTCCAAAAAGCCCTGTTCTACGCGCACCTTGAAGGCCTCCCCCTCCATCTCAATCCTGTCCTTCCCGGTTCGGGATTTCGCGCGCCGCTCAGCCTCCACGGCGTTCAGCTCCAAAAAGTAGCTGCGCTCCGGCATCAGCCCGCCAATCGCGGCCTCGTTGACGGCCCGCACCAGCTTTTCGCCCAAACCCCGCCCGTAACCCTGGTAAGCGATCGAGGAATCCACATAGCGGTCGCTCAGCACGATCTCCCCCCGCAAAAGCGCGGGGCGCAGCACCGCGCGCACATGCTCCGCCCGCGCGGCGGCATAAAGATAGGCCTCCGTCAGCGCGTCCATCTTAAGCGAAGGCTCAAGCAGCAGTTCCCGTATCCTCTCGGCCACCGCGTCGCCGCCCGGCTCCCGGGTTTGCCGCACGCGGTAGCCCCGCTCTTCTAAATAGGCCTTCACAAGGGCGATCTGCGTGGTCTTCCCCGCACCGTCCCCGCCTTCGAAGCTAAAAAAGTGCCCGGGCCCTTCCACAAGCGCCCAAATCGCGTCCGCCGTTTCCACCATGAATTCGGCGCCGCTCTCTATCGCCTCTTTCGCGCTGCCAAAGCCATACAGGGCGTAGGCGCAGTCCATGCCGCAGGCCTTTGCGCCCTCCACGTCGAAGCGGCGATCCCCCACCATCAAGAACGGGCCGTCTTCCCCCTCAATGGCCCGCCGGATCAGATCCCGCTTGCCGTGCCCGCGCACCTGCAGACCAGGCCCGCAAACCCGATCGAAAAAGGGCAGCAGGCCGCTGCTTTCAAGCGCCCTTTGCGCGAAGGGCTCCGCCTTTGAGGTCGCTACCGCCAAATACAGCCCGCGTCGTTTAAAATCCCTCAAAAGCTCAATAATTCCATCATACGGCCTGCATTTTTGCACGCCCCACTCGGCGTAGCGCCTTCTAAACTCGGCAAGCGCCCGCTCCCCGCCCGCCTCGTCCAGCCCAAAAAACTTGCTTAGCGCCACGGAAAGCGGCGGGCCCAGAATCTCCTTTCGCCAATTGGGCTCTACGGCGCGCAGCTTCAGCGCATCGATCGTTTCTTCCACACAGCCCAGCACGCCCTCGCTCGTGTCGAGCAATGTGCCATCCAAATCGAAGATCAGCCCCGCATAGCGCATCCAAAAAAACCTCTCTTTTCATCGGCCTTGGCGCGGTCCGCCGAATCAGCCCCGTTTTATGCAAAAAACAGCCCCGTTTTCGTCCATTCCAAAGGGTTTCGCGCCCAGCGCCAGGCCTTCGCCCAGCGCGGAAACGACGTCTTGCGTGATCCTCTCGCCCGGCGCGGCGAAGGGCAGCCCCGGCGGGTAAAGCCCAAAGGCCTCCGCGCAGATGCGCCCCGCCGCGCCCTTGAGCGCCACGCGCTCGCGCCCGGCAAAGAAGGCCTCGCGGGGCGGCAGGCTGCTTTGCCCAAAGGCCGGCGCGAACTGGGGCGCCGGCGTCCGCCCCTTCCCCTCAAAGGCCAAAAGCCCGGCAAGCAGCCGCTCAAAGTCGCTCCATTTTGAGCACACCGAGGGGATGCCCACGATGCGCAGGGCATCGGCCATCTCCATGTCCACCCCACGCGTGGCCAGAAACGAGCTGAGGGCGTAGCCGCTCGCGCCCGTGCCGCGCACATCCACCACCAGGCGGAAGGGATCGCGCCCTTCGCCCTTCAGCAGCCTATAACGACCGTCCAGGCCGCGCTCAAAGGCCTCGATTTGCCCATATAGCCCCTCGAGCAGCGCTTCGCCCCCCTCCTGCATCAAGACCAGTGCGTCTTCAGCCGAAAGCGCCAGCAGCGACGAGGGGCTCGAGGTTTCGAGCAAATCGACCGCCCGGCGCGCGGCCGCCTCGTCGCCCGCGTCCTTCATGTGCAAAAGCGCGGTCTGCGTCAGCGCCGGCAGGGTCTTGTGCAGGCTCTGGCACCAGAGGTCGGCAAGGCCGGCGGCGCTCCCCGGGCCGCGCCGGGCAAAGGCCAGGTGCGCGCCGTGGGCTTCATCCACCAGCAACTTCATGCCCAGCGCCCTCGCCCTTTGGGCGATGCCAAAAAGGGGCGGGCAGCGGCCATAATAATCCGGCCTGGTCACAAATACGCCCTTTGCGCCCGGGTTTTCGTCCATCGCGCGCAGAATGCCGCCTTCCGTAAGCTCGCCGTCCGCGCCGGGCAACACGGCGATGGGCCGCAGGTCGCCCAGCACGCAGGCCGCCCAGGCGCTGTGGTGGGCGTTTCTGGGCAAAAGGAAGGCATCCCCCGGCCGCAGCGCCGCCAGCAGCATGGCCTGCACCCCGAGCGTAGAACCACCTACCAGCAGCAGGGATTTTGCCGCGCCATACAGCCCGGCCGCCCGCTCCTCCAGCGCCAAATAGGCCCCGGCGGGCCTGTGCAAATCATCGCCGCCGGGCAGCTCGGTCAGGTCGGCCCAGGCCCCTTCCCCCAAGCCCTTGTGCCCCGGCATATGGAAACTCACCCGCCCGGCAAAGCCCTCGAGCATGCGGCGAAGCTCAGGCTTTTGGGGCATTTTGCAGCCTTTCCGCGCACCAGAGGGCGTGCTCGGCAATCGCTTCGTCTTCGTGCACGGTCAGCGCCCGCGCGGCTTCCAAATACCGGGCGTCCCCACTGTTGCCCGCCACGAGCAGGGCCTGCGCCAGGATGCGCCCCTTCCGGGCGAAGTTGCTGCCCACGGCCTCTTTCAGCGCCTTAAAGGCTGCCTCGTCGCCCTCCAAAATGTCGAGCAGCTCCGGCAGGCCCTCGTCGGGCCCAGGCTTTGTCAGGCCCTCGTTCATCGGGCAGCTTTCTATGCAGCCATCACAGCCCAGAAGGCGGCTCTCAAAGGCCGCGCGCATTTCTTTTGGCCTTGCGCCCTGCGCGAGCATGTGTGCGCGCAGGCAACGCGGGCGCTCGAGCCTGGCAAAGTCCTCCAGCGCCTGCCCCGGGCAGGCCACCCTGCAGGCCCCGCAGTCGGCGCAGACCCGGACGGGCCGCATCTGCGGCACCTGCAGATCCAGATCCAACACCAGGCCGCCCAAAACCATCTGCGCGCCGTATCGTTCATGGATGACCAAGCTATTTCGCCCCAAAACGCCAAAGCCGCAGGCAAGCGCCAGCGGCTTTAGGGCCAGTTCGCCGCTCCTGCGCGCGGGCAGCCCAGCGGCGTTGAGCCTTTTTTCCAGTGCGCTCAGCGCCAAATACGCCTTTTGCGAGGCCAAATAAAAGCTCGAGATGCGCATTGGGCCGTATTCGCCCGCGCGCAGATAGGGCCAGGCCGTAACGAGCACCGGCCTGCCCGCGTCCGCGCCGCCCCGCGCGCGCGCCAGCGCCGCCTCGGCAAAGCCTGCCGCCTTCGCCTCCGCGATGATCCGCTCCTGCGTTAACATTTCCCTTGGTTTCTCCTTTATTTCGTGCCAAAGAGCCTGTCGCCCGCATCGCCCAGGCCGGGCACGATGTAGCCGTGGTCGTTGAGCTTCTCATCCACGCCGGCCACGTAAATGTCCACATCCGGGTGCTCTTTTTGCACCCTCTCGATGCCCTCGGGCGCCGCGATGAGGTTCATCATGCGGATAGACTTGCAGCCCCGCTCTTTGATGAAGCGAATCGCGGCCGAAGCCGAACCGCCGGTGGCCAGCATCGGATCCACCACGATCAAAACGCGCTCCTGCGCGTCCGCCGGCAGCTTGCAGTAATATTCCACGGGTTCCAGCGTCTTCGGGTCGCGATACAGGCCGATATGCCCCACGCGCGCATGCGGCACCAGGCGCAAAACGCCGTCCACCATGCCAAGGCCGGCCCGCAGAATCGGCACCACGCCGAGCTTCTTGCCATCGAGCACATAGGCCTTCGCTTCTTTAACTGGGGTCCGAATCTCGACCTGACGCAGCGGCAGATCCCGCGTGACCTCATAGGCCATCAGCATCCCGATCTCGTTCAGCAGCTCGCGGAACTCCTTGGGCCCGGTCTGCTCATCACGCAAAAACGTCAGCTTGTGCTGAATTAGGGGGTGATCCATCACGAATAGCCTGCCCATTCCCGTCACTTCCCTCTTTGATATTTGCCTTTTTCTATTTGCCTTCAATTTTCGCGATTTGATCGACGCGGCGCTGGTGCCTGCCGCCCTCGAACTCCGCATCCAGGAAGGCGTCCACAATGTCGAGCGCCAGCATGGGGCCAACCACCCTGCCGCCCAGAGCGAGCATGTTCGCGTCGTTGTGCGCCCTGGTCATGCGGGCTGAGTAGGGATCTGAGCAGAGCGCGCAGCGAATACCCCTGACCTTGTTGGCCGAGATCGAGATGCCAATCCCCGTGCCGCAGATCACGATGCCAAATTCGGCCCTGTTTTCCACGACCTCGCGGGCCACCTTCTCGCCATAGAGGGGGTAGTCCACGGATTCGCCCTCAAAGCTGCCAAAATCCCTAAATTCAATGCCCTTTTCTCGCAGGTGCACCATCACAGCCTGCTTGAGCTGGAAGCCAGCCTGGTCACAACCGATGGCAATCATGCAAAAAACCTCCCGCCTTCGTTTGGCCCTAGTATAACAGCAAGCGCGCCCTGTGCGCAATCGCTTCCCGCTGCCGCCCCCTAGGTGTGAAACGAAAAAGCCCGCTCCTTCATCAAGGAGCGGGCTTTTTGCGGCGGGCTAGCTGATGTTATATCCTGATACGACCAGGTAGGCATTGTTCCCGCCGGGCGAGAGCAAGCTAAAGCCCCCGGAAGCGACCTCGAACTGGATTTTGGTACCTGCCGGGTAGCTATAGATCCAATCCAGGGTCGAACTGCCCACGGCGCTCACCGGAAAATACACCCCGGTGGATTCGCCGTTCTGCAGCATCTGGATGGAAGTGTTTGGCTGAAACGATTGCACGTGCAGACCAATCGTGATTCGGTGATGCGTGGCGCTGCCAAGGGTCAGGGTGCTCGTTGAATCGTCCCAACTCTCGCGCAGTGTTTTGGAAACGCGGCTGAAGCTGAGAAAAGCCCCTTTGTCAAAGCTCCCAGGCTGGTTGTTGAGCAGAGAGGCGAATTCCACGAGTACGGACGGCCCTGCCGGGCCAGTCGCGCCCGTTGGGCCGGTCGCGCCGGGTTCGCCGGGTTCGCCCTGTGGCCCTTGCGGGCCTGCCGGGCCAGTCGCACCCGTTGGGCCGGTCGCGCCGGGTTCGCCCTGTGGCCCTTGCGGGCCTGCCGGGCCAGTCGCACCCGTTGAGCCGGTCGCTCCAGGTTCGCCCTGCGGCCCTTGTGAGCCTGCCGGGCCAGTCGCACCCGTTGGGCCGGTCGCTCCAGGTTCGCCGGGTTCGCCCTGTGGGCCTGCCGGGCCAGTCGCACCCGTTAGGCCGGTCGCGCCGGGTTCGCCGGGTTCGCCCTGTGGCCCTTGCGGGCCTGCCGCCCCAGTCGCACCGGTCGCGCCGGGCTCGCCTTGTGGGCCTTGTGGGCCCGTATGGCCGGGCTCGCCCGGTTCGCCCTGTGGGCCTTCGGGGCCTGCCGGGCCAGTCGCACCCGTTGGGCCGGTCGCGCCAGGTTCGCCGGGTTCGCCCTGC
Organism: Christensenellaceae bacterium; assembly: GCA_031280685.1. Lineage (GTDB taxonomy): Bacteria > Bacillota > Clostridia > Christensenellales > UBA1750 > JAITGM01. The sequence continues at coordinate 12,229 of JAITGM010000006.1, forward strand.
GGCCCTTGCGGGCCTGCCGGGCCAGTCGCACCGGTCGCGCCGGGCTCTCCTTGCGCCCCTTGCGAGCCTGCCGCCCCAGGCTTGCCCTGCGGCCCTCGCGGACCTGCGGCGCCGGTCATTCCCGGTTCGCCCTGCGGGCCTTGCGCCCCCGCCGGGCCGGCCGCGCCAGGTTCGCCCTGCGGGCCGGCCGCGCCCCTGATTCCTGTTGAACGGCCCGCCGGGCCGCGTTCGCCTTGCAACCCCTGCGGCCCAACCGCGCCGGGCTCGCCTTGCAATCCCCTCGGGCCAGCTTCGCCTCGAGGGCCCTGCGCCCCTTGTGCACCGGCCGCGCCAGTCAGGCCGCGTGGCCCCATCGGCCCTGCGGCACCAGCCGGCCCCATCGGCCCAGTCGCTCCAGTCGGCCCTGCATTCCCCTGCGGCCCGCGCGGCCCCATCGG
>JAITGM010000048.1 GCA_031280685.1 Christensenellaceae bacterium
CCTTTTCGTCTTTTTCAACGTTGGGCGCGCTCGGTGCGCTCGCGCGCCAAAGGGCCCGCGCCGCGCTTCGCGCGGCCCGCCGCTCTGCGGCTGCGGCAGCTACGCTGTCGGCTGGCCCACGAGGCTGCAATTCGAGGCACAGCGCTGCAATTGCGGCGGCGTAATGAATTGGTAGGGGCCAGTCGGCCGCCAGGCGCGCGGGTTGGGTTTGGGGGGATATATTGGCCCGTAAAAACCGCCGTGTTTCGCCCATTTTGCGGGCGATGGGGCGAAGAAAGGATTAATCGCGATGACGCAATCCGAAGGAGGAGAAGCCGGATGCAGGAACCCCACCCTTTTGCGCTGAGCGGGCGCTGCCCCTGCCAAATAGGCGAGGAGGCGGTTCGGAGCGCTGCGGAAATCTACCGCGCTGCAAAGGATTTGCCGCCGAAATGGAGCGCCGCCGCGTGATCGGCAAGCGCATCTGGTATGACGAGGGCGAAGGGACTCTTTTTATCTCAAAGGTTTACGCCTGCGACAGCGGCGGCGGCTGCCCTGAAAACGATACGCTCATCGGCCGGCGCTGCCATTGCGAACACTACAACCGCGCGGCGGAATTGCGCCCGAAGCAGGCCTGTAAGTGCAGGGCCGAGTTTTACCGGCCGATGTTCGCGCCCCTCTTTGGCCCCAAGGTGCGGATAGAACCCCACAAGACCGTTTTATCGGGCGATGATGAGTGCGTTTTGGCGGTCAGGATCGGCCAAGAGAAGGGGGATTTTGATGACCCACGCAGAGAAGATGCGCTTGCTGATCGACGACCAATACCCGCTGGCGGCCAAATATGACCCCGAGTGGATGTTTGAGAACAAGATGGGCTGCCAGTGCCTCTGGCTTGCCGAATCCCTTTCGCGGATCATGGAGCTAAGGCCAGGCATGCGCGTGCTGGATATGGGCTGCGGCAAGGCGCTGAGCTCGATCTTTTTGGCCAAGGAGTTCGGCGTCACCGTATTCGCCAACGATTTGTGGATCAGCCCGTCAGAGAATTGGAAGCGGATCTGCGCCGCCGGGGTGCGGGATTTGGTCTTCCCGATCCATGGGGAAGCGCACGCGCTGCCCTACGCGAGCGATTTTTTCGACGCGGTGATTTGCATTAACTCCTTCCAATTCTATGGCACGGCAGACAATTACCTGAGCGACCACATCGCGCAGCTCCTCCGCCCAGGGGGGCAGTTCGGCATCGCGGTCTGGGGACCGGACGAGGAGTTCAAGGGCGAGGTTCCCAAGGCGCTCGAGCCGAATTGGTGGCCGGATTTTTACTACTTCCACTCGCTCGACTGGTGGAAGTGGCATTTTGAAAAAACCAGGCTCTTTTCCATTGAGGCGGGCGACGATTTGGGCGGCGACGGCCTGCGCGTGACGGAGCGATGGGCCAAGGTGATGGAAAAAGACGACGCGCTCCACCGCGGCGGCCTCATGCGCTGGAACCGGCTGGTCGCGCGGCGAAACAGCGCCTACGCGGAGGATTTCAGGGTCTGAGTTTCCCAAACGCAAAAAGGCCGCCGAAGGAAGGACTCCTTCGGCAGCCTTTTGCGTTTTTCGAGGTTTTGGCCATTCCCCTCGGCTTTTTAAGCGTTTTCGAGGTTTTTGATATGGCCCGCGATGAGCTTTTGGATGCGCTGGATGGGGTTGAGCAGCGGGCTTAGGGAACGATCGTGGTTCAGGGTGGCGATGATGAGCGCCAGGTACTTGGCCATGTCAACCTCCACGAACCAGGGCTGTTCGCGGAGCTCCGGGCGCAGGTAGGTCAGGTTGGTGCACAGAACGTAGTCGAAAAGCCCTTCGGCGTAGGCATGGTTGAAGATCTCGATGCCGGAGGTGAACAGCCCGAAGGTGGAGGCCATGAAGATGCGGCGGCATTTGCGCTTTTTGAGCTCGCGTGCCAGATCCAGCATCGAATCGCCGGTGGCGATCATGTCGTCCGCGATGAAAACGTCCTTGCCCTCGACCGATTCGCCTAGGTACTCATGCGCGATGATGGGGTTGCGGCCATTGATGACCTTGGTATAATCCCTGCGCTTGTAAAAGAAGCCCAAATCAAGACCCAGAACCGAGGCGTAGTAGATATTGCGGTTGATCGCGCCTTCGTCTGGGCTGATGATCATGAGGTTTTTGCTGTCGATCCGAAGCTTTGGCTCCTTGCGGAACAGCGCCTTGAGCATTTGGTAGCTTGCTTGGACGGACTCGAAGCTGCCCGTGGGGATGGCGTTTTGCACCCTTGCGTCGTGCGCGTCGAAGGTGATGATGTGGTCGACCCCCAGGGCTTGTAATTCCTGCAGCATCACCGCGCAGTCGAGCGATTCGCGCGAGGAGCGCCGGTGTTGGCGGCCTTCGTAGAGATAGGGCATAACCACGACGATGCGCCTGGCCTTATTGGCCGTCGCGGCGATGATGCGCTTTAAATCCTGGTAATAATCATCCGGCGAAAAGGGGACTTCATTGCCGTACATTCGGTAAGTTTTGGAATAATTGGTCACGTCGCAGAGGATGTAGAGGTCGTAGCCGCGAATCGTTTCGCGGATGACCGCCTTGCCCTCGCCCGAGCTGAAGCGGGGCGTGTCTACCGGCAGGAGGAAGCTCTCGCGCTCGTAGCCCGGGTAGGCGATCAGAACCTGATCCGCGTTTTCGGGTTCCTCCGTCCAGCGGACGAGGTATTCGTTGACACGCCGGCCCAAGCTATCGCAGCCATTCATGGCAACGAGGCCCAAGGGGCCGATGGGCCGTGGGGTTTGCCAGTCCCTGATCTCTTCACGCATCCTGAAGTCCTCCTCTAAATGGCGCGCGCGCGCGGAAGATTTGGTGTAAGTGCGCTTCAAAGGCTGCACACAACCCAGTATAACACAACGCGGCGGATTCGAAAACCGCCCATTGCGCTATTTGGCACGCAAGAGGAAACTCTTCAGAAAAAAAGGTGGAAAGAACGAAAAAAGGCCGCCGCGGAGGGCTTGCCGCGGCGGCCTTTGCGCAAGGGGGCGTTTTTTAACGCTTGGGGAAGTTTTGGCGGGTTCTGGGCTCGTTTTGCCCTTGCTCCTGGCGGCGGGGGGATTGATAGACCGTGGCAGCGTCGTCGCTCGTCTCGTCCTTCGCCAGGGGGTAGGGCAGATCGAGTTCGCTCTCGACATCGCCGGCCCGCGGGGCGTATTCGCGCGCATAGCGCGAGATCTCGCGTTGGGCTTCCTCGTCGGCCTCGGGGGAATCGTCGTAATATTCCTCGTGGGAATAGACCGTGGCGGGGGCGTAGGCTTCGTCACGGCGCTTGGCTGCGGCCCGGCGGGATTTCGCCCTGCGCCAGGCGCGAACCTGCAGCATGACCACTACTACGATGCAGGCCAAGAGGAAGAGCAGCATGAAGATGATGAGGATCAGCGTCATGGGGCTTAAGGTACTGGGTTCCATGGCGACGGCTGGCGGCGGGCTGCCGCTGGCGCTGCCATCCAGGAGGGATTGGGGGTCGAGCTCGATGTCGATGGGCAGGCTCACGGCGCTTAGGAAGCTGCCGTCGGCCGCGTAGCCCTCCGCGTGGAAGATCACCGAACGCGTTTCTTCGATGAGGACGGGCAGGCTCAGGGCCTGGCGGCCCGGCGGCAGGCTTTGCAGTGAAGCCAGGACGTTGCCGCGCTCATCCTTGATCTGGAGGGAGGAAACGGGCTCGTTCAGGCCGTTGAGGAGGCTAAGCTCGAAGCGAACCTCCTCCGCCTTGGCGATTTGTGCTTTTTCGGCCTGCGCGCCGAGTTCAAGGGCGCCCTGCAAGGCGGCGGCGCTGGGCTGCACGGTGAGGAGCACCGCGTTGGATTTTGCCGCGTAGGGCTGGCCGTTGGCGTCCGGCCCCGAAACAGTGAAGCTGTATTCCGTGCTTTCGTCGGGCTGGACGATCATGGTCACGCTCTTCATCTTGCCCACCTCTAGGGCGAGGTTCTCTTCCAGCACGTTGCCGCCTTGGTCGGTGATCTTGGCGCTTTGGAAGGCCACGTTGCCGCTGTTTTCGATGTTGCAGGTCAGCGTGACGCGGTCGCCCGCGTGGATGGTCGTCAGATCCGCCTTCAAAGAGATCTTCAGCTCGGGTTTGTTGAGCTTGAGCGGCAGGGGATCGACGCGTTTTTCAAAGATCTCGTCGCCTCCCCGGGCGCGGTATTGAACCAAAGGGGCGCTTTCGCTATCTTGCGTGAGCTGGAACTCCTTTTCGATGGTTTGGCTCTGGTTCAGGTCGAGGGAATCTACGTGGGCGAAGGGCTGCGCGCCAAAAAGGGGATCGAAAAGCTCGATATCCGAAAGGGGCACATCGCCGATGTTTTTAACGCTGTAAGAGAGCTTTACGCTGCCGCCCTCGGGCGTTGCGCCGCGGGTGAAGGCCAGATCCGGGCTCGTGCCGGGCATGTAGACCTGGAAGCTCTTGCTGGCCTGCGTAAGGCCGTCAAAATCGAGGTAGATAAGCGTAATTTGGAAGCTCGAGGGCAGGTCTGCGTAGCGCTCGCCCAGCGGCAGGGTGCGCAAGGTATATTCGCCCGGCGCGATGGAGCCTTGCCGGAAGATGTTCTGGCTCTTATAATAGAGTTCAAAGTTGCTGATGAGGCTGCCCTCGCCCACGAGCGAAAGGCGCACATCTAAATACACGCCGCCCTCCGCGTTTTCGACCGGCGCGGCGCTCAAAGAAACCCCGGCCTGCGCGGCCCAGGCGGGCGTGGGGGTAAGAAGCCCCGCGAACAGGGCGAAAAGCAAGGCGAAAGCAAAAACTGCCTTCCGTGGCATGCGCATGAAAAACTCTCCAGTCTTTTTTGGGGGCGCTTCGGCCCCAAGGGCCGATGGAATGACGAAAACAAACCAATTCTATTCTACAGACGGCGGCGGGGCTTTGTCAAGTTTTTGGCCAAACCGCCCGGAAGGAGCAAAAAATGAGGAGCGAAATGGCGGGCTTGAGCGTGCGGGCGGCCGATTGGTTCGCCAAACGCTATGGCGAGCCTACGCCCGCGCAGGCGACGAGCTGGCCGCTGATCGCAAAGGGCGAAAACCTGCTGCTTTCGGCGCCGACGGGCTCGGGCAAGACCCTGGCCGCCTTTTTGGTGTTCATCGACAGGCTTCAGGCCGAGGCCGAGGAGGGAACACTGCCCGACGAAACGCGGCTGCTTTATCTTTCGCCCCTAAAGTCGCTGACGAACGATATTCGCCAGAATTTAAACCGCCCGCTGGAGGGCCTGCCGGCCTCGGGCGTGCGCGCTGCGCTGCGCAACGGCGACACCCCGGCTTCCGAGCGGCAGAAGATGCTGAAAAAGCCGCCGCATATCCTCATCACCACGCCGGAGTCGCTGTTTCTGCTGCTTTCGTCAGAAGGGGGAAGGCGGCTGCTGAAAACGCTCCGGGCGGTGATCGTGGATGAGCTGCATGCCCTGCTCGACAGCAAGCGCGGCGCGCACCTGCAGCTTTCTTTGGCCAGGCTGGATGAAATTTGCGGCAGAAAATTGCAGCGCATCGGGCTTTCGGCCACGGTTGAGCCGCTCGAAACCGCCGCGCGCTTTCTGGCCGCGCCGCAAGAGATCCAAATCGTGGCGCCGCGCATCAACAAACAGCGTGAAATCGAAATCCGCCTGCCGGTCGAAGATTTCAGATCCCTGCCCGAGGGCACGGTCTGGCCCGAGATCGCCAAGGAGATCATTAGGCGGGCCGGGAGTGCCAGAAGCATCCTTGCCTTCACCGACGGGCGGGCGCAGTCCGAAAAGCTGGCGCATCAGCTGAACGAGCTTGCCGGCGAGGGCTTTGCGCGCACCCACCATAGCTGCGTTTCGAAGGAGCAGCGCCTGGAGGCCGAGACCGCGCTGCGCGAGGGGCGGCTGCGGGTGCTCTGTGCCACCTCCTCGATGGAGCTTGGCATAGACGTGGGCGAAATCGACCTGGTGGTGCAGCTCGGGCCGCCGCTTTCGGCCGCCAGCGCGCTGCAAAGGCTGGGGCGCGCCGGGCACGCGCCTGGCCGGCTCTCGAAGATGCTGGTTCTGCCCAAGACCGGCGGCGAAGTGCTGCCCTGCGCCTTCCTTTCGGGCCTGGCGCTCGAGGGGGCGATTGAAAAGGCCAACCCGCCCAGGAAGGCGCTCGATGTTTTGGCCCAGCACCTGGTTTCGATGGCCGGGGCGAGTGAGTTTAGCGTGGAGGAAGCGCTCGCCCTTTTAAAGAACGCGGATTGCTTTAAGGATGTGACGCGCGAGGAGCTCGAGGGCGTTCTGCGCATGCTCGCAGGGGATTTTGAGCATAGCCAAGATAAGCCAGCGCGCCCCCGCCTGCTCTATAACCGCCTAAACGGCCGGATCAGCGGCGATAATTACGCCAGGCGGCTGGCGCTCTCGTCGGGCGGGACGATCCCCGACAGGGGCTGGTTCCACGCCGTATTGCCAGACGGCACCCGCCTGGGCGAGCTGGACGAGGAGTTCGTCTTTGAGGCGCGCCTGGGCGACAAGTTCCTGCTGGGCGCCTTCGCCTGGCGCATTCAAGAGATTTTGCGGGATCGGGTCGTCGTCGCGCCCGCCTCGCCTGAGGGCGCGCAGGTGCCCTTTTGGAAAGGCGACGGCAAGGGCAGGGCCTACGAAACCGGGCTGGCCTTCGGGCGCCGGCTGCGGGCGTTAAACGACGCGCCGAAAGAGAAACTGCCCGCCGCGCTTTTTGCCCTGGGGCTGGACGAAGGCTGCGCCCGCGAGGCACAAAGGCAGATTCTAAGGCAGGTTGAGCTCACCGGCTGCCTGCCCGACGACCAAACCATCCTCTGCGAGCACCTGAGCGACGGGGCGGGCGAAAAGCAGCTCATGCTGCACTCGGTCTTCGGCCGGCGGGTCAATGCCGCGCTCGAGATTTTGTGCAGGCACGCGGCGGCGAGAAAAACCGGCGCCGAGATCCGCGCCTTTGGCGACGACGACGGCCTGCTTTTGCACGCCCTGGGCGGGGCCGACTTGCCGGGTGGCATCCTGGGCGAAATCGAGCCTGAAACGGCGGCCGAAACCCTTCGCGCCCTGCTGCCCGCCGCGCCGCTGTTTTCGATGCTCTTTCGCTATAACGCGGCAAGGGCGCTGATGATGGGCCTGCGTGGCGGCGGGCGGCAGCCGCTCTGGGTGCAGCGCCTGCGCGGGGCCGAATTTTTGGGTTCCGCCATCGGGCAGGAGGGGCACCCTTTGGTGGCCGAAACCCTGCGCGAGTGCCTGGAGGACTACCTTGACATCCCGGCGGCCATAGAGGTTCTGCGCGGCGTGCGCCAGGGACGCATTCGCCTGCACGAGGTCTGGCCGGCCGCGCCTTCGCCGCTCTCGCTGCCCCTGCGCCGCCAGGTCGAGGGCACGCTGCTCTATGAGTATGACCCTCTGCCGCCCGAAGCCAAAAGCGCCGTGGAAGCCGCGCTTTTAAAGCAGGCGATGAAGCCTGGCAAGGCGGAGCTTGCCGCGCTGCCGGCTACGAGCGCTTTGCCCGAGAGCGCCGAGCGCCTGCACGCGCTGCTGATGGCGCAGGGCGATTTTTTGGCAGAGGAACTCGACGCCCCGCCGGCCTTTTTAGAGGAATTGCTGCGCGAGGGCCGCGTGGTTTACCTGGAACCCGGCCTTTGGGCGGCCAAGGAGCAAGAGAGGCTCTATGAGCGCGCTTTGATCGGGCAAGAGGGCGAGGCACTCGCCCGCATCGTGCGGCGCTGCCTGCGCTATCGGGGCTCGCAGAGCGCGGCGGGGCTTTTCCGGCGCTATGGCTTGCCTGAAGAACTTTTTGCCGGGGTTTTGGAGGGGCTTGTGGCCTTGGGCGAGGCTGCGCGGGAGGGCGAAAGCTTTTACCACCACGAGCTTTACGAGCGGGCGCGGCGGCAGACGATCCAATCCCGCCGCGAGTCCATAAAAACCCTGCCGCCAGAGCGCTTTGCGGCCTTCATGGCATCGAAACTGCGCGTCGGCGGCTCCGCGTCGGCGCAGCTGCGCCAGGGCCTTGCCCCCCTGCTGGGCAGCGCCTTCCCGCCCGCCCTTTGGGAGGGGGCGCTTCTGCCCGCGCGGGTGCCGAATTACCGCCCAGCGCTGCTGGATGAACTTCTTGCGGAGGGCGAGATTCGCTGGCGCCTGCTGCCCGGGCAGCGGCAGATGCTCGTGTTTGAAAAAAGCGCCGGTGTGGACTGGGAGGCGGAGCCTTTAACCGAAGGAATTGAGTTTGACGAAGGCGAAAGCGCCGTTCTTGGCGCGCTGAAGGCGCGGGGGGCGAGCTTTGCGCAGGCGCTCGCGCCCCTGCTGCCCGGCGGGGCGATTTTGCCCGCGCTCTTTTCGCTGATGGAAAAAGGGCTGGTGCACGCCGATCATTTCGCGCCGCTGCGCCAGTGGCTCGCGGGTGGCGAGAGCAGAAGGCTTTCGCCCAGGGCGCGGGCCTCGGCGCGCACGCAGATAAAGCTCGCCGGGCGCTGGGAGCTCGCACGGCCATTAAAGCCCCTGCAGCCCGAGGCTGCTCTTGAGTGCGCCTTTTCCCTCTCGCCCCTGCTCTGCCGCGAGAGTTGTGAGGGCCTTGGCTGGCCCGCCGCGCTGGAGCTGCTGCGCATGATGGAGTACACGGGCAAGGTGCGCAGGGGCTACTTCATCGGCTCGCTTTCGGGGGCGCAGTTCATCCGCGCGGAGGAATTTGCAGCCGTGACCGCGCGGCTAAACGCGCCCTCCGGAGAGATTTTATGGCTTTGCGCCGCCGATCCCTTCCAGGCCTGGGGAAGGAGTTTGCCGCATGCGGAAGGCAGGGCCTTCGCGGCGCTGCCCGGCAGCGCGGTGGCGCTGAAGGGCGGCCTGCCGGTGCTGCTCTTTGAACGGCAGGGCGAAAGCCTGCGCGTCTTTGACGAGGGCTGCCTGGCGGATGGTCTCTTGGCCTTCGCGGCGGCCTTTGAGAGAGGGCTGGTTTACCCGCAGCTCAATCGCGTGCTGGTGAAGGGACCCTCGCTCGCGCTGCGCCCCGCCCTGGAGGCAGCGGGCTTTCGCCGCGAGGGGCTGAATCTTTCGCTTTGGCGCGGATTTTGAATCTGCGGATGCGCGCTCCCTTGAGGGTCGCGCGCCTGAACGAGAGCGCCTCGCTTACGCTCGGCGCGCCGAAGAGGAGGCCGCAAACGCTGGGATTTTCCTGCGACTTAGGTTTTTTTCCTTACACATTGGATGAAGGCGCCCCTGTGGAGGGACGCTTTGAGGGTCGCGCCTTCGCGCGGCCCCGGGCCAACGGGCGGCTGTGCCGCCCTAAGCCGAAGACTCCGTCCGCGCCGCCTTAGGCGGCGCGGACGGAGTCTTCGGCTTGCCCGCTAAAGCGGGCGTTGGCCCAACGAGGTCGCGATTTGGGCGTGGCGCGCAGCCTGAAGCGCTTGCGGGCAAGGAAAGGGAGGGGTCTGCGCGAGGTCTCGCCATTTGCGCCTGGGGAACGCACAAAGCCCGAGCGTACCCGCCGAGCGGTAGCGAGGCGAAAGGGCGGCGGGCCGCGAGCGAAGAGCGAGCGGGCAAGCGAGGGGGGCTGCCCTGTGCCTGCGGCATAAGGCAGCCCCCCTCGCTTGGATTGCGGCTGCGGAGCAGACGGGCCCGCCGCCCCGGCGCGAGCGTCAGCGAGCGCCGGAGCCTCTTGCCGCGCGCAGCGCGGCAAGAAAGCGCCCATATTTGCCGGCGTTCGGCGGGAGGTAGGGGATGCCCAGGGTTCCCAGCAGGGTGAGGGCCGCGTCCGCACTGGGCGATTCGATCTCGAGCTCGAAGTCGGTTTGGCCGAGGTAATGGCTTTCGTCAAGCGAGAGAAGCAGGCCTTTGGCGGCGAAATCGCGGCGAAAGGTATGCAAAGCGCCCAAAAGGCGGTAAGGGCCGGGGAAAACGCCTTGCGGCAGGCCGAGCGCCCCCCTGTTCAGGATGATTTCCTCCGGCAATTCGCCGAGGGGCCACGAAAACTCCAGGCTGTCGCGCGCGCCGCGCTCCATCCCTGCGAAGAGCTTGTATTCCGCGCGGAGCGCGCCGCCTTTTTGCCGCGCGCGCAGGGAATCGCCCCGCCCAAGGAGCAAAAAATCTTCGGTGTCGAAGTAATGGTTGGTTTGCCCATAGGCCGCAGGCTCGCCAAAGAGCGCCGTAAGACGACGGCAAAGGGCGAAAAACTCGGCTTCGCATAGCATGGTCTTCAACTCCCTTTCGGCTTCCGGCATGGCGCTCCCTCCTTCGCTGGGCCTTTGAACCCTAAAACAATAGGGCCTACGCTTCTCTTCCGCGCAAGCCCTATTGTAGCGCACCTTGGGCAAAATGCGCTAGCCGGGAACTCAAAATCGGGGTATACTAGAGCTGGGATTTGAGCTGGGTCAGTTCCTGCCTGGCCTGATTGACCTTCTGCGCCTCAGCGTTCTCGATGTTGTACCAGCCGCGCTGCTGCATCTGGCAAAAGGTCTGGTGCTGATCCTGTGAGGTGGAATTGAGCGTACTCTGGAAGAGCTGGCGCAGATCCTCGCTGGCGCATTCGCAGAGGAAAGTGGCGTAAAGGCCGACGAGGCGCTTTTCGGTGCCGAGCATATCGGTGAGCATGGTCTTGTCGCTCATCTGGGCCTGGTTTTGGTTCTGCATCGGGATTGCCCTCCTTGCGCTTAGTTGTGGCTGCTGAGGTAGTTAAACAGCGAATCGAAATGCTGCTTGTGGTGGGCGGCTAAGGTGCCCGCGTGCGAGCGGAGATTCTGGTCTGTGAACTGCTTTGAGTACGCGTCGTATTTGCTGTAGGCCACGGCCTCCTGCTCCATTTGCTCCTTGAGGATGGAAAGGGCCTTGGTGTCGAGCTTCTGACCGGACTGCGCTGCGCTTTGCATTGGATGAACGCCTCCTTCGTTGTTTTGCCAAATCCATTGAACTGTAAGGACTTCCGCCCTAGTTTGTGAGGAAGCGAGCTGATTTATGCGATGGGGGAAAGGCCGAAAAAGACCGCCTTTGAAAGTGCGCTGGGCTATTTGAGCCTGCGCGACGCGCCGCTGAAGACCATCCGCGAGTATTTGCAAAAAAAAGGCTTTTCGCAGGAGGAGATCGAGGGCGCGGCTGAAAAGCTCATGGAGCACGGCATTGTGAAAGAGGGCGAGTACGCCAAGCGCTTTGTGGAAACCCACCCCTCGGCCGGACCAAGGCTGTTGAGGCAAAAGCTGCGCCAAAAGGGCTTGAGCGATGAGGACACGAGGGCGGCGCTTGAAGAAATCGGCCCCGAAGAAGAGGCGGAGCGCGCCTTTAAACTGCTTTGCAAGAAGCTGGGCGAGGCCCCGAGCGCCGAGGCGCTGCAAAAGGGCGCGCAAACGCTTTTGCGGCGGGGATTTTCTTACGCCGCGGCGCGCTCCGCCGCGAAGCGGCTGGGCGACGAAACCCTTTTTGAGGAGGAATGAGAGTGGCGATGCTGAACGAAGCCCTTTTGCGCGAGGCTCTGAAGGGCAGGCGCTTCGGCAACCCCCTTTGGTGCGAGAATGAGGTGGAATCGACCTTCGTCGCGCTGCGCGAGAGGATTCGCGAGGGCGCGCCGGAGGGAGCCGTGCTCGTGGCCGAAGCGCAGACGAAGGGCCGGGGGCGGCTTGGGCGGGACTGGGTTTCGCCCAAGGGCGCGGGGCTTTATTTCAACCTGCTTCTACGGCCTAAGGCCGCGGCAAGCAAGGCGTTCGGGTTCAACTTCGCGGCCGCGCTGGGCGTGGCCAGGGCACTGCGCTGCCTTGGCTTTGAGGCCCTGCTCAAGTGGCCGAACGATGTGCTGATCGGAGGAAAAAAGGTCTGCGGAATCCTCTGCGAGGCGGGATTTGACGAGGGCGGCGGGCTAGACTTCGTTTCGGTCGGCATCGGGGTGAACGTAAAAAGCAGGGCCGTGCCCGAGGCGCTTCGTGAAAAGGCAGCCGCTTTGCAAGAATTTTCCTCGATTGAACGGGAAACACTGCTTTTGGCGCTGCTTGACGCTCTGGAAGAGAGCGTGGCGCTCTGCCTGGGCGACTTTGGCGCGATGATGGAGCAATATAAGGCCCTTTGCCTGACGCTTGGGCGCTTCGTGGCGGCTACGGGCGGGCAGGAGGCAAAAGGCCTGGCGCTGGGCATCGCGGAGGGCGGCGAGCTCATCGTGGAGGAAGAGGGCGGCGGATTGGTTTATCTGCGGGCCGCCGATGTTTCGATAAGGGGGATTATGGGCTATGTATAAGGGCAATTTTTGCGACGTGCCCAACCTATTGGTGGGCCACGCGCAGGATGAGCGCGGCATGACCGGCGTGACGGCGCTGCTGGCCCCGAGCGGGGCGGTGGCTGGCGTTTCCGTGCGCGGCGCTGCCCCCGGCACGCGCGAGACCGACCTTTTAAAGAGCGAGAACATGATCGAGAAAATTCATGGCATCGCGCTGTGCGGCGGCAGCGCCTTTGGGCTGGACGCGGCCGGCGGGGTGATGACGGCGCTCGAGGAGCGCGGCATCGGCTTTGAGGCCGGGGCCTTTAAGGTGCCCATCGTCTGTGCGGCGGTGATCTTTGACTTAGACGAAGGCGAGCCCGGCATCCGCCCGGGGGCCCGGATGGGCTATGAGGCAGCGGTGCGGGCAGGCGTGAACCCGGCGCAGGGCCGGGTGGGCGCGGGCAAGGGCGCGACGGTGGGCAAGCTGGTGCCGGGCACGACCAAGGCGCGCGGAGGGCTGGGCATGGCCTCGATGCTTTTGCCCGGCGGCGGCACCATCGCCGCGATGATGGTGGTGAACGCGGCTGGTGACGTGATCGATCCGGGCACCGGCGAGTTGGTTGCCTGCGGAACCCTCGGCGGCCGGCCGGTGAAGGCCTTCGATGCCCTGATCGCAGCGGGGGAGAGCAACGAGATTGCCGGGCAGAACACGACCATCGGCGTGATCGCCACCGATGTGGCTTTGACCAAGGCGCAGGCCAACCGGCTGGCGAGCATCGCGCACGACGGGCTCGCGCGCTCGATCTTACCCGTGCATACGATGAGCGATGGCGACACGATCTTCGCGCTCTCGACCGGGAGCAAGCTCTGCCACCCCATGGCCCTGCATGCCTGCGCGGTGGAGGTCGTGGCGCGGGCCGTGGTCAACGCGGTCAGCCGCGAGGAAGAGGAGATGGAAGAGCCGGAGGGCGTGGAATGATCGCCGTGGGCTGCGACCTCTCGCGCGTGGAGCGCTTTGAAAGGCTGATGGAAAAGGAGCACTTCCTCCGGCGCGTTTTTACCGAAGGCGAGCTGGCCTTTTTGGCCGGCAAAACCCAGGCCGCGCAGAGCGCCGCCGGGCTTTGGGCCGCCAAGGAGGCCTGCGCCAAGGCACTGGGCACCGGCTTTCGGGGCTTTGGACCCATCGACATCGAGATTGGCCACGACGGGCTTGGCAAGCCCATCGCCCTTTTGCACCGCGGTGCGGGGGAGAGGATGCGGGCGCTGGGCGGCACGAAAATGGAGGTCAGCATCGCGCACGACGGCGGAGTGGCGCTGGGGGTTGCGGTGTTGGAATAAGGAAGGGGTCGGCGCGCTCGCGTGCGCTCGCGCGCCGGGGGCCAGCGCCGCGCTGCGCGCGGCCTGCCGTTGCACGGCAGCGGCGGCTTCGCCGCCGGCTGGCCCCCCTCCGAGGCTACGAGCCGAGCGGCTGCGCTGCATTGAGATGTGGGCCGATTCTCCTTCGTTTTCGAAAAACGCGGCTTGCGCAAATTTGAATTCCTGCCCGAAGGCGGCGTGTTCGTTGAAGAAAAGCTTAACTTTACGGTTTTTAGCAAGGTAAGAAGAATCGGCGGCCAATCCTTGGGGGAGTGCGAGGGGGTTGCCCCCTCGCTGGGGTTCCCGCAAACGCGGCCGGAGGGAGGCGTTGCGATGGAATGCGAGAAGCGCAGCCCTTTGGCCGCCCATCGTGCCGCGGGAATGGGGGCTGGGCTGAAGCGAAAAGACCAAAACAACAGGAAATGAAGGGAGGGAATGGCGATGCCGTATGCCCTAACGCCCGCGCAGATGCGGGAGGAAGAGCGCCGCGCCATTGAGGAGATCGGCCTTGTCGGTCTGCTGCTGATGGAGCGCGCCGCGCTGGCCATGGCCGCGCGCCTGAAGGAAAGGGCCGTGCGGGAGGTCTTCCTCGTTTGCGGGCCGGGGAACAACGGTGGCGACGGGCTGGCCCTGGCACGGCTTTTATGGCTGGACGGCCTGCGGGTTTCGGTTCGGCTGCTGGTGCCCGTTGAGAGCCTGAAGGGCGACGCGCGCAGGAACGCCGAGATCCTGAAAAAGCTGGGGATTTCCCTCGAAAACCCGTGGCCGGAAAGGCCGCCAGAAGCCGTGGCGGACGCGATTCTGGGCACGGGGCTTTCGCGCCCGCCCGAGGGCGCGATCAGTGAAGCGATCGAGCGCATCAACGAGTACGGGCAGCAGGGGAGTTTCATCCTGGCTGTGGATATCCCTTCCGGCGTGGACGGCGCGACCGGTCTTGCGCCCGGCATCGCGGTGCGGGCGAGCGAAACGCTGAGCTTTGGCTTTTTGAAGGCGGGGCACTGTTTTTTCCCGGGACGGGAACTGAGCGGCCGGTTTTCGGCGGTTCCCATCGGCCTGCCAAGGCCTGCGGCGGAGGGGGGCTTTCTTTCGGTTTTAGACGATGCGGAAGCGGCCGCTTTGCTGCCCAAAAGGCCGCACAACAGCCACAAGGGGCTATTTGGCCATGGCCTGCTGGTCGCGGGGAGCAAGGGCATGGCCGGGGCCGCTTTGCTGAGCGCGAGCGCGGCGCTCGCGGGGGGAATCGGGCTGTTAAGCTGCGCCGCCGATGAAGAGAATGTGCTGCCCGTCCTGCAAGGCGGCGCGCCGGGGGCGCTGGCCCTGCCGCTTGGCGCCGGGGAAGACCCTTCCGCGGCCATTCGGGCTGCCACCGTGGGCAAGAGCGCGGCCGCGATTGGCCCGGGCCTTGGCAATAGTGCCCTTGCCCTCGGCGCGCTGCGGGCGCTGTGGGCGGCGCCGCCGCCGCTGCTCGTCGATGCGGACGGGCTGAACCTGCTGGCCGCAAACGCGGGCGTTTTTGCTCCGCGCGGGGCCGAAACCCTGCTTACGCCGCACCCGGGCGAAGCAAAAAGGCTCCTTGGCCGTGAGCCTGGCCACCCGCTGGAGGATGCAGAGGCGCTTTCGCGGAAGTTCGGCGCAACCGTGCTGCTCAAGGGCGCTTCGAGCGTGGTCGTTTCGCCGGATGGGCGAAGGGCGGTGAACCTGAGCGGCTCCAGCGCGCTGGCCAGGGGCGGCAGTGGCGATGTGCTCACCGGGCTGCTGCTGGCGCTGCTGGCGCAGGGCATGGATGCCTTTGACGCGGCCCGGTTCGGCGCCTTTTTGCACGGGCGCGCTGCCGAGAGGCTCGCGGGCGCGGGAGGTGGGCGCGCGATGGCCATCGCGGAGTTGGCGCGCTGCGATTTCTTCGCGGGGCTCGAAGAAGGCGACGAAAAGCGCCCCTAGCGCCGCAGAGCCAAGGATTTTTTTCTTGACAGCGGCCTTGGTTTTTTTTATACTGTTAGCGCTATGAGGCGCGCGGGTGTAACTCAGTGGCAGAGTGCCAGCTTCCCAAGCTGGTTATGTGGGTTCGATTCCCATCACCCGCTCCAAGGCCAACCGGCCAGCCCGGCTGTTTTTCAATGATAAGAGCGCCGGAGCCGGTTTCTTTTCCTGCTTCGCCCCCGCAAGGCGGCTTTGGGCGAAGGATTTTGACGTTAATGGAGGGAAAGCACAATGGGGAAGGCAAAATTTGAGCGGACGAAGCCGCACGTAAACATCGGGACGATCGGGCACGTAGACCATGGAAAGACGACGCTGACGGCGGCGATCACGATGGTGCTGGCGAA
>JAITGM010000005.1 GCA_031280685.1 Christensenellaceae bacterium
CGGCAGTCAGCGATAAGGTTCTCGCGGTTTTCGGTCATGCCGTTCCAAACAGCTAAGAATCTCTCCTTGATGTCATCTTCGGTCAGCGTGGGCGTCTTGCAGCCCTTGGCGGGCTTGCCGAGGCGAGAATATTTATCGTTACACTGCCAGATTTCCCGGCGGTATGTCTTGTCTTCTTTATAGCTGCCCCAGACTTTTTTACCGTACCAACCACCGCAAGCCCCGCAGACAATGTGCGTGGCAAAAGGACTTGCGCCAAAGCGTTGACGATGCTGATATTCCTTGGCGTAGTCGAGGGCGGCGCGGATAGTCGAGCGGAGCAAGTCGTCGTCCTCGTCGTGCTGTAATATGAGATTGCTTTTCACTTTAGGAAGCAGATGTTCCGTCAGATTATCCACGCCGCACACCTCCTTTACGAGCCGGAACCGGCCTTGATTTTCAGCACCTGCACCGCTTCCGGCAGAAGCAGCTTGCCGTCCACGCGCTCCTTTGCGAGAAACGCCACCATGCCGTTGCCTGCGAACAGCTCCTTTTCTTCGGTTAGCCCGTCGATGAGGCGGCTGTCATATTCGTCAGGCACAAGGTAGCCCTGCAGTAGAGCGCATTCTTGCGGCGTGAGCCTTCGCACGATGTAGCGGTTCTCTACCACGACGTTTTCGCCGCCGGGGTAGTCACCGCCCGACGCCTTTAGCGTAGCGGGCTTATCGTCATATCGCCCGTGACCGTTGTTGCCGAAGGTGTGCCGCTCCACGACCGCTTTGCCTTCCTCAACTTGCTGTTGCTGAGGGAACTTGTCATCGGGTTCCGCGCTGCCGTCTTGCGTTCTGGCGGATTTCGGTTTATGTGTTGCAGTTGCTTTGGTGGCTTAAGTCACCTTGGTGCCATCGCGTTCCTGAACGACATTGAGCGTTCCATCAGGGTTCGCGGTGATTCTGGTGACGCAGTCCTTACGCCTGATTTCGACCATGCGCTTGTCCGCGCTGATGTCGCAGACGCGCTTGCAGTCGAGATTTGTCACTTCACTCATTCACAACTTCCTCCTTTCTGTTTGTCGGTTTATAACTATTTAGAAATAGGGACAAATGTTTCTGTTGACTTTTCTCGATTTGTGTGCTATACTAAACAAGTTAAGGGTTTGACAGCCACCAATCGCTGAAAATCACTCCCTTCGACCTGATTTAAGTATAAGAAAATGGTGACTTTCTTTATAGAGACAGGCGTAGGACAAATGGGACAAGCGTGGGACAAAATAAAAAACACCCGAAAGGAGGCGTCGGCAGAGTGGATTTTTCGGAGTATTCAAAGCGAATCAGACCGCATTTGAGCGGTATTCATAACCATAGCCACTTTGTTGGAGGGCTGTTCAATGCAGCCGGAAGCACCTTCTTTCCCGTTAAAGGTTCTTATGGTGCAGACGACAATCAAAGAAAACTGTACTCCGGCAACCGAAAGTTCAACAAGAATATGAAAGCCAGTTTCCCGCATCCTATTGCCGCTGATGAGCTTGCGGAGTTTTTTGACACTCGCATTGGCGAGAATTCTTTGTCGTTGATAATGGATAAATTTGGAATGCAAAGCGAAGAGCCGCAACACAAGGAATTGTTTATCGCGGTGCTTTGTACGCAGTTCCAAAATATCGTGTCGGAAGCGGCGGATACAGTTGACGACATCGTAGCCAGCGAATACAAAAGGCTGTTGAGTGTCTCGGACATTCAATACATAAACAAGAGTCCTCTTTATCCAGGAGACGATATGGTTTTGCTGGACGAGGCGTCGGCTGAGCCGCACTATGTAAATTGTTACGAGCTATTTGAACACTCGTGGACGATAAAAAATGCAGGAAAAATGACATGGGAAGGTAGGTGTCTCAAATGCCTCAATCATGCCGAAACAAGAATCAGGGCGGTGATTGCTACGATTGATATTCCAAAAGTGCAACCTGGTGATGAAGTTACTTTGACCGCACAATTTGATGCCCGAGGATTCGAGGGAACGTTCGAGTCCTTTTGGGAAGTGAGGGACAGCGATAACAGACCTTGCTTCCCTGGTAAAGACAAGTTATTGAAAGCAGTTGCAACAGTTAAATATGAGCGCAATTCAACGGCGGAGGTT
Organism: Christensenellaceae bacterium; assembly: GCA_031280685.1. Taxonomy (GTDB): domain Bacteria; phylum Bacillota; class Clostridia; order Christensenellales; family UBA1750; genus JAITGM01. The sequence continues at coordinate 2,113 of JAITGM010000005.1, forward strand.
AGATGATGGAAAAGAATAATATTGAAAGCTACTCGACGCTGAAAGAGATTCAAGCGTATCTGGGAATCGGTCGCGAGACCGTTTTGCAGTGGATTGCCAAACGCAATCTGCCGGCATATAAGGTTGGCAGGTTATGGAAATTCAAAATCTCTGAAGTTGATGAATGGGTGCGGTCGGGCGGAGCGGACGAACGCAACGCACCCAAAAGCGAATCCGAAACAGACGACTAAAACCTTACGGAGGGAATGAAAATGGGAGTGTTGACGAAAACGCTAAAAGATGCTGGTTTTGATGACATCTTCACAGAGGTTGAGCATACCGAGTCGCTGGGGCTTATCAATCCCCACGAACTTCGTATGTTTCGTTTGGATGTGGTTAATAATGCGTTTTCCTTTGGCGCCATGCACAATTTCCTCATCAGCAATATCGGTCGCTACGTGTTCTCAAGAGCAAAGATGGAGCAATTTCGCATTGAAAATGATTTAGAGGCGGTTGGCGCAAAAGCCCTCGGTCTTCTGTGCAGGGCTGCCAAAATGGATGAATCTTGGATTGGCGAGGAACTCGGCGACATCCTTCTTTATGTCTTTTTGGAACAGATACTCGATGCCCCCAAGCTGTTTAGCAAAATAGAACTATTGAATTATGGCGATACCGCCCTGAGCGGCGGCTGTGTGCATTTGCTGCCTATCGACGAAGATAGCGCAACGCCCTCATATCAAATGGTCTTCGGAAAATCGCACATTATCGGCGATTTGCGTGATGCCGCAGATAATGCATTCGAATCGCTTGTTGCCATACGGGATAACGCCGTAAGAGAACTTCAAGTGGTAGAAAGCACTGTGTTCACTCAATCTTTCGCACCGGAAACCGCTGAACAGCTAAAAGCCATCATCGTTCCGAGCAAAAGAAAAGTCGACGTTGATAAGGCATTCGGAGTATTCCTCGGCTATTCTCTTGGCCTTGATGCCTCAAGCTATTCAAACGCCGACTTTCGTGCTGAACTGGCACGAAAAATGGATACCGATATAAAAGCGCGTGTCGCTTATATAGCCGAAAAAATTAAAGATGCTGGAATGGATACTCATTCATTCTATTTCTACATACTCCCGTTCAACGATGCCGACACAGAGCGAACGAGTATTATGGCCACACTTTTGGAAGGAGGGGCGTGATGGCTGCGAACGTCAAAGTTAATCTCGGCGATGCGGTGTTTGCCGACATTGATGCCAATCCTTATTTGCAGGAGTTGTATGCCGGTATACTTCACAACTACTCCATTCGGTTGTTCGGCGTGCATTCTGACCCGAAACCCATAGATGTGGAGGATACTCTTCGTTTTGCCGACCTTCTATCCAAGTCAACGGACAAAGAGAAGTCGGATAAGCATAAAATCTGGGCGCAGGAAATCGTCGCCTTGGTGCGTTCTCTTGAGCCTCAGCACCCGGCAGTGGATTTCTATATTGATGCGGTGTTGTCGAATACGGGTAACTACCAAGGATTGGAAACACTGACGGCGGCAGAGGAAACAGCCGAGACAGCATTGGCGCAAAAACGCCCGCTTCGCACTTTGCTTGAAAACACCTATGTGGAGTTCAGCAAAGAGCTGGTTGCTGTTCCGGCCGAACGGAGCAAGCACTTTTTCCGTTCTCAAAAGCAGGTCTACGACCGCTTGGGCGAGCCATACTTCAGCTATTCCGGTCCCACCTCGATGGGCAAGTCGTTCATCATGCGGATGTTCATCAAAAAACAGGTGCAGGACGGCGCAAATCTGAATTTCGTGGTGGTCGTTCCGACAAAGGCGCTTATAAATGAAGTGTCCAGCAAGATAATCAATGAACTCGGCGATTTGTTGCAGGAGAAAAATTACCGCGTCGTCACCTCTGCGGGTGCTTTGGCTTTGGAAGAAGAACACAACTTCATTTTCGTGCTTACACCAGAGCGACTCTTGTATCTGCTTATCAAATACGACAAGCTGATGTTGAACTACGTGTTCATCGACGAGGCGCACAAAATCTCAACCTCGGACAAACGCCATGTTTTCTACTTCAAGGTCATAGATATGCTGGAAGACCGCACTCCGAAGCCGTGCATCAGCTTCGCCTCGCCCAACATACCCAACCCAGAGGTCTATTTCGGCTTGGTTCAGGGAATTAGCGATGCCGATGCGCATAAACAAACGACTTTATTCTCCCCGGTTAGTCAGGTGAAATATCTGATTGATTGCGTGGATTGCAAGGTCAAACTGTATAATGACCACGCCAAAGACGGTCTGACCGAAGTCTGTGCCGCACCGCCCGCTTCGCAGTTCATGGGTTTTATGAAGCACATTTGCGGTAATACGCAGGTATTGGTTTATTTTAACAACAAAGAAAAGACCGTAGAAACAGCGCTCGAATACGCAAGAGGTCTGCCAATAAAGAATGACAGCGACTTGGATGCACTTGCCAACGAAATCAGGGCGCAGATACACAAGGAGTATTTTCTCGCCGACCTTATAACCAAAGGCGTGGCCTACCATATTGGACACTTGCCTGCGGCTATCCGTCAGCAGATTGAGAAACTATACAAAGACCGGAAAATCAATGCCTTGTTCTGCACCAGCACTTTGGTGGAGGGTGTAAATTTACCTGCCGATAATCTCTTTATAACTACATACCACAAGGGACCGAGACGGCAGCGAATGTCAGAAGTTGATTTTCGTAATCTTGTCGGACGGGTTGGACGTATCGAGTTCAACCTTTACGGGAACGTCTTTCTTGTTCGATTGGAAGATAAAATAACCGAGAAAGGTTACCTTGACCTGCTGAAAAAGGAAGTCCCTGCACAGACGTTGCTGCTTGACACTGAATTGAGCGACAGGGCGAAAGAACTCATCGTTCATTGCCTTGCTGAAGGTGATATTGAACTGACGGAATTGACCAAAATCAAAGATGCGGAGAAGTTAAAAATGCCTCCGTATGAAATCTTGCGTAAGTTCTCACAGATTTTGCTACGCGATATCATGAACAGTAGAAACAGTAGGGTGAAAAAGGCTTTTGCTGCACAACTGCCCGATGGCATAGAGACGAAGATAAAAGAGCAGTACATCCGAGATGAAGTAAAGCCGGACGACGACATCAACATCTCAGTCGACCAAGCAAAAGGGCTGGATGCCGCCATTCGATACGGTTTGAAATACCCGGCGCTATCTATTTGCCGCGCCCATGACCTCAACATAGGGGCGGCGAATCTTAATAATATTTCTCTGCTCATTTGCGCCCGTCAGGAAAAGTTCCTGACGGGCGTTTTTTGTTTGCCCGTTTTTGCGAACAAGTCTGTTCCGCATTGCCCCGGCCCTCCGGGTTTGGATTTTTGACAACCCCAAATATAAATTTCAGGAGATAAATATGAAAACTGCTTAGTTTGGTATGGAAATACCTGTCCTGCGCGGGCGTAAACGCCGAGTGGCAGGAAATCAGCGGCAAGGAATTTCTTGCTCTCGTCCGTTTGCTTGAAAAGGACAAACGTTTTTTTTGTCAAGCTGTGGAGCGTGAGCGAGGACGGCGCAGACGGCATAACCGTGATGGAATCCACAACGCTGGAATACCTCAAATGGTGCAAGGACAAGCGTCATCGCGAATATCTGCGTGACAGCAATCCCGGTTATACGCAGGTGTCCTACGCGTTCATGGCCATGGGACACAAGCTGGAACTGACCGAAAAAAATTACAAAAAATCTTGGAATACCGCCTGGAACGAGGATCTTCGCGCTCCTCGGTTAAGCCCCGAAAAGCCCGCTATCACAAGGGTTCGCCGATTGGGGTGGGAAACTCAAAAGACTTTTCCGAAACTTCAATTCACATCTGCCGCTTTGCCCGTCTTTAGAGAAGCTATTTTGTTTTCATCATCGCCATATCGCATTTATGCAGCGCACCTTTTGACAGCGCAAAGCATACCGTTCCTGCAAGCAGTTCCCACGCAGATAAAATCACCAACCCAAAGAGAAATGCCGTTTCGCCGCCAATCATTGTTGCGGCAGCCACCGCAACCACCACGCCCGGAGCCATCGCCAGCATCACCGCGAAATAGTAAATCAACAGCAGCATACCCGAGCTTACATCCGCGCCCGTAAACCGCATAATCGCGTAGTTTACGCCGAGCAAGAGATAGGAGAACAGCGTATAGACCGCTATACAAACGATGATATACAGGATATGCGAACGCAGGATAAGCCCCGCAATCCCAAACATCAGCGCATTCTCAATCAGGGTGCGCGCGACAATCTCCGCGTTGCTCCAAACAATCTTCTTAAACGACGATTCGGGAATCATATAGATATAGTACGAGTAGAGGTCTTTCAGCCCGCGTCCTGTGCCGATGAGGAAAATCTGCGCCCAAGGCAAACTGAACAGCAGAATAGAAAGGTCACCAAATAAAACCGCGAGAACAATCCCGCCGATTGCAATGAGCACCGACGGCAAGGTCAGCAGGCCGAAGCGGTTCTCGCGAAAGCTCTCCCGAAGGTGCTTGCCGAATATTGCCGCCGCCCCGCGTAGGGTATGCCTATTTTGGTGACCCTGACTGCTTTTTTGGATGCGTTTACGGAATTAAGGTTTCCCTCGGCGATTGCACGTTTTTTCTCGTAAGCCGTCTCCGTAGCCACAAGCACATCCTCGTAATAGTCTGGATTGGATAGCAGGACACAGGCGATCATCACCGCCATAAACAGCACATTCGCGCCGAGCCACAAAAGCCCCGCGCCGATTTGCCCGGATATGATTGAAGTAACGCCGCTGGCCGTCCATCCCGCGACGGGGATAAACGCCAAAAACGGCGATGCAATCACGCTCTCTATTGTCGCCAGCGCGTTGTTGGTCGTCAGATATTGCGCCGCCGCAAACACAACCGTCGGCGCGAACAACGCGGCGGCTATTATTTTTACCGCGAGCTTGCGGCGCGGCTTGCCGTTCGTTACGCTGTAAATCACAAGCGAAACGGTCAGAAGCGCCATCATCGCGAGGATATATCCCGCAAAGGTCAGCAGTACACCGCCGTAATTTACGCCGAAATTCGCGAGGCTAGCGGCTTGAAACAGAATGAAGAATCCCGCCCCAAACGCCGTTTTCCCCATTTTGAAAATCCCATATAACAGGATTTTACGCGGATTCACAGGTGAGCCGAAGAGCAAATTCACGTCGCTCATCTCGAAAATCGCGTCCCCGCCGGACAGTCCTTTGATTACGGAAATTATGACAAACAGTGTGATAAGCAAGAACAGGATGCCCGTAAACCAAAAGAGCGGCGCTGTACTTTCGCGCTGGGTGTCCACAACAAGGGATACCGCGACAATGCCGACAATCGCAGCGATGACAATAAGCCACATCAGCAGTTTGGCGGGGCTTTTGAGTATGCTTTTCACCGTGTTTTTGACGCTTTTTCGGACGAGATAAAATAACGGCGTCATTGGGCAGCACCTTCCTCCGTAATCGCAAAGTAGGTATCTTCAAGCGAACCATCAAATTCTCCGCGTTTCACGGCAGCGGCAGTTTTGCCGTCCTTGAGTATGTAGGTCGTGTCCCAGTTTTCTTCCATGCTCTCAATCATATGGGTGGAGATGAGCAAGGCGCAGCCGCTCTGCTTCAAGTCGGCGATGACAACCTTGATTTCGCGTATGCCGTGCGGGTCAAGCCCCACAAGCGGTTCGTCCAGTATAACCGCTTTCGGTTTCGGGAGCAGTGCGCAGCACACGCTGACCTTTTGCTGCATTCCCTTTGACAGCTCTTTGCCGAGCTTTTGCGTCTTATCGTCAAGCTCGAAACGCTTTAATAATTCGTTGGCGTAGCCTTGCCAAGCCTCAAGGCGGTAGGCTTTGGCTATAAACTCCAAATGCTCGTAAACCGTCAGCATGGGGTATAACACTGGCACTTCCGGCACATAGCCTAGCAGCCGCTTTGCCTCCGTGGAACGGTTGTCAAAGCCGTCTACAGTAATACGGCCCTGATAGCGGAGCAGGCCGCAAATCGACTTGATGAGCGTGGACTTTCCCGCTCCGTTCGGGCCGAGCAGCACGGTCAGTTCTCCCGGTTTTACCGTTAGCGAAATATTGTCGTTAGCAAGAAATTTGCCGTAGCGTTTGCTCACGTTTTCCGCAATAATCATTGTTCTCTCTCCTTTTTCATATAGACCAACTCGTTGATGCCGCTTTGCTTTATATGCTTTTGCGGCACGCGCAGAATGTCGGCCAAGCCAAGCCGCTTACCGCCGCTGGACGACCTCTAGTATGTATCCCCAAGGGTCCGTGACGGCAAAAATATGCCCAATCAGCTCTGCGGCGACGCCTTTGCCGCGATGCTCCAACGCTACCGCAACGAATTCAATCGCGCCTATGTTTTCGCCAATCGTGATGGGATAGTTTTTCAGCTCAAACTCCTTGTGCAGCATAGCATAGGCGATACTTCCGCGAATAAAGCCAAGATGCCCTGTGAACTCGCGCCGTTCAAGCCGTACACACCGCTGTCCCTTGGCGGCGTAGGCCGCTATGCCGATTGTTGCGCCGTTTTCTATGGCGATAAAAAAGCAATCCGTGTTGAACATAGGCACAGCAGGGCCGCCAGAACGAGAGCGAGAAGCCTTGTCGTGAAAAACTTCCACCTTTCCGCCTTAATAAGGAAAAGAATTTACTAACGTAGTATAACACGCCCCCAAACGAATTGCAATAATGGCGTTTTTTCTCGAGGCGTTTCCTTCGCCCAGGCGGCCGCGCGCGCATGAAACCCACACATATGGGGGAAACTGCGGGCAGGAAGCCTGCAGAGAGGGCCTGCTAAGAAAGCGGGGGTGATGCCTTGGTCTGGGCCGTGTGCGCGCTGTTTTTGGCGGCGCTCATCTGGAACTCACAAAACTACATGACGGTTGGCGTGCGGGCCGAAGGGCTGAAGCTGCGCTACCGCGTGGAGCTTTGGCTGCTCGGCGGCTGGGTCCGCAAAAGCTTTTCGCAAAAGCTCTACCATTGGCCGCGAAAAGGGGATGAAAATCGCTTTTTAAGCCGCTTCTTCAAGCGAATGCGCAAGACGGCGAAGCTCAGGCGGGTGCGCGGCGAGCTTCTGCTGGGCCTGCGCGGCGACGCTGCCGCCACCGCGGAACTTTGCGGGCTGCTCCTCTCGCTTTTAAGCGGCGTTTGGGCGCTTTGGCTGGGCGGCGGCAAGGGCTTTCAATCCAAAATCGAAATCAGGCCGGACTTTCAGCGCGACGTGCTTGAAATCGAGGGAAGCTGCATGATTTCGGCGAAAAGCGGGCATATTATGGCAGCAGCGTTTAGCTGCCTAATTGAAAGTTGGAAGGGAGCGCTTCAACAATGGCTCACCCGATTGAGAGCATCATGGGCACCACCATGGAGAACTTAAGGGAGATGGTGGATGTCAACACCGTGATCGGCGATGCGGTGCAGACGCCAGATGGCACGACGATCATCCCCATTTCAAAGGTCAGCTTCGGCTTTGTGGCCGGCGGCGGCGAATACACCACCATTCCAGCCTCGCCCACGCAGAACATGGGCGTGATGCCCTTCGCGGGCGGCACGGGTGCCGGCGTCAGTGTCTGCCCGGTGGGCTTTCTCATCGCGGCCAACGGGCAAATCAAGATGCTGCCCGCCCAGCACGATAGTCCGGTCGAAAGGCTGATCGAGCTGGTGCCCACCATCATAGAGGATATGAAGGGCCTTTGCTGCAAATGCGGCGAGGGGGATGAGAAGAAGGGGCAGCACAAGCCCTACGAGGAAGAGCCGCCCCGCGTTCTGTAAAGTTTTCATCCAAGGCTTCTTTTTGGGGAGATTTCGTGCTAAAATATTCCCATTCCGGCATGGATCCGCGACCAGTAAGCCAAAGGCCCTAAAATCGCGTCAAGAGAGAAGCCGCCAACCGGGCTGCGAGCGCGCTTCCGCGAGGGGAACAAGCCGAATTTCACGCGAGGGAGCCGGAAAGGGTTATAAGCGCCCCTTATCGCGCCAAGAGGCCGTTCTTGCGTAAGGCAGGGCGGCGAATCAGGGTGGTACCACGCGGCCCGCGTCCCGGAGAGTTTCGGGAGGCGGGCTTTTTTGCCTGCTTTTGCTTGCCTTTCTGGCCGAAGGAGGGGATTTTTGCATGAAGACGCTCGCCGTTTGCGGCGCGGCAAACCACAGCCGCAACACCGCGACCATGCTCCGGCACGCCTTTGACGGCGCGATGAGCGCCCCCGGGGCGACCGGGGAGATCGTGAACCTGTACGACCTGAACTTTAAAGGCTGCGTCGGCTGCCACTCCTGCAAGCTGCTGGAAGAAGGCAAGTTTGCCCGTTGCGCCCTGCGTGATGAACTAAGCCCCGTGCTTGAGAAGGCCATCGGCGCGGATCTGCTGCTGATCGGCTCGCCGATCTATTTTGGGGACGTCACCGGCGAAACGCGCTCGTTTTTAGAGCGCTATCTATTCCCTGGCATGACCTACAACAAGGATCGCGTGCCGACTTACCCCAAGCGAACCCGCGTGGGCTGGGTCTTTACCATGAACGCCCCTGGCGAGTTCTACCGGGACTTTTTTGCGGGGCTTGTGGGCCTGACGGGCCGCCTCATCGGCGATTCGGAATTCGTCATGGCCTGCCAGACGCAGCAGATGGAGGACTATTCGAAATATGCAGCCACGATGTTCGATGCCGAGAAGGTGAAAACGCGCCATCTCGAGCAGTTCCCAAAGGACTGCCGGGCCGCGTTCGAGATGGGCAGGAGCCTGGCCTGCCTTTAAACGATTTCGCGCCGCTTCGGCGCAAAGCAGGGTGAGGAGGACTTTTTTGATGGATGCATTGACTTCGATTCGTGAGCAAAGCCTTGAAGCACTCGAAAGCGCGGCGAGCGAGGCCGAAATTGAGCAGCTTCGCGTGCGGATTTTGGGCCGCAAGGGGGAATTGACCGCAATTCTGCGCGGGATGGGGCAAATGAGCGCGGAGGAGCGCCCGGCCTTCGGCCAGAAGGTCAACGCCCTGCGCGAGGAGATCGAGTCCGCGCTGCAAGAAAAGTCCGCAGCGCTCGAGAGCGCGCAAAAAGGGGCAAGGATCAAGGCAGAAACCCTAGACATCTCGGTGCCGGGCACGGCCCAGCCGCTGGGCGCGGCGCACCCGCTGATGAGCACGATGGGAAAAATGGTAAAGACCTTCGTGCGGATGGGCTTCAGCGTGGAGGAAGGCCCTGAGATCGAGCTGGATCGCTTCAACTTCGAGCTGCTCAACATGCCCAAGAACCACCCCGCCAGGGATGCGCAGGATACCCTTTATTTCAGCGAAAACATCCTCCTGCGCACCCACACCTCGCCCGTGCAGGCCAGGACGATGCTCAAGCAAAAGCCCCCCATCCGCATTATCTGCCCGGGAAGGGTCTATCGGGCCGACGAGCTGGATTTGACCCACTCCCCGGCCTTCATCCAGTGCGAGGGGCTCGTCATCGACGAGGGAATCACCATGGCCGATTTAAAGGGCACGCTGGCCGTCTTTGCCAGCGAGGTCTTCGGCGAAGGCGTGCGGCTTCGCTTCCGCCCCTCGTTCTTCCCCTTCACCGAGCCTTCGGCAGAGGTGGACGTGAGCTGCCCCGCCTGCGGCGGCAGCGGCGAAAACTGCCGCGTCTGCAAGGGCACGGGCTGGGTCGAGGTGCTGGGCGCGGGCATGGTCAACCCCCGCGTCTTGGAGATGTGCGGCATCGACTCCGCGAAGTATACTGGCTTTGCCTTCGGCATCGGCGTTGAGCGCACGGCCATGCTCAAATACAACGTGCCGGATATGCGGCTGTTTTATGAAAACGACCGGCGCTTCCTGGCGCAATTTTCGAAGGGGAGGCTGTAAACCATGCTGGTATCGCTGAATTGGCTGAAGAATTACGTGGACTTAGAGGGCTTAAGCCCCGAAGCCTTTGAAAAGAAGATGATCGCCGCCGGGAACGCCATCGAAGAGAGCAGAAACCTGGGCGATGAGGTTCAGCGCGTGGTGGTGGGCCGGATTTTGAAGATGGAGCGCCACCCGAACTCCGATCATCTCTGGATCTGCCAGGTGGACGTTGGAAGCGAAACCATCCAGATCGTGACCGGCGCGCAGAATATGCGCGAGGGGGATTTGGTGCCCACCGCGCTCGACAATTCCCTGCTGCCGGGCGGCGTGCGGATCAAAAAGGGGAAGCTTAGGGGCGAGAACTCAAACGGCATGATGTGCTCGGGCGAGGAACTGGGCGTGCCGCCCGAGGTCTACCCCTCGAACGCCGAGCGCGGCCTGCTGATTTTGAACGGCGAGCACGCCCCGGGCGAGGATATCCGCCCGATTTTAGGCCTGGATGACGTGCTCTTCGACTTTGAAATCTTGGCCAATCGGCCCGATTGCCTTTCGATCCTGGGGCTTGCGCACGAGGCCGCAGCGGTGACGGGCCGCGCTTCAAAGGCGCCCGAAGTCAAGGTCAGCGGCTCCGGCGGCAGTATCCATGAGCGAGTGAAAATCCGCGTCGAAGACGAAACGCTCTGCCCCCGCTACGCCGCGCGTGTGGTGCGGGGCATCAAAATCGAGCCCTCGCCCCTTTGGATGCGCCTGCGCCTGCACGCCAGCGGAATTCGGCCCATCAACAACATCGTAGACATTACCAATTACGTCATGCTTGAGCTGGGCCAGCCCATGCACGCCTTTGATTTGGGCTCCGTGCGCGGAGCCCAAATCATCGTGCGGCGGGCGAAGAAGGGCGAAGGCATTCGCACCCTGGATGGCAAAGACAGGGCGCTGACCGGGAATATGCTGGTCATCGCGGACGCGGAGGGCGCCACGGGCCTGGCCGGCGTGATGGGCGGCGAGGGTTCCGAGATCACCGAGGGCACAAAAGAGGTTCTGTTCGAATCCGCCTGCTTCGATGGCGCGTCGATCCGCCAAACCGGCCGCGCGCTGGGGCTTCGAACCGAGGCGCAGGGCCGTTTTGAGCGCGGCGTGAACCCGGGAATCACCCTTTTTGCCCTCGAGCGCGCCGTGCAGCTCGTGGAGGAGCTGCAGGCGGGCGAGGTGGTGGACGGGCTCATCGACCTTTACCCCAATCCCGTCAAAATCCAGCCCATCGAGGTGAAAATCGGCTATTTGCAAACCCTGATGGGCATCGCCGTGCCGCCCGATGAGATGAAGGCCATCCTCGAGCGGCTGCAGATCAGGACCGAGATTAAAGGAGACAGCCTTTATTGCCTGCCGCCCGCGCACAGGCAGGATCTGCGCATCGGCGCCGACATCGCCGAGGAGGTTTTGCGGCTTTACGGCTATGACCAGATTCCCACGACCCTGATGCGCGGCGAAACCAAGGCCGGCGGCGAGGGAAAGACCCTCGCCAGGGCCGCGGAGCTGCGCGCCATGCTCGTCGGCATGGGGGCCTTCGAATCCGTGACCTTCGCCTTCATCGCGCCCCGGTGGTACGACCTGCTCGGCCTGCCCAAGGATGCCCCCGAGCGCCAAAGCGCCAGGCTGCAAAACCCGCTGGGCGAGGAATATTCCGTGATGCGCACCACGCTCATCCCCTCGATTTTGCAGGTTTTAAGCCTCAACATGAGCCGCTCTGTTGAAGAAATGCTGACCTTCGAGATGGGCAGCGCTTACCTGCCCAAGGCCTTGCCGCTGGGCGAGGAGCTGCCCGAGCAAAGGCCGGTGCTCTGCATAGGCCTGTATGGCGAAAACGCGGACTTTTACCGCGTCAAGGGCATCGCGGAAGCTCTCTTCGGGCGCTTCGGCATCGAAAAGCCGGCCTGGAAGCGCGCTTGCAAGAGCTATTTGCATCCGGGGCGCGGCGCCGTAGCCGCAAAGGGCGAATTGGAGCTGGCTACCCTGGGCGAAATCCACCCGGATGCGCAAGAGGGCTTCCGCCTGAGCAAGCGGGTCTATGTGGCCGAAATAGACCTCATAAACCTCGACCTTTGCGCCCAAAGCCTGGGCGCGGTCAAGGGCGCGCCGCGTTTCCCCGCAGTGGAGCGCGATATGGCGCTGGTGGTGGGCGAAGAGGTGCTCGTGGGCGATTTGCTCGCGGCAATCGAAAAGGCCGGCGGCACCCTGCTTGAGCAGGCAAAGCTTTTCGATATTTACCGTGGCGCGCCGGTGCCCGAGGGGAGCAAGTCCGTGGCGGTTTCCATCACCTTGCGCGCGCCGGACCGCACCCTGACCGAGCAAGAAATCTCCAAGGCGGTAGAAGATTGCCTTGGCGCCGCAAAAGAGCGCTTCGGCGCGGTGTTGCGCGCCTAAATTGCCATCTTTGCGCGGCTTTAAGAGGAATTGCGCCGCCGCGATAGAATCATACTATAGGGAAGCCAAGGGAAGAATGCGGTTTTAGGAGGGCTGATCGTGGCGGAAGCAAGGAATCGGGCCGTCGTGCAGGTACGCGGCATGGACTATATCCTCGTGGGGAAGGAAAGCGAGGAGTATATGCAGCGCGTCGCCGCCTATGTCAATAGGCGCATGGAGGAGATCGGCTATGACGCGCTGATGAGCGAGCAGCGCCTGGTGGTCTTGACCGCGCTGAACCTGGCCGACGAGCTGTTTAAGGCCAAGGAAGAGATCGCCCAGCTTCGCCGCGAGGCGGCGGAAGCCCAAAGACGGGCGCAGGCGCAGCGGAAGGGGCAATAAACCCGCCCCTTTGGCCAAAGGGCGCCCGCGGTCTGCACCAAAGAGGGGCCGTCATACTATCCTAATAGCGGAGGAAATGATCGGCCTGAAGGAGGAATCCAGCATGAGAGCAGAGGTTATCGCCAATACCTTTCTGCGTTACGCCTTTCGGGAGGGCATCGTGATGCCGCACCGCAAGCTGCACAAGCTCTTGTATTTTGCCTATAAGGACTATTTGCGCAGGTCGGGCGGGGCGCTTTTTGCCGACCCCTTCTATGCGCTGGAATGCGGCCCGGTGGTCATGCGCGTTTACGAAAAGCTGGCCCAATACAAGCGCGACGGTTTCGTGACCCGCTTTATCGAGGATGAGGAGACGGGCATGGTGCAGGTCGTGCGCGAAGGCGGGAATGAGCGCAGCTTGGCCATTTTAGAGGTTTGGGAGCGCTTCAAGAACCACTCGGCGGACGAGTTGAGCGAGATCACCCACCTGGAAGGCGGAGCCTGGCATAAAGCCAGGCTCAGGCGGGGCAGAGGGGGGCTGGAGGTAGTGAATCCATCCATCGACCCCGACGACATTCGGGCGGAGAGCGCTTCTTAAAAAAATAGCGCTGAGCCAGATCCAAAAACAAAGAGAAATGCGGAGGGTGAGGCGAAGATGGCAGCCGAGGAACGCGGGCAGGGCGAGCGGGACGACGCCGAGATCGAAAACCTGAGCAGAAGCGAAGAAAACTTGGCGGAAAGAAACGCGGCCGCAGAAGCGGATCGCGAGGAAGAGAGGGAAAGGGCGAGAAACGAGCAGGCCATGCACCCGGGATGGACGCGGCGCCGGGCCTACCACACGATGATGATCGCCGGGGGGACGCTGCTCTTCCTGGTGCTGTGCGAGATCGGGCTGAGGAACGAGTTCAAGAGCCTGGAGGGCTATGGGATGCTCTCGTCCTTTTTCGAGCTTGCCAAGCTTGTCCTGACCACGCTGCTGGGCTACCTCTTTTCAAAATCCGAGGACGATAAGCCCAAAAAGGGCGGCTGATTGGCGCGGCTTAAGCCCCTCTTCCCAAGCGGAAGGGGGGCTTTTCGCGCGCAGGGCGCCTTAGCGGAAGCGATAGACCGCCTTTTCGTGCCGCTTGCGATAGAAAAGGCTTAAAATCGCGTAGAAGATGCCGAAGGCAAGCCCTGCGCAGCAAAGGCCCAGGATGGTCTTTGGCAGGGGCGGCAGATCGGGCAGCGAGGCGGCCGCAAGCCCGGCAAGGCAGGCGGCCGCGGCGCTGACGATGGAAGGTAGGGAGGCGTGGGTGACTGCAAGCAGCGCGTTTGAGCGCAGCGCGCAGGCGCGCAGCAGGGCATAAACCCGGGCCAGGCAGGTCAGCAGGGTGGAAACCGAGATGACCAGGATGAGCCCCCGCAGGCCAAGGCGCGGGACGAGCCAAAGCGTGAGGGAAAGCCGCAGAACCGAGTCCGCGATCTCGACATAAAGGCAAAGCTTTTGGCGCCCGATGCCCTTAAGCAGGGCATCGGCGATGGAATCGAGATAGAGCAGCGGCAGGATCGGCGCAAGAGCCAGGAGCAGCGTCGCGGCCTCGGCCGAGCGGTAAAGGCTGAGCATCAGGGGGGAAGCGAGGGAAACGAACACGGCCAGCGCGAACATCGAAAAGGCCATGGTTGAAACCAGGGTAAGCTTGACATTCTCTCGCAGGCGCTGCATGTCGCCTTGGGCGTGGAGCCGCGCCACGGCGGGCAGACGAAGGGTGCCCAGTGCGGCGGGCAGCGCGGCGGGGAAGAAGAGCACGGGCAGCACCATGCCGTGCAGCAGGCCGTAGCCAGCCAGCGCGCTCCCCTCGCCCGAAAGCGCCAGCATCGGCGGGATGAGCAGGTTTTCGGCCGTGTGCATGCCGGATTGCAGCAGCGTGGCCAGGGCGATTGGGCCCGCGATCTGCCAGAGCGCCGGGTAGGGGCTTTTTGGCAGGGGCTCTCTCTCGCCGGGGCTTAGGCGCACGAAAAGCTCGTGCAGCAGGAACGAGAGCAGCTCCCCGCAGGTGGAACCGAGGAAGACGCAGGCCGTGAGCAGTTCTAGTGAGGCGTCTTTTGGGCTTTGTTCGAGGAAGAAGGCGGTTATCGCCACGCGCAGGCCCTGCTCAAGAAACTGCGCCAGCGTCAGTTTGCCGATCTTGCCCGTGGCGAGGAAGTACCCCCCCGTGCACGAGGAGGAGGCGATGAAGGGCAGCGAAAGCGCCAGCACCCGCAGGGGAAGCACCGCGCGCGCATCGCGCAGGAGGGCTTTGCACAAAAAGGGCGCAAGAAAGAAGAGCAGCGCGGCCAGGGTCAGCCCTAGGGGCACGGCGATGAGCTGGGCCTTGCGCACCCACTGCTTGGCCGAGAAGGGGTTTTCGGCGCAGCTTCGCAGCAGCGCGGTGGATAGCCCGGCGGTGCAGAGCAGCGAGGCGAAGCCGCCCAGGGAGGAGATGAGCTGCATCAGGCCTAGGCCGTCCAGCCCGAGCTTGCCGCTCAGATAGACACGGAAGCCCATGCCGATGGCGCGCAGGGCGAAGGAGGAGCCGCTGAGCAGCAGCACGGAGCCCAGAACCTTGGGAAGCTTCAAATCGGATTCCCTCCCGCGGCGCGCCGGATCCGCGCGCTTTACTTCGCTGGTGTAAAATTCTTGAAAACTTTTTTCATGAATGCGATTGACAATTTTTTATCCTTCTTATATACTAAGAAAGTTCTGTGAAACGGTCTTTTTGAGCCACCCCTCACTGCCCTGTTTCAAAAGCGAATCGCGCCTTTGAAGCAGGGGCTTTTTTTGCGTCAGCAGGGTAGTCCGGGGGGAGGGGCTGCGCAAGCCTCTCCCTCATGGCTATTCGCCCGCATGAAAAAAGATGAGCGCGAAACGGCGCGGAAAAAGGCCGGTTCGTCGCTTGCGAACCGGCCTTTGGGTTGGAACTGGCCCCTCCCCCCTTAAAGCCCCCGAAGCTCCCTCTGGGCAGCCTTGGGGAGCTTGCCCAGGGCGACCGCATAGGTCTCGCCGATCATGGCGAGGGCTTCCTCGTCGGGCACCGAGCCATCCAGGCGCAGCGTGTTGAAATGGGGCTGCTGCACCGGCGGGCAATGTCAGCCCCGCGTGACGGCGCCCGGGTAAACGCTGCGGTAGTGCTCCGCGGCGGCCGGGCTGCAGTTCAGCGTGAGCAGGGGCTCCCCGTGCAAAAAGAAGGCCTGGGCGAAGATGCGCCCCTTGCCCTGCGAGAGGCTTTTCAGCTTTACCACCAGGAAAGGGCCGAAGGGAAAGTCCAAATAGGCCCCAGGCTTTTTCAGGCAATACGCTAAAATATCCTCGTGGCGCAGCATGGCGCGTTCAGGCCCGTTCGGCGGCGAGAGTCCGGCCGTCCAGGGCCTTTAACACGAACAAGCCGTCTTCCCAAAGGAGGTAACTGCCTTCGTCCCCGTCCTTGGGCAGGGAAACGGAGCCTGGGTTCATGAGCAGCAGGCCGTTTTGCCTTTCGAGGCGTTTTATGTGGGTGTGGCCCTGCAAAAAGGCATCGCCAGGGCGCAAAAAGGGTAGGTTTTGGAAGCTGTGATGATGGCCGTGCGTGGCAAAGACCGCGATAGGCCCCAAATAGAGCAAGAGGTTTTCCGCTTCGATGGAAAAGGGCAGCAAGAGCTGATCCACATCGGCGTCGCAATTGCCGCGCACGCAAAGGATTTGCTCCTTTTGCGCAGAGAGCAGCCCGGCGACGGCCTGCGGGTCATAGCCCTTGGGCAGGGGGTTTCTGGGGCCGTGATAGAGCAGGTCGCCCAGCAGCACGAGGCGCTCCGCGCCTTCGGCGGCGAGGCGCTGAAGCAGGGCCTCCGCAGCCGTGGCCGAGCCGTGCAGATCCGAGGCAAAAAGAAGCTTCATTGTGTGATCCCTCCGCGCCGTATGGACGGTTTTCCCCTAATCATAGCACAAAGCGCGGCCAAAGGCCAGGCCGGAGCGGAGGGATGAGCAGGTTTTCTATCTAGCCCGGCGTAAACCCCATACAAAAGGGTTCTGGTTCGCCGTTTACGGCAAAACGCCTTCCGAGAGATGCTCCGGATTGGCCTTTTGGGCTTTACAAACGCTGAAAACGGTGCTAAAATCAAAAATTGTGGCGGCTGTCGAGCCAAAGCTCCAGCCAAATGCCATCCTTGCGCGCCAGCGGCGCGCCGAGGGGCGGCTCCAAGGAGGGCCGTCCAGTCCAAAGGGAGGTGAAAGGGAAATGAACAAGTACGAGGTTCTCTATGTGATCGACCCGAATGTGGAAGACGAACCCCGCAAGGAGTTGATCGAGCGCTTCGCGGGCATCGTGACGACGAATGGCGGCATGGTCGATAAGACCGACGAGTGGGGCAAGCGCCGCCTGGCGTACCCCATCGATTTCAAGAACGAGGGCTACTATGTGCTCACGCACATCAGCGCGGCCCCCGAATTCCCCCGTGAGCTAGAGCGCAACTTCCAGATCAACGATTTGGTCATGCGCTATCTGGTCACCCGCATCGAGGAATAGAAAGGGGATTCGTCGATGAACAAGGTGATATTAATCGGGAACCTGACCAAAGACCCTGAGCTTCGCACGACGCAGGGCGGCGTTTCGGTCTGTACGCTGCGCATCGCGGTGACGCGCCGCTTCGCAAACGCCCAAGGCGTGCGGGAATCCGACTTTTTTGACGTGGTGGCCTGGCGGCAAACCGCGGATTTTGTGAGCCGTTACTTCACCAAGGGCAGAAAGATTGCCATCACCGGCACGCTGCAAAACCGCAGCTACGAGGCCAAGGACGGCACCAAGCGCACCGTGACCGAGGTCATCGCGGATGAGGCCGAGTTCGTCGATAGCCGCCCACAGGGCGAGCGCGGCGAGGGCGGCTATTCCGGCGGCGGCTATGCCGAGGGCGGTTACGCGCCCCAGCAGCACCGCGCGGAAGACAGCGCCAACGACTTTACGGGCCAGGGTTTCACGCAGGTTGACGACGACGAGCTCCCATTTTAACTTTCTTTGAAGCAGGAGGAAAAGCACAATGTCTGAAGATAGAGGCGAAAGGGGCGCGCGCCGCCCCAGGGGGCGCAAGCCACGCCGCAAGGTTTGCCAGTTCTGCGTCGATAAGGTGCAGAACATTGACTATAAGGATCTCAATCGCCTGCGCAGGTTCATTTCAGAGCGCGCCAAGATCCTTCCCCGCCGCATGAGCGGCAACTGCGCCAAGCACCAGCGCCAGCTTTCGATCGCGATCAAGCGCGCTCGCCATGTGGCGCTCCTGCCCTACACGCAGGACTAAACCCTCATAAAAAGCCCTCCCGCGCATGCGCGGGAGGGCTTTTTTAGGCATTTTGGGGTCTTTTTATAGGGAATAGTCTCCCTCGCGGCCGGGATGGTCGAAGATGACGTTCACACCCTTCTTCGGCGCGTTGAGGTACTTGGCGACCTCGCGGAAGATCTCGAAATAGTTGCCGTACACGCCGCCGACATGGTGGATGTAGGGCCCAAGAACCAGCTTTTCTTCCCAACGCTTCCAACTATCGACCTCGAGCCAGACGAAGGTGCCCGTGGTGTCGGGTCCTTCGCAGGTCTTGCCTTCGCCGCAGAAGAAGTAGTAGTCGCCGTCTAGCTCATCCATGCGGAACATGGTGATGGGGCCGGGCTTGAGCTCCCAGTGCGCCTCGTAGGAGGTTCCCCAGGGCGTAATGCGCTTTTTATATTCGGGCTTGACGTCCTTGCGGGCGAGGCTATAGGCAAACGGGCCGCCATGCCAAATGAGCTCAGAATTGTTGTTCGTGGGGTGGCGATAGGTCCAGTCGGCCAGGAAGGGGGATTCGTCGCCCAGCGAAACCGCCTGGCACATCAGCGCGGTGATGGCGCCCCAAACATCGCACTCGCAGGCGGTCGGCAGGCCGCGGTCGGCCAATTCGCCCTCGATGGCGCAGGAGGAACCCTGCAGGCCGAGCGCCATGCGCACGCCGCCGCAGTCAAAAGCTGCGCATTTGCAGCCGTTCTCGTTCATGAGCTGCTCAATGGCCAGCGTGCCCGCCGCGACGCCGACGACATAATCGTCGCTCTCGAGCGCGGAGCAGTCGATGCGCTTTTTCAGATCCGCAACGTAGTCGGTCAGATCCTTGCCATTTTCGCTCTTGATCTTATTCGAGCGGGCGGCAATCGCGGCCAGGCCGATGGGCTTGACCGAGATGTTGAAGTTCTGGATGAGCTGCAGCTGGTTGTGGATGACGCTGTAGAAGCCCGCCGGCCTGTCGCCGATCTCCGCGACGTTCAGGTTGCGAAGCTCTTTGAGCACGGAGGCCACACGGACGAACTTTTCAAAGCCTGCGGGCAGGTCGGGGCTGTCTGCCTCGCAATTCCAAATGTAGCTGAAGGTCACGCCGTAATTGCGCAGAACCTTGGCGGCCGCGAAAATGCCGCACTGCGTTTCCTTTTCGCGGTGCTCGTAGGTCGAGAGCTTGTCACGCGAACCCCAAATCAGCGTGGGCAGCTTGAATGCCTTGGCGACGCCCACCACGCAAGACTCTTCGCCGAAGTCGCAGAAGGGGAAGAAGAGAGCATCCACTTTGGCGGCCGCGAACTTTTCGATGACCTTGGTCACGTCCTGCTGGGACGCGCCCATGCCGTGCTCGCAAACATCATCCACATCCACGAACTCTACGTAGTCGGGCATCTGCGCGCGGATGATGGGCATGATGATCTCGTACTCGGCGCGGGCGGTCTGCCAATTGAAGACGAGGCGCCTCGTTGGCATCAGGCCGATCTTTAGCTTTTCCCTTTTCATTGGAAGTTCCTCCTTCTAACATACCAAGCTTTTGGCGATTTACGCCTTAAACATAACACCATCATAAAAGAAAATCAATAGAAAGCTGTGAAACGAGGCAGCGCCCCTCCGGGCCTTCGCGAAGGGAAGCTGCGATATCCTCGCACGCTCCCTGAATGATTGCGCCCAAGGCTCGCGTTCGCCATTGCGGGCGCCGGCGAAGCAATCCAGCGCGCTTCCCCATTGAAGAAGGCAGCCTTTTGGATTGCCGCGCCGCTTCGCTGCTGGCAATGACGGATGAGGGCGGCAGGCAGGCTCTGTCGCGCCCCTCCGGGCCTTCGCGAAAGGAAGCTGCGATACCCCCGCACGCTTCCTGAAGAACGCGGGCCTGGCTGATTGCGCCCAAGGCTCGCTTTTGCCATTGCGAGCGCCGGCGAAGCGATCCAGCGCGCTTCCCCATTGAAGAAGGCAGCCTTTTGGATTGCCGCGCCGCTTCGCTGCTGGCAATGACGGATGAGGGCGGCAGGCAGGCCCTGTCGCGCCCCTCCGGGCCGTTTACGGACGGGGTTCCGTGCCCACTGAAAAAAGAAAGCAATCCGGCCTGGCGCGGGAATGCATCCTTAACCTTGCTATTGGGCGCCGCATCAATTTGCTCCTCGCAATGCGCGGAGCGATCGGCCTGCTGCCTTAATGCGAGGGGGCCTTCGGCGCGCCGGACCGGTTTGCGGCTATAGGGGGCAGGATGGCGGCGCGCCCTCGCCGCAAAGCCCGTGCAGCTCCCGTTCGATGAGGGCCAGCGCGAGGGTGAGCGCGGCGACGCGCCCTTCCAGCAGCGTTCGTTGAGGCTTGGCGAGCTTCGTCGCGTCAATGGCCTGGCATTTGCGCAGCGTTGAAAGCAGGGCGCGCTGCGCCTCGCTGAGTTCCAGGGCCGTAAACTCCTGCATGGCGCTATTCGCCCCGCTTTCTCATGCCATTTGCGTGCTTCCATTTGCAGGGGGCCGGGTTTGGCTCGCCTTCTACCGCCACGGCGCGGAGCGCGGATTCCATCTTAGCGCATTCTTCAGCTGCGAAGGCCTCGTAAAAGGTCTCGCTTTCGGCCATGCCAAAGCGCGCGTAGGCGATGGCGGCTGCGCCGTAGGCCGCGATGCCTAAAGAGTGGGTCGCAACGTGCACGCTCAGGGCTGCGTTGGCGATGGCGCGCGCCGCGGCTTCCGCCGCCTGGCCTTTTGCGTCCTTGGCGGCGAGGTGGCTTTCCCAGGCGAGATCGCGCACATCCTGCAGCTTGTTTTCGCCGCGCAGCCAGCTCCGCGCTGCCTCAAGGGCGGTTCGCGGGCGAGCGTCGCCGGGCATTGCCTCCTCGAAGATGGGCAGGAACTCGGCTTCGGCGTAATCGACGCACCAGTGGATGATCGTGCGCTTGGACTGCGTTTCGATCAGCCGCATGAGGCGAAGGATATGGGGCGAATCGGCATAGCCCAGCATTTTGGGCGGCTTTTTGGCCATTTCATTCTCCTTTTGGGGAGGCGCCGCAGCGGGAAGGCGCCAGCACGCAAAGAAAGCGCTCGCCCCGTCTTCTTGTGCCGGAATGCGGTGCTCTGGAAGCCGCGCTTGCGGCAAAAGCCCACCGTGTCCGCATCGGTTCGGCCTGAATCGGCAAATGGAACATGGACTGCGGAGCGCATGCCATCGCGCCGCCCAAGTCCCGGTTCCGGCGGCCTCCGGCGACCGCGATGTGAAGGATCTCGACGCTTTTTTCGCGCGGATCAAAGCCGCAAACGCCCAGAGCAGGGCCATTTTCGACCTAGCCTTAGAGCCAGTGCGCATCGTTTTCAAGGTATTGCCCAAGCTTCTTTGCCACGTCCTCGGCGGAGCCGCCGCCTAGCGCATACGAGAGGATTTGGCCCGCTTCGCGTTCCTAGATCCGCGCCTTGATGCCTTGGAGCATGGTCAAATTTCCTGTTTTTTGGGTTTTTCTCCGGCTTATTGGGCGGCGAGGGCCGCCCAGGCGGCCAGCATCGCGGCGGCGGCGTCCTTACGGATGAAGAGGCCGCAGCCGCCGTTTTTGGCGACCGCGTAGTTGTTGACCGAAACGTCGATGTAGCTTACTTCAAGGGGTTCATCGCTGTTGGTGAAGGCATAGCGCAGCGTCAGCGCGGGGCTTCCCTCGGGCGCGAGGAAGTCCCCTTCCACAAGCCCCGCCCAGGGAATGAGGTTGATTTCTTGGAAGGCTGCCTTGAAGGCCTTTAGCTCGACGGGCGCGCCGTCCCGCAGGCAGCGCTGACTTTCCCCTTCGCCGTCCAGGGTGTAGAGCTTGGTTTCGCCGCCCAGCGTAACCTCGAGCGACCTTAGGTTGGTGATCGCGTGGATGTTCGAAAACTCCACCAGCAGAGGCGTGAGCTCAAGCTCGCCGAGGAAGGCGCAGGCCTCCTTCGTGAGACGGTAAACGTCCAAACTCTCTCCAAACCGGGCATAAGCGCCGCTAAAATCGCCGGAGCCGATCGCGAGACTGAACTTGGTGCCGTCCGCGTTGAACAGGGTGAGGGTGGTTTGCGGGGCATCCAGGCCATACTGGGCAAGGCCGTCTTCGTCCACCGTCGCCAGGTACTGATCGACCTTCATGGCGCTGAGCTGCGAAAGAAAGGCTTCGACGAAGGCGGCGTCCGCGTCCGCCATGAAAGGCGCGCGCAGATGCCAGCGCGAAAAGCGCGGGCCGCTGGGCTTTGCCTCGTAGCCAAGCTCAAGGGTTGGCCTTCCATCGCGCTCGAGCACGAAGCCAAGGGCGTTCCCGGTGTTGACGCCGAAACTCTCGACATCCCAAAAGGCCGAGATCCCGCCCGCGTAGAGGTTGACCAGCAGCGCCTTCATCAAATAGACCGTGCTTTCACCCGCCTTGCGCACATAGTAGTGCGGGCTGGCGACCGCCCTGTCGCCGATTTCGACCTGCAGGGTTTCGCCGTCCGTAAACTCGATGAAAACCCGCGACGAGGGGCTTTGCAGGCCGTAGGGCGAAAGATCCGCCACGTCCTTGGCCGCGATGGACTCGGTTAAAAGCTCCGCGGCGTTGACGAAAGCCGCGTCGCAGCTCTTTTGGCTCAAAAGCTCGGGCGCGATCTCGGGCACGAGGTAACGCTCACCCTCCTTGCGGATGCTGAGCGTTAGCCCCTCGCGGGTTTCCACGCGCACGAGGGAGACCTCGTCCTTCTGGCGGTGGCTCAGCCAAACATTGCTGAATGAATTGAGGTTTTCCATTACCTTTTGGCCGATCGCGCTCAGCCCCCAGACGGCCCCACCCAGGACGATGAGCGCGCAGCAGGCGAGGAAGATCTTCTTCCCCAGCCCGCTCTCTTTGCGGCGCGGCGTTTTTTTGAGAGCCTCGCTGTTTTGGAATAGGGGCTTATCGTTGTGCTCTTCGCTCATGGGTAAAAAGCTCCTTTGTGCTGAAATCAGGCCGTTTTTCGCCAAGGCGGGGTGAAAACCCAAAGGCGACGGGCCAAATGAGGGCACATCGCCTTTTGATTCGCCGAGGGGGTAATTTTCTCCTGCTTTTTAGCCTTTGACGGCGCCGAGGGTCATGCCCTTGACGAAGTACTTCTG
>JAITGM010000019.1 GCA_031280685.1 Christensenellaceae bacterium
ATCCAGATGGAGATCAAGCTGATCAACCCGATCGCGATAGAAGAAGGGCTGAGGTTTGCAATCCGCGAGGGTGGCAGAACGGTAGGTTCCGGCGTCGTTTCTTCCGTCATCGCTTGAAAGTAAGCTGAAAACCGTGCTTGGAATGCCGCCAGCCTTCTGGCGGCATTCTTTTTTATGGGCAATCCGATTTTGAGGAAGAGTTTTAATAAATTTTACTGGCGTTTTTCTCTCTTTTTCCTTATAATATGGGGCAGAGAAAAGGATTGGTGGTAGGGAAATGCTTGCAAGCCAAAACGAAGGGGGAAAGGCCCCGAATTGCCTTCAGTTCGACTTTAACGGCATGATGGCCGACTATGTGGCGGAGGCGCGCGCCGCCGTTCGCTCGGAGCTGCGCAGGCTCGCCCACGGTTTGGAGGGCCCGGAGCGCGAGAAGCTTGGTGAGGCGGTCGCCGTCCTTTCAGACCCGCCGGGCAGGCTTTTGCGCCGCAACTTCATCGAGCAAAAGGAGATTAAGGCGCTGGAAGGCCAGCTTTCCGCCGCGCACGAAGCGGTGCGCCTCCATCGCGGCGATGAAAAAAGGATGATGACCTGGACGGAGCTACCCTATTCGCAGGGGGGCATTTTGGGTGAAATCAAGGAGTACGCGGCCATCGTGCGCGAGAATTTCGAGGCCTTCGTGGTCTTTGGCATAGGCGGCAGCGCGCTCGGGCCCGCGATGGTGCATGGCGCCATGAGCGACCTAAGGCATAATGAGCTCCCCAAAGAAAAGCGCGGCGGTGCGCCCAAGTTCTACGTGGAAGATAATATCGACCCCGAGAGGATGGTTTCCCTCCTCAACGTGCTCGACCTGGAAAAAACCTGCTTTAACGTGATTTCCAAGTCCGGCAACACCTCGGAAACCATGAGCCAGCTACTGATCGTCATCGACCTGCTCAAGCAGCGCCTGGGCGAGGGCAGATACGAAAGCAATTTGGTCTTTACTACCGATGCGAACGAGGGCAACCTCCTCAAAATCGCCGAGATCGACGGATTCAAGACCTTCGTGGTGCCCGATGGAGTGGGCGGCCGCTTCTCAGAGCTTTGCCCGGTTGGCCTCCTGCCCGCCGCCGTGCTCGGAATCGACATCGAGGAGCTGCTCGAGGGCGCCAAGGATATGGACGAGCGCTGCAAGAATCCGGACTACGCGCACAACCCCGCGCTCTTCGCCGCCGGCGCGATGTTCCTGGCCGCGCAAAAGGGCGAAAACGTGCACGTGATGATGCCCTACGCGGACTCCCTGCGCCTGATGGCCGATTGGTATGCCCAGCTTTGGGCCGAATCCCTGGGCAAGAACCAAAAGCGCGGCGGCGAAAGAGTCTTGACGGGCCAGACCCCCACGAAGGCCCTCGGCGTGACCGACCAGCACAGCCAGGTTCAGCTCTATGCGGAAGGGCCGGAAGATAAGGTCGTGACCTTCCTAAAGCTGCGCTCCTTTCGCAAGAAGATCACGATTCCGCGCGGCTGCGAGGCCTTTGTGGATGTGGCCTTCCTTTGCGGGCGCACCCTGAACGAGCTGCTCGAAGCCGAGTGCGAGGCGACAGAGTATGCCCTGCTCAAGGCGGCCAAGCCTAGCTGGAGCGTGACCCTTCCAGAGGTCAGCGCCCACACGATTGGCCAGCTCATCTATTTCTTCGAGCTGATGACTGCCTATTCCGGCGAGCTCTACGATATTGATGCCTTTAACCAGCCCGGCGTGGAGGAGGGCAAGAACGCGAGCTACGCGATCTTCGGCCGCGAGGGCTATGAGATTAAGCGCCTGGAGATTGCGGCGCAGCCAAGGCGCGACGAGCAATACATCCTCTAAAGCCAGGGTAAAGGAATCGCGTGGCGGGCCTGCGGCCCCCCCCCCCCCGGGCACTTTCCGCGGTAGCCTTCCTATGCTGCCTGCAGGAGGCTTTCGTCAATCCGGCGCGAAGAAGGCCCGGATGGCGCCCGCCTGCCCACTGACGAGGGCGTAGCCCTGCCGGTAGAGGGCCAGCAGCCGGCTTCGGTCGCGCTCAAATCTGCCGATTACCACTTTTTCCTCAGGCGCAAGGAGGAAGGCACTGCCCTTGGCCCGCTCTTCTTTCGCCAGGGCGAGCGATGCGTTATATTCCCAATGCCGGCCTTCCGCGGCACGCAAAAAGGCCGGATATTTGCCATAAACGAGCCGTAAAGCCGTCATGTTTGACGGCTTTTTTTCATAGCCCCATTCCCTCGTGAGCACAACGAGGTTCTTGCGGTTGCCATCCTGAATGGATCGCCGCAGAGGGATGGGCTCCGCGACGCCGCCGTCCAGATAAAGCCGCCCGCCGATTGCAACAGGGCGCGAGAGCAGCGGCAGCGAGCTTGAGGCGCGGATCACGTCCATCTGGCGGCGCAGGTCAAGGATGCGATGCGCCTCGGCCCCGCCGCTTTCTAGGTTCGTCAGCAGCGCGAAAAATCGGCTCTCACTGCGCAAAAAGGCGTCATAGTCATAGGGGACGAGTTCGTTGGGCACCTTGTTATAGACCATGTCGGCACCAAAGAAATCCCCGGTCAGGAGCAGGCTGCGGAATGACATATAGCGACTATCGCGCAGAAACTCGATCGAGGTGCGCAGCGCGCGCCCCCTCTGGCCCGAAAGGTAGCTGCAGGCGTGGCAAGCCCCGGCCGAAACGCCGTAAACCGCCTCAAAAAGCAGATCTTCATCCCAAAGGGCGTCCAAAACCCCGGCGGTGAAGACGCCGCGCATTCCGCCGCCCTCCAAAACCAGGCCTGCATGCAGCATGGGGAATTCCTCCCTCGTCTCAAACCTAAAAGCTCCAGGGGCAGTATAGCACGCGGCGCTCCCTCGGCGCAAATCCGGCGGGCAAAAGATGATCCCCAGGGGGCGGGCGCATAGCGCCTTCCAATTTTTGAAATGCTAAGGGTGAAAAGCTCTAGGCGAAAGGACGGGCTCCGCCCTTTTTTGGCCTTTGGAAGAAAAGCATGGAGGAAACGAGATGAACCCAAAACCCTTCGACGCAACGCTGGATAGAGAGGGCCTGGTGCGCCACATCCGCGAGATGGCGGGCGCCAGGGCCACCGGGCTGCGGGCCTGCCCCAGCGCGAAGAAGCTGCTTCAATCCATGGCGAAGTCGCAGGCGGCGCTCGAGGAGATGGCCCGCGCGGGGGAGGAGCTGCTGCCGGGCTCCGCCTGGTTTTTAGAAAACTACCCCTATTTGGAGGAGGCTGCGGAGGCCGCGCAGTCGGAAGGGCGGCAGAAGCTGCCAGCGGCGGGCAGGCTGCCCAGGGCTTTTTTGGCCGTGACCGAGGCGGTTGCCCACCAGGATGCTCACATCGACGCGGAGCTTTTAAGCCTTTGCGCCAAGGCCTATATGGAGGTGCAGCCGCTCTCGATGGCCGAGATCTGGGCGCTGCCCAGGCTTGCGCGGCTCGCGCTGCTGCGCGCCGCCGAAAAGACCGCCCAATCGTTGGTCTGGCAGCAAAGAAGGCGGCGCGGCGCCGAAAGCTACGCGCGGCGAAGCTGGCTGCCTGGCGGGGCCTTTTCCGGCATGCCGGCCGAGATGATGGACCCCGCCGCAATCGAGCGGGTAAGCGAGCTTTTGCAGGGCGAGGAGGAGCTTCTTCAGCGCTATGCGGAGCTGCTGGCCGAAAAGGGGCTTTCCTTGCGTGGCCAGATCGAAACCCAGCAGGAGCGCCGCGCGCTCGACAGGCTGCGCATGGCGGGCGCGGTCCAATCCCTTCATCGCTTGGAAGAGATGGACTTCGTGCCCCTCTTTGAGGAGCTTTACCCACCGGAAAAGATCCTGCGCGCGGAAGAAAGCGGCGTTTATGAGCGCTGCGAGTTCGAAACCCGCGAGATGCTGCGCCTGGCGCTGGCCCGCGTGGCCAAGCTGCACCGCAAGAACGAGGCGCGGGTGGCGCGGCTGCTCCTTTCGTTAAGCGAGCAAGGCGAAAACCCCGCCAGGCGGCAGATCGCCTACTATTTGACCGAAAACGACGGGCTTTTGAAGCTTTCGCGCGCGCTGGGTGGTGCAAGGCCCGGCTTCAGGCTCTGGCTGTGGATGAGAAGGCACGCCAAGGGGCTGTATTTCGGGCTGCTTTGCCTGCTGGTGGCCGCGCTCTGCGCCGCGCTTTACCGCTTTGTGGAGCCTAGGCTGGCGCTTCTTTCACTCTTGCCTGCCTTTTCGTTCGGGCAGCGGATCTTGGGTGGTGCGGTGGGCAGGCTCTTTCCGCCAAGGCTGCTGTGCAAGCTCGATTTTTCAAAGGGCATTCCGGATGCCCACCGCGCGGCGGTGGTCACGCCGGTGCTGCTCTCCTCGCCGGGGCGCGCGGCCGAGTGCGTCGAAAACCTCGAAAGGCTTTATTTGGCCAACCCGCAAACTGGCCTAAACTTTGTGCTGCTGGGCGACTTTGCCGACCACGGAAGCGAAACCCGCGAGGACGACAGCGCGATTTTGCAGGCCGCTATGGAGGGGATGCACAGGCTGAACCTTCGCTATGGCGAGCGCTTCTATTTTTTGCACAGGCCGCGCAAGTGGAGTTTGACGCAGAGGCGCTACATCGGCTGGGAGCGCAAGCGCGGCGCGCTCAAGCAGTTTAACCAGGCGGTTTTAAGCGGGGACGAGAGCGCCTTTTGCTGCGTGAACCTGCCGCTTGAGAACCTGCGCGAAACGCGCTACGCCATCACCTTGGATGGCGACACCATCCTGCCGCCGGGCTCCGCCGCGCGGCTTGTCGGGGCTCTGGCCCACCCTTTAAACCGCGCCAAGGGGGTTTTGGCCCCAAGGGTGCAGTTCCTTTACGGCTGGAAGCAGACCCTATTCGGCCGCGTCATGACCGAGAACGGCGGGGTAGACAGCTACTCGGCCGCCGTGTCCGAAACCTATCAGGATCTCTGCGGCGAGGGCATCTTTGGCGGCAAGGGGATCTATTCCATCAAGGCCTTCGAAAATGCCACGGCCCACCTGCCGCAAAACGCCATTTTGAGCCATGACCTGCTCGAAGGCCTGCTCGCGGGCGCCGCACTGCTGAGTGATGTGCCAATCTTTGAAAAACAGCCCCAGTCCTTGCGCGCCTGGGGCGCGCGCCAGCACCGCTGGACGAGGGGGGACTGGCAGCTTCTACCTTTTTTGGCCGCGCACGGCCTTTCGGGCCTTGGGCGCTTCAAGATCGCGGATAACCTCCGCCGCTCGCTCTCGCCCCTGAGCGCCGTTCTGGCCGGGATGCTCTGCGGGCCCTGGGGCCTTTTGGTCATTTACCTTGAGCTGGGCCTGCCCAGAAGCCCGGCCTGGCTCGTGCGGCTGGCGCTTTTGCCCTGGCAGGCTATGATGCAGTTCGGCGCCGCGCTCAAGACGCTTTGGCGGCTGCTTGTGACCCGGCGCAACCTCCTTTCGTGGGTGACGGCGGCCGATTTGGGCGGCAGGCGCGAGATGAGCGCCGCCAGGCTGCTCTTTTGCCCGCTGGCGGGGGCGCTTTCGCTCTCGCCCCTGCTGCTGCCCGTCTGGGCGCTGGCGATGTTCCTGCCCTTTCTCTTTGAAAGGCCGGGCTTTCAGCGCCGCGGGGTAGATAAGAAGGATAGGGACTTCCTGCTGCAGACGGCCAAGGAAACCTACGCCTGGTTTGAAACGAACCTGAGCGAAAAGAGCAGCTTTCTGCCGCCCGATAACGTGCAGGAGGCCCATGGCGAGAAGGTCGATCACCGCTCCTCGCCCACCAACATCGGCCTGGCGCTCTGCGCGCAGGTCGCCGCGCGGGATTTGGGGCTGATCTCGGCGCCCGAAATGGCCAGAAGGCTGGAGCGAACCCTGCTCAGCGTTGAGAAGATGGAAAAGTGGAATGGCCAGCTCTATAACTGGTATGATATTCGCGACTTGCGCCCCCTGGCGCCGCGCTATATCTCAAGCGTCGATAACGGCAATCTGGGCGTTTGCCTGATGAGCTGCGCCGCGGCGCTGCGCGAGGGCGGCGAAAACGGCCTGGCTATGCGCTTTGAAAAGCTCTGCCGCGAGATGGACTTTAAGCCCCTCTATGATGAGGCGCGGCAGCTCTTTTATATCGGCTTTGATGAGGGCGCGGGCAGGATGTCGCCCGGGCACTATGACCTGCTCGCCTCGGAATCGCGGCTTCTGAGCTTTTTCGCAATCGTCAAGGGTGACGTGCCGCCCAAGCACTTTGCCGCGCTTGGCAGGCCGCTTACGGGCGAATTCAGGCGGCCTACGCTGCTTTCGTGGAGCGGCACGCTCTTTGAATACCTCATGCCGCTGCTCTTTTTAGAGAGTGCCCCGCTCTCTTTGCTGCGCGGCAGCGAGGAGGGTGCTGTCGAGGCGCAGATGCGCGCCGTGAAGATGGACGGCGGCCCGAAGCGCCCCTGGGGCGAGTCCGAATCCGGCTACAACGCCTTTGACCTCTCGCTCAACTACCAATACCGGGCTTTTGGCCTGCCCACGCTTTCGATGCGCGGCGGCGAGTTTTCCGATGTGGTGGTCAGCCCTTATTCGGCCGCGCTGGCCCTGCTGGCGGCCCCCCGCGCGGCGGCCAAAAACCTGCGCCGCATGAAGGAGATGGGCTGGAGCGACGCCCACGGCTTCTATGAGGCGGCGGATTACAGCGAGGGCAGGTCTGGCGGCAAGGAATACGCCTTGGTGCTCTCGCACATGGCGCACCACCAGGGCATGGCGCTCCTGGCGCTGGAAGCGGCCCTTGGCGGCAAGCTGCGCGGGCGCTTCATGGCACTGCCCGGCGTGCAGGCCCACGCGCTTTTGCTGGCCGAGCGCGCGCCCGCGGTCGCGCCGCCTAAGCGCAGCCGGCCCAAGCGCGAACTCAGGCCCCAAAGCGCCCAAAAGGTCAAGCGCGCGGGCTACACCGCGCCGCGCGCCTTCGCCAGCGCGCAGCTACTCTTTGGCGGCGGGACGAGCCTGTTGGTCACGGGCGGGGGTGTGGGGCCGAGCAAAAAGGCTGAGGGCAGCTTCTTCCGCGCGGATGAAGACGGCCTTTGCCTGCACTTTTACCTTGATGGCGAGCGGCTGCGCTTTGGCCGCGCCTTCCTGGATGTGGATAAGGCGCGCTTCAGCGCCGAAAGCGAAAAGCTGAGCTGCAAGCTCGAAATCGCGGTTTCCCCAGAGGATGGGGCCATCGTCTTCAGCGCGCAGTTGAACCTTGCCGCCCCGCGCGAAAAGGTCGAATTCGGGGCCTATTTTGAGCCGGTCTTGGCCGAAAGACGGGCTGACGAAACGCACAAGGCCTTTTCGGACCTATTCTTGCAGGCGAGCGCCGCAGGACCAGAGGCTCTGCGCATCTGCCGCAGGCCACGCGGGGAGGAGCAGCCCCTGGGCCTGCTCTTTGAACTCGCGGGCGATGGCGAGCCGCTGGGCATGCAGTCCCAAAGGGTCGAGTTCATCGGCAGGGGGGGCGATCTCAATCGGCCAAAGCTCGCCCTGAGCGATGAGGAAGGCCTTTCGCGCACCCCGGTGGAGCCCTGCGCCGCGCTCTTCCGCACTTGCAAGGCGGGCGACGGCAGAAGCCTGAACTTCATCGGCCGCATCGACCTGCAGGAAGGCGAGCCCGGCGCGCCTGCCTCGCTGCCAATGGCGGTCGAGCGCGCCTTTGAACTAGCCGCCATCCGCGCGCAGGCTGAGATCAGCTCCTACAACCTAAGCCCGGCCGGGCTTAAAACCGCTGGGCGCGCGCTGGCCGCGCTGGCCAGCCCGGCGCTTTGCGGGGGCGAGCGGCTGGAGCACTTGCGGCTTTCTACCTTGGGGCAGGAGGGGCTTTGGCGCTTCGGACTTTCAGGCGACCTGCCCCTGATCGTGCTGAGGATCGGCGATCTTTCTGGCCTGCGGCTGGCCAAGGAAAGCTATGCGCTGCAAAATTACCTAGGCGCCAAGGGTTTTTCCACGGAGCTGGTGGTGATCGACGAGGGCGGCGCGGACTACCGCCAGGGCCTGCGCGACGCGCTGGGCGCGGCCTGCCCAGCCGCCAAAATCCTGCCGGGGCACGAGCTTTCGGAGGAGGAGCGCGCCCTGCTCTGCTCGCGCGCCGGGCTGCTGCTGCGCGCGCCGGGTCCGGAGCTTGACAGGCAGATTCCCCCGATCCCCATCGCGAAGAAATTCGCCCAAAAGGCCTTCACTTTGCCCGAATTCACCCCGATTCAGCTCGAAGAGGCCGAGCTTTGCGACCGATCGGGCTACGGGGGCTTTTCGCCCGGGGGCGAAAAGTACGTCGTCACCCAAAGGCCGCCGATGCCCTGGTCGAACGTGCTGGCAAACGAGGAATTCGGCTCGTTGGTGACCGAAAACTTCGGCGGCTACAGCTTCTATCAAAACGCCAGGCTGCAAAGGCTCACGCCCTTTTCGAACGACCAGGTTTTGGATCCAGCGGGCGAGGGGGTCTTTTTGCGCGATGAAGAGAGCGGCCAGATCGAGCGCTTTACCGAGCGGGTTTCGATGCTGCAGGGCGCCGTGGTGGGCGAGAGCGGCCGCCTGGGCCTGCGCGCGGAACTCACTGTTTGGGTCGATCGCGAAAAGCCGCTGAAGTTCATGCGCGCGAGGGTTTTCAACGGCGGGCCGCAAAGGCGCAGGCTGACGCTTTGGGGCTTCGCGCGCTGGGTCTTGGGGGCCGACGATTCGGCGAAGCCCAGCATTTTCACCTCGCGGCGCGGCAATATGCTCCTGGCCGAAAACCGCTATGGCGGCGGCTTTGTGGGCTTTTTGACGCTGGTTGGCGGCGACATCGAGGGCTTTAGCTGCGACGGGGCAGAGCTTAGGCAGGCCGAAACGCTAGAGCAGCTCTCGGGCGCGGAGGGCGCGGGCTTTGACCCCTGCGCGCTGCTGCGCGCGAAGATGGAGATTGGCCCGGGCGAAACCAAGGAGCTTTGCGTGGTGCTTGGCGCCGCCCAAAGCGAGGCCGCGGCGCTGCGGCTGCAGGCCATGGCGGAGCCCCCGGTATCCCTCAAGCGGACGCTGGCCTTTTGGGAAGGCTTTCTTGGCCGGGTGCGGATTAAGACGCCGGATGAAAGGCTCAACCGCCTTTGCAACCGCTGGCTGCCTTACCAGGCGCTGGCCGGGCGCCTCTGGGGGCGCACCGGCTTCTATCAATCGGGCGGGGCCGTGGGCTTCCGCGATCAACTGCAGGACGCAGCCATGCTCGCCTATTACGATACCTCGATTTTAAGGCGGCAGATCCTGCTTTCGGCCGCACACCAATTCGAGGAGGGCGACGTCATGCACTGGTGGCATCCGCCGCGCAGGGGCGTGCGCACCAGAATCAGCGATGATTTGCTCTTTTTGCCCTGGGCTGCGGCGCAATATGCCCGCATGACGGGCGAAACCGCGATCTTTAACGAGGAAGTGCCCTTTTTGCGCGGGGAGGCGCTGCCGAGCGACAAGGAGGATTTTTACTTTCAGGCAGAGGAGGGCGGAAGCGCCAGCCTGATGGAACACTGCCTGCGGGCCATAAAAAAAGCCGCCCAAACCGGCCCGCACGGCCTTGCGCTGATGGGCGGGGGCGACTGGAACGACGCGATGAACCGCGTCGGCCACGAGGGCAAGGGCGAAAGCGTCTTCGTTTCGTTCATGCTGGCCTGGGTCATCCGGGATTTTTTGCCTTTCGCGCCGGAAGGGGAGACCGAGTGGCTGTGCCGCGCCGCGCGGGGCGTGGCCGCTGCGATTGAGGAGCACGCGCAGGATGGCGATTGGTATATCCGCGCGTATTTCGACGATGGAAGCCGCCTGGGCGGCAAAGGCGCGGGCGAGTGCTCGATCGACCTAAGCTCGCAGGCGCTGGCCGTGCTTTCGGGCGCGGTTTCGCGCGAGCGGGCGCAGGCCGCGATGGATGCCGCGGTCGAAAGGCTCTATGAGCCGTCAAAGAGGCTGTTTAAGCTGCTCGATCCCCCTTTTGAGGGGCTTGGGAAGAAGGCCGGCTATATCTCAGGCTATTTGCCCGGCGTGCGCGAAAACGGCGGGCAATACACCCACGCGGCGGCCTGGGGCGTGCTGGCGCTCTGCCTGCTGGGCGATCGGCGGGCGCCTGAGATCCTTCTTGCCCTGCTGCCCGCGGGGCGCAACGAGGAGGAATACAAGGTGGAACCCTACGTGGCCGCCGCCGATATTTACGCGGGCCAGAACGCGGGCCGGGGCGGGTGGACCTGGTATACGGGCGCGGCGGCCTGGCTGTGGCGCGCCGCGGTGGAGGGCGTCTGCGGGCTGCGCGGCGGGGAGTTGACCCCCTGCGCGCCCGAAACCTGGGAGGAAATCGAGATCGAACTGCACGGGCGAAGCTATGGCTGGCGGCGGACGGAAGAGGGCTCAGCTATGCAGCAGGGGCATGGCGAGGGCTCCGTAGAGATTGAGTAGGCAGCCAAAGCCCATGAGGAAGACGGCCAGCGGCGGAACCGGCTCCGCCGCAAGGCCCTCTTTTTCGCCCTGAAGCTCCCTTTGGCGGGCATCGAGGAGGAAGAGCAGGGCGAGGGGAAGAAGATCCAGGGTGTAGCGCGAGCCGAACTGGTAGCCGCCCAGCGTCCTATGCAGGGCGAGGAAGATCAGGCCGAGCAAAAAGCAGGCGCAAAGGGCGATTTGCGCAGGGCCCAGGTGCTTTGCGCGCAGCTGACGCGCCACGCAAAGGAAGAACAGCAAAAGACGGGGTTGGCGAGGTAAAAGGCAAAGCCCTCGAAGGGGTTGAGGTTTACGCGGAGTCCTCCGCCAAGCAGGAGGGGGCGAAAGAGCAGGATGGAAAGGTTATGCGCCAGATAGGCGGGCGAAAACCGCGGGTTCCGGGTGAATTCGGGCAGGTAGCTATGGCCGAATTCCAGCGGGTTGCTGAAGCGGGCGAGGTTCAGCGCCATGTAGAAAAGCCCCACCAGCGCGGCGGGGATCAGGCTGAAGAAGAGCCCCCGGCAAAAGCGCCAAGACCCTGCCCTGCTTGGCGGATCCTTGGCCCAAAACAGGGCGATGAACGCCGGGAAGTAGACGATGGAAACCGGCCTGCAGCCGACCGCGAGCGCCAGCCAGAAAAACGCGGGCCTTTGCCGCCCCTTCAGCAGGCAGAGGATGGCAATTAGGAGCAGGAGGGTGTTGAGCGTCTGCGCCTGAAACCAAACCGCGCCCGAGCTGGAAACCCAGGCCAGCGAGCTGCCCAGCAGCAGGGGGACGGCCCAAATCGCGGCCCGATTTTCCTCCAGGCCGATCACCCGCAGGCAGGCATATAAAACCCCGAGGCTCGCGACGGCATACAGGGCGACGATGAGGTTGCTCGGCGTTTCTGCGTCAAAAATGGCGACCCAGGGCAGAAGAAAGAGCGAGGGAAGTGGCGGGAAGGAGAGATAGTACTTGTCGTTGTAGATCGCGAGTTCCAGCCAGGTATAGACCTCGCCGCTTGGAATATCCAGGCGGCCGTCCTGCCAGCAGAGCGCCTGGAGGGTGTAACTATCGTGCGTGCTGTGCGCGAGCAGGCTGCCGCCGAGGAGATCATGCAGGAGGAGATAATAGAGCGCAGCGAACAGGAGCAGGCCGACGAGCTGGGGTTCTGGCTTTCGCATGGCGGAGCACTCCCTCAAATTGAAATGGGGGCGTTTCGCCTCTTGCGCCTGGATGCTTCAGGCAATAAAGAAGGTATTATAGAAAAAAGAGGAGAATCCTTCAAGAAAACCACAAAAAGCGCGAAAAAGTCCGCTTTGCGCGCCGCAACTTGACAGCGCCCCCGCTTTCGTGCTATAAATCAAATGAGCGCGCTGTGGTTTTGCGCGCATTTTCAAAAAAACGAGGTTGCAAACAATGAAGAAGATAGCGCTTTTCCTCTGCCTTGCGCTGCTGATGCTCACGGCGCTGGCCGGCTGCGGCGGCCCAGGGGATCCCGGTGTCGTGCTGGTCACCGAAACGCCTACGGCCAGCGAAAGCCCCGAGACTTCGGCCACGCCGGAAACGAGCCCCACAGAAATCGCGACGCCAGAACCCGCGGCGACGCCTGCGGCCCCCCCCATCACCGACTATAAAGAGCTGAACGAGCGCATCACCAAGGCATATAAGGGCGAAACCAAGGATGGGCACATCCTCTATTACGGCCTGAACGACGATGGCGGCTTTGTGGCCATCGGCTATCAGGATCCAAAGAAGAAGGATAGCGACTGCTTTGCCGGCCTGAGCAAGCAAAGCCCCCGCGGCATGACCGTCACCGACCAAATCGCCTGGGTAGACATGGACTATTCCCTTGAAGACAAGGATGGGAAACAGCACCTGAAGGTTGAGCTGGCCAAGGGCGCGGCCGAAGCCGATCTCAAGGCCTGCGAGGTGAAGGAACTGGTCGATGCCTTCGTGTCGATCGTTACGGATACTGCGGCCGTGGGTTAAGCTCGGCACGCGAATTCCTCAAAGAGGCTCCCATTTTTGGGGGGCTTCTTTTTTGCGCGGCTAAGGAGCCTTCTTTCGCGGGCGATCGAGCGGTTTTGGCAAAAAAGCCGGCCCGGAAGCGCGAAGGAAGGGGAATGGAATAAGCATTAAAACGAGGAGGGGCGCGGGTGAAATATCAGGCAGAGCGAAGCCACGGCGATTGCCCGGGAAACGCCTTGAAAAGGGGAGTTTTTTAATCAAAAACCACTGGCCCCCGGTCTTTCGCTTCTGCTGGTAAGGGCCCTAACCGTGCCCGCCTTCGCGGCGCCGCCGCGGCTGGGCGGCCCCGCGTGGAGGAGCTTTGATTCACACCACGGCGAGTGGGCTTAACCTGGCAGCGGCTCGGGCATGGACTATTCCGTCGTCAAGCTGCTGCGCCGCGGCACGGCCCTTGCGGTTTGGGGCTACGCCGGCGTTTGGGCCCGCGTGACCACGCAGGCAGGCAAGAGCGGCTGGGCGCATAACCGCTGCATTCGAATGGCGAATTGGAAGTTGGCGCGGCTTAGCCCCGTGACGAGGCCAAGGGCGTCGCGGAAGTCATTGGTCAGCAAGATCTTGCCGCAGCCGAAGGGCGGCGAAAGCACCGGGGCTAGCGGCAGCGGCGGCACTGGAAGTGGGGATATCGGCAGCGGTACAAGTTCGAATGCCGCGCCGCAAAGCGCTGTGGATAAGGTGGTCGCCACGGAATGGGCGCAGAACGGCAATAATGAGGTGAGAAGTACCTCAAAGGCGGCCAGGGCAGCGCGTTCGGCAAGCTGCGGAGCGCACTCGCGGGCACGGAGTACGATTCCATACGCCCCAGCACCCTTTTGAGGGCGGCTTTGGAGTCGCTAAGAGATTAATAACGAGCAAGGGCATGAAAAGGCGCCCGGCCGCACCGAGCGCCTTCATTTTTGGGTGTTTGAGCGCACTTCAGGGCGAAAAACACGGCATAATGGCGATAGAACGGGTTTTGTGAAAAACGCCGAAGCGATCAGGCTCCCCTCGTGCCGCGGATTGAAAAGGCGAGCAAGAGCGGCCGGAAAAAGCCGGATAAAGGCAGTTTACCGAGGATTGAAGGGCCGGCGGCGAATTATTACGCAAGGGTTGCGGATTTGTATGGGGAGCGTGAAGAATTTCAAGGAAAATTCATTAGGGATATTGCAATTTGGGGCAGGAATGTTATAATACTGGCAGAGATTATATGGTGCCGCACCGTTGCGCCGCTCCAATGGGCCGACGCGAGTCGGCCTCATATAAAAAAACACATTGCCTGATAAGGCAGAAAGGGG
This sequence comes from Christensenellaceae bacterium, assembly GCA_031280685.1. Lineage (GTDB taxonomy): Bacteria > Bacillota > Clostridia > Christensenellales > UBA1750 > JAITGM01. The sequence goes on from JAITGM010000019.1 coordinate 13,655, forward strand.
AAGTTTTTCATGAAAAAGCTTCTTGCTCTCACCCTGGCGGTTCTGCTGTGCTTGGCCATGGCCGCCCCCGCTTTCGCCGCCCCCAAGGCTCACGACTGGGCTGACTACGATTGGCATGGCTATGGCTGGTATAATGCCGGCGTCAAGCTGCATGGCGACGCGGTCGTGACCGCTCGTTCCCTGAACCTGCGCACCGGCGCGGGCCTGAGCTTCCCGATCATCACCTCCTTCCCGCGTGGCACCGTCGTTGAAGTCATCGGCATCTCCGACTCGTGGGCCGAAGTCGTGATCGGCTATGGCTTCAAGGGCTACATGCACACCGATTACCTCTCCTTCTGGGACTATGACTTCGACGATGGCGTCGTGCTCCCCGAGAACACCGTTGAGAGCAAGGTTCTGAAGCAGTAAGCTTAGAAAATTAGGCATTGATTCGGTATGAAAGGGCTTCCGGGCGACCGGGAGCCTTTTTTGTGACTTGGATCGAGCTGCCGGCCTATCTTGGCGATTTGAATCGCGCTCGCTCCGCTCGCGCGCCGGAGGGCCGACTCCGCGCTGTGCGCGGCCTGCCGCCGCGCGGCAGTGGCAGCTACGCTGCCAGCCGGCCCTTCGGGGCCGTGAGCTACGCTGCCTGCGCTGGCGGCTCCCCGCCGCCATTAGAGGGAAAAGGAGAGGGAAAAGGGAAAGTGATGGGGGAAACGGCTACAAAAAGGCACCCCGTTGGCCTTGGGTGCCTTTTTATAACGAGAATTGGTGGGCGGCTGGGAGCAGCTTCACCCGCGCAGCCCCGGAGGGGCGTTCAGGGGCTGATATAGCGAATGATGGCGCCGTGCGGCAGGTCAAAGCGCGCAAACCGTGCGCGAAGCTCGCTTTCGACGCCCTCCTCGCTGATGAGGGCGAATTCCCCGGCGAAGGCCTCGCCTTCCACGGTCACCAGGCGCGCGCCGGGGAAGAGCCCCTCCACCTCCTGCTGGGCGCCAGGGGTCAGCGGGCGCAAAACCCGCGAAAAGAGCCGCATCCGGCCCGAGAGCGCGTCGAGACAGGCTGGCGCTTGCGCGGAAGCGAGGGCCCTGTCGGCAGGGTGAAGAACGATGTCGATCAAATCGCCTACGATGGCGCTGGCGGTGGGCAGTTGGCCCGCGCCGCGCCCGTAAAAGAGCACGTCGCCCACCATATCGCCGTTGACGAGCACGGCATTGAATACATCGCTGACCCCGGCCAGGGGATGGTCGCCAGGCAGCATGGCGGGCGCGACCGAGGCCCTGAAGCCATCCGCGACCCTTTCGCCCAGGGCGATCAGCTTTACGCTGCGCCCAAGTTCCTTGGCGTAGAGCATATCTTGCTTTTCGAGCTTCGTGATGCCCTCGGTGAACATCTTCTCGTCGCTCAAGGGGCTGCCGAAGGCCACGTGGCAGAGGATGCAGATCTTGCGGCGGGCATCGTCGCCCTCCACGTCGGCGGAAGGGTCTTTTTCGGCATAACCCTTCTGCTGGGCTTCTTTTAGTGCCGCCGCGAAGGAGGCGCCGCCGTCGCGCATCCTGGTGAGGATATAGTTCGTCGTGCCGTTCAGGATGCCCGCGATGCGGTCGATCCGGTTTGCGGCCAAATTCTGCCGCAGCGGCCCGATGACCGGAATGCCGCCGCCTGTGCTGGCCTCGTAGAGGAAGCGCACCCCTCTTTCGGAGGCCTTTTGGATGATCTCTTCGCCGGCTGCCACCACGAGCGCCTTATTCGAGGTCACCACGTGCTTACCGGCTTCGATGGCCCACAAAACGAAGCTGCGCGCGGGTTCCACGCCGCCCATGCACTCCACCACGATGTCGATATCCGGCCTCGTGAGCAGCGCCTGCGCATCCTTCGTGAATAGATCCGCATAAGGGAGCGCAGAAAAGTCGCGCAGGTCGCAAATCGCCGTAAGTTCAAGCCCCTGCCCCACGCGCTCCTGTAGGAGTTTCGCGTTTTTAAGAAGGATCTCCGCCACGCCGCCGCCCACGACGCCATGGCCGAGCAAGCCGATTTTCGCCATTTCCCTCACCCTTTATAGTTCTTGTATTTGAACCCTTTTTAGCATGTCTTCAAAGCCTTGCCGCTCAAAGAGCTGCGTGCCCTCGCTCATCACGGCGGCCGTACCCGCGGCGACGCCCGCGCGCAGCGCTTCGCCGAGATCCGCGCCGCCAAGCAGGGCATAGAGCAGCCCGCAAACCACGCTGTCGCCCGCGCCGACGGTTGAAAGCACCGGTACCTCGACCCTTGGGGCATAGAAGCAGCGCTTCCCATCGGTGAGCAGCGCGCCGCCCGCGCCCATGGTCACGCAGCAGAGCCCAGCGCCCATGCCCGTTGAGTGTACAGCGGCCAGGCGCAGATCGTCAAGGGATGACAGTTTTTTCCCCGTTAAGCTTTCTAGCTCATAGGCGTTGGGTTTGATCAGATCGGGCTTTGCCAAAAGGCCTTTTTTTAGCTTCTCCCCCTCCGCGTCCAGCACGCGAAAGACGCCGCGCGCGTCCTTCATTAAGGTCTGATAATAATCCTCCGGCGCGCCTGGTGGTAGCGAGCCCGTAAAGACCACCGCCCGCGACTCTTTCGCGGCCGCCCGCGTAAGTTCACGCATCGAGAAGAGCATTTCCTCGCTCACCCGAGGCCCGGGCTCGTTGATCTCGGTGATCGTGCTCTTTTCTTCGTCGAAAATCTTAAGGTTGGTGCGAATCTCACCTGGCGCGCCGACGAAGCGATACTCGACGTCCGCGGTGTCTAGCCGGTCGGTCAGCAAATGGCGATTGCTTTCGTAAATAAAGCCGATGGCGAGGCCCCGCATCCCGAGCTTTTGTGCGCCCAGCGCGATGTGGATGCCCTTGCCGCCGCCGTCTATCCGCGAAGAAAGGATGCGGTTCAGCCCGCCGTATTCAAAGCGCTCGATTTTCACAGTCTTATCGATGCAGGGGTTGAGGCAAACGCCGGTGATCATGGAAATCCCCTCCGTGCTTCTCGTTGACTCATTATATCATATTTCATCGCGCCCGTTTTGGGTCAAAACGAAGGAAAGTACGCCCGGCTACTGCGCTTGCCGCGCTATTTCGTTCCCTGCGAGGGAAAAGGCGGCCGACGGAGTTCGGGGATTCAGCGCCGCGCGCCAAGGAGTGAGGGAAGTAACCCCGCAGCGCGCCACCTGCGCGGTCCCTCCCTTCGGTCGCGCCGCTCATGGTTCGCTCAATCCATGTACAGACTGTGGGAAGCCGCATTATTCTGCGTGAGCTGGTTCTTCGCCGTATCTGCAAGGATTGTAGCCGCACCGATTCTGTTGCCCGAAACGGCAACCGCGTCCTATGCGTGGATGCGGACAGACAAGGCTTCATGCCGGTCAGCTTAGGCGTGATGAAGCCGGACAAGCTCACGGTCACGCTTGCTACGGCGCTCACGCACATCTACAACGACGAGAATTTCAGTCCGCAGGACGGCGTGGTCAAAACCCGGAGGACGTAAACCTCATGCCCGCCAGTAATCTCGCCGCGCTTGAAATTTCGCTTGCGGGGCTAATTGGGCGGGGAACTATGCTTCGGCAGTACATTGATATGGTGAACGAGCTTACGAATTAGCGGGGATTGAGAAAATGCCTGTAATAGTCCGCGAACGCGACGACGACACTGCGGTGATCGCGATGATTGACAGCAATCTCCAAAGCCGTGAGCGGATTCCGCCCAGCGGACGGGAGTAGGCGTACAAGATGGAGATGGAAGCTCTGAACCACACTGGCGTGAAAGCAGACAAACACTCATGCGTCGTGATGATGGAGCAGACGGACGAAAGCGCGATGCAAATCTTCCGCTATATCAGACTGACCGAGCTGACAGAGACCTTGCTCGACACGGTGGACGGGAGACAGCTCGAGCTGTCTCCCGTCGTGGAAATTTCACATTTGTCATACGACGAACAGTGTGCCGCGGCAGAGGCTATGGAGCGGTACGACTGTGAGCCATCGCCGTCCCAAGCCGTGCGGCTGAAAAAAACTGAAACGGGCGGGAGCGCTGCCGGTGGAAAAGATTGACGCGATACTGGCGGAGGACAAGAAACCGCCTAAAAGCGGGGTGGTAGGCTCTATGCGATCCCGAAAATTTTTCCCATCCGACTATTCCAAACAGCAGATGGAAACGATTATCACCGGGCTTCTGCGAGACTGGCCGGCGTCATAGCGGACGACATCTGCAAGGTTTTCAGACTGCGCACGTCCTCGTTGGCATCGCGCACCTTATACATGTTGTAGGCAACGAACCCGCACTCAGGGCAGATTTTTTCTGTAATGGTCGGTGCTCCGTGCAGTCTGTCAGCCCCCGGACATCTGCGCGTCATCGCAGCCCCTCCCGGATTTCCCCGTCTGTGCCCAGCGTCACGACCTGCCATGGTATGAACTTGCCGGAGTTTTTCAGCGCGAAGATCGCCGCTTGCTCAATCCCGCCGCAGCACGGAACCTCCATCCGAACGATGGTTAGCGACTTGATATTGTTACGAGCGATAATCTCGGTGAGCTTCTCTGTGTAGTCAACCGCGTCGAGCTTGGGGCAGCCGATGAGCGTGATTTTGCTGCGCATGAACTCGGCGTGGAAGGTCGCTCTCGCGTAGGCGGCGCAATCGGCGGCGATAAGCAGATTCGCTCCGTCAAAATATGGCGCGTTTGTTGGCACGAGCTTGATTTGTACCGGCCATTGCCGAAGCTCGCTTGCGCCGGAGCTGGATTCTTTCGGCGCAATGTCCTGCGCTCGCTGTATGCTGTGGGCGTTTGAGCCGGGGCAACCGCTTCCGTGTTTCGTATGCTTTTGCTTCGCTTTCACCGCCGCCTCGTCGTACTCCGCCGCTTCGCGCTCCACAAACGAGATTGCTCCGGTTGGGCATATGGGCAGGCAGTTCCCGAGTCCGTCGCAGTAATCGTCCCGCAGGAGCTTGGCCTTGCCATCCACCATACCAATCGCGCCTTCATGACAGGCGTAGGCGCAAAGGCTGCAGCCGTTGCATTTGGACTCGTCGATTTCAATAATTTTACGTTTCATTGTTTGATTCCTCCCTTGATTTTGTGATCATATAATACTACAATGAAATCATTAAATATGTTTGATTTCAAACGAAAGTGAGAAGAATGAAAAATAGTTTTGCTGTGCTAAAACAGTCGGCGCTCTTTCATGGCATTTCGGAGGATGAGCTCGGTTCACTCATAAAATGCCTGGGCGGGACGTTCAGAACCTATAAAAAGGGCGAAACGATATACCGTGCTGGGGATTTCGTTCGCGAGATCGGGATCGTTCTCTCCGGGCGCGTTCACATTATCAAGGAGGATGCTTGGGGCAACGCCAACATCATCGCGGAAATATCGTGCGGCGAGATGTTCGCGGAAGCCGTGGTCTGCGGCGGCGTGGGCGTGTTGCCGGTCACTGCTCTCGCGGCAATGGATACGGAAGTGATATTCGTTGATTTCCAGCGGATTATCACAACCTGTTCATCCGCCTGCGTTTTCCATCCGCTGCTTATCCGTAACATGATCGGCGTGTTTGCCCGAAGAAACATCATGCTTGCCGGGAAGATGGAGCATATCACTAAGCGCACGACTCGCGAAAAGCTGTTGTCGTACCTGTCGGAGCAATCGAAGTTGAACGCGAACCATTGTTTTGAGATTCCGTTTAACCGTCAAGAGCTGGCGGATTATCTGTCGGTTGAACGAAGTGCGCTGTCGGCTGAAATGTCGAAGTTGAAAGTGGAAGGGATGATAGACTACCGCAAAAACCACTTTGAATTGCCCTGTGATTCGTTAAATTAAGTTAATGATGAGTTAAACATAGCAAAGCAAGCTAGCAAACTCAATCCCCCGGCCGCTCCTCCAAGGCGCGGTCGGTTTTTTTATGCAAAAAAAGAAAAGGAGCGCCAAAAGGCCGAATCTAACAAACGCCACGCCCAACACCCGCATGCTCGACCGCTTCGAGTATTTTATCGAAGACCTCGATTGCACCTATTGCGCCAATTACCGCAATCGCGGCGGCAACGGCTGCGGACGGACGAAATGCGAATTTCAGGACATTCGCGACGAGTGCATAGCGAACGGGCGCATTAAGCGCCGGAAAGGTTGGGAGCGCGATGCCCGGTGTGAGTAGAGAACAAATCGAGCGAGCAAAAGCCGTGCCGATTTTGGACTATCGGCTCTCCCGCGAGGGCGATAATTTCAAGCGCGTCGGCAATGCCTATTATCGGCGCGACACCGACCGTAACTCGCTCGAAGTGAGCAACAACCTCTGGAACTGGCACAGCCACGGCGTTGTTGGCGATATTGTTGACTACCTTGCGTAATGTTTGGGTTTATCTCTTTGTTTCCGGGCAGCGGAAAGGGCATAAAGAAAAGCGATGCCGCAGCACCGCTCCCCGCAAATCGTATACGGCGCTCGGGTCGCTCCCCAGCGTTGCCCTATCTTCCGCACAAGCAGCACTATCGTTTTGCATCCCCAAAGTGCATTTTATGCAGATGGTATCCAATAGATGCATTTTTATGTGCCCGCATCGCTAGGTGCGGCACCACCACAACCGCCCTTGGCATAGCCCCTAAAGCGATACACCTTAAGAATCAGCTCAAAATCAGCTTTTTCTTGACGATATTGCGGCAATCTACCTATAATATCCACTTCGAGGAACCTTTGCAACTTCAACAACTATTTGAGGTTCAGCCTATTATCAACATAGCTCATCATCTCGTGGATTAACTCATATTTTCACGTTAGGTCGCGACTTTACCATCCTAATCCCTTGCCAGCCGCTGAAGAGGGGTATAGCTTCCAGCGGGTAAATGCCTCCCGGGAAGGGGTTAGTGCCAAAGCACGAGCAGCCCGGTAATCGTCGCGATGGCCAGAGGGATCGAGAGCGAGTTCGCCGCACCGGCCGTGCCCTTATCAAGCCCCAGCATCATCGAAAAGACCGGCGCCATGGCCGAAATCGGCGAAAAACTGGCGATGACCAGCACGCGGCGGATTTCTTCGTCAAAAGGCAAGCAAAAATAGAAGAGGGTGGCGACCAAGCAGTTGAGCAGGAATCGCAGCCCCACGATGGAGAGCACCCGGCCGAGGTTGCCCTTCAGCTCGATTTTGAACATCAAACCGACCATGAACATGCACAGGAAGGCGTTGGCCGAAGCGATGTTCCCACAAACCGTGAGGACGACCTGCGGCAGGCGGAACCCCGAGAGCGAAACGAGGAACATGACCAGGTAGCTATCGAAGGGCACCGACGAAAACACCTTCTTGGCCATGGAAGGCAGGCTGGGCCTTTCTTCGCCCATCATAGCGGAAGCGATGGCGTAGGTGCCGCCGGTGCACATCAAGGCGTTCCCCGTGTCGAACAGGCCAGTGATGGCCATACCCGCATCGCCCAAAAAGCTTTGCACATAGGGCATGGTGAAGCTGCCGATGTTATAGCCCGAGTAATTCAGCAGCCCAAAGGCCTTGTCGGCCTTCGAACCCTTGCGTGCCAGAAAATAACCCGCGCCAGAGAGGAGAAGGTTCATCAAAACCCCGAGGCCCACCAGCGCGATGAGCGAAACATCGACCCTGAAGTTCGAAAATGCGCCCACCACGGCCGCCGGCAGGGTAAAATTCAAGATGATCTTGCTCAAAATGCGGTCGTCCCCATCCTTAAACAGGCCGATTCGCCGAAGAAGGATTCCCGCTGCGATCATCGCCAAAAAGCTCAGGGCCTTTGTTAAAACTGCCTCCATGCCGCTTCCCTTTCTCTTCTTTTTCGCCCCATTGAAGAACGAAGGGGCATTTCAGCCCCTTCGTTTGCTTGCGTTATGCGCCCGCTTCCCCTTTTGGCTTAGCGCTGCACGCGGCCTGAGGCGTTACCGCCCATGAGGGCGTTGACCTCTGAGAGGGAAACGAGGTTGAAGCCGCCTTCCACGGTGTGCTTGAGCGCGGAAGCAGCGGCCGCGAAGTCAATGGTCTTCTGATTGTCGTGGCCATTGACCAGGCCGTAGATAAGGCCCGCGCCAAAGGAGTCGCCGCCGCCTACGCGATCGACGATGTGGATGGAATATTTGGGGGAAAGATAGGCTTCGCCGCTCGCGCCGTCATAGAGCATACCCGACCAGTTGTTGTCGGAAGCCGAAAGGCTTTCGCGCAGGGTGATGCCGACCTTTTTCACGCCAAAGCGATCGACCAGCTGCTTGGCCACGGACTTGTAGCCGTCCACGCTGAGCTTGCCGGAGTTGATGTCAGTCGAGTCCGCATGGATGCCGAACACGTCGGCCGCGTCCTCTTCGTTGGCGATCAGCACGTCCACATAGGGAACCAGCTCGCCCATGACCTGGCCCGCCTTTTCGCGCGACCAGAGGTTTTTGCGGTAGTTCAGGTCGCAAGAAATGGTGATGCCCTTGGCTTTGGCTGCCTTCACGGCCTCCAGAACCGTTGCCGCAGTCCCGTCAGACAGGGCTGGGGTAATGCCGGTCCAGTGCAGCCAAGTTACGCCCCCCAGAATCTTATCCCAGTCGAAATCGCCAGCCTTAACGGTCGCGATCGAGGAATTCTTGCGGTCATACAGCACTTTGGAGGCACGCATCGCCGCGCCCTTTTCGCAATAATAGATGCCCACGCGCTCGCCCTGGCGCAGGATCTTGGAAGTATCCACGCCAAAGCCGCGCACGGAGCTGATCGCGGCGTCGCCCATCTGGTTGTTCGGCAGGGCGGTGATAAAGAGCGGCTCCAGGCCGTAGTTGGCCAGGGAAACGCTCACATTGGCTTCCGCGCCGTCAAAGGTGACGTCGAAGCTATTGGTCTGGTGCAGACGCAGATAGCCCGGAGGGGAAAGGCGAAGCATGATTTCGCCAAAGGTAGCAACCTTGCCCATGATGTGCACACTCCTTCTTTTTAAAAAACGGTCTTTTCGGGGCAAAGCCCCATGCATACATCATTATCATAGTACGAGATCTAAGGCTTTGTCAATCGCCTTTGGGCTTGACTTCTCGCCCGTGACCGCATCGTGAAACGGCGTTTCACAAAACGGTTCACTCGAGCGGGGCGATTGGCTTTTTGAGGATCTTCCTTCCGACGAAGAGCGTCAGGCAGAAATAGAGCACCGCGCCCAGGATCATATAGGCGGTGAGGCTGTAAAAGGGCTTGATGCCGAGCCGCTCTATCAGCATGCCCCCGATGAGCTGCCCGATGATGGCCGCGACCGAGTTTACCGCGCCGTGCACCGTATGCGCGGTGGAATTGAGCCCTTCGGGCGCGAGCGAGAAGATGTAGTTCGCCGCGGAGCCGATCATCAGGCCGCCGCCTAGGCCGTGCAGGCTCTGGATGAGCATGATGTCGATCAAGCTGTGGGCGTTGACATAGAGGGAGGATTCGATGATGTAAAAGATGCCCGAGCAGACGATGGCCAGCGGCAGGGGGAAGCGCTTGCGGAACCTGCGCATGAGCAGCAGCATTGGCACCTCAAGCAGCGCCTTGTAGCCCGTCACCAGGCCGAACTGCGCCGTATCGCCGCCGACCGAATCAACCAGATAGGGCAGGAAGGTCATCGAGGTGTTCACCGGCATTTGCCAGATGATGGCGAAGGTGAGGTAGGTGATAAAATAGTAGTTTTTGAAGAGGCGGCTAAAGCGCATTTCTTTGAAGGGCACGCTCTTGCGTCCGCCTGAAATGGCCTGGTCCGCGTTTTTCATGTTCCAAAGGATGAAGAGCAGCGGGATGAAGGCCATGCCATACATATAGAAGGTGATTTCAACCCCGCCGATGAGGGGCAGAATCGCGCTCAGCGAAATGTTCATGACCGCGAAGGCGATCGAGCCCCAGGAGCGCACGCTCCCGTAGGGAACGTTCCGCGCCGCAGAGGTCTGCACCACGAAGGCATCCAGCAGGGAGTTTGCGGGCATGCGGAAAAAGGCGCCGGCGGGCACCAGCAGGTGCAGCAAAAGCAACGGCCCAATGCCGAGCTTGATGGCGGACGAAATCGGCACCAGCGCCCAAAGCAGTGCGCCCGCCGCCATGCAATAGACGAAGATCCGGCGGATGGAACGGACTTTATCTGCCATCATGCCCCAGAAGGGCGTCGCGCAGATGGTCACGGCCGAGTTGATCGCGTTGATAAAGCCGACTTGCGTGGGCGTAAAGCCCTGCCTTTGCAAAAAGATGGTCAGATAGCCGCCGGTCGCGGCCGCAAACCAGAACAGGAACTCGATGGAAGAGAGCGTCCAATAATCCTTCGAGGAGGGGCCGAACTTTCGCCTTAGCCAGCCTAGACCCGCCCTGCTCTCGCCTAAATCGCCTTCGCTGCCCACGCCGTCCTCACTTCTTTCTTCGTTTCTTCTAGCTATTTTAACATAATTTAAAGGCCGTGGCAATCTTCCCGCAAAAGAAGATCAGCTTCAGTTCCAACAAACGCGCCCGCGTACCCCAAAAGCCCCTGAATCCAAAATGTTCTTCCGTGCGGCGCGCCAAGAAACGATAGCCCCCATAGGAAAGTGCAGTTTTTGCGTAGTTTTTTACATTGCGTCCGCAAAGTGCCCACCCTTAAGATAAAGGCGGTAAATAGGGAACTTAGGGGGTGCCGCTCATGACCGTCAAGGCCCAGCCCTCCCCCGCGCGGAAGGGGGTGCGGCTTCGCCGCCTGCTGCGCGAGATCTGGCGCAACCGCTTCATGTACCTGCTGCTTGTGCCCGGGCTGCTGTACTTCGCGGTGTTCTGTTATGGGCCAATGTATGGCATCCAGCTCGCCTGGAAGGAGTTCGCGGCCAACGCGGGCGTTGTGGGCAGCCGCTGGGTTGGCTGGGCCAACTTCGCCTTTCTTTTTAAAGAAGCCGAGTTCTGGAACGCTATACGCAATACCCTCACCATCGCCGGCATGCAAATCGCCCTCGCTTTCCCCTTCCCTATCCTGCTGGCCATCCTCTTTAACGAGGTCTGGCAGCCGGGGCTCAAGCGGGTGATGCAAATCGTGAGCACCTTCCCCCACTTCCTGAGCTGGGTCATCCTCTCGTCGATCATCTTCAACCTCTTCGGCAACGCGGGGACGGTCAACAACATGGTCGTGGCCTTCGGCGGGCAAAAGCTGAACTTTCTCATGAGCAAGGAGATCTTCCGCTGGCTGCTGCTCTTTTCGCTCATCTGGAAGGAATCGGGCTGGAATACCATCCTCTATATGGCCACGATCAGCTCTATAGACCAAAGCCTCTACGAAGCCGCCACCATTGACGGGGCGAACCGCTTCCAGCGCATCGTGCACATTACCTGGCCGGGTATGCAATCCATCGTGACGGCAACCTTCATCCTGCGGGTGGGCATGATCATGAATGCCGGCTACATGCAGGTGCTTACGCTCTACAATCCCTCGGTCTACGAGGTGGGAGACATTCTGGATACCTACATATACCGCATCACCTTCCAAAAGGCCCCCAAATACGGCATCTCGACAGCCGTGGGCATGTTCAAGGGCGTGGTGAACGCCGCGCTGATGCTCAGCGCCGAGGCGGTTTCGCGCAGGCTTTCGGGCGAAGGGTTGCTCTAGTCCGCCCAGCCAAAAAAAGGGCGAATAACGATGCGAAAACGAGCAAAGAAGGAGGGGTTTTCATGGCCCAAACGGCATCTGCCGGGCGCCGGCGGAGCGAACTTAAGCGTCTCAACCTCGCGGATGGGCTGATCGTTGGGTTTTTGGCCCTCTTTTCGCTGCTGATCCTCTACCCCTTTTATAACACCATCCTCATCTCGGTCACGCCGCAGGTCACCTACATCCGCGAGCCGTTTATGCTCTTCCCCAAGGAGCTCACCGGGGTTTCGTTTCGCTATGTCTTTGAGAACAAGGCGATCTGGACCGGCATGTGGGTGACGGTGCGCGTTACGGTGCTGGGCACGCTATATAACATTCTGCTGACGGTGATGATGGCCTACGCGCTCAACCACGACTACCCGGGCAAGAAGTTCTTCGTCGGGGCGATCCTCTTCACCATGTACTTCGGGGGCGGGCTTATTCCCATGTATATCCTCATCGGCGACCTGGGGATGATGAACACGCTCTCGTCGATGATCCTGCCCACGGGTATCAATATTTCCTACCTGATGGTTATGCGCAAATATTTTCGCAATATCCCTGAAGAGCTTGAGGAATCGGCCAAAATCGACGGTGCGAACGATATTTTAATCATGTTCCGCATCATCTTGCCCCTGGCGCTGCCGATGGTGGTGACCTTCGTCATCTATTACGGCGTCGAGCGCTGGAATGAGTGGTATCAAGGGATGCTCTACATCAAGAGCGCCTCGCGGATGCCGCTGCAGCTCATCCTGCGCAACATCGTGGCCAACTCAAACACCATCCTGGCCTCGGAATCCATGCAGGAGGCCGGAATCCTGCCCTTTGCGGATGGCATCAAGATGGCCGCCGTGATCGTGACGATGCTGCCGGTGATGATTCTTTACCCCTTCATGCAAAAATACTTCGTTTCGGGGTTGACCGCAGGCGCGGTCAAGGGCTAGGAAATCCGCGGGCGTAAAAAGAGGGCAAAAAACGGCTTTTCGTGGCCTCCTTTTGAACGGTGGCCTGGAATAGAACGACAACGAGGAGGAGAAACCATGACTTCAAAAAGAGCTTGTAGGCTGCTGGGCCTGATTCTGACGCTGAGCCTGCTGCTGGCCGGCTGCCAGGCACCCTCCGGCGCGCCTGAGAGCGGCACGGCCGCCCCGACGGCGGGCGCGGCCACGCCGGAACCGAACACGAACGGATCCGAGGCCTCGGCGGACGCCCTGGCCGAGCATCTCACCCTCACGGCCAATGTGCGAAACGCGGAGGTGCAGGGCGCGGACGCGCTCTGGGACTATTTTGCCGAAAAGTTCAACGTAACCATCGAGCTGATTCCCATGAGCTTCAACGAGCGGCACGAAAAGGCGCGTATCTGGGTTTCCTCAGGCGACATGCCGGATCTGCTCTGGATGGATCTGGACGAGAAGATGTTTGCCGAGTACGCAAATTGGGTGCGGCAGGGCATGTTCAAGGCTTATCCGGCCGACATCGCCGAAAAATATCCCAACATCGGCACGGAATACGGCCTTGAGGTCAACGTCGGCGATGAATTGATGACCATCGACGGCGCGCTTTACGCGCACCCGGCCATCCGCGGCAACCCGGAGTACGACTTCATGTCAGGCATGAGCTGGGTCTACCGCAGGGACTGGGCGAAGGCGGTCGGTCTCTATAAAGAAGGCGACCTCTACACTTGGGATGAGTTCGTCGCCCTGAACGAAGCCTTCGTCAAGCAGGATCCGGGCGGAAACGGCCCCGGCAAGACCATCGGCATGGGCACCGAGATCTTTTACTTCCCCCACGCCTTTGGCATCTACCAAACCTCGGCTGAGTTCGGCTACGGCTCCTTCAGCCCCAAGGACGGCAAGTATGTGTGGACGACCGCCCGCCATGAAACCCTGGAGGGCCTAAAAATCGCCAAGGATCTCTACGACCGCGGCATTATCTGGCCCGACAATCCCCTTGGCCAGGCGCCGGACGACCAGTTTAAGGCGGGCCTGATGGGCTCTGACTTCAACAACTTCGATCAGGGCAGGCTCGATAGCTGCCGCAAGGCCCTGCAAGAGAACTTCCCCGAGATCGACCCCTTCGAAGCCATGGACTACGCCTTCGTCGTCGGGCCGGACGGCACGCTTTGGTGCAAGCAGAGCCAGTGCTATTGGGGCGCGGTCTGCATGAGCGCCAAGCTCAGCGACGAAAAGGCCGCAAGGTGGTTGACCATGCTGGACTGGATGCTCTCTGACGAGGGCAAATACTTCCGCATGTATGGCATCCCGGGCAAGGATTACTCCATCGAAAACGGCAGCCTGACCTGCTTGTGGCCGCAGAGCGAAATCTATGCGGACCTGCAGGCCGATCCCTATCCGCAGAACGTGCGCCAGTGGTACATGGACTATTCCGGTGGCGTTTCGGCCCAGGTGGTGCCCAATGTTTCCACCCCCAAGCAGACCATCGCGGACGCCAACGCGAAGTTCCAGTACCTAAAGGATAAGGGCTTCATGCGCGCCTTCGACTATGCATCCTCCTATCTCAGCGCCCCCAGCAAGGACGCGAGCGGCAACTTCACCACCGAAACCTCGGATAAGATGATCGAGCTGCTCACAACGGTGAGCGCGGATCAGCTAGAGACTGAGTGGACGAACTGGCTGGCCTCCATGGAGGAAAAGGTGCAGCCGGTGCTCGATGAGCTCAATTCCATGATCGCGGACGTGCCGACCGAGGCCGCCCCGAAGGTTTTCGTTCCCTAACTCTCCTTCGCACTGCCGCGGGAAGGGAATTGCCCTTCCCCGGCGAATTTTTAGCTCAATCGGCCTCGAACAGGGGCGAAATAAGGAGGATGAACCGCCATGAAGCTCGGCCTTGCGTATTTCGGCGGCTTTGATCAGGCCAAGGTGGATCTGCAAAAGCAGATGGGGCTCAAGTACGTGATCTCAGGCGCGGGGCGCTCCATGCCGGGCAGCCCCTCGCACGCCTTCCGAAACCTGCTGAGCCTGAAAAAGAGCTTTGAGGATGCCGGGCTTGCCCTCAAGATCATCGAAGGGCCTCCCATGCTCGACGATGTGAAGCTCGGCCTGCCAGGCGCCGACGAGCAGCTTGCAAACTTCATAGAATTCGTGCAAAACTGCGGAAGGCTCGGGATCGAAACCATCTGCTATAACTGGATGCCGGTGCTGAACTGGTTCCGCTCCTCGATGGCGCTGCCCAACCGCGGCGGCGCGACCGTGACCGGCTTTGACTATGAGGACGTGAAAAACGCGCCCGATACCTGGGCGGGCAAGGTACCGAAAGAGAGACTCTGGGGCACGCTTGAGGGCTTCATCAAGGCGGTCATCCCAGTCTGCGAGGAGGCGGGCGTGAACCTCGCCCTTCATCCCGACGACCCGCCGATCCCCGAACTGATGGGCATAGGCCGGATCCTGACCTCGAAGGAGGCCTTCGACCGCGTGCTCTCGTTCTCGCCCAGCAAGCGCAACGGCATCACCTTTTGCCAGGGCTGCTTCTCAACCATGGGCGAGGATGTCCCCTCGACCATCCGCCATTTCAAGGATCGGATCTACTTCGTGCACTTCCGCGACATCCAGGGCAACAAGTGGAAGTTTAACGAGTCCTTCCACGACGATGGCATCACCGATATGGTCGAGGCCATGCGCGCCTATTATGATATAGGCTTTGAAGGCATCGCAAGGCCTGACCACGTCCCGACCATGATCGGGGAAGACAATTCCAAGCCCAGCTACGGCCTGGCCGGCAACCTCTTTGCCGTGGGCTACATCAAGGGCCTGATTGAGGCGGTCGAAAAAGAGCGCAAGCGCTAAAACCAGTGGCGCGTGGTTGCTCGCCTGGAGGGCCGGGCCGATTTTAGGGAGGATCGGCCCGGCTGCTTTGGCCTTGAGGGTGGTGCCTTACTATATTGATTCTTTAATATTTATTATGTTATGATTATGAAGGGGGTGCGGCCCTTGTATAGCGCGATGCTCGTGGACGACGAAAAATGGACCATGCTCGGCCTTTGCCGCAGCTTTCGCTGGGCGCGGCACGGTTTTGAACTCGCCTTTTTCTCGACGGATCCGCAGGCCGCCTTTGAATACCTCCTTGAAAAGCGGCCTGACGCGGCCTTTTTGGATATTCGCATGCCCGGCCTGAGCGGCATCGAGATTTTGCGCGGGGCAAGGCGGGCGGGGCTTGAAACCGAGTTCGTGATCATCTCGGCCGTGCAGGATTTTGAGGCTGCGCTTAGCTGCATCCGCGAATCCGCCTTCGACTATTTGCTCAAACCGCTTGACATGGGCAAGGCCGACGATCTTCTCGCCCGCCTGGGCGCGCATCTGGGCGCCTCGCGCGGCGAAACGGCGCCGCGTGGCCCAGAGGAAGACAAGGGCAATTTCGAGCGTCTCGTGCGCCATGTCGATCGGCACTTCCGCGAACCGTTGCGGCTCAAGGAACTTTCGGCGCGCTTTTATTTGACGCCGAACTACGTTTCCTCCCTCTTTCGCAGCCGCCTGCAAACCACATTTAAGGCCTATTTGACCGCCTTGCGCATCGAAAGCGCAAGGCGGCTGCTCGAAGGCAGCGGGCTGAGCGTGGAAGAGGTTGCGGAGCTTTGCGGCTACGCGGAAACCGAATACTTCATCCGCGTCTTCCGCGCCCGCGCGGGGGTTACGCCCCTGCAATACCGAAAGGGAGCGCGGGAATGAAGCGCTTAAGCCAAAAACTCGCCGCGGTGAGCCTTTTGGCGGTGCTGATGATGCTGGCGGTCTTCCTCGTCTATGCGGCGGCGAGCCAGCAAAACGCCAGGCGCGAGAGCGAAGCTTACGCCCGCTCGTTCGCGCAGAACCTCTCGTATTCGCTCGAAGAAAAGGCGGCTGCCATTCGCAGGGCGACCTCGACCATCGCTCAGAGCGGCTATGTGCTGGACTATTTCTATTCAGGCGACATGAGCACGAAATTGCAGACCGCCAAGTTCATCAACGCCTACGTGCGCTACGTCATCGGCAACACGCCGGATATCCTCTCCATCAGCCTTTACAGCCCGAACGCCCTGAGCCTGACCATGGGCTCGAACAACATGGACGCGGTCATCATGGGGCTGATCCGCAAGGAGTGCCCCGAGGCTTTCTCGAACGAGGAGGCCTTTTCGCCCTTCTTCATGGGGCCGATCAAGAGCTGGAGCCAGCCCGGCGAATACTATGCCTTCGTCATGCCCGTATACGATACCCGCAGCCCCGTTTCGATGACGCGGGCCGCGAGCTGCTTTGCGC
Organism: Christensenellaceae bacterium; assembly: GCA_031280685.1. Classification (GTDB taxonomy): domain Bacteria; phylum Bacillota; class Clostridia; order Christensenellales; family UBA1750; genus JAITGM01. The sequence goes on from JAITGM010000019.1 coordinate 30,436, forward strand.
TCTGCGATTCCAGGGCGCTGCTTCGGCGCGTCGGGCGCGAAGTGCCGCCGATGGTGCGCGGCATCCGCCTTTACGCCAAGGACGAACTTCTTGCCCAGTGGCTGCCGGAAGGGGCGGGCACAGGGCGGCTCGAGAGCTCGGAGCAGCTCATTCCGTCGTCCGGCTGGCGGCTAGTGATCGAGAGCGAAGCCCTCGCCGGGGAAATCGCCTCGCTTTCCACCCTGAGCATCCTCGCCGTGGTGCTGCTCGCCTGCCTTTTGCTGGCCTCCACCACCTGGATCCTGGCGCGTAACCTGGTGCGGCCGGTCGAAACGCTGATCGGCAGGCTCGGGAGCCTTACCCAATACCAGTACGCGGCGCTGGAGGATCTTCGCTTCCATAACGAGCTGGACATCATCGTCGAAACCGTGCGCAACATGCTAAGGCGGCTCGACGAATCCGCCCAGAATCGCCTGCAGAACGAGAAAAAGCTGTATGAATTGCAGCTGCACGCCAAGCAGAGCGAGCTTTCGGCCCTGCAAAGCCAGATCAACCCCCATTTTCTTTACAACACCCTCGAGTGCATCCGCTCAATTGGGCTGTTTTATGGCGCTGCGGAAATCGTCGGCATCGCGGGGGCCATGGCCGCCATCTTCCGCTATTCCGTCAAGGGCACGCGCCTCGTGCGGCTGAGCGAGGAGCTTGGCATCGTCCGGCAGTACTTTACCATCATGGAACAGCGCTTCGACGGGCGCTTTTCGCTGAAGATCGATTTCAGTGATGAGTCGCTGCCTTGCCTTATTCCCAGGATGATTCTGCAGCCGCTAGTAGAAAACGCGATCTACCACGGTCTGGAGCCAAGGGCCGGGAAGGGCTCTTTGCGCCTGCTGGCTAGGCTGCACCGCGGGCAGCTCTACCTTTTGGTGCAAGACGACGGCCTGGGCTTCCCAAAAAGGGAGCTGCCTACCCTTAGGCAGCGGCTTTTTGCGGGCGCATCCGCCACCGCCGCAGCCGAAAACGGCGCGCGGAGCCTGGGCCTTGCCAACGTGTGCGAGAGGCTGCGCCTGCTCGCGCCAGGTGGCAGCCTGCGCGTGCACTCCATCGAAAAACGGGGCGTGACGGTGCTGCTGCGCCTGCCGCTCGGCGCGCCGAAGCCCTTCTGGTTCGAGCCTGCGGATTGAGTTTGGCTTTTGCCCCCTTTGCGCGGATGAAGCAAGCCCCTTTGTGAAAAACTAGCGCCAACGCTGTAATTTCAGGAGGGTTTTTGTGATGTTGAAGAAGATCGCCCTGTTTGGGCTGGTTTTTGCCTGCTGCGTTGGGATTTTTGCGGGCTGCGCCTGCAATGGAACGACCCCCGGCCAAAGCGCGTCGCCCCGCGTGACGCCCCTGAGCGGCACGGGCGCCGAAGAGGGCGCGGTGAAGGCCGAGTTCAAGCTGCCCAACGGGCTCAAGGCCCGCCAAGGGCAGGCTCCGCTGGTCAAGGTCTATGTGCTGGAGGAGGAAAAGCTCATGGATATGGATCTGGAGGAGTATCTGCAGGGGGTCTTGGCCGGCGAGCTGAAAAACGACTGGCCGATGGAGGCGCTCAAGGCGCAGGCCATCCTTGCGCGCAGCTTCGCGTTGAAGTTCATCGCCGACAAGGGCGGCTCTAAATACGAGGGCGCCCATCTTTCAACCGATATTGAGGAGGCGCAGGCTTATGACGCCTCTGGGGTCAACGAGCGCATCGTCCAGGCCATCGAAGAAACCAGGGGCGAGGTGCTAAGCTATAACGGCGAGCCGATCTACGCCTGGTTTCACTCCCATTCCGGCGGAACCACGGCCCTTGCCAAGGAGGGCCTTGGCTACGAAAAGGAGGAGCCCCCCTACACCAAGATCGTTTCGGTAACGGAATCCGACGCGGCCGAGCCCGACGCCAAGGAGTGGCAGGCGAGCTTCAGCCTGGCCGAAATGCAAACGGCGCTCGACGCCTACGGCGGCGGGCAGGCGAAGGACTTCGCCGTCGCGCAGTGGAGCGATTCGGGCAGGGCGCTGACCTTCACGGCGGGCGGCAAGGAGATCCCCGCGCCCGCCTTCCGCCTGGAGCTGGGCGGCACAAAGCTGCGCTCGACCAAGATCCAAACCATCGAGCTGCGGGATGGCAAGATCGTCATCCGCGGCGTGGGCTATGGCCACGGCGTGGGCATGAGCCAGTGGGGCGCCTACGCCATGGCCGAGGACGGCATGAAGGCGGAGGAGATCGTGCAGTACTTCTTCAAGGATGTGGAACTCGTAAAGGCCTGGTAGACGCCGCTACGCGGCAGCGGCGGCTCCGCTGCCGGCTGGCCCGCAAGGCTACAGACATGCCCCCCGCGTTGAGCGCTTGGGTTTTTTCTTTGCGGAATGCCGCCAGGCCTGCCCAGGAAAAAGCACTTGCGCGGGAAGCGCTTCGATGTTAAAATAGGGGCAATCAGGGGCGGAAACGTGCCTGTAGAAGTGTAGGAGGTGGTATAATGGCATTTAAGATTTCCGACGAATGCGTTAGTTGCGGCGCTTGTGAGCCGGCGTGCCCCGTAGGTGCCATATCCGAAGGTGATGGAAAGTTTGTGATCAATGCCGATACCTGCATTGATTGCGGTGCGTGCGCGGGGGTTTGCCCCGTGGGTGCGCCGGCTGAGGCGTAAATTCGTCGAGAAAAAGGCGTTGGCGGGAGCCAACGCCTTTTTTAATGCGCGAAAGCGAGGGTTTTTAGATGCTAACCGTGCTTTCCCCGGCGAGGAATGTAAAGCCCTTCACGCCGGAGGGGATTTTGGTTGAAAAGCCGCTGTTTTTGAACGAAACCGGGGCAATTTTGGCTGTTTTGCGTGAAAAGGTTCCCTGGGAGCTGGAAAGCCTTCTCGACCTGGACGCGGAGAAGGCGCTCGTGATGTTCGAAAACTACAGGGAGATAGATATGAGGGCGCCGGGCACCGCGATGCTCTCATCGTTTTACGGGGCAGCCTTCCGGGCCATGGACGCGAGCGCGTTCACGCCGGAGGATTGGGGCTTCGCGCAGGCGCACCTGCGGGTTTTCAGCGCGCTTTATGGGCTGCTGCGGCCCAAGGACGGCATATTGAAGCACAGGCTTGGCCTTGGTGGACTGGAGCTTTGCGGCAAGGATTTATATGCCTTTTGGGGCGGTAAGATTCACGAGGAGCTCTTTCGCGAAGGGGCGGAGCTGCTCAACATCGCTTCGCAGGATTATTTTAAGCTGATTAAGCCCTTTTTAAGGCCTGACGACAGGGTGACGCATTGCCGCTTCTTGATGCGAAGGCGAGGCGGGCTGGGTGCGACGGTCGCCGGCGTGCGCCTGGCGCGCGGGTGGATGGCGCGCTACATTGTGAAGGAGCGAATTGACGCGCCCGAAGGGGTAAAGGGCTTTGACGAGGATGGATACCGCTTCAATGCAGGGCTTTCCGACGCGAAAACCCTAGTTTTTGTGCGGGAATAAGCCGTTATGGCGTCAAGGCTGCCGTTTGGCCGGCAGCGAGGACGCGAAACGCAGTTTTTGCGCGGATTCAGCCCATCCATCGTTTGCGCCCCTTTGGAGGGGCCATTTTTTGTTTGGCTCAAAGCCGCTCCAGTCGCTGCGGCGGTAGTGGATGAGGATAAAGGCCGCCCAATATTGCCCTGGGTCGTGCCACCATCGCGCCGCGTGGCAAGGCCCTCCCCGCATGCATTCAATCCTTTTGGTTATAGGCGGATGGGCTCGCACCGTCAACTTCCGCGAGGGCGCGAGAGCCGCCGGGAAGAGGGTTTGCCAAAATCCCGGGCGAAGAGCCCTTGCGTGAGGGCGCGAGGAGGAGTACCATATCGCTACAAAACGTTGCCAATGCTGAAGAAAGGAGGGGAAAGGCCCAGACAGCGACGGCAGCGTGAAAGGAGGGAAAAGGACATGACAAAACCCGGCATTGGCGAGTTTTTGGCCTATTTTGAGCCGCACGCGGCGCCTCTTAAGGGCAAGGCGGCGATGGATCCGCCGCCGGAACAGTGGGGCTACTCCTGGGGAGCCAGGGGGCAGATCGCGACCGAGGAAATCCTTCGGGCGCAGGCGAAGCTTTTTGACCCGAAGGCGCCAGACGCGTACTTTGAGAGAACGAAGCGTTGGCTGGGGCGGCCGATCTTCGACTGCAACGGCCTGGCGGAGGCCTTTTATGCGCTGAAGACCGGCGAGAAGCTCGACAGCACGGCGAAGGGCAACTACAAGAGCTGGTGCACAAAGAAATCCGCCGCTGCCGCGGACGAAAAGCTGCCCGCGCTGCCGCAAATGCCAGGCGTGGCGCTATTCCGGGGCGAGAACTCGGCTAGAATCGGCCATGTGGGTTTCCTGCTCTGCCGCTACGGCGACGGGCCGCTCGACTGGCACGTTTTGGAATGCAAGGGCGCGGATTACGGGCTGGTCATCAGCAAGCTGTGCGAGGGGAAGTGGACGCACTGGGGCCTGATGGAGAAGCTCTTCGACTATGGCGCGGAGGAGCCGGCTCCACTGGGCACACTGCGCGTCAGGGGCGGCAGCGTGCACCTGCGCCCGGAGCCCAGCACCGAGAAGCTGCCGCTGGCCACAGTGCACGAGGGCGACGAGTTCCCCTTTTTGGGCAGCGTGCCGGGCTGGCACCGGCTGCTGTGGAAGGGCAAGGCGGTCTACATCTCGGCAAAGTACGCGGCGCCCGTGAAGGTCGCGGGCGATGCTTGAGCTGCTCCTTCGCTGGGCGCTTCCCTGCGTATGCGGTGCGCTGGCCGCCTTTGGCGGGCGGCTGTGCGCTTACCAAAGAACCCTTGGGCGCGGGCTGCAGGCGCTGCTGCGCGACCGCATCATCCAGATCTATGGGCAGACCATGCAAAACGGCTTTTGCCCGATTGGCGAGAGGGGAAACCTCGAGGCGCTGCGCGAGCAGTACCGCGCGCTGGGCGGCAACGGCCAGGCCGAGGATTTGGTTCGGCGCTGCCTGCAATTGCCGACGGAAAAGGGCCGCTGAGGATCGCCAAAGCGGCCTTGTGGAAAAAAAGGAGGGTAAACAAGTATGGAAGAAAGGCAAAAAATCGACTGGAAGAGGAAGCTTGCGAGCCGCAAGCTTTGGATGGCCGCGGCAGGCTTCGTTTCGGGCCTGCTGCTTTGCCTGGGCTCGCCGGAAAACAGTGCGGAGGCCATCGGCGCGCTGGTTTTGGCGGCTGGCTCGGTGGTGGGCTACATCGTGGGCGAAGGGCTGGTCGATTCCGCCCCAAAATAACGCGAAAACGCAAAAAAAGGTTCCGCCTTATAAAAAGGCGGAACCTTTTTTTGCAATGCGGCAATGAATTGCTTGCGCAAACCCTACGGTGTAGGCGCCTCGTCTTCGGGCGGCGGATCCTCTTCCGAAAAGTCGAGCCCATGGAGATTGGCCGTGTGGTGATCGAAACCCACGCCGATGATCCAGGCCACCACGGCCAGCGGGCCGCCGAGCGCAAGGGTTTTGCCCAGTTCCTCAAGCGGTTCCCTGCCGGCAGCCGCAAGCAGAAAACAGGCCCCTACGCCGGCAAAGCACAGCACCACGATGGCGGTTACAACCACCATGCGAACGCTGACCTTGCTCCCTTTTCGTTTTTTTCGAGACCGTGGCGTGTTTGCTACCGGTGATGCCACAGCCCGAGACGCGAGCCGGAGGAGGTTAATCATCCCGAGCAGACCCATTCGCCTTGATGCGCTCACGGATCAAGCTTTCCTCATAGCCTTTTTTCCACGCGTTGTATACACCGTCCACATAGCCATTGCCGCCCATGCCTTTATATTCAGCGTATACCTTCTCAATGACCTCCGCCTTTTCCGGCTGGGTATTTACGGTCAGTAAAAACTCCAGCCGCCGCAGCAGAAGACGATTGGCGTGCGAAAGATCCAAAGCGGGATGAATCAGCCAGTCCCGCCCGCGCTTGGTCGCGGCAAAGATGATCCCTATCGCCGTGATGATCCCCGCGATGCCGGTCAGCATCGTAACCACGTTGGTCCAATGGATTTGTTCCATATTAGACCACCTCGCTTGCATACTTGGCGCTGATAAAGGCTTGCTTGCCACACCATTCGACCATATGCCAGTCCGTGCCGGCCTTGAGAAGCGGAAGCTCCTCTCCCTTGTGCGCGACGCCAAGCGGCGCGAGGGTCGCGTCCGCGCTGGCGCGGATATTGACGCTCTCGCCCGTGACGCGAAGCTTCGCGGTGGCTGAACTGGCGGCGGGCGACTGAACGGCAGCGGGAATTGACGCGGCGGGCTTTTCGGCCAGCGCGGAGCCATACTCTACCCCCACGAGCTCGCCCCAATGCGTCCATGGCCTATCCTTGACCTTGGTGATGACGCAGCCGTAGGCCGTGCCCATGAACTCAGCGGCCTTGCCGCCACCGATATACACGCCGATATGCCCTGACTTCCAGAGTGCAAGGCCCGGCACCTCCGGCAGGGTACTGATCGGGCCCGAGCGCACAAAGCTGGACTTAAAGCTGTTCGCGCTATGGTCGCCAAACTTCGGATCGAACTGCTGGATCGTGTAGACGATCCCGCCCGAGCAGTCGGCCACGCGGCGCCCCAGCCACTTTGCGCAATCCTGGGTAAAGTAAGTGGCCGAGCTCTTGCCCGATGGCACGGCGCGCCTTGCGGAAGCCCAACTTTTAGCCAGCTCCGCGCTCCAGGTCTGACCTTGCCCGGTGAAAACATATCCCCAGCCCTGGCGGGCATAGCCTTCAAAGGCCGCTGCGAGCTGGGCCGCTGTGATTTTAGGCATATGATATTCCCTCCTTCTATTTAGAAGCCCGAATCACGGGCTATATGCGAAAGCCAGGGACGATGCGATAAGGCCGTGACCGGCTTTCGCTTATACCACCAATATAGTGCGTACACTCAATCTTTGACACAAAATAAATACCTGATTTATCTCCGTTTTTATTGGCTGTCATTAAAAAGATCCCGCCTCATAGAGGCGGGATCCATTAAGCGAGGGGTTAAAAGGCTTGAAGGAGCCTGGCGCTTCGTTTGCGCTTTGGCGCGAGGTGCTTTCTGCTTTCCTTTGCCCTTGCTTTAGCAGGCGATCGTTCCGCAGGGGTTTTGGGGGAAGATAGGTAAAGAAAAGAATTCGTCGCAGATGGACTCGGCGAACTCCTCGCAGGGCGGCACGGAGCACAGCCCGTAGGAAGGGATCAGCATCTCGACTTCGGCGAGTACCTTCATGATGATGGTGACGCAGACGGTGATTTCGAAGGTGTCATCGCCGATGTAGTTTCCCGAAACGCAGATGGCGCTGACCAGGGTTTCGATCGTGAAGGGCACAATGGATTCGTCCGGGATGCAGAGTAGCACGTCGCGGTTGACGGTGACGACGCCCTTGCCGATGCCCTCGCGGCAGTTGCAATCGGTGAACAGGATCTCGATAGGAATGTCCACCGCAGCGCGCACGCGGGCAAAATTCGGCCTGTCGCAGAGGCGGTCGATGGTCAGGCCCCGAAGCGTGCCGTTGATCGTGGAGGAGCGGCAGCTTTCAAAGATGATGGGGGCCGTGAAGGCTGGCTGCGGGCAATCGCAGTCGTAGATCGGGAGCATGTCGGTCACCTTGACCTTGATCTTGGTCTGCTGTGCCTGATACAGGCAGGAATCGTAGACCTTCTTGACCTGCACGCAAACCTTTTCGCTCAGGCCCTTGGTGCAGTCGCTCGCGGAGAGCACGCCGGGGCAGCTTGCCGCGCCGGTGTTCTTATAGGAATAGAAAGACATTATGTAGAACCTCCTTTTGACGCCCCTTTCTGGGGCAGGTCACTGTACCATATGCGAAGGGCGCACATTGGGTGAGGGGATTTAGGGGGCTTTTATAAAAAACGCCCCTTCAAAAGGGGCTGGCCGCTTGGGGCACACGAGACCTGAGACGTTTCGCCAAAAACCGGAATTTCAATACCAAGCAGAGCTTCCAATTGCCTTAAACCCGCAACTTCCCGCACCTTTTTCTCGCACAAAGCCGGCTTTCTTCGCGCCAAATAAAAAAAGCCGTGCAACGGCGGCTTTTTTGTATTTTTCTTCCTGCTCTAATTTTCCTCCGGCACCTGAACGAGCGGCTCTTGAGAAGGGAGCGCCCCGGAATCCGGCGTAGGCTCAGGCGTGGCGGAGGGCGCCAAAGTCGGGGCCGCAGAGGTAGGGTAATGGTCGAGAGTGTCGAAGGAATAGCCCAAATCCTTCAAATAGCGAATCGCGTCGCGCAGCATCAGCACGGTGTTGGTCTTGGAGCCCGTATCGTGCATCAGGATGATGATACGATCCTTGCGGCCGTGCACTTCCTGCACCGTGGACTTTAAGCGGGCCAGCAACTCTTCCGGCGTGCGCGGGCTTCTGGTTTCCGCATCGCCATTGAGCGCGTTCCAATCGAAGTAGCGGTAGCCCGCCGCCGCGACTGCTTGACGATACTCGCGGCAGAGCTTGCCGGTTGAGCCGCCAGGGAAGCGGAAGAGGTTGACAGGGTAATCCTCGCCGAGGATCGAATGGAGCGTATCGGTACAGGCCTGAATATCGGCAAAAAGAGCCTCTTGGCTTTTGTAGATCCTGGGCATATCGTGGGTGTTGGAGTGGTTGGCCACCACGCAACCCTGTTCGACCATGCGCTGAAGCCCTGCCGCGTTGCGGGCCGCGTTTTCACCAATGACGAAAAAGGTCGCGGTGACGCCTTCCTCCTTCAAGATGTCTAATACCCCGTCGGTGTTCCTGGAGGGGCCGTCGTCAAAGCTCAAATAGGCGATGGGCAGCGGCGGCTGGAGGTATTCCGCAGGGGTTTCCGTGGGTTCGGGGCTGGGCTCGGGCGTAGGCTCCGGGGTTTCGCCGGGCGTAGGCTCCGGCGAATCCGTAGGCTCCGCCGCGTTGGCCACAGGCAGGGGCGGCTCGACGAAGATCGGCACGGAGCGAATAGGCTTGCCGCAAGAAGAAAGCAGGATGAGCGACGTTAGCAAGGCAAAAAAGCGAATCCAGCGCCAGGCCATCTCGCCAACCCCTCCCCTTCTGCCATCACGGATGCGTACGAGCCGCGGGCCATTTTTATACTTTCATCATTCTACACGAAAACCCGCCGCTCTGGCAAGATGCTGCCCCGCGAAACTCGTTGGAAAGAAAAGAAAAAGGAGGAGAGCCGTCGCCCTCCCCCTCGTATCGGTCGCAAACGCCAAAACCCGCCAGGGATTACACTCCAATCCGAATCAAAAACTGCTCCAGCAGCCACATCGCCCCGCGCCCCAGAAGCCGCAGCCCCTGCGCCGCCCCAATGCACGCGCAAATGACCAGTGCACTCACGCCGTATCCCGCCATTGACTCCATCTTCATTCCTCCTAAGCTTCGATGATCGGTAACGGTTTGTAGCCTTATTATATCGCGCATTTCGTAGCCGCGCAAGCGCAGGATGCCTCCATCCATTTCTTCTACAGGCAAATCGCGCGGATTTCTGCGATGAAAAACGGCAGAATGCTGGTTTTTCTTCGATATGCGCGGCAAAACGCCCTTTAAAACTGCAACAAGAACGAAACAACTTGTGGATTCCAAGGCTTGGATTGTAAACTAGAAAGTTCCTGCGCCATGGCGCCCCACTCTAGAAAACGCGCTTGCGCTTTTGGGGCCTTTCGCCTTATACTGCAAGCGGTGGAAACAATATATAGGAAGAAGGTTTTTCACATGCTCAACACCTCCATCCAGCTAGCCGAAAAGTACGACTACCTCAGCGAAAAGTTCAAGAAAGCCTTCGAGTTTCTGCGCCGAGGCGACTTAAAAACCCTCGAAAAGGGCCGCATCCCGATCACGGATGGCGTCTTCGCCCTGGTGCAGGAATACAACTCCAAGCCCCGTGAGGAGGCCAGATTCGAAACCCACGACCGTTTCTTCGATATTCAGTTCATGGCCGACGGCCAGGAATACTTCGGCGTGGCCGCGAAGGCTGATCTTGAAATCGACGAACCTTATAAGCCGGAAGCCGACCTCGCCTTTTTCAAGACCCCAAAGGAGGCTAGCTTCATCCTCTTGAAGGAGGGCGAGTTCGCCATCGTTTCCCCCGAGGAGGCGCACATGCCGCAGGTGATGGTCGGCGCGCCCGCCCCGATCAAGAAGATCGTGATCAAGGTGCAGGTTTAAGGCTCCTTCCACGCTTATCATGCCGTAAAGCCCTTGCTCACGAATGCGAAAACGGCACTCCGCAACCCCAAAACCGCAGGAAAGCCCGCCGAAGGAACAATTTCCGGCTGGCTTTCTCGCGCTCCGCCCCCTTTCCCATCATTGCGATCCCGCTTCGCCGCAATTGGAGCGCAGTGCCCCGAATTGCAGCCCCGTAGGCCAGCCGGCAGCGTAGCTGCCGCTGCCGCATAGCGGCAGGCCGCGCGCAGCGCGGCGCTGGCCCTTTGGTGCGGGAGTAAAGCGAGCGCGCCGGCTCCTCCTCATCCTGTACTAGCAAGCGCGGCGGCCGATAGGCCCTGCCAATTCCCCGCGCCGCCGCAGACGCCCCCTTTCATGCCACAAACCGCACTGTTTCGTCATTGCGAGCCCCGGCGTGCTGGGCCGGCCTGCGCCCTCGGCGATCCGCGGCGTACAAAGAAGCGCCCAAACGAATTTGGGCGCTTCCTTCATGCTCTTTTCCAGCGTTTTTCGGGATTTAGGCGACTTTTATGCACTTTCTTGGGCATTTTTCGGCGCAAGCGCCGCAGCCCACGCACTTTTCCGGCATCACAAAATGGGCCTTGCGCAGCTCGCCCTCGATCGCGTCAAACTGGCAGCTCTTCTTGCAAAGCGTGCAGCCCACGCAGGCGCTATAATTGATGCGGGCGCGCTTGCGCTTGGAAAGGTCGCCATCCATTGCCCGCGTGGGGCAGACGCGCACGCACTCCAGGCAGCCCACGCACTGCTCCATGTCGATCCTGGGCAGGTTGTTGACCATCTCGATGGCGCCAAACCTGCAAACCTCGGCGCAGCGCCCGCAGCTTATGCAGCCCGCAGAGCAAACATCGCGCACATCGCGGCCGCTTTCCGCGGCGCGGCAGCGCAAAATGGAGGGCTTTTCGGAGGGTTCCAGGCGAATGACCTCCTTCGGGCAGACCTCCATGCACTTCCTGCAACCCATGCACTTATCGGAATCAATGCGCACCAGGCCATTTTCGACCGTGATGGCGCCAAACTCGCAAACCCTTTGGCAGCTACCATAGCCGATGCAGGCATGGGGGCAGGCCTTTTCGCCGCCCGAGGCCAAAACGGCCGCCTGGCATTCGCGCAGGCCCTCGTAAACGTAGGCGGTCTTGCAGTGCTCGCTGTCGCCCCGGCAGAGCACCGTCGCCACCATGCGCACCACGTCGGTATTCGGGGCGGCGCCCATAATTTTAGCCACCTCGTTGGCTACAGAAAGGCCGCCCACCGGGCAGAGATTCGTCGCCGCGCCCTCGAGCACCACGGCGGATGCGTAGCCGTCGCAGCCCGGGTAGCCGCAGGCGCCGCAGCCGGCGCCGGGCAGGCAGGCGCGCACCTCTTCCACGCGCGGGTCTGTTTCGACGGCCAACTTCTGCCCCGCGAAGGCGAGCCCCGCGCCAAAGAGCAGCCCAAGCCCGCCAAGCAGCGCCAGGGGAATGATGATTTCAAGCATTTTTCCTTCCCTCCCCCTTAAATCAAACCCTGGAAGCCCAAAAAGGCCAACGACATGAGCCCGGCCGCGATAAGCGTGGACGGCACGCCCTTAAAAACCGCGGGAATGTCGGCATTCTCAAGGCGTTCGCGCACGCCAGCGAAGAGAACGATGGCCAGGCCGAAGCCAAGGGCAGAACCCGTGCCGTTGACCACGGAACCCAGTAGGGAATAGCCCTCGGTGATGTTGAGGATGGCCGCGCCGAGCACTGCGCAATTGGTGGTGATGAGTGGCAGATACACACCCAGCGCCCTGTAGAGCGAGGGGCTGAATCTGCCGATCGCCATCTCGACCAGCTGCACCAGCACCGCGATGACCAAAATGAACACGATGGTCTGCAAATAGCCAAGGCCCAGGGCATCGAGCAAGTAGACCTGCACAAGGTAGGTCAGTAGCGAGGCCAGCGCCATCACGAAGGTGACGGCCAGGCTCATGCCCACCGCGGTTTCCACCTTGCGCGAAACCCCCAAAAACGGGCAAATGCCGAGGAAGCGTGACATGATAAAGTTATTGACCAAAATGGAGCCCAGCAGGATAATGAAGAGGTTTTCGCCCATTTAGATCAGCCCTCCAGTCCGCCTGTGCAAATAATCGAGGAAGCGGTTCACGCCCGCCAGCAGCAGCCCCAGGCTGAAAAAGCCGCCTGGCGCCATCACGAAGATCAGCGCCTTGGGGTAATCCGGCCCCAAGATGTTCACGCCAAAGACACTGCCCGCGCCCAGTAGCTCGCGTACCGAGGCCAGCAGGATGAGCGCCAGCGTGAAGCCGAAGCCGATGCCGATGCCATCCAAAATGGAGGCGATCGGCGGGTTTTTGCTCGCGAAGGACTCGGCCCGCGCGAAGATGATGCAGTTAACCACGATCAGGGGGATGTAAAGCCCCAGTGCGCTGGAAAGCGCGGGCAGATAGGCCTTCATCAAAAGATCTACCGCGGTCACCAGCGTGGCGATGACTACAATGTAGGCAGGGATCCTGACCTTTGAGGGGATGAAGCCCCGCAGCAAGGAGATGAGCAGGTTCGATCCCACGAGCACCGCCGTGGTCGCAAGCCCCATCGCCAGCCCATTTTCGGCCGCGGTGGTAACGGCCAGAGTCGGGCACATGCCCAAAACCAACCGGAAGGTCGGGTTTTCGGTGATTACGCCGTTGAGCAGGGCCTTTTGAACGTCCACTAAAATCCCTCCCTATTTAAGCTTTGCTTCGTAGTAGGCCAGCGCCTCGTTGATGCCGCCGGCGACTGCCTTTGAGGTAATGGTCGCCGCCGTGATGGCCATGATCTCGCTTTCGCCCGGGCTGCCGGCCTTGATGACGCGCAAAACCCCGCTCTTGCCCTCGAATTGGCTCAAAAAGGCTTGGTTTGCGGCGTTGGCGCCAAGGCCCGGGGTTTCGGAATGCGTGGCGATGCGCACGCCGCTGACCTGCCCAGCCCTCACCCCGACGCTCATGCTGATTGGCCCGCCAAAGCCCGCGGCGCTAAGCTCAAAAACATAGCCCAAGGTTTCCCCTGCCGCTCCCTTGCCGCGAAACACGGCCTGAATTTGGCCGGAGACGGCATTTAAATCCTCAAATTCCGCGGCGCCTTCGAGCACCGCCTTGCGCATCTCGGTCTTGTTCGCCGCCTCCTGCGCGGCGATGGGCGCGCTGGTCAGGCTTGAAGTGAAGCCGAGCAACACCGCGGCCACAGCCATGATGAGCACGAGCCTGGCGGTGATGTTCGCGATTTCACGCACGGGCCTTCACCTCCCCGTACTTTTTCGGCCTGGTCGCGCGCTCGATCAGCGGCGAGCAAACATTCATCAAAAGAATGGCGTAAGTAACCCCCTCCGGGTAGGCACCCCATTGGCGAATCACGAAATTGACCACGCCGCAGCCCAGGCCAAAGACGATCTTTCCCCAGCTAGAAGCGGGCGAGGTCACATAATCGGTCGCCATGAAGAAGGCGCTCAGCACAACGCCGCCCAAAAGAAGGCTTGCCGAAAGCTCAACGCCCGCGATCACGCTCAAAACCCCGAGGGAAGCGAGGTAGCTCAGTGGAATGCGCCAGTCGATGATCCGGCTTATGAGCAAAAATGCGGCCCCCAGCAGCAACGCAAGCGTAGAAACCTCGCCGATGGTGCCCGGAACGCGCCCCAAAAAAGCATCCAGCCGCCAGTTTTCGCCAAAGGCGGCGGCAAGATCGGTCGGGGACTGCAAATAGGCTAGCGGCGTGGCGCCGGTTTGGCCGTCTATGCCGATGAAGGTCGTCATCGCGGCGGGCCAGCAGGCCAAAAGGAAGGCGCGGCCGGCCAGCGCGGGGTTGACGAAGTTCGAACCCAAGCCGCCGAAAACCTGCTTTGCGATGACGACGGCAAAGGCGGAACCCACCACCGCCAGGTACCAAGGCACGGCAGGCGGCAGGCATAGCCCCAGGAGCAAGCCAGTCACGGCGGCGGAACCGTCGTGGAAGGCGGTCACAGGCCGCTTTAAGAGCTTTTGGGCCAGGGCCTCGGCCAAAACGGCGGAGGCTGTGGAGAGGATCAGTGTCCACAGCGCCTGCCCGCCGAAGGCATAGACCCCCATCAGCGCGGCAGGCAGCAGCGCGATGAAGACCCGGAGCATGATGCCCTGCGTGCTAAGCTCCCCCCGCACATGGGGTGAAAGCGAAACGCTAAGCTTCGTTGGCATTCGGGGTTCCTCCCTTGAAATTGATGGCGTTCACGGTGAAAACAGCGCAAAAACGCTCAGTTCCGGCCCGGATCTCCTCATGAGCAGGTAGCGCCCCCAGGCTGCGTGCCATTAGGCCAGGCTCTTGGGCTTTGGTTCAAACGGCGCGTCAAACCCGATCCCGGCCTTCTCGTCGATCTGCGGCGTTTCAGCAGGCAGTCGGGTTTCATCATCGCGGCGGTCGCCCTCGAGCGGCGGGCATGCGATCTCTTCCATGGGCTGCACGCGCAGGCTTCGGCCCTCCTCGCCCGCCGGGGCTTCCAGCACGAGGTAAACGCGCCTTTCCCGCTAGGGTATGCCAGTGGACATTCGAAAGCTTGATGGTTTCGCCGCCCGCGATCCCGGCCTCCCAGGCGCAATAGCCCTCGTCCAGCTTTTGGGCAAGCTCGTCCGGCCAGGCAAGCCTTTGCGCAGCGGCCGAGAAAGGCTCGCCGCAGCCCTTGAAATAAAGCTCCGCGCTTGGCGAAAGCGCATAATTGTTTTCGAACGGGGCGGGGAGGAGCTGAAACTGGAAGCCGGCCTCGCAAAGCTCCTCGCTGGCCGGGCTTTGGAAGCAGCCAAGCTTCGCCTTAACCCGGGAATCCTCCGCGCCTTGCGGGATCGGCACCCGCTGCGGCGCGGTTTCGCGGGCCTTGGGCCGGGAAGCTTCGCCGATTGCGCGAATCGGCTCCAGCGTGTCCGTCTCGGGCAGGGCGCTGGCCGTCGCGGAGCCGGTCGCTTCCGGCGGACGCCCCGTGCGGGCCGCAGGCAGCGGCAAGGCCAGCAAAAGCAAGGGAAAAACCGCTTTTTTCATGCTTCCTTTGCTCATTTTCGCTTGAGGGCCTGCGCCTGGCGCTTGGCCACGCGAATGGCCGAGGTTACCTCGCGCCTGGCCGGGCAGATATAGCTGCAGGCGCCGCACTCCACGCAATCGAGCGCGCCATGCTTTTCGGCCGCGGCCCAGTCTTTTTTCAGCATGTCGCTATACAGCTCATAGGGCTGCAAATGGATGGGGCAGCCCCTGGAGCAGCGCCCGCAGTGGATGCAGGGGCCTTCGCCGTGCGCGTCCTGGCTGCCGTGGAGCAGCGCCAGGATGCCCGAGGATCCCTTGACGATGGGCAGATCTTCCTCAAAAACGGCGATGCCCATCATCGGCCCACCGCTGACCAGGCGCGCGGAACCATCCTTCAGGCCCCCACAGCAGGCGATGAGATGCGAAATCTCGGTGCCGATGGGCACCTCAAGGTTCGCCGGGGTCTCGATCCCCTCGCCCGTGACGGTCAGAACCCTATCGATCAGCGGCTTGCCCAGTGCCACCGCCTCATAGACCGCATGCGCGGTCGATACGTTGACCACCACGCAGCCAGCCGCCGCGGGCAGCTTGCCCGAGGGTACCTGCCTGCCGGTCAGGCTCTGGATGATCTGCTTTTCTGAGCCCTGGGGGTATTTCACGCGCAGGGGCTGGATCTTTATGCCGCTCCCCTGGGCGAGCCGTTCGAGGTTGGCGATGGCGTCCTGCTTGTTGGCCTCAATGCCGATGATCGCCGCATCCGCGTCCAAGATCCGCTTGAGGATCGCCGCGCCCTTGAGGATCATTTCGCCTCTCTCGAGCATCATGCGGTGGTCGGCGGTCAAATACGGCTCGCACTCCGCGCCGTTTAAGAGGAGATAATCTATTTTTGTCCCCTCCGGGGGCGAAAGCTTCACGTGCAGCGGGAAGGCAGCGCCGCCCATGCCCGCCAGGCCCGCGGCGGCGACCCGTTTTAAAAGTTCCTCGCGCGAAAGCGCGGCGGGGTCGGCCGGGATGAATTCCACCGTTTCATCCTTAAAGTCGTTTTCTATGGTCACGGTTAGCGGCGTCTGCCCGCCGATCGCCCTTTCCGGCTGAACCGACAAAACCGCGCCCGAAACCGAGGCGTGCACCGGCGCGGAAACGAAGCCCCCGGTTTCCCCGATGAGCTGGCCGCGCAAAACGCGATCTCCGGCCACGACCAGCGGCCTGCAAGGCGCGCCGATGTGCTGCGCCATCGGCAGCTTCACCCGCCTGGGCGCTTCCGGCTTCGTGATGGCCAGATGCTCGCTCAAGCCCTTGCCATGGTGTGTCTTTTCCAGCGGATGGATGCCGCCGCTGAAGGTCTTTAAAGGCACCGCGCTTTCCCTCCCCCGTCGTAGGCGCCCCTGCGGGGCTAAATGCGCGCGCGAAAACGCCCGCGTGCAGTTAGTGTGATTGTAACACGCCTTTTCCTCGCATACAACAAAAAACGGCAGGATAAAATCAGCCAATTCGCTCAAATTGGCCGCAGCGGACTCAAAGCCCCAGCGCCCGCAACGCCTCGTTCACCAACCCGCGCGGGCCGCTGGCGTGCACGATAGCCGACCCCAAGAGCGCGTAGGCCTGGCTGTGCCTAAAGCCCACTTTTTTGCGCAATGCTCGCGGCCACTAAAAAGGGAGGTCGAGCACAGCGTAGCCGTCCAGCGAGGGTGAAATCGCGTTATAGAACTCCACGGCCTCGGCCCTCGTGCCCTTGTCGATGAATTCCACGCGCAGGCCGTTCTCTTCCGCGCCGGGGCAGCACAGCGCCAGCTTCCATTCGGCGCGCCAGCCCGAAAGCTCCTTGACGCAGTAGCC
This sequence comes from Christensenellaceae bacterium, assembly GCA_031280685.1. Taxonomy (GTDB): domain Bacteria; phylum Bacillota; class Clostridia; order Christensenellales; family UBA1750; genus JAITGM01. The sequence goes on from JAITGM010000019.1 coordinate 47,387, forward strand.
CATCCCTTCCATCGCGGCACGGAAATCGGCCTGCGTGATCGGCTTCGCTCCCGCCAGGCGAATGGCCAAGGGCAGCGCGTAAACGAGCAGGCAAAGCGTTCCAACCCAACAAACGGCCATAAGAAGGGCATTGGCGATGCCCTTCCTGGCGACGTAGCCGTTCATCAATTCAATTACGCCCCGCATCAATCGGCCCTCCTCGATTTTCTTGAGCAGCGGAGCACGCCCGCTCTTGAGCAAGCAGCGGCACTGGCCGCCTTAAAAGCGTTTATCGCCTTGCTTCAATCTTCTTCGCCACGCAATACCGCTCTATTTCCTCTTGCTTCCAATCCGCGGGAATTGAACATTGAAAAAACTCCCCCTCCTGCTCCCACCATACCATGTTAAACAAGATCGTCGCATCCCCTTTGTATTCTTCCGAAACCGTATAGGCAGGGCGTTCGGCAAAGTAATATTTCCCCATCGGCGTAGTTGGGACAGTACGAGGCACCAATCCGCTCACGAATACCTTCAAGTCGCTTGAATAGCTTTCACGCCGTGGGTACCAGGTCATGATAAACGCCAGCGGGTCATACTCATCTGATCTTAAGGGCGTCGAGCCATAGATAAAATTCGGGGCGTTCCCACCAACCAGGATCCCTTTAAAAAAGATTGATTCCGGGATTTCCGCCGGTATAAAAAAGTAACCCATTTCAACATACGGCGATTTCGGATCCTTGGCCGCAGCCAGAAATCTCTCAAAATCGTTAAATTCAATGGGCCCAGAAGAAGCCGCGGCGGAAGATAGAGGGGCTTCACTTACTACTTTGGGTTGTGGTTGGGTGCATCCGAAGAGTGCCGTAGTCAACAAAAGGATAGTGACATAATACAAGAATCCTTTTCATCCTTGAATCCCCCTCTCGCGGTTGCGCACGCCTTTCCTGGCGGCGTAGCCGTTCATCAATTCAATCACGCCCCGCATCAATCGCGCCCTCCTCGATTTTCTTGAGCAGCGGGGCGATCTCCAACGAAGCCGCGTAGGCCTCATTGCGCGAATAGCCGGGCTGCGCGGCCAGCCGCGCAACCGCCTCCTTCGCGCTCAGGCCCATGAGCGCGAATTCGAGCAGCATCGCCCGCGCGGAGGGCTTTTCCTCGGCCGTTTCTGGCCTTTTTACCCCTTTTAGCTCGATTGCCAGCGCGTACTCACCCTTTTCGGCCGATGGGTTCGCGTTAAGCGCCAGCAAGAGCTCCGCGGCCCCGCCGCGCAGCGTCTTTTCGTGCAGCTTCGTCAAATCGCAGCTCAGGCAAAGCTGGGCGCCGGGCAAAAAAGCTTCAACATCCCGCAGAAGCGCCTTGACGCGGTGGGGCGACTCATACACGACCGCCACCGAAACGCAGGCGCGCGCGATCCGCGCAAAGGCCGCCTCCCGCTCCTTCCCCTTGCGGGGCAGGAAGCCGAAAAAGGCGTAGGACTCGATCTCAAAGCCGCAGATCGAGAGCAGGGCGCTCGCCGCCGAGGGGCCGGGCACCGCCAAAACCTCGATCCCCGCCTGGGCGGCCTGGCGCACCACGGCGAAGCCCGGATCCGAAACCCCGGGCGTGCCCGCGTCTGTTACCAGTGCCACGTCAAGGCCCTTTTCGAGCATTTCGGCCACCACATCGGCAGCGCGGCCTTCTTCGTTATATTGGTGAGACGATAGAAGCCTCGGCCTTTTCAGCCCAAAGGCGGCATAGAGCTTTTGCGTCACGCGGGTATCTTCACACAGGACGAGCGCACAGCCCTCCAGCGTGCGCTTTAAGCGCTCGCTGGCGTCCCCTAGGTTGCCAATCGGCGTCGCCGCCACATACAGGGCCATGCGCGCAACCCCTCCCCGCTTTTCTCCCTCTGTAGTGTAGCATGAAATCCTCCTGCGCGAAAGGCTTCCGGCCACCGGTTCCCATTAAGGTATGGGAGCCAGCGCGTTCATTGGCCGCTTCCTCAAAAAACCTCCTCGTCATCGCGGAGTGCAGCGCGGCAACCCAAGCAAGTGCGCAAAAAAGGCCGCCATTCCCTTTCTTCGTCATTGTAAGGAGCGCAGCGACGAAGCAATCCAGAGGGCGCGTGGGGAAAAGCGGCCCTAATCGGGCAAAAAGGGCTGGGTTGCCTCGCTTCCCTCGCAACGACGAGAAGGGGCGAGCGGGGCGCTCAAAATAGCGGCGCAGCGATCCAACACCCCCATTTTTAGGAAGCCTTTCTGGATTGTTTCGCCGTTTTACTCCCCGCAAATGATGGGGGGCATCCCTTCTTAGCGGCCTTCGCGGCCCCCGTGCGCGGTAAGGCCAAAAAAGCGCCTCCCGTAAGGGAAGGCGCAATGGCTTTTGTTTTTTGTTTATTGATAGGGCGCGTAGCTCTCAAAGCCCGCGGGGAAGCTCGGATACAGCGGCCTGGCAAAGAAGGCCTCGCAGTCGCGCCCGGTCTTTGGCGAAGCAGCCTCCACGCTCAGAACCCTCAGTGCGGCCGCGTAAATTTCCGCCTTAAAGTTAAAGCAAAGCTCTGGGCAGCGCGGTCCCCAGGCGATGGAAACCGGCTGCACCTGCGCGCTCGCGATGAACTCCGTGACCGACTCGCAGCGCGCGCGGAGCACGCCGTTGACTGGGATGCGCAAAAGCGCCACGACCGCCTCGCGGCAGCCATCCACCATGAGCTGCACGGTGTAGGGGATTTGCAGCGTGGCCGAAAAGCGGCAGCCGCGGGGCCCTTGCTCCAGGCAGGGGTTTTCAAGCTCCACGCGGCCGCAAGGCGAGCCGCCCAGCAGGGTGCAGCCGCAGCCCGGATGGAAGCTTCCGGCTTCGAGCGGGGCGCGCAGGCCCTGCCCGCCGCAGGGGAAGCTATCCAGCACCTGGTTGGCCAGGATATTGACCTGCCGGCTAGGCGCCTCCTGCATAGTGCAGGCGCACTCCCCGCAGCCGCAGCCAAAGGGGTGGCGATGTAGTTCCATGGTTTGTTCCTCCTTTCTTCGGGTGGTCGTTGGGGCAAGGCTTCAGCCTTCCTCCGCTGTAAGGTATGCCACCGCTTGCTTTTTCGCGCGTGATTGGGTACCATTATGAAGGGTTCTTCCCGGCAAGGCCCCCTCTGGAACGCATGCGGGGCGGGAAAGCCGGCTAAACTCTTGAAGATGCGGGGTTTTCGGGCGAAGCCCCGGGCGAATTGAAAGGCCCCTCCCAAAACGAACGAAAAACGAGCGAAAGTAAGCAAAAAGGCCCGTTTTTTTTGATGGTTTCCAAGGGGCGGGAAGGCGGTTGTTTATGCAAGAGCCCAGGCGCGAATACGAACGGTGGCTGCGCGAGTTCGCTGCCGATACCGACTTAAAAAAAGAGCTGCTTGCCATCGCCAAGGACGAGGCCGAGATCCGCTCCCGCTTTGGCGAGGGGCTGCGCTTTGGCACCGCCGGCCTGCGCGGCAGGCTCGGCTTCGGCCCCGCGCGCATGAACGCCTACGTGGTGCGGCGCGCCACGCAAGGGCTGGCAGACTGCCTTCTTGCCGGTGGGGACGCCGCGGCAGGCGTGGCAATCGCCTATGATTCCAGGCGCTTTTCGCGCCTTTTTGCCGAGGAAACGGCCCGGGTGCTCTGCGGCAACGGCATCCGCGCCTATTTGTTCCCCCATTTGGCGCCGGTGCCGCTGCTCTCGTTCGCGGTGCGCGCGCTTGGCTGCGCCGCCGGCGTGGTCATCACCGCCAGCCACAACCCCAAGGAATATAACGGCTACAAGGTCTATGGGCGGGACGGCGGCCAGCTTCCGCCCGAGGAGGCCGAGGCCATCTTCCGCGCGATCGAAGGCCACCCCTACGGCGAAGGGCGGCGCATGGAGCTTGAGCAGGCCGAAGGGGAGGGTCTGCTTTGCTATATCGCTCAGGAATTGGAAGATGCCTACGCCGAAAAAGTCAAGGCGCTGAGCCTTTCGCCCGGGCTTTGCAGGCAGATGGGCGCGGAGCTTCCCATCGTCTATTCGCCGCTCAACGGCACGGGCAACGTCCCCCTGCGCCGCGTTTTGGGCGAAATGGGTTTCATGAAGCTCTATGTGGTGCCCGAGCAGGAAAACCCCGACCCGGACTTTTCGACCGTGGGCGCGGCCCCGAACCCAGAAAAGCCGGAGGCCTACGCGCTGGCGCGGGCTCTCGCCGAAAGGGTGGGCGCCAAGCTCGTTCTGGCCACCGACCCGGACGCGGATCGCCTCGGCTGCCTGGCGCAAGATAAGCAAGGGGAATTCCACGTGCTCACGGGCAACCAAATCGGCTGCCTGCTGCTCAACCACATCCTGTCTTCCCGTTCGGCGGCGGGAACCCTGCCGCCGAACGGGGCGGTGGTGCAATCCCTGGTTTCGACCAAGATGCCGGAAAAAATCGCGGCTCGCTACGGCGCCCAGGTTTTCGAGGTGCTGACGGGCTTTAAGTTCATCGCCGAAAAGATCGAGGAATTCGAAAAAAGTGGCGAGTATGCCTTCCTTTTTGGCTTTGAAGAAAGCTATGGCTACCTGGCCGGCTCCTTCGTGCGCGATAAGGACGCGGTGGCCGCGGCCCTGCTGCTGGCCGAAACCGCGGCCGCTTACGCAAGGGAGGGCCTCAGCCTTTGGGAAGGCCTGCAGGCGCTCTATGCAGAATATGGCCACTTCGCCGAGAGGACGGTTTCTAAGGAAATGCGGCAGGGCGAGGAGGGGCGGCAGGCGGTGGCCGCGATCATGGCAGCCCTTCGGGCAGAGCCGCCCAAGGCGCTGGGCGGCAGGGCCGTTTTGGCAAGGCGGGACTATTTAAGCTGCCTGCGCACCCAAAGCGCACCCCAAGGGGGCGAAAAAGGCGAAGAAAGGCTGAAAATGCCCCCGTCGGACGTGCTCTATTACGAGATGGAGGGCGCTTGGGCCTGCGTGCGCCCCTCCGGCACCGAGCCGCTGATCAAGTTCTATGCGGGCGCGTCGGCGAAAGGGCAGGCCGAGGCCGAGGGCCTCGTCGCGGCCATCCTGCGGGATCTGAGCGAATAAAAATGCCCGGGCCTCGTAAGCCCTCCGGGGCGAAAGGCCTTTTATTTTCCTGGTTTAACGCGAAATTAAAGCATTCTTCATGACGAAGAGGTATTGCATGATTATACTTCATCCCGTTGCGGAGCATTGCCAGATTTGCGCAACGGAAAGCTGAGGTTGGCCAATGAAAAAGTGGCTTTGTTTTCTCTTCCTCTTCCTCCTGCTCGCGCTGAGCTTTGGCGCCTGCGCGCCCAGCGCAAGCCCCGCCGCCAAGGAGCTTACGGGCGCCTTTGGCAACAGCCAGAAGATTCCTTATGGCGAAGGCCTTGAAATCGAGGGCGCGGCCGGCGCCGAGCGCGAGGCCGACGTGCAGGATTCCCCCTATTACAGGCACCCGGACTTCTTCGCGATGAAATCGACCGAAACGCTGGCCATTCTGGAGGGCTTTAAGACCATCCAGCAGGCGACGGAATGGACCTGCGGGCCAGCCGCCGCTCTGACGGTGCTGGAATGGTACGGCATGCGCAACGGCATGAACGAGATGGATCTCGTGGCGCTGCGCGGCAAGGACGAGCCGGGCGCGACGAACCTGCGCCAGATGATGAACATCTTCGAGGGCGTGGGCGGTTTCACGCTCTATAGCACCTACGACCTGGCCGACCCCGAAACCGTGGACGAGGGCATGATTTTGGGCTTCCTCAGGGAAGGCAAACCCATTTTGCTGGGCTGGGACGACTGGGGCGGCCACTGGCAGGTCATCATCGGCTACGACACGATGGGCAGCGCCAGCACGGCGGATGATGTGCTCATCCTGATGGACCCTTACGACACCACGGACCATAACCAGGACGGCTACTACATCCTCCCGTTCGAGAGGCTGTATTACAACTGGAGCAACCGCTTCGACCCGGACTTCAAAAAGAACGTTTTCCTGGTCGCGAGCCTGCCGGCCGCAGAATAAAAAAGGCGGCGATTTTGCCGCAATCCCCTCTGCGGCGTGCAAAGCAAACCCATGCAGCCGCGATTCAAGGCCCGGAGTTGAGCTCCGGGCCTTTACATTTCCCCCGCTGTTATGCTACCTTTAATTCAAAACGCGAAGGAGGGCCGCCTATGAAGGCCTTAATCGTCGAATCCCCTGGCAAACTTGCCGTGAAGGAGCTCCCCATCCCAAAGCCCGGCCTATGCCAGGCGCTGGTGAAGATGAAAAGCTGCGGCGTTTGCGGCACCGATATGAAGATCATTCACGGCGAACTCAAAAACTTCAATATTTATCCCGCGATCCTTGGGCACGAGGGCTTTGGCGAGGTGGTGCAGGTCGGCCCCGGCTGCACCAGCCTGCATCGCGGCGATCGCGTAGTCTTGCCCTATATCGAAGGGAAATGCGGCGAATATTCCGGCGGCTTCGGGGCCTTTGCGCAATACGCCCTGGTCGGCGATGCCGAGGGCTACAGGCTCCACGGGCAGGGAACCCCGGGCTTCTCGCTCAGCGCCTTTGGCCAAACCGCCCTGCGGCCCACGGATATAATCGGCGACGTGGAGGGCGCGATGCTCATCACCTTCCGCGAAGTGCTCAGCGCCATGGGCCGCTTCGGCTGCGAGGCCAACAAGAGCGTTGCGGTGTTTGGCATGGGGCCGGTGGGGCTTTGCTTCGTGCGATACGCCAAGCTTCTTGGCCTATCGCCGGTCATCGCCATCGCCAATTCAGACGAAAAGGCCCAATACGCCCTCGCGATGGGCGCGGATTTCGCCTTGAACAACAAGACGAAGAACGTCGCCCTGGAACTGCGCGCGGTTTGCCCGAACGGCGTGGATTTCGTGATCGACGCGGCCGGCCAGCAGGAGATCATCGCGCAGGCGATGGGGCTGATCGCGGATCACGGCAAGGTTTGCGTCTATGGCGTGCCCGCAAGCAACGAAATGCGGCTGGATTGGAGCGCCGCGCCCTACAACTGGACGCTCGACTTTTTGCAGTGGCCGGTGAAGAGAGACGAAGCCGCAGTCCACAACCAGGTCATGGCGTGGATCGCCCTTGGCGCGCTGACCCCCGGCGATTTTATTTCAGATGTGATCCCCTTCGAAAGCGTTCTGGACGCTTTTAAGATCATGGAAGAGCGCCGGCCCGACCGCAAGAAGATCATCGTGCGCTTTTAAGCCCCCTGCCCATCTTCCGCCGATTCGCTTCAGGGCAACGAAAAAAGGGACGCCGCTGGCGCCCCTTTTTTCGTTGTTTGGATTAGACCCTGAGCATGGAGCCGCCGTCGAGGCGCAGGGCCGCGCCGGTTAAATGCTCAGCTTCGTCAGAAGCCATGTAAACGCAGGCATAGGCGCTGTCTTTGGGGTAGCCCATGGGGATCTTCGACATGCCCCTGTACTTTTCGTGGTAGGCGCGCAGGTCGATATAGGGATGGCGAGAGGCCTTTTGGGCCGTGCGGGCCTCCACGCCGGTTTTGAACTCGATGCGCACGCCGCCCGGCATGATCATGTTGACGCGGACGCCGTACTGGGCGAACTCGACCGCTGCTTCGCGCATCAGCATGTGCATGCCGCCCTTGGTCATGGCATAGACCGGGTCAAAGTCCGTGGCGCGCTTGCCGTG
>JAITGM010000018.1 GCA_031280685.1 Christensenellaceae bacterium
AATTCCCCCCGCGAAGCCCCGGAGGGGCGCGCCTCGGGGGCCAGCCGGCAGCGAAGCTGCCCCTGCCGCGCAGCGGCAGGCCGCGCGCAGCGCGGAGCTGGCCCCCCGGCGCGCGAGCGAAGCGAGCGCGCCCCTGCTCATTGCCCTTTGGAAGGGCAATGTGGCTGCGCAGAAGGTTCTCTTGCTAGAGGGGGGTTCCGTAGGGGGGACGGAGTCCCCCATGCGAAGCCGCGTAGCGGCGCTCCAGCAGCGCCACGCACTCGACGTGGCCCGTCCTTGGGAACATATCGATTGCCTGCGCGCGCAGAAGGGCATAGCGGCCCGCCGCGCAGAGGGTTTTCAGGTCGCGCGCCAGCGTGGCCGGGTTGCACGAAACGTAGACGATCCTCCTTGGCGCGGCGGCCAGAATCGCCGAAAGAAGCTCCGGGTCGCAGCCCTTGCGGGGCGGGTCGAGGGTCAGCAAATCGGGCGCGCCCTCGCGGAAGAGCTTTGGCAAAAGCACCTCGCAGCGCCCCTGCAGGAACCTGGCGTTTTGAATGCCGTTTCGGCGCGCGTTTTCGGCCGCGTTGCGCACCGCCGCGCCGAGGGACTCGATGCCGAGCACCTCCTTGGCCCTTCGCGCCATGAGCAGGGCGATGCCGCCCGCGCCGCAGTAGGCATCCACCGCGGTTTCGCCGCCGCGAAGCCCGGCGAACTCGAGCGCCTTGCCATAAAGGAGTTCGGCCTGCGCGGGGTTGACCTGGAAGAACGAAAGCGGCGAAATCTCAAAGCGCAGGCCCAGCAGTTCTTCCTGCAGGGCGGCTTCGCCGAAGAGGGTTTCGCAGCGCTCGCCCAGGATTTCGCCCTCAGGCCCCGGGTTGATGTTCACGCACAGCCCCGCGAAGCGCTCGCCCAGGGCGCTTTGCAGGGCGGCGCTTAGCTCGCGCGCCCTTGGCAGTTCCCCGCGCAGCAGCACGGGCACGGCCAGCGTGCGCCCCGCGCGGTTTTGCCGCAGCATCAGATGGCGGACGAGCCCCTCGCCGCCCGATGCGTCCGCAGGGGGGATGGCGAACTCATTCATCCAGGCGAGGAAGGCCTTCGCGGCGGCGCCCATGCTTTCGGGCAGCAGCAGGCAGCCTTCGGCCGGGACGATATCGTGGCTTTGCCGCTGAAAGAAGCCGATTTCGGCGCGGCCAGACCTGCCGCCGACGGGGAAGACTGCCTTATTCCTGTAATGAAGGGGCTGCTTTGCGCCGAGGATGGGCAGAAGCTCGAATTCCCCTGCCGCAAAGCCGCCGATTCGCGTAAGGGCATCCGAAACCACCTGCTGCTTTTGGGCAAGCTCGGTTTCGTAGCCCATGTGCTGCATATCGCAGCCCCCGCAGCGGAGAAAGAGCGGGCAGGGCGGCTTCTCGCGCAGAGGGGAGGGCGAAAGCGGCTCCACGGCGCGGGCGAAGGCGACCTTGCCCTTGGCGCGCTCGAAGGCGCAGCGCAGCTCTTCGCCCGGCAGCGCGCCCGCGACGAAGACCGTTTGCCCATCCGCATGGGCGACGCCGCGCCCAAAATCGGCCGCGCGCTCGATGGTGGCCGTAAAAAGCTGGCCTGCCCGCATAAAACCCCCCGCTTTCGCGTTCGTATTAGTTTAGCATACCCCGGGCGGGGGCCCGCGGTCAAGGGCGGGCGAAAGGAAGCGGGAATGACCTTGCTTTTTGCAGAAACTCACTTAAACTGTATGAATAAGGGAAATTAAGGCGGGCTTGGAGGTGCGCGAGTGGGAATTTGGGAGTGGATTGAAGGGCATCCGGTTGCGACCACGGTGATCGTGGCGATTATTAGCCTGATAGGAGTGATTGTTGTGGCTATCATCAATAACTGGGGTAAAAAAGGGAGAAACCCAGCTCTGCCACCCCGACCAACGGGGCCGGTGGCGTGAAGATTGACCAAAGCGGCAGCAGCGGAAACCCGGTTGCTGTGGTTGGCGACGTGAACGCGCCCATTAACAGCCCCACGACCAACATTAAGGCCGAAAAGGTTGTGGATATAAAAGGCGACTTCAATGGTACCCTTAATATGTAACGGGGAGGAGATGAAAAGATGGATAAAGGCACCCAGAACACCAACATAAACGCCCAAAAGGTCGTTTACGTGGAACGCGATTTTAACGGAACGATTAATATCATGCAGCCGCAGAGGATAGACCCCGAAGAAGCCACCCAAAGCTACGAGGTGGGGGAACCCTACGAAGAGCAGGGGGATTACGAAAGTGCGGCGGAGAGCTACGAAAAGGCACTGGAAGAGCAAAAAGTGACCACGGGCCGGCGGAGTGACGATGTTGCGCGCGTGCACAATACCTTGGGCATCACGTATTGGAGGCTGGCACGCTATAAGGACGCGATTGCACAATTTAACAATGCTTTGGTAATTTATAGGGCAAACGGTGAGCTGGAAACGAACCTGGGCGTTGCGATGGTGAACAACAACCTTGGAGTGGTTTATGATGCCCAGGGGGAGTACGGCCAGGCGCTGGAGTGGCACCTGGAGGCCTTGGCGGTGAAGGAAAAGGCCTTGGGTACGGAGCACCCCTCCACGGCGGGCAGCTACTTGGGCATTGCCAATGTTTATTATGCCCAAGGGGAGTACGGCCAGGCGCTGGAGTGGCACAAGAAGGCCTTGGCGGTGAAGGAAAAGGTCTTGGGAAAGGAGCACCCCGACACGGCGGCGAGCTACAACAACATAGGCGCTGTTTATGATGCCCAAGGGGAGTACGGCAAGGCGCTGGGGTGGCACAAGAAGGCCTTGGCGGTGAAGGAAAAGGTCTTGGGAAAGGAGCACCCCGACACGGCGGCGAGCTACTTGGGCATCGCCAATGTTTATGATGCCCAAGGGGAGTACGGCAAGGCGCCGGGGTGGCACAAGAAGGCCTTGGCGGTGCGCGAAAAGGTCTTGGGGAAGGAGCACCCCGACACGGCGATGAGCTACAACAACATTGCCAATGTTTATGATGCCCAAGGGGAGTACGGCAAGGCGCTGGGGTGGCACAAGAAGGCCTTGGCGGTGAAGGAAAAGGTCTTGGGAAAGGAGCACCCCGACACGGCGGCGAGCTACAACAACATCGCCGCTGTTTATGATGTCCAAGGGGAGTATGAGGAGGCCAAGCGCTACTATAAAAAGGCCCTTGCCATCTACACCAGGGTCTTTGACGAAAGCCACCCCGATGTGCAAATGGTGCGCGGCAACCTCGCCTTGCTTGACGCGGCGCGGGGCTCTTCCGCGCCCGGTTAGGGGCTGTGGCCTGCCCTGCGGGCCTTTCCCTTCGCCATCGCCCCCGCGTAACAAAGGCCGCCCCTATTCGGGCGGCCTTCTTTTAGAGTTCTTCGTTGTTGCGCCCCTCGCCATGGCGGGATTTCCCCTCTAGGATTGCTTTTTGACCTTGGCGCCCTGCGGGGTGTATTCCAAAACGCAGCCAAGGGCCTTGATTTCGTCGCGAAGGCGATCGACTTCGGCCCAGTTCTCGGCCTTGCGGGCGGCCTCGCGCCGGGCGGCCAGCGCACCGACGCCCTGTTAAGGGCTGCGGCCCGCCCCGCGGGGGAGCTTAGGAGCTGCGCTTTTCGCAGGCCGCTCTTTCCACGCGAAAACGCTCGGAGAGGAGGGCGATGAACTCGCCGTTGGAGGGCTTTTCGCTGAAGGTGTAGTGCAATCCATCAAAAATGCGCCCGATATTGGCCATTTGCCCCCGCGCCCAAATCACGTTCAGCGCATGGCGGATGGCGCGCTCGACCTTGGAAGGCTCGGTGTTGAAGCGGCGCGCCACGCTTGGGTAAAGTTCCCCGGTAATGGACTCGAGGATCTGCGGGCGATCCACGGCCATCGTGATCGCTTCGCGCAGGTAGGCGTAGCCTTTGATATGGGCGGGCAGGCCGATGGAAAAAAAGATGTCGGAAAGCCACACATCCAGCGTGGGGCTGCCGCCAATGCCCATAGAGGGGAAGCTCTGGGCCTTTTTCGCCCCTTCATTCAAAATGGAGCGCATTCTTTCAAGAACGATCTCAGGCTCGCAGGGCTTGAGCATGTAATAATCCACGCCCAGATCCATGACGCGCTGGATCAGATCCGCACGGCCGATGGCGGCGAGGACGAGAACCTTCAGCCCCGGCGAAATGCCCAGCGCGTGCAGCTTTTCGAGCAAGGAAAAGCCGTCGAGACCGGGCAAAACCAAATCCATCACGAGCAGATCAATAGGGCGCTCGCTCAAGATCCGCAGCGCTTCCAATCCACTGCTTACGGAAGCGCTCAGCTCCATGGAAGCGTCCTGCGCTTCGCGCAGGTGCCTGCCCAGTGCTTCTCGGGTTTCTATGGCACTATCGGCAAGCAAAATTCTAGCTCGTTCCATAGTTTCCCTCCATTATTCGATATGGTTCAAGTTTTTTCGGATGTCATGGGTTGCTTTTTATTTTAGACGGATTCCGTTAACAAATCAATCCCCCAAATGGGTATTTTTCTTTACGAACCCTCGCGAAAAAGGGCCCTTCGTGGAGTTAAAAGAGGAAGAAGGCAAAAAAGAGGGCCTGCGGCGCTTAAAAAAGGAGGCTGCGGCAGGGAAGCGGAAGCGATGGCGGAAACGCTTGCGATTTTTAAGCGCCCTGCAGGGATTTCGCTCCTTTATGTCAAATATTTTAGTTTAACAGCGCTTTTTTTGTCGTTCATCTAACGGTTTTTGATAGAGCAAGGAGGCCGACTTGAATGCGAGATTTTTCGTTCCAGGGCCAAGGCCCCCAGGGCGGGATGGGCGGCCAGCTCACCCTGAAACGGCCAAAGCTCGAAGATTTTTTAAGCAGCAGCATGGAACGCTATCCCATTTTGAACGTCGTGGCCGGGATGGGATACGGCAAGTCGGAAGCGATTCGCTCCGCGCTCAGTGGGATGGAGGCGACCGTCGCTTGGCTGCAGCTGACGGAATACGACAGCCCGGCGCGCTTTTGGAATAACTTCACCCAAGCCATGGCGCCCTATAACACGCCAGAGGCCATCGAGCGCCTGCGCGCCTTCGGGATGCCTGAGGATCCCGCCCGATTTGAGCGCTATTTGCAGTTTCCGGATGCCATGCTCGTGCCGGGGCGGCGCTATATCTTCGTGTATGAGGATCTGCAGCGGCTGCGCTCCCCTTCGGTGCTTTGGTTTATTGAAAAGTCGATTGCCATGCCCTATCAGTCGATTTGCTCCGTCCTGCTCTCGCGGGAGGAACCCGCCTTCCCTTCGCTGCAGCTAAGCTCCATGGCTTCCGCGCGGCGGATTGGCGAAGAAGAGCTCGCGTTCACCTGGGAGGAAACCCGCGAATTCTTCCTTTTGAAGGGCCTAAATCTGCCGGATGAAAGCCTTGGGCTGATTTTTACGGAGACCGCGGGCTGCCCTCTCGCGCTGCAGATGGCCTGCTCCTTTCCGCAAAAAAACGGCTCCTTCCGTGAAAGGCAGGCTCTTTTTGCGATGCGCACCGGCCTTGAAAAGCTCTTTGATGCGGAGATCTTTTCGAAAATCTCCCCCGAGCTTAGCCTGACGCTCGAAAAACTCGCGTTGATTGAAAGCCCGGCGCTCGCGCTTTTGAAGGAAACCGGAATCGTGAACGAATCGATAGGGGAAGAGATGAAGGGCCTGAGCGCCGTGCTGCGCCAGAACCCATATGGCGATAGTTACCGCGTCCATCCGCTGTTTATGAGGTATTTGCGCGGGCGGAAAGGTTCGCTCGGCGCGCAAGAGCGGCGCGAGATCTACCTGAGCGCGGCGGGATGGTACCGGAAAAACGATTTTTTATATGAGGCAGTGCGTTATTTCGGCCTCGGCGGCGAGTATGGCGCGATGGCCCGGGCCATTATGGAGCTTACGCCGGTGCTCGCCCACCGCAACGCAGAATTCATTCTGGAGCAAATCAATCAAGCCCTTGAAGGAAGCCCGAAAAGCGGTTTTGAACGGGATCTGCTGCGCCTGGTGATCAGACCTAAGATGCTGCTTTGTTTGAACCGTTTAAGCGAAGTGCTTTCCGTCATTCGGGGCGGCATTGCGGAGTATGAGGCGCTTTCGCCCTCGGAAGAGCGCGCCTGCATCCTGGCCTGCGGCTACTCCTGCCTGGGCGTGATCCACCTGCTGACCTTTGAAGATGAGGGGATGGGCCTGGGGTTTTCCCGCGCGGTGGAGTATTTGGCGCAATGCCCGCACTATACCCAATTCGTCCTCCACCAATATGTGGCCTCCTGCGCGAGCCTGTATATAAACAGCGTAAGGCCGGGCTGCCCGACTGGGGCCTTTGAAAGGAACATCGAAAAAGCCACGCCGATTTATGATCTGATCGAGGGGAAAATGGGCGGGTATTTGATCCGCTTCGACGATTTGGCCCGCTGCGAGATCCTTTTTTATCGCGGCCATTTCGAAGAGGCGAGCCAATGGGCGATGGAGGTGGCCTATGGCACCAGAAAGAGCGGGCAGCACGAGCTTGAGGTGCGGGCGATGTTTTACCTGCTGCGCATCTACATCGCGTGCGGCAGGGCATCAGAGTTTAACGACACGCTCAAGAACTGGGGGGCGCGTTATGAACGCGCCGAGCTTGAGAGGGAGCACAAGATCACCGAGCTGGTGCATGCCTGGTGCTATGCGTGGTTGGGCGAAATGGACCTCGTGGCGGAATGGATCAAGAAGGAGTTTCAGGGCAACGAGGATGAGAGCAACTTCGTTAGCGCGCTCTGCGTCTATGTCAAAACGCGGCTGCTTTTGGCGCAAAAGAACTACGCGGCGCTGAGCGCCTACGCTTCCGCCAAGCACGACGATTTTTCCATTGCCCAGTATCTTTTGGGCGTGGTGGATCTTTTGGCGATCAAGGCCGTGGCGCTGTTCCATTTGGGCGAGGAAGAGGAGGCGCTCGCCGCGCTTTTGGAGGCATACGAGCTTGCGGAGCCAGAGGGCATTCAGGCCCCCTTCGTGGAGCTTGGCGGCTTGATGCGCGCGCTTTGCAGGCGTGCGGCCCTGCGGAAGGAAATCGCCATCCCCGCCGAGTGGCTCGATCTCATCGCCAAGAAGTGCTCGGTCTATGCCAAGCGCGCGGCCTTCGTGCAGGCCGCCTTTTTGAGGGAGAAAGGCGAGGCGGCGGATGCGGCGGCCGCGCTGACGCCCCGCGAGCGCGAGGTGCTCCGCTGCCTTTCGCAGGGCCTGACGCGCGAGGAAATCGCCATCGCCAACCATGTTTCGCTTGACACGGTGAAGACCGAGATCAAGAGCGTGTATGCGAAGCTGCACGCGGTGAACCGGGCCGACGCGGTGCGCATCGCCCTGACGGGGAGCCGCCTTTGGGAGGAGTAGCCCCTGCGGCGCTTCATATGGCGAAACCCGGGGCTTAAAAACGCAAAGACGGCGCTTCAACGCGAGCGGCCATTGTTTTTATTGCCGGTTGGAGCTATACTAACAGCGGCTTTTATGCCCAAGGAGGGTCTGCGAATGTTTTTTCCTTACGGATTCGGCGGCCAGGGCGACTGGGGCCTGCTCCTGGTTCTTGCTGCCGCGCTGATCGGCCTGATCGCCCAGTGGCGGGTCAAGAGCGTGTTTGAAAAGTACTCCCATGTGCGGGCGCAGTCCGGCGCCACCGCGGAGAATGCCGCGCAGGCGCTGCTGCGCGATGCCGGCATTCGCGATGTGCGCATCGAGCGCTCGCCGGGCGGCGCCCTTTCGGACCATTACAGCCCCAAAGAGAAGGTTCTGCGGCTCTCTTCCTCGGTGGAAGGCTCTGGCTCCCTGGCGGCGCTCGGCGTCGCCGCGCACGAGGTTGGCCACGCCATGCAGCACGCCGAAGGCTATGCTCCGCTGCGGATTCGCAACGCCATCGCGCCCGCGGCAAGCCTGATTTCCACGGCCTCCATGCCGCTGTTCTTCCTCGGCCTCTTCCTTGGCATGACGGGGCTGGCCGCCGTCGGCGTGGTCTGCTACCTGGCGGCGGTGGTCTTTCAGCTCATCACCCTGCCGGTGGAGCTGAACGCCTCCTCCCGCGCCCTATATGCCCTTGAGGCCTCGGGCATCCTCAAGCGTGAGGAGACCCCTTACGCAAAGAAGGTGCTTTCGGCCGCGGCCAGCACCTACCTGGCATCCGCGCTGATGGCCATCGCGCAGCTGCTGCGCATGGCTGCGCTTCTGAACAACCGGCGCCGCTGAAAACGAGCAAAAACGAACAAAAAAGGGGGCAAAAACGATGGATGCGAAGGCCCGCCGCGACCAAATCGCGCAGCGGCTGAAGTATAGCCGCCAGCCGGTAACGGGCGCGGCGCTGAGCCAGGAGATGGGAGTGAGCCGCCAGGTCATCGTGGCGGACATCGCCCTTTTGCGCTCAGCCGGCCTTACCATTTACGCGACGCCGGGCGGTTACCTGCTTCCGCCCGCCTTTGGCCCCAGCCGCAGCGTCGCGGCCCGGCACGAGGGCTTTTCGGCCATGCAAGAGGAGCTGGAAACCATCGTGGCTCTGGGGGGCAAGGTGCTCGACATCTCCATTGAGCACGCGGTGTATGGCGAGTTCCGCGCCACGCTCATGCTGCAGACTCTCGAGGAGGTTTCGGCCTTCCTCAATAAGATGAAGGGGAGCGGCATGGCTCCGATGGCGGCGCTGACGGGCGGTGTGCACATGCACACGATTGCGGCCGGGAGCGAAAAGGAGCTGGACGCGATCACAGAGGCGCTGCGCTCGAGGGGCTTTCTCGTAGAATAAGGCCGCCGCCATGGCCAAAGAAGGGGGAGGCGCGGGCCTTCGCTTGCCTTATTGAAGCAGCTCACGCCGGAAGGGCTCCGCCGGCCTGGTAGCCGGATGGTTCTTGCCCCTGCCGCGCCTTTTGGGCGGCCCGGAGGGCCGCGCGAGCGCCTCCGTTGAAAGCCGAAAGAAATAAGGGGAATCCGAATAAAACGGGAAGGGGAGAACGATTTTGCGCATCATCGGCCTGACCGGCGGGATTGCCAGCGGCAAATCGACCGCCAGCGCCTTTTTGCGGGAACTGGGCGCGTGCGTCATCGACGCGGACGAGATTTCGCGGACGCTGACGGCCCAAAACGGCCCCGCCCTACCTCTGATCGCGGAGCGCTTTGGGGCGGAGCTGATCGACAAGCAGGGCAGGCTCGACCGCCGCGCCCTGGGCCGGCGCGTCTTTGGCGACGAAGGGGAGCGCACGGCGCTCAACGCCATTCTGCACCCAATGGTGCGGGCCGAGATGCAACGGCAAATCGAGGAGCTTCGTCTAAAAGGGGCAAGAATTGCCGTGCTCGACGTTCCCCTGCTGTTTGAATCGGGGATGGAAGGACTGGCCGAGCGCACCTGGCTGGTGGCCTGCCCGGTAGAGATTCAGCTTTCGCGCCTGATGGCGCGGGACCGGCTTGGCCGCGAAGAGGCGCTGCTGCGCATCTGCAGCCAGATGCCGCTGGAGGAAAAAAAGAGGCGCGCCGATCTGCTCATCGACTCCTCGACGGGGCTTGAGCGGATGCGTGAAGAGATTCAAAGGCTATGGAGGGATGAGCTTGCCCTTTGTGAAGACCGGAAAGAATGATTTCAAGGCGAAGCTGCCCCTGATCCTGGGCGGGGGCGGCCTTGCGCTGCTGTTTTTGGCGCTCGCCCTGTTTTGGGCCTTCGTTTGGGCGCCGCAAAGGCAGAAGATCGTCTTCCCCCTGCGCTTTGAAGAGGAGATTCGCGCCGCCGCCGGCGAATTTTCGGTGCATCCCTGCCTGCTGGCCGGGCTGATCTACTGCGAGTCGAGCTTCCGCCCCGAAATCGAAAGCGCGGCCGGCGCGCTGGGGCTTACGCAGATCATGCCAAAGACCGGCGAATGGCTGGCCGAAAAGATCGAGATCAGGGACTACGAGCCCTCGATGCTGCTCGATCCCGCGGTGAATGTGCGCATGGGCGCCTGGTACCTTGGCTATTTGCTCGGCCGCTATGGCGGCCGCCCGCGCGAGGCGCTGACCGCCTACATCGCCGGGCAGGGGCAGGTCGATGCCTGGCTAGAGGATAAAAACCTTTCAAAAGACGGGCTGAGCCTGGATGAGATCCCCGGAAAGGACGTGAAGGAGTATGCTGAAAAGGTTCTGCGCGCCTACGCGCAATATCTCGAGATTTATGGCGATGTGCTTGATCCTGAGCATGCTTTTGACGGCCTGCTCCTCTGAGGGGATCTTCGACTGGTCGCAGACCTCG
Source organism: Christensenellaceae bacterium (assembly GCA_031280685.1). Classification (GTDB taxonomy): domain Bacteria; phylum Bacillota; class Clostridia; order Christensenellales; family UBA1750; genus JAITGM01. Next base: position 10,181 of record JAITGM010000018.1, read on the forward strand.
CAGGAGCAGCCGGCAGACACGGCGGGTGGCCTAATCCCAAGCCAAACCGCAAAAACCTTTGCGGAAAACCGGATATTGAGCCTGGCCATGCCCTCTTCGGCGGGCACGCTGGATCCTCTGGCGAACGAGTCCGCGGAGATGGCCAACCTCTTCCCCCTGATTTATGAGGGCCTGTTCAAGCTGGATGAGCGCGCGCAGCCTGCGCTCTGGCTTGCCGAGAGCATCGAGCAGGCCGAGGGCGGATATAGGCTGAAACTGCGCCCAAACGTCGTCTTTCACGATGGCGATCCCCTCAGCGCCGCCGCCGTGGCCGATTGCTTCGAGCGCATTAAGTCCGCTGGTGAAAAGGGGCCGTACGCGTCAATTCTCAAGGCGGTTACGGCCATCAGTGCGGTCGGCGAAAGCGAGCTGATGGTTGAAAGCGAGCGGGGCTATGCGGCGCTTTACGCGCTCTGCTTCCCCATCGCGCACTTTGGCGGGGGGGATTTCCCCTCAGGAACCGGCCCTTATCTGGTCGAGAAATACCTTGGCGGCACGGAGATGCAGCTTGCCCGCAATCCCGCCTGGTGGCGCAAGCCCCCGGTCATCGAGCGGATTCAGGCCGTCGCCTTCGACGATACAACCCCGGAGCGCGTGGAAAGCGGGCAGATCGACGCCGCGCTGGTCACGCTGATGATGGAATCCTCCCTCTATGCCCACAGCGACCTCAACATGAAGGAGTATTCCACCGGCCGGGTGGAGCTTCTCGCGCCGAACCTGGGCGGCAAGCTCGCCCCCATCGAGATGCGCCGCGCCATCGCCGCGCTCATCGACCGCGGCGAGCTGCTGAACACGGCCTTAAAGGGGCACGGCGTGGCCGTCGAGGTGCCGATTTGGCCCGATAGCTGGCTGGCCGAACGCGCGGAGGGCGCGGGCTACGACCTTTTGCGCGCCAAGGCGCTGCTTTCTTCACTGGGCTGGGAGGATATCGACGGCGACGGCCTGCTCGAAGAGAGCAATTCAGAGGCGGTGCAGGCCTTTCTGCGCGCGACGCCGAGCCCGAGCCCTTCGCCGGAGCCGACCCCAAGCCCGGCGCCCAGCGAAAGCCCGGCGCCGGGGAGCGCGACGCCGAGCCCGAGCCCATCCCCCACGCTAAGCCAGGAGGAGATGATCAGCCTGCTGCTGGGCCGCGAGGCGGGCGCGGAGCAGGCCCAGTTCGAAAACTTGAGCCTTACCTTGCTCCTCGGGAGCGACCAGGAGAATTCCCTGATGAAGGATCTGGCCCGCGCGCTGCAGATGCAGCTCATGCGCGGTGGCATCGTGCTGCAAATCGAGGAGCTGCCCTTCAAGGATCTGCTCGCCAAGATGAAAAGGGGCGAGTACGATCTGGCGCTGATGGGCTACAGCCTTGGCGCTTCGGGGGATTTAAGCCCCCTGCTCGAAACCGGAGGGGGCAGCAATCTCAACGGCTACCAAAACGCGGCGGTGGACGGCTACTTTGCCCAAATGCGCTCCGCCCAAAGCCCTGAGGAATATAAGCTGGCCGCGCAGCGCGTCAGCGAGCGCGTCGCCGCCGACCTGCCGGTGTTTACGCTGCTGATGCGTACCAAAACCCTGGTGACGAGTGGGCAACTGCAGGCCGAAGGCCTTCCCCGCGAGGGCGACGCCTACCATGGCATCGAAACCTGGGCATTTACGCGTTAAAGGCCCCATTGGGGCCTTTTCTTCGCTTCGTGGGCGAGCGGGGAAAGCCCAAACACGGCGCGAGCTTGGCTTCACAAGTCGGGATCACCCCCGCGTGAGCGGGGCAGGCTCGCCTTGTAAATGGCCGAATCATAGCGGGCTGGATCCTTCCGCGCGCGAGCGGGGCAACTTCGGCGTAGATGGCGCGCATCTCCGCGCTGACCGCGCCGCCTTCCTCGTGGATGAACAGCGGCGGCAAAAGCTTACCCTGGCGGGCCATGCCGTGGGTTGGCCGGGGCTCGCGGCGAGCGGCCCGTTCGGTTTATCTCCGCGCAAGCTCGTTTCTCTCGGGCGGCTGGGCAAAATTGCCCGTTACCGTCAAAGGATGTCGTGCTCGCCGGCGTAGATGGCGTGCATCTCCGCGCTGACCGCGCCGCCTTCCTCGTGGATGAACAGCGGCGACAAAAAGCTCACCCCGGCCCGCGCCAGCTTCACGCCTTCGACCAGAACTAAGTGCGCGTGCTTGCCCGGCGCTGGGTGCAGGAGCCGAACCCGCTTGGGCTCGAGCCTTTCCGCCTGCAAAAGGGCGGCCAGCTCCAAAAAGCGATCGGCCTGGTGGATGAGAAAGAAGCCGCCGCCGTTTTTTAAAAGCTTGCCCGCCACCGAAACGACCTGCGGCAGGGTGATGGCCACCTCGTGCCGCGCGATGGCGATGGCCGGGCTTGGGTTTTGCAGCGAGCAGCCGCGCTTGCCATAGGGCGGATTGCAGACCACCGCGTCAAAGCGGCCGTGGCCGAAAAAGGCGGGCGCGTCGAGCATATCCATGGCATGGACGGCGATGCGCCCCTCAAGGCCGTTCAGCGCTACCGAGCGCGCTGCCATGTCGGCCGCGTCCGCCTGGATTTCGACCGCGTCAAAGCGGTCGAGCGGCCTTCGCGCCAGGATGAGCAGGGGCAAAATTCCGGTGCCCGTGCCAAGGTCCATCCAGCTGGCACCCTTGGGCGCGTGCGCGAAGTGCGCCAGCAAAATCGAGTCCGTGCCGAATAAAAACCGGGCAGGGTGCTGAAGTATTCGCAGCCCTGCCGTTTGCAAATCGTCAATCCTCTCGCCCTGACGCAGGCAATCTTCCGGCCTCATACCCGAATATCGGCCGCGGAATCGCGGCAGCCGTTGAAGAAGAGCCACCAGCGGCAAAGGTTGACGATACTATCGCCAATGATCTCCATGCGGCGCGCCAGCTTATAGGCGCCGAGCACCGTGGAGGTCTTTTCACAGTCCCTGGCGTCCATTCTAGTGCTGCACTCGCGCGAGATCTGCTCGTAGGCGATGTCGATCTCATCATCCATGGCGATGGTTGCGCCCAGGATCTCTTCATCGCCGCGGATGGCGGCGCCAAGGGCCCCATCGAGCATGGCGACCGCGCGCTGCCCCATGTGGAAGACGTCCTCTTCAAAGAGGGGGCTCTCTTCCTCGGCCTTTAGGCAAAGGCGGCCGATGCCGCTGCACTGCGCCGAGATGCGCAGGAGCTCATCCGCCATGTGCGTGAGGAAGAACAGGTTGCGAAGGTCGGCCGCCAGGGGGTTTTGTGTGGCCACGACGCGCACGACGCGCTCGTTGAGCTTCATGCGGGTTTCCCTGGCCTGCAGGTCGCTCTCATACAGCCTTTCGATGGCCACGAAATCGCGCCGGTACCCGGCGGTGAGCATTTCGGCCAGGGTATCGCAGACGAGGTTCCCCAGGCGGAAGACGTCGCGCTGCAGGTCGCGCAGTTCCTGTTCAAACAGCGTTCGCATAGTGTGCCCTTTCTTTAACGCGCCTAATTTTAAAGGCTGAGGGAGGCTCTTTCGTAATAGCGACCGGTGAGGTAATCCTCGGTCTGCTTCTCGCGCGGGTTCGAGAAAAGCTCCGCGGTTTCGCCGTATTCCACGATGCGCCCATTGATGAGCAGGGCGGTTTCATCGGCGATGCGGCCCGCCTGCTGCAGGGTGTTGGTGGCAAGCAGAACGGTGCAGCGCCCCTTGATGCGGCACAGCGCTTCTTCCATTTGGGCCACGCCCGCGGCGTCCAGCGATCGGGAGGGTTCATCCAGCAGCAAAAGCTCGGGTTCCAGGGCGAGCGCGCGCAGGAAGGCCACCATCTGCCGGGCGGGGAGGGGCAGCGAATCCGCCCTTTCGCCAAGCAGGGGGGTGTATTCCTCCGTGAGGCCCATCTGGGCAAGCGCGCCCTCGGCCAGGCGGCGCAGTTCGCCCCCGTTGCGCTGGCCTTGCAGCCTAAGGCCCGCCACGATATTATCGAAAACCGTGCCCCGAAAGAGCACCGGCGTGGGCGGCACCATGCCGACCGCCCTGCGCAGGGTGACCGCATCCTTAAGGAAGATGCTTTCGCCGTTCAGGAGGATATTGCCGCAATACGAGGCGCCCTCTTCATCCGCCATGCGGTTGAGCGCGCGCAAAAGGCTGCTCTTGCCTCCCTCCTCGGGGCCGATCAGCGCCAAAATATGCCCGGGCAGGATCTCCAGGCTCAAATCGCGCAGAATCTCCTTCTTCCCATAGCGGAGATCCAGGTTTGAAACGCTGAGCGCTGCGGGCATGCCGTTCAACTCCTCTTTCGTGTGGAATCAGCCGAGGGCGCGGACGCAAGAAGCGGGGAACCATCCCAGCGATAAGAGGCCGCCAGCCTGAGCGCGCAAAGGATCAGCGCCAGAAACAGCGCCAGCAGGAGCGAATCCTCCCTTTGCAGCGAAATGAGCCGGTAAAGCTCGAGCGAGAGCATGTTGCCCTCCGGCGCCACGCCGTGGAGCATCAAAAGCGCGGTCGCCTCGCCCAAAATCCGCTCTGTGCAGAGCACCAGCGCCCGCCCCAGCGCCCCGAACGCCCTCGGCGCGATCAGGCGGAAGAGGATCGAGCGCTCGGTCGCGCCGAGCATCTTCCCCGCCCGGCGGATGGGTTCGGGCACCGCGCGCAGGGCATCTTCAAAGCGAACGGTGAGGAAGGGCAGCATGAAAAGGAAGAGCGTGAGCGCGGCAGCCGGCATCCCGTCGCCCAAGACCCGGGCAAAGAGCAGCCGGGCGAAGAACCCGAGAAAGACCGCCGGCAACCAGGAAAGCACGCCCAGCGCCGCCCGCAGGCCCCGCCGCCCCGCGCGGCGGTAGCTTTGCGAGGCGATGAGGAAGGCGATGGGCACGACCAGGAGCAAGACCAGCGCCAGCAGCCGCAGGCTAAAGAAAAGGCTGCGCCCAAGGCTCAAAAGCAGCGGTTCGCCCTTTAGGAAAAGGGCGGTGGCATCCGCGCAAAGGCGCAAAACCGGCCATAGAAAGAGCCCGAGCGCAAGCAGCGCGAGCAGGGCGCAGAGGCTGAGAAAGCAAAAATTCAGGCACTGCTCCTTGCTCATCATGGCGTTTGCCCCTCTTTTGCAAAAAAGGCCAGCGCAAAGATCACGCTCAAGGGGGCGAGCAGCGCGAAGAGATAGGCAAGCACCTCGGCCAGGCTGCTTTCGCCGCCCAGCGCGCGCATCAGCGCGGTCGCCAGGGTATGCGGCCCGTCGGCAAAGAAGCTCAGGGCGATGAGCACCGCCACGCCTTCGCTTAAGCTGCGCGACAGGGCGCGCAGAGCGGGCAGGGCCAGATCCCGCACGCTGTTTGGCAGCAAGCAGCGCAGAACGCTTTGGTAGGGGTAGGCCCCGAGCGCCCTGGAAGCAGCCAGCAATTCGCCGGTGCGCGCGGGCAGGAGCAGGGGGAGGATTTCAGCCGTGAGCCTGGGGATGAGCATAAAGCACAGCGTCAGGCTCAGGCCCCAAAAGGCGTTGGGCACGGCGGGGAAGATATAGCGGCAGCCTAAAAAGCCCATGACCACGGCCGGCACGGCGCCCAGCACCCAGCAAAGCCGGCCCAGCCCGCCGCGCAGCCGCTTTGGCGCGACATAGAGGATGAATATACAAAACCCGAGCGCCAAAAGAAAGGCGGCACAGGCCCCAAGCAGCGCGCTCAGGGCGGTGAAGCCCAAAAGGCGCCAAAGCCGCGCCAGCAGCAGGGCAAAGCCTCCGCCTGCGGCCTTGGCCCAAAACGTGGCCGAAACCGAGGCGCAAAGCAGAAAGAACCCCGCCGGGAGCAGAAGATAGGCGGCGCCGCGCCAAAGGCCGGGCGCCCGCTTTTGCAGAGCTTGGCTCATTCTTACTTCCTTTTGCTGATTTGGGGAGGGCGGGCCCGCTTGCCCGTGCCCATCCTTATTAATATTAAGGATGGGCACCCTTTTCGCAAGCCGGGGCAGGTTAAACTGTGGTAAAAAAAGCTTGGTTTTGCGGTAAAATCGGCCTTGCATGCGCCGCTTTTCGAAGCGACACGAAATCCCCGCGCAGAAGCTACGCGGTGCATGATTATTTTGCTTTGAGCGAAAGCTTTATGCTTTTTGCGTTTTGTGCTATACTCTTTTGCGCAAAACCCATCGCCCGAGCGAAAAGGAGCTGAAGCAAGATGGAAAGGGGCAGCCTTTCAATCCACGCCGAAAACCTATTGCCCATCATCAAAAAGTGGCTGTATTCAGATCAAGACATCTTCGTGCGCGAGCTTTGCTCAAACGCGGTGGACGCAATCGCCAAGCGCCGCGCGCTGGGCCTCATGCAGGGCGAAACGCCGCGGATTGAGCTGATCGTGAACAAGGCCGAGAACACCCTCTCTTTCATCGATAACGGCATCGGCATGACGGCTGAAGAGATCAGGAAGTATATCAACCAGATCGCCTTTTCGGGCGCGAGCGAGTTTTTAGAAAAACTGAGCGAAAGCGGCGAGCAGATCATTGGCCATTTTGGCCTTGGCTTTTATTCCGCCTTCATGGTGGCCGAAAGGGTGCGGATCGAAACGCTTTCGGCGGTCGGCGGCCCCGCCGCTGCCTGGGAGAGCTCGGGCGGCATGGAGTACGCGATGGAGGAAATCGAAAAAGCTTCGGCCGGCAGCATCGTCAAGCTCTTCCTCAACGAGGAGTCAAAGGCCTTTCTTGAGCTTTCTACCCTGCGAGGCCTCCTGCTCAAGTATTGCGCCTTTATGCAGGCGCCCATCTTCCTGCGCGAGGAGGGCGCGGAGGCCCAAAGACCAGAGGAAGAAGCTGAAAACGAGGGCGAAAAGCCGATCAACACCCCAAGCCCGCTCTATATCAGGCAGCCCGCGGCCTGCACGGCCGACGAATACAAGGCCTTTTACCGCGAGCTCTTCGCGGACTTTGACGAGCCCCTCTTTTGGATCCACCTCAACGTCGATTACCCCTTCAACCTCAAGGGCATCCTCTACTTTCCCCGCGTGCGGCCCGAGCAGATCGGCAGCGAGGGGCAGGTCAAGCTGTATTCGGGCCAGGTCTTCGTGGCCGATAACATCAAGGAAGTCATCCCCGAGTTTCTGCTGCTGCTCAAGGGCATCATCGACTGCCCGGAGCTGCCGCTGAACGTTTCCCGTTCGTTCTTGCAAAACGACGGCTACGTCAGGCGCATTTCGGACTATATTACGCGCAAGGTGGCCGACCGGCTAACTTCCCTGTTCAAGGAGGAGCGCCCGGCCTACGAGGCCTATTGGGACGACCTTCATTTCTTCATCAAATACGGCTGCGTCCGGGATGAGAAGTTCTATGAGCGCATGAAGGAGAGCTTGCTGTATAAGACCAGCAAGGGTGAATCGTTCACCCTGCCCGAGCTTTTGGAGCGCGCCAAGGAGGGCCACGAAAACCAGGTCTTTTACGCGCCGAGCCAGCAGGGGCAGTCGCTGGCCCTGCGCCTATATGAAGGCATGGACGTCGTTTTGCTCGGCACCCCGATCGACGGTGCATTCATCCAGCAAATTGAGGCCCAAAACCCCGGCCTGCGCTTCGTGCGGGTGGATTCTGAGCTGGGTTCCGCGCTTAAGGGCGAAGGTGAGGTCACGGCGGAAGAAGCTTCCGCCCTCGAAGCACTCTTCAAATGGGCCTTGGGCAACGAAAACGCCCGGATCCGCATCGAGCGCCTGCGCGAGAATGCCCTGCCGGCCTTGCTCTTGCAGGATGAAAGCCTGCGTCGCTACGCGGAAGCCATGCGGCTTTACGGCGGCTCGATGCCGGACTTCCCCATCCCCAACACCCTGGCGCTGAACCTAAATCACCCCCTGGTCGCAGGGCTGGTCGGCCGCGAGCAAAACGACGATACGAAGGCGCTCTGCCTCGAGATCCGCGACCTGGCCGAGCTGGCCTTGCAGCCCCTTTCGCCCGAGAAGATGGGCGCGTTTTTGCTGCGCACCACGGAGCTGCTGGGCAAGCTTCTTTAAAAAGCGCGTTATTTTTGGCGCGCATCGGCGATCTTTTAGAAGCCTCCGAGGCGATCGGGCTGCGCAGCTTCGTCCGGGGGGCATGGCGAGCGGCCTTTTGGAGGGCCGCTTAGCGGCACAATCGCCGCGACCAGCGAAGGGCAGACCGAAACGGCGACGCAATGGCGGCCTTCCGGGTCTTCACGGGCGGGTCTGTCGGTCTCTGATCTGATCTTTCCTCGTCATTGCGAAGTGCGAAACCACGAAACGATCCAAAAAGGCCGCTCCAATAGGGGGCGGTCTTTACCCGTGGGGAAGCGCCCGGGCTTGCTGCCCCCCAGCCTTGCCAGGAGCGTCAGCGACGCGGCGATCCAGAAGGCGGCTAGACCAGGGCGGCCTTTTTCAAAGGAGGAAGCACTCTGGATTGCTTCGGCTCCCTCGCAATGACGAAAAAAGGGATGCTCCGCGCGCCAGGCCATGGGGGCACGCGGGGCGCCACGGCATCCGCCCCGCGAAGGCCCGAAGGGCTGTGGCAAAGCTTGCCCGCCGCGCTCGTTCGTCCTTGCCAGGAGCGTCAGCGACGCGGCAATCCAGAAGGCGGCTTAAACCAGGGCGGCCTTTTTCAAAGGAGGAAGCGCTCTGGATTGCTTCGGTTCCCTCGCAATGATGAAAAAAAGGGATGCGCTCCGCGCGCCAGGCCGCCTGCTTCCTCTCATCACCGCGGCAAACCCATTTTGTTAACAAACATTGTTTTTTGTGTTGACATGCCATCCCGCCCTGTGATAGGATAGCGTTCAGCTCCAAAAGAGGGGAATGGCGAAGGGAGGGCCCGCGCGTGATCGAGTTGAAGGGCGTCGGCAAAACCTTCAAGGTGGCCAGGCGCGGCAAGGGCACGCTCGCGGCACTGCAGTCGCTGTTCCATCGCCAGTACGATCTCGTGCGCGCGCTCGATTCCGTGAGCTTTCGCGTTGACGAAGGCGAAATCGTAGGCTATATCGGCCCAAACGGCGCGGGAAAGTCCACCTCCATCAAGGTGATGAGCGGCATTCTGGTGCCGGATGAGGGCGACTGTGAAATTATGGGATTTGCGCCCTGGAAGCAGCGGCGCGAGTACGTCCGCCAGATCGGCGTGGTCTTCGGGCAGCGCACCCAGCTTTGGTGGGATGTGCCGATTATCGACAGTTTCGAGCTGCTGCGCGATATTTACAGCGTGCCGCAGCCAGAATACGCCCGCAATCTCGAGCTTTTAACGCAGACCATGGATCTGTCCGCCTTCCTGCGCACGCCGCTGCGCCAGCTTTCGCTCGGCCAGCGCATGCGCGCAGAGATTGCGGCCTCACTCCTGCATTCGCCCAAACTGCTCTTCCTCGACGAGCCCACGATCGGCCTGGACGCGCCCAGCAAGCTCGCCGTGCGCCAGTTCATCAGGCAAATCAACGCCGAAACCAAGCTGACCGTGTTGCTCACCACGCACGACATGAATGATATCGACGCCCTGACCGATCGCATCCTGCTCATCGGCAAGGGGAAGATCCTCTATGACGGCGCGTTTTCGCAGATCAAGCAGCGCTCCGGCCAAAGCGCCGTCGAGGAGGTTATCGCCGAGCTTTATCGGGAGTATGCGCTATGAGGAGCTACCTCGCCCTCTTCAAAATGCGCTTCATCGCCGGGCTGCAATACCGCGCGGCAGCCTGGGCCGGCATCGCGACGCAGTTCTTTTTTGGCTTCCTGTTTTTGATGATCTTCCGGGCCTTTTACCGCTCAAGCGGAATGGAGCCGCCCATGGCCTGGCCGCAGCTGGCCAGCTATGTTTGGCTGCAGCAGGCTTTTTTGGCCATCCTCATGCTTTGGTCGCAGGATAATGATCTGCTTTTGAGCGTCGTCAACGGCGACAGCGCCTATGAGCTTTGCCGCCCTTACGATCTTTATGCCTTTTGGGCCTTTCGCCTTGCCGCCACGCGGCTTTCGGCGGCCGCGCTGCGCTTTGCGCCGGTTTTGCTCGTCGCCTGCCTTCTCCCGCCCGAATACCGCATGGCCCTGCCGCCCAGCCTTTGGGCCTTTGCGCTTTTCCTTCTTTCGATGGCGCTCTCGCTGGCCCTTGTCGTAGCCCTTTCGATGTTCGTCTACATCCTCGCCCTCGTCACGCTCTCGTCCTACGGCTCGCGCCTGGCCATCGGCGTGACGGCGGAGCTTTTGATGGGCGCGGTCGTCCCCATCCCGCTGATGCCCGACTGGGCGCAGGCCATCGTAAACTGGTTCCCCTTCCGCTATATCATGGATCTGCCTTTCCGGCTTTATAGCGGGCACATCGCAGGCGCGGAGGCCGCCCTGCAGATCGGCATCCAAATCGCCTGGGTGCTGGGGCTTGCCGCCCTTGGGCGCCTTGCCTTCGCGCGCACGATGCGCCGCATCGTGATTCAGGGGGGCTGAGGGTGATCTATTTTAAGTACCTGCGCATGGTCGTTAAATCCATGCTGCAATACCGCGCGAATCTCGTTTTGCTGACCATCGGGCAGCTACTAAGCGTCGCCGGCTATTTTGCGGGCATCGCGCTGCTCTTCGCGCGCTTTGGCAGCCTAGATGGCTGGAGCTTTGGCGAGGTGGCGCTCTGCTTTGGGGTCGTCACTGCCGCCTGGTCGCTCACCGAGTGCTTCGCCCGCGGCTTTGATGTGTTCCAATCCACCGTTCGCCGGGGAGAGTTCGACCGGGTTTTGCTCCGCCCCAGGGGAACGATTTTGCAGATTCTCGGCGGCAACTTCGAGTTTACGCGCCTGGCGAAGCTGCTCTGGGCCTTTGCGGTACTCGGCGTCGGCGTCACGCAGTCCGGCGTGGAATGGAGCGCCTTGCGCGGCCTGACCCTGGCCCTCATGGTTCTCAGCGGTTTCCTCATCTTCTCGGGCGTGTTCATCCTGGGCGCGAGCGTCTGCTTTTGGACGGTCGAAGGCCTTGAATTCATCAACATCTTCACCGATGGCGGCCGCGAGCTCGCGGCCTACCCGCTCACGATTTATACTCGGTGGATCCGCCGCTTTTTCACCTTCATCCTTCCATTCGGCTGCTTCAACTACCTGCCGCTGCTCTATGTCACCGGCCGCTCGGCCAACGGGCTCTATGCGCTAACGCCTCTCTTCGCGCTTGCCTTCCTGTTGCCCTGCCTGCTTATGTGGCGAAGCGGCGTGCGGCACTACCAGAGCACGGGGAACTAAAAAGAAGGCGCGCCGCGTGAGCGGGGCGCCTTTCCAGCGCGCTCCCTCGTTGAAGAAAGGCCGCCCAGGTTTAGGCGGCCTTTTTGGATTGCTTCGTCGCTTCGCTCCTGGCAATGACGGGAAAAGACGCCGTTTTAGCCATTGAGGGTGGGCCTGCAGCCTCGGGGGCCAGCTGGCGGCGAAAGCTGCCACTGCCGCGCAGCGGCAGCCCGCGCGCAGCGCGGAGCTGGCCCCCCGGCGCGCGAGCGAAGCGAGCGCGCCCCTCAAAAGGGGGTAAACCAACCGGGCGCGCCTAAAAGCTCTCGTTCACGAAGATTTCCCCGGCCTTCTTGCGCCGCGTCTCGCGCTCTTCCTCGCTCTGCGGCTGATCCGCGGCATAGCCGATGGCCAGCAGGCTGATGGGGTCGAGGTGTTCGGGGATGTGAAACTCCTCCCGGATGATGGCCGGGTCAAACCAACCGATCCACAGGCTGCCCAGCCCCAGATCGGTGGCCTGCAACATCATGTGGTCTACGGCGATAGAATTATCGACCTGGTAATAGCTCATGCCGTCCTTGCGCGGGCCCGCGGCCTCCCGATCGCCGCAGCAGATGAGAACCAGCGGCGCACCGAAGGCGTTCGCCGTCTTTTTGATCCGGCTTAGGCCTTCCTCGCTTTGCACCACCACGAATTTGAAGGGCCGCCGGTTGGCGGCGGTAGGCGCAAGGCGTCCGGCTTCCAAAATCAGGGCCAGTTTTTCGGGCTCGATGGGTTGGGTGGTATAGGCGCGCACGGAATAGCGCCTTGCGATCAGGTCGTGAAAGGCCATGAAAACCCCTCCTTAAATATTCGGGCAGAATTTGTTATAGTATCCCACAGGGGCGGGGAAGGGGTCAAGGGCCCTTTCCCGCCCCGCGCGGGAAAAGGCCTTGGGCGAGCGGCAGGCACTGCAGCCCCATGAGCGGGAGGAGGCCAACGGCCAAAGGGACAAGATCTCGGTTTTCTGCCCAAAAAAGGCGGTTGTGCGCCCAGAGCGTCCGAAGGCCGGGGGAAAGGGGCGTGATGCTGCTATTTAGAAAGAGACGCGAGCCGCAATAGGCCAGCACAAAGAGCAGCCCCAGAGCGCCCAGGCCAAGGCTTGCCGCCCTGTTCGTTCGAACGCCGCGCAGGCCGGGCCTTAGGAAGGGGAAAAGCGCCGGAACCGCGGCGAGAACGGAAAGGATGGGCTTTGGGCTGATCCACCCGCCGAAGGGCGGGCGCGGCCACAGCCACGCCGCCAGGGCATCAACGCCCCATGCCAGCAAAAGGCAGGCCGCAAACGCGCCAAAGGGAAGGAGGAAAAGCCCTTTTTTGCCCTTCCATGAGGGTAAAAACAGGAAGGCGGTGCAAAAGAAGCCCCCCGCGGGCACGCAGACATTGACGGCGAGCCCAACAAACCTCTTCCAATCGAAGCAAAGCCGCTCAAAGCCCGTTCTCGATCCGTATGGCCAGACGCAATCCATCGGGATTCGAATCCGGTAGTTCGCGTCAACCCCTTCCGCGCCCAGGAGCAAAAGCAGCATCAGCGAAAAAACACGATCCAGGGCCAGTTCAGGCGCAGTTTTTCGCTTTCAGATCTGCCAAACAGCCTCAAAAGCGGAAAAAACGCGCCTTGTGCCGCGCTCAGGAGGAACTGAAGGCTGAAGGTTAGAAGAATTGGCGAGATCGCGTAGGAAAATTCCTTCGGCTGCGCGCGAACCCACTCCACAAAGGGGGCGTTGTAGTTAAGCCGCAGCGCATACAGCCCGCAAATCAGCCCCGCGCTGATGCCAAACGCCAGGGTTTGAGGGAGCCATGGCTGCTCGCTTCTGTCGTTTCCCATCATTCGGGCCTCCGTTCCTTCGCCTTGGTGAAGCCACTCCTCAGCATTAACCCGACCTGCACCCCGGCCAGCGGCAACAGCCCGAAGAGTAGCAGCGACCGAAAAGCGCTCGTGCTGCCCTGCCAAAGCAAGCGATTATGTGCCCACAGCGCGCGCAGCGCGTAGGGTAGCTCCGCCACGCCCTGGTAGCTTGCCAGCAGCCGCGATGCGCAATAGAGTAGCAGCAGCGTAAGCGCACAGGCCCCAAAAACGATGGCAGCCTTTTTGCCCGTTGCAGGCGTGGGAAAGCTCGGCATCAAGCCTATACTCAGCAATTCAAGCACGACAAAGCAGGGCCACCAAAAGCCCTGGAAGCCAAAGTCGCCGGGCAGCTTCGAAAGCAGCCAGCTAAGCAAGGCGAACACGGCAAGCGCGGCAAAGGGCCGTAAAAAACGCCGCCATTTTCTCTTATCGGCAGGAAGGATCAAAAAAGCCGCGCAAAAGAAGCCGCCATAAAAATTGCCTAGCGTATATCGCCTAACAAACTCGTCCAGAAGCGCGCAAAACTGCTCAAACTCAGTCTTTTCCCTGTTTGGCGTTCCACAGCCTGAGCGCCAGATCTCGGCGTCCTTGCTGTAGTTTATATCTACCAGCTTCGTAGCGATGAGCAAGAGCAAAACCAAGGCCCAGAACGCGAGCCAGGGCCAGTTTAGTCGCAGTTTTTCGTCGCGAATTTTCGTGAAAAGCCAAAGCAGAGGCACGAACAGCTCCGCTGCGGCGCTTAGAAAAAAAGTCAGGGTGAAGCTGCTTAACAGGGGGTAAAGCGCATCAATCCGCTCTTCGGGCAGCGCGCGAAGAAAGGCGATGAAAGGATCGTAGCTCATTTGCAACGCGGCAATCAGCAAAAGGCTGGCGCACAGCGCCAGGGCCTGCATAAGCCAAGGCCGTTTTTCCACCATGTAAACCCTTCCCTTTTGCCCCAAAGGCGACGGGCCAAATGAGGGCACATCGCCTTTTGATTCGCCGAGGGGGTAATTTTCTCCTGCTTTTTAGCCTTTGACGGCGCCGAGGGTCATGCCCTTGACGAAGTACTTCTG
>JAITGM010000003.1 GCA_031280685.1 Christensenellaceae bacterium
CAAGAAAAGCGTAGGGGATAAAACCCTACGCTTTTTCTATATGTCACACGAAATGTCACACATAATATAAAACCGCCTTATTTAGACGGTTTTATGGCACCTCCAAGGGGATTCGAACCCCTGTTGCCGCCGTGAGAGGGCGGTGTCCTAGGCCACTAGACCATGGAGGCAAAACTGGCAGCGGAACTAGGATTCGAACCTAGGCAATACGAGTCAGAGTCGTAGGTGCTACCGTTACACCATTCCGCTGCGATCACGCGCTTTCGCGCCTTGGCAAAAGGCATTATACCCGAAGGCCCGCGCAACTGTCAAGCCCCAAAGTGCGCTCCCTCGGAAAAATACCGCGATCCGCAACGATAAAAAATCCCAAAGTGCCGCTCACCTTATTTTGACACCTGCTTTCCTAGCAGGGAGGTGCCCTATGGTAGGCGTCTGCCTTCCCCTGCAAGGGGGCCTGGCATGTTCCCGGCCAACTCGGGCTCCATTTGAGATCTGTAGGTTCAAAATAAAGATGTGGCGCACACCCCAGGATGAAAGCTGCGGCGAAGGAAATTCTTCGCCCGTGCGGCCTTAGTATGGCCTTTTTCCGTCCCATTATAACAACGCCTCCGGCGGCTTGTCAAGAAGGCCAGCCAGCCTTCTTCCATAGAAAAAACCAGAAAAAAAGCGGCGCTCAGGCGCTGAGGTAAAGGCAGACGCTGGCGTCGAAACTCAGCTTGTATTCCTCGCCGCCCAAGGGCACCGCCTCGTACGGCTGCAGGTCCACATCGCAGCTCAACGTGCCCATATAGCGCATGATTTCCTCGCTGTACGGGGTGCGCAGCTCAAGCAGCAGTTGCAGGCTGCCGCAGCCCGCGTTTTGCCGCCCCAGGAGCATCACGGGCACAAAAAGGCTATATTGCCACCTGCGCAGCCCCTCTTCCGGCGTTTCGCCCAGGCAGCCGCTGAGCTGCAGGCGGCAGTGGCTCAAGATCGGATAGATCTTCTGGGCCTCGCCGTGCATTCCGCTGCAAGAGATCGTCCTTTCCTGCGCGCGCAGGGTCAGCCTGGTGTGGTAAAGGGCTTGGTAGCCCCGCCTAAAGCCCTGGTTCTCCATGTTTCGCACCCTTTCCGCATGAAGCTTCCCCTCGCCGGCCAAAGGGGTGCTTCATATCTATGCCGCAGCGCTCTTCCTTATAAGGCGGGTGGCTTGGCCTTTTTTCGCGCCGCTTTCCCGGGCCGCGCGCCCGCCGCGCGGAGGTAAACATTTGGTAAACAGTCGCCGCAAAGCCCACGCCGCGGCTCTTTCCCCCTGCCTTTTGGTTGACTTTTAGTTGACTTTTCTTCCCTGAACGTGCTATCATCTTTTCGATTCCGCCCATCCGCCGGCGGCCGCTGTGACGCGGCGCTTTTTCGGCGTGGACGGAGCCTGCAAATGTTATGGAGGGGTTGGCAATGAGCGCTACTTTCGAAAGGATTTCCTCTAATCAGGTTAAATTAACGATCACGGTTCCCGCAGCGGACTTTTCCGCGGCGATGAGCAAGGCCTATCTGCGCGTGCGCGGCAGGGTAAACGTGCCGGGCTTCCGCAAAGGCAAGGCGCCGCGCAAGGTGATCGAAAACTATTATGGCCAGGGCATCTTGATGGAGGAAGCGTTCAACGCCCTCGTCCCTCCCGCATATGATAGTGCTGTGACCGAACTCGATCTGAACCCCGTCGCCCAGCCGGATATCGACATCTCGAGCTTTGGCGAAAACGAAGACTGTATTTTTACCGCCACGGTCTATGTGCGGCCCGAGGTCACCCTTGGGCAATATAAGGGCATCGAAGCGCCGGAAATTGAAGTCGCGGTCAGCGACGACGAGGTTTCGGCCGAGCTTGAGTCCGCGCGCGAGCGCGTGGCCCGCTGGCTCGACGCGGAGCGCCCCGCCAAGCAGGACGACCGCGTGAACATCGACTATTTGGGCACCGTGGGCGGTACGCCCTTCGAAGGCGGCCAAAGCGAAAATTTCCCGCTGGTTCTCGGCTCGGGTACCTTCATTCCGGGCTTTGAAGAGCAAATCATCGGCATGCAAAAGGGCGAAGAAAAAGACATCGCCGTCACCTTCCCCGAGGATTACCGCGCCACCGAGCTCGCCGGCAAGGATGCTTCCTTCCACGTCCTCCTGCGCGAGATCAAGGAAAAAGAGCTGCCGGGTCTCGACGATGAGTTCGCCTCCGAGGTTTCCGAATTCGAAACCCTTGAGGAATACCGGGCCGACATTCGGGGAAAACTGGAAGAACAGGCCAAAACGAGGGCGGAAAACGAACGCGGCGACCAAATCGTGGCCAAGGTGGTCGAAAACGCGAGCGTTGACGTGCCCGAGCCTATGATCGATGCCCAGGTGCATAACATGATCGACGAAATGGCCATGCGCATGAGCTATCAAGGCCTTCGGATGCAGGACTTTCTGCAATACACCGGCCAGACCGAGCACGATCTGCACGAGCAGTACGAAGAGCCCGCGAAGCAGCGCGTTTTGACCGAGTTGGTTCTCGACGCGGTGCGCAAGGCTGAGGGCATCGAGGCCAGCGATGAAGAGGTCGCCGCCGAGATCGAAAAATACGCCTCCCAGATCGAAAGGCCGAGTGAGGAGATCAAGGCCGAGTTCGGCGAAAACGAGATGAACTACTTCCGCGATCTCGTCCTCTCGCAAAAGACCCTCGCTTTCCTCAGCGAGCACGCCGTGCCCGCCCTTAAGGCGGCGGAATAGCGCGGCCCGTTTCGGCCCCGCCGAAAGCGGGTATAACAAGGCAAGGTCTTTTTCCAACCATAGTTTCCAACCACAGAAGGGAGAGAAACGCGATGTCATTGGTGCCTATCGTCGTCGAACAGACCAGCAGAGGGGAACGCTCCTACGATATCTTTTCCCGGCTCCTCAAGGATCGAATCATCTTCTTGACCGGCGAGGTCGAAGACCATATGGCCAATTTGGTCATCGCCCAGATGCTCTTCCTCGAAATGGAGGATCCCGACAAGCCCATCAATCTCTACATCAACAGCCCCGGCGGCTCCGTCACGGCGGGCATGGCTATTTACGACACGATGCAGTATACCCGCTGCCCAGTGGCAACGCTCTGCGTGGGCATGGCGGCCTCCATGGGCGCGCTCTTGCTCCTGGCCGGCGCCAAAGGGATGCGCCAGGCCCTGCCCAACGCCGAGGTCATGATCCACCAGCCCCTGGGCGGCGCGCGCGGCCAGGCGAGCGATATTTTAATCCAGGCGGCGCAGATCGAAAAGACCAAAAAGCTGCTCAACGAAATCATCGCCAAGCGCAGCGGCCAGCCGCTTGACCGGGTAGAGAAAGATACGGACCGCGACCATTACATGAGCGCCCAGGAAGCCCTCGAATATGGTCTGATCGACCAAATCGTCGATCCGCGCCGCTAAAAGCCGCAAAAGGCCAACCTCAATCTTTCGGAGGACTTTTTAAAGATGCCAAACAAGTACGAGAACAAGATCAAGGAACCCCGCTGCTCCTTCTGCGATAAAACCTCCGAGCAAGTCCGCCGTTTGGTGGCCGGCCCCGGGGTCTATATCTGCAACGAGTGCGTGGAGCTTTGCCACGATATCCTCGATGAAGACATGATCGAAGCCGACTTCCTGCCA
Organism: Christensenellaceae bacterium; assembly: GCA_031280685.1. GTDB lineage: Bacteria > Bacillota > Clostridia > Christensenellales > UBA1750 > JAITGM01. Next base: position 3,630 of record JAITGM010000003.1, read on the forward strand.
GACGACCTGCCCACCCCAACCCAGCTCAAGGCCCACTTGGATGAATACATCATCGGGCAAGAAAGGGCAAAGCGCGTGCTTTCCGTGGCGGTCTACAACCACTATAAGCGCATCGGCGCCACGGGGAAGAAGGGCAGCGGCGAGGTTGAGCTGCAAAAGTCCAATATCCTCATGCTCGGCCCCACGGGCTGCGGCAAGACCTTCCTGGCCGAAACCCTGGCCAAGATTCTGAACGTCCCCTTCGCAATCGGCGACGCCACGGCGCTGACCGAGGCCGGCTACGTGGGCGAGGACGTCGAAAATATCCTCCTCAAGCTCATCCAGGCCGCGGATTACGACATCGAGCGCGCGCAGCGGGGCATCATCTACATCGACGAGGTCGATAAGATCACCCGCAAGAGCGAAAACGTGTCGATCACCCGCGATGTGTCGGGCGAGGGCGTGCAGCAGGCCCTGCTCAAGATCCTCGAGGGGACGGTGGCCTCCGTGCCGCCGCAGGGCGGTCGCAAGCATCCCCATCAGGAATTTTTGCAGATCGACACCAAGAATATCCTCTTCATCTGCGGCGGCGCCTTCGATTCCATCGACGGCATCATCGAAAGCCGTCTCGGCCAAAAGTCGATGGGCTTCGGCGCCGAAATCCATTCGAAAGTGCTGCGAAACGTGGGCGAAACCCTCGAAAAGATACAGGCCGAGGATCTGCTCAAATTCGGCCTCATCCCCGAATTCGTGGGCAGGCTGCCCGTGGTCGTCACCCTCAATCAGCTCGATGAGGAGGCCCTCATCGCCATCCTCTCGCAACCCAAGAACGCGCTGTGCAAGCAATATAAGCAGCTCTTCGCGCTCGATGGTGTGGAGTTGGACTTCGACGAGGAGGCCCTGCGCTACATCGCCGCCCAGGCCATTGAGCGCAAGTCCGGCGCGCGCGGCCTGCGCGCCGTACTCGAAGAGATCCTTCTCGACGTGATGTTCGAAATCCCCTCTCAAGAAGAGATCGGCCGCTGCGTCATCACCCTGGAAGCCGCAAAAAAGGCCTCGAAGCCGGCCCTCTTCCCCACCGATATTCCCAAAGCGGCCCGCATCGCGGCCAAGCAGGTCAAGCCGCGCAAGAAGGCGAGCCCCGGCGGCGGCTACTTGGCTTAATCCCCGCATCAAACACTGCAAAGCGCCGCAAACCGCGGCGCTTTGCTTGTCTTTCTCGGCCGAAGAAGCGGCGCGAAGCTCATGCCCCGGCGGTTTGGGCCAATCCTTCGTTCTGCTCTTCAACTTTATAGAAGCGCCGCGGTTCGCGGCGCTTCTTTGATTCATTCTTCGCCTTTTGCAACCCCTTAAAAAAGTGCCCGCTTTTGCTCACTTTTCGCCCATTTCGGCCAGTTTTTCCTCCAAACGCCGAAGACCCTCCTCCGCGCCGTAATATTCGGTGAAGAACCGCCGCAAAAACTCGAGCAAGAAGGCATGGCGCTCGGCGGCCAAGGCCTTTGCGGCCCTGGTATACAGCCCATCCTTCAAAAGCAGCAGCTTCTCGAAAAAATGGTCGATATCGCCCGGCGCTTCGCCGCTTTCCGCGACCAGCGGCCTGCCCAGCCGGCCGCCATAGCTAAAGGTTCTGGCGATGCCCATGGCCCCCAGGGCATCGAGCCTGTCGGCATCCCGCAGGATGCGAACCAGCTCGCCCGGCGGAGCACTCTCGCCCCTGTTTTGCGAGAACGATACCTCTTCTGTCGCCAAAAAGACCTCTTCCGCCAGGCCATCTTCGACGCCATGCGCCCAAAGAATCCCAAAAACCACCCTTTTCCGCTCCTGCCTTTCGGGCACGAATTTGTGATCCGCCACATCGTGCAGCAGCGCGGCTGCGCCCAAGGGGAACAGTTCCCCCGCGTAGCCTTCGCCCCGCGCGATGGCCAGCGCGGCCTCATATACCCTGCGCGCATGCGCCCAGTCGTGCGCCGCCTCGGCCCCCGAGAGCCGGGCCTTCACCGCGGCATAGAGCTGCGCCAAGCTAGGGATTTCTTGCACCTTGCTTCCTCCTTATATTCGCCTGACCCCGCCCTTGCGGCAGCTGACAGGCCCTGCCAATCCCATTCGCCGCCGCAATTACAACGCAGTGCCTCGAATTGCAGCCTCGTAAGCCAAGCGGAAGCGTAGCTTCCGGAGGCGGGCGCAGCTCGCCGGCCACGCCGCAGCGTGGCCCTTGGCTTTTAGCGCGCGAGCGCGCCTTAATCCATCAGAGCCAGATGGAACCGGCCAGCCGGACGAGCAGCGCCGCCACCCAGGCGATGCCGGTCTGCGCCACCATGGCCAAGACGGCCCAACGGGTGCCTGTTTCGCGGCGAATGGCCGCCATAGCGGCAACGCAGGGCATATAAAGCAAGGTGAAGCAAAGGAAGGTCAGCGCCTGCAGGGGGCTGTAAAGCCCTTGCAGCGCGCTTGAGAGCGTCAGCCCGTCCCCGGATCCGGTCAGCACAGCCATGGTGGAAACCACGGCCTCCTTGGCGATGAGGCCAGTCACCAGCGAGGTCGAGGAGATCCAGTCCCCAAAGCCCAGGGGCGCAAAGACCGGCGCGATCAGCCGCCCAAGCGCGGCCAGAAGGGAGGAAGAGCTGCCGCTCACCAACATGAGCCTCGAATCGAAGCTCTGCAAGAGCCAAATCAGCACCGAGGCCAAGAAGATGATGGTAAAGGCGCGCAGAAGGAAGTCCTTGGCTTTTTCCCACATGTGCAGAATGACGGTCTTAAGCGAGGGCAGGCGGTAGGCGGGCAATTCCATCACGAAGGGCACCGAATTGCCCTTATATCCGGTCTTGCTGAGGATCAACCCATATAAAATGGCCACGAGCATGCCCGTGAGGTAGAGGCAGGTCATCACCAAGGCGCCGTTTTGGGGGAAGAAGGCGGCCACGAAGGTGGCATAAATGGGCAGCTTAGCCGAGCAGGACATGAAGGGGATCAGCAAGATGGTCATGGCACGGTCGCGTTTGGAAGCCAGTGTGCGCGTGGCCATGACGGCGGGCACCGAGCAGCCAAAGCCCACGAGCATCGGCACGAAGGAGCGGCCTGAAAGGCCGATCTTGCGCAAAAGCTTATCCATCACGAAGGCGACCCTCGCCATATACCCGCTGTCTTCCAAAATCGAAAGGAAGAAAAACAGCACCATGATCGTAGGCAGGAACGAGAGCACGGAGCCGACCCCCGCGCACACGCCGTCGATGATCAGGGAGTGGATGGCGCTGTTGATTTCCAGAGCGGCCAGGCCCTCGTCGAGCAGGCCGGTCAGGGTATCGACCAAAAAGCTAAAGCCGTCGCTTAAAAACGCCCCAAAAAAGCCAAAGGTTAAAAAGAAGACCGAGGCCATCACCAGCAAGAAGACCGGAATGGCGAAAATGCGGTGCGTGAGCAGGTTATCAATCCTGGCGGAACGGTGCTGCTCCCTGTTGAGGCCGGATTTGCGCACCGCCTTTTTGCAAATGCCCTCGATGAAAAGGTAGCGCATATCGGCCAGGGCGGCTTCGCGGTCCGTGCCCAGCGAGGTCTCCATCGCCTCGACGATGTGGCCGATGATGTCTTCTTCCGCGGCGCTCAGGGCCAAAACCTGTCGCACCGGCCCGTCGCCCTCGACCATCTTGGTAGCCGCGTAGCGCTTGGTCATGCCGTGCCGAAGCGCCGCGCCCTCAACGATGTGGGCGATGGAGTGCACGGCCGTGTGCACCGGCCCCTCGCAAAGGTCGAGGGCCTGGCTGGGCACGTTTTGGGCGGCCAGAGCGGAAACCTGGGCCATGAGCTCTTCTAGCCCCTCGCCAAGGCTCGCCGAGATGGGCACCACGGGCAGCCCAAGCTCCTTTGAGAGCAGCTCGGCATCGATCACGTCGCCATTGGCGCGCACTTCGTCCATCATGTTCAGCGCCACCACGACCGGCGCGCCAAGCTCCATGAGCTGCACCGTCAGGTAAAGGTTGCGCTCGATATTCGTGGCGTCCACGATGTTGATCACGGCCCGAGGCTTTTCCCCAATGAGGAAATCCCTCGTCACCACTTCTTCCGCCGAATAAGGCGAGAGCGAGTAAATGCCGGGCAGATCGACCAGGTTCATATTGTGCCTGCCGCGAATAAGCCCTTCCTTTTTTTCGACCGTCACGCCCGGGAAATTGCCCACGTGTTGGTTCGAACCCGTCAGGGCGTTAAAAAGCGTGGTTTTGCCCGCGTTTGGGTTGCCAATCAGCGCGATGGAGCTCATTTGCCCTCCTTCTCCGCGCCGAACAGCTCGATCTGGCGCGCGTCCTCCTTGCGGATGCTGAGCTCATAGCCGCGAAGGGTCAATTCGATGGGGTCGCCCAACGGGGCGACCTTGCGCACCGCCACGGCGGTGCCCGGCGTCAGCCCCATGTCGAGCAGGCGGCGGCGCAGCGCCCCTCCGCCGCCCACAGCCGCGATGCGCGCGCTTTGGCCGGGTTCCAACTGGTCAAGGGTCATGGTCTTTGCCTCCCAAGCCTTTTCTATTAGGTTAGCATTTGCTAACTATTGGTACACCATACGATAGCACCCCCGGAGCCCCGCTGTCAAGCGTAGGCACGGCGCTCCCGCGCAAATGCATAACTGGCGCCATCCCTCTTCATCGGCGGCAAACAAAATTTTAACAGTGCCTTCCCAATCGAAAGAAAACAGGCTATAATTGGAGGTAAGGAGCTTCCATGCTCTTTTGCCCGCCAGGGTGGCGCAATACAGAAAGGGGAGCGAAAAAAGCCATGAAAATCACGGACGTCAAGAGCGCAACCATCGGCACCAACATCTGCATTCGCATCGTAACCGATAAGGGCATCGACGGATTCAGCCAGATCGAGAACAACAAGGACTTCGTCAAGCCCCTCATTCCCTATTTTAAAAGCATGATCGTCGGCGCGGATCCTACCAACGTTGAGGATTGCATGCGCCGCATGCGCAGGGCGGGCGCCTTCAAGCCCTGGGGCAAGGTCATCAGCTCAATCGAGATGGCGCTTTGGGATATCGCGGGCAAGGATGCCGGCGTGCCCGTCTATAAGCTGCTGGGCGGCAAGGTTCGCGACCGCGTCCGCGTCTACCAGGGCAGCTTCGTCAGCGAGAGCCGCCCCCACAAGGATCCCAAGACGCCGGAAGAGATCGCCGAAAACATCCTGCACCTCAACGAGATTCCAGAGGGCTTCACCATCGCCAAAACGGCCCTTTTCTGGCACCGCGGCGGCTTTTACAAGGAAACCGACGCCTACAATACCTATTACCCGCCCAAGAGCTCCAACGCCAGGTTTAACCCAGGCAGCCTGCTCACCTCGGAAGCCATCAACATGAGCATTGATTTCGTGGCGCGCATGAAGAAGGTCGTAGGCGACCGGGTCGGCCTCGCCTTTGACTCGGGCCCAGGCTTCACGCCCATCGATGCGCTACGCCTGGCCAGGGGCGTCGAGCCCTACAACGTCATGTGGCTGGAAGATACCATCGCCGGCGACTACACGCCCTACACGATGGCCCACGCCTACCGCGACCTGACCATGCAGACCACCACGCCCATCCACACCGGCGAGCAGATCTTCCTGCGCCAGAACTTCGTCGAGCTGATCGAAAAGCAGGCCGTCAACATCGTTGGGCCCGACCCTGCAGATGTCGGCGGCATCGCCGAGCTGAAGTGGATCGCCGAATACGCAGACCTGCACGGCATCATGATGGCCCCGCATGGCACTTTCGATGGCGTTTTCGGCATGGCGGCGCTGACCCAGGTCGGCGCGACGATGCCGCAAAACTACATCGCCTATGAATACCCCTTTGGCAACCCCTCCTGGTGGTACGACATTGTCGAGGGCCTGCCCACCAACTTCCTGCGCGACGGCCACGTCACCGTTTGGGATGCCCCGGGCATCGGCGTGACCTTCAACGTCAACAAGGCCAGCAAGTACCTAAGCGAAGAAGATAAGGACTTCTTCCTGGGCTAAGCCCGATGCGGGGGGCGGGCGCAAGGCATGCCCGCCCCCCTTTCATCTTGCACGAAGGAGGCTTTCCCCCATGAAATACGAGCGCAAATTCTATCGCTGCCCCCATTGCGGCAACGTCATCAGCTTCTTGCAAAACGCCGGGGTAAGCGTCGTCTGCTGCGGCGAAGAGATGCGGGAATTAACGCCCAACACCAGCGACGCCGCCCAGGAAAAGCACCTGCCCGTCGGCAAGCGCGAAGGCAATATGCTCAAGGTCACGGTCGGCTCCGTTCCCCACCCGATGACCGAGGAGCACCACATCGCCTGGATTGCCGTCGTCGAGCACGACCGCACCTCGCGCGTAAGCCTTTCGCCCACCGGCGCGCCGGAGGCCGCCTTTTACGTGGGCGACGGGCCCGTGACGGTGTATGAATACTGCAACCTGCACGGCCTTTGGGTGGCCGATCTCTAAACCGGCCCAAATCGCAAAAAAAGAAGCCCTTTAGGGCTTCTTTTCGCTTCCTTTTGCCTTTCCGCTCCCTTATTGCTCTTCAAACTCGGACTTGGGCACGCCGCAGAGCGGGCAGACCCAATCCTCGGGCAGCTCTTCGAAGGGAATCTCTCCTTCGTAGACATAGCCGCAAACCGAGCAGACGAATTGCTTCTTTTCAGGCATTTTGACTTCCTCACTTTCCTTTTTCTCTTCCCTGTGGGTCGGCGCGCCCTTGGGAGCCTTGCCCTTCAGCACGCTGTGGTAATAGGCATAGCTCAGCGGCGCCGCCCCTTCTTCGAGCATGCCGCCATCGCGGAGTCCGCACCAGAAGACCTCGTGCGTGCCCACCGATGCCTTCCCCTCGACCTCAAGCTCCAGGTACGAAACCGCGCCCCGGCGCAAAATCGGCAGCCCGCCCGGCGATAAAACCAAGTCGCCCTCGCGGTTCTTATCCACATCCCTGCCGGAATTGTAGCCAAACAGCCCGATCAGCTTGGGATCGACGCTCTGCGCCAGCACCGAAACCGCGAAGCGCCCGCCGCTTTTGAGCAAAGAGGCGGTATAGCTCCCGCGGTTAAGGCTCATCGCAAACACCGGCGGCTCCGCCGTGATCTGAAAGAAGGCGTTCATCACGCAGCCGGTCAGGCCCCTTTCGCCCTGAACCGCGGCCAGATACAGCCCATAGCTGATCGAGAAATAGACCCTCTCATCCATGCTCAAGCCCCCTTTCTCTTATCATACCTCCTTTCCCAGCCGTTGAAAACCCACAACCGCAAAAAAAGGCGCCCCGGTCGTCGGGGCGCCATCGGCAAAGGCTTAAAGCGTGATGCTTTGCGCGATAAAGTCCGCCAAGAGCGTCAAGCCCAGCTCCTTGGCCAGTTCCAGCGCAACGCCACCCAGCTTTTTAAGCGCCGCCTTCAATTTTCCTTCTTCCTGGGCTTGTGCCGCGCTCTTCGCTTCCTCAAGGGCCGGGATTTCCGATGAGGAATCGCCACGCGCCGCTCTGCAGCAAGCTAAAACCGCGGTGAGCTGCTCTTCCAACGCCGCAAAGTCCAAGGTTGGGGCCGCGCCCTGCTTAATGGTCACGCCACAGCTCTTGTTCACGATGTTGCCGCTGCCCACGTTCATGATGCTGTCTGCCATCTCAAGCGCTCACATTCTGGGACTGGTTCACGATCGTCCCCGAGCCGAAGTTCATGAGGATGTTTTCGGTCGTTTTACCCGTGCGCACGATCTCCGAAATGGTTTCAAAAGCCTCCTGAATAAAAAAAGTGCTGCTCGAAACGAAGGAGTAGGTGCCGCCTGAGCTCATCTCAATATGCAGGCCGAACAAATCCTGGTTGCTGTTAGCAGTCCACAGGCCAAGCCCGATTCCCGCGATAAGAAGAGCGAGCCCCAAAAGAACCGGCACCGGCTGAGGATTCCCAAAGCGATCAGGACTCTGCCAAAGGGCCACGGCGCCGGCCGCGCACAGGGCGATGATCCAGAGCCAGGGAAGGGGCTTTTTGGGCAATTGCCCCGTCCAAACCTGACTGATATTCGAGATTTGGATGAAGTTCTCTTGGCAGCGAATGATATTGCCCTCAATTCTCACATTCTCGTTTTGGAAGACCTTACCGGTATCCGGCGTGCTGCTTGCCATGCTCTTTTCCCCTCTCGCTTCCCACTTTTTTGCCCCCGGGCGCTCGAAAATTCGCCCGGGAAGTGGCTGCTTTATCCATCATACCCCCCCCCCTGTCCAATTTGTCAATATCTTTCTTCTTCATCGCCGAGACGACCCTCTTCGTCGGTTTTCCCCACGCCTTTTTACGCAAAAACAGCGCCCAGGCGATGCCGAGCGCTGTTTTTCTGGGCCTGATTCCGGATTGCCAATGGCCCTAGTTCGGATCCACGGGCAGGCCGTTCTTGCGCAGCTCTACGTGGGTGTGCAGGCCCTCGGCCCGCTCGCTCAGGTTGCTGCCCACCAGGCCGATGGCCTGCGCAGCCGAAACGTAGTCTCCCTCCTTCACGAGGAGCTCCTCGCTCAGGCTGGCATACAGGCTCGTGTAGCCGTTTAGGTGGTCGATCAGCACGCAAACGCCCAAAAAGGGATCCTCATAGGTTCTTTCCACCCGCCCGCCCATCATCGCGCGCACGGGGGTGCCTTCCGGGCCTGGGTAGTCCACGCCCGGGTGGGTGCGGTAGTCCGCCGTCGTGCGCTGAAAGACCAGCGCATCCGCCGAATAGCCTATGCCCTGCTTGCCGCCGTCCACGGGCAGGGCAAGCTCCGGCGTTTCTTCCTCGGGCTCGATCACGGCGGCGGCGGGCAGCGGGCTGGGGCTGGGCGGCTGGTAGGCGGTCATCTGGGGCAGTTCGCCCTCCGCCTGCGACCTGGGCATCCTCGTGAAAAGTGCGGTGAAGCCGATCAGGCCGAAGCACAGGCAGAGCACCAGCGTAAAGCCCCTCTTTTCCCAAAAGGCAGAAAAGCGCAAAAGCACCTCATCGCGGCCCTTCTTTGCATCCTTCATAGCGAAAAAACCTCCTTCGCGCATGTGAATTGCTCACGCTTAGGAGCTTTCCCTTTTTTGGAAGCCCTTATTCCAGCTTTGAAAGGGGCAAAATCTCGACGCCCTGGTAATAGTGCGAAAGAATCTCGCGAAAGCCGGCGCCGGACTTGGCCATCGCCTCCGCGCCGGTCTGGCTCAGGCCTACGCCGTGCCCGAAACCCAAGACCTCGAAGCGAAGCTCGCCGCTTCCAAACTTCAGCGTAAAATTGGTGGATTTCAGCCCCAGCGCGCCGCGCAGCGCCTTGCCGCTGGCCTGTTTTTCCCCCAGGCGAAGGGTCAATACCCGGCCGCTGGCGCTCCTGCCCAAGATCTCGATCTGCCCCTGCAGCTTCGCGGCTTCCAGCTTCGCCCCCGGAAAGGCCGCGTTCAGCTTTTGGGCCAGCTCCTCGTTTTTCAGCGTCAGGCTCGAGCGAAAATCGCGCTCTTGCTCCTCGCCCGGGCTCTTGACCGAGCTTAGATAGGGCAGCGCCTGGGCAAAGACCGCGGCCGAGTCCTCGGTCTGCCCGCCCGAGGAAGAGTGAAACAGGGCTTGGATCGCTTCGCCCTCATAGGCGCAGCAAAGCCCCTGCGTTTCCTCCACGGCGAGCCTGAGCTTTGCCAGTTTTTCTTCATACTGGGTGCCGAAGTTCTTGCGCATCTTCTCATCGCTGGCGAAGGCCGCGCAGTGGCTGGAGCTCGTGCACAGATCCGCGTCCTTCGCCATTGCGCAGCCCCCGCCACCGTAGGCGCGGCTCTTCCAAAGCGCGTAGCTGCGGATCGCCACGGCCTGCGCCTTCAAGGCTTCGGGCTCATAACCGGCCGGCATTTCCCCAGCAAGGGTGTGCAAAACGTAGTCTTCCAGGCCCATTTCCACGCTCTTACCCAGCGCGGTATCAAAGATATGCAAAATCGGCTCCGGCGCCCGGGCTTCGGCCTGCGGCGGGGCGCTTTCTTCCAGCCCGGCCTGCGGCGCAGGCGCGGGGCGCTCCAAGGCCACCAAAACGCGCTCCGGCGGCGCGCTTTGGCGCGGGGCTGCGGCCGGGGCGGCGCTCGGCTGCGTTTCCGCGCCAAAGCCGCCCTTCTCTAGCAGCCCAAACAGTGCCAGCACGGCCAAGGCCGCCAGAAAAATGCCTTTCAATAGCGTTTTTCGCAAGAAGAACTCCCCCCATAAACAAATCCGTTTATGGGGGAATTGTATGCGCCCAAGGGTCTGCCTATTCTTCCCTGCGGATGCGCGCGCCCAGCGCGCCCAGCTTTTGCTCCAAATTCTCATAGCCCCTGTCGATGTGCTCTACGCCGCCGATGCGGCTTTGGCCCTCGGCATCGAGCGCCGCCAGCACCAGCGCCGCGCCGGCACGCAGATCGGTGCAGAGCAGCTCCGTGCCGTAGAGCTTCTTTACGCCGCGCACCACCGCGATCCGGTCGCGAACGGTGATCTGCGCGCCCATGCGCCGAAGTTCCGCCGCGTGCATGAAGCGATTTTCAAAAATGGATTCCACCAGAATGGAACTTCCTTTGGCGCGGCATAATAAGGCCATCATCGGCGCCTGCAAATCGGTCGGGAAGCCGGGATAGACCTGGGTCTGCACATCGACGCCCCGCCGCGGCCCGCCGCGCACGTAGATTTGGTCGCCCGAGATCCGCAGCTCGCATCCGCATTCCAAAAGCTTGGCGTTTAGGGCAAAAAGATGCTCCGGTGCGGCGCCGCGCAGCAGGATTTCGCCCCTGGTGGCGGCCGCACAAAGCAGAAGCGTTCCAGCCTCGATCCGATCTGGCATCGGCGTCACCCTGGCCCCGTGCAGGCTCTCTACCCCCTCTACCGCGATGAAGGATGTGCCCGCGCCGCTGATCCGCGCGCCCATGGCGCTCAGCACCCGCGCCAAATCGACGATTTCCGGTTCCCGCGCGGCATTTTGGATGAGCGTCGAACCCCTTGCCAGCGTCGCCGCCATGAGGATGTTCTCGGTCGCGCCGACCGAGGGCGAGTCCAGGTAGACCGTGGCGCCCCGCAGGCCCGCCGCGCGGCAGCGCAGCCCGCCCTCCTCATACTCGATATCGGCCCCCAGCGCCTCCAAGCCCTTCACGTGCAAATCAACCGGCCTGGAGCCGATGGCGCAGCCGCCCGGCAGCGGCAAAAACGCCTCGCCCAGCCTGGCCAGCAGCGGCCCCAGCACCAAAATCGAGGCGCGCATCTGGCGAACCGGCGCGTAGGCCCGCTCCTTTGGTTGCCGCGGGTTTTCGGCGCAAAGGCAGGCCGCCCTGCCCTCACGCCCGAGCCTTACGCCAAAGAGCCCCAAAATCTCGAGCATTGCGGCAATGTCGCTGATGCCGGGCAGATCCTCGACGAAGAGCTCTTCCTTCGTGAGCAGCGCGGCCGCTAAGATGGGCAGCGCTGCGTTCTTGGCCGGCGCAACCTTGGCTTCCCCCCGAAGCGGCGGCCCTTTTTCGATGATAAAGCGCATTTTCCCCCTCCTTTCTAGCAAATTCCTGCGTTTTTGCGGGTATGCTTTAGTCTTCCGCAAGCGGCAAGTCCCGATGCCGAAAAAGGGAGCTTCATCCCATGTGAATCTCCGGCAGGAAGCGCTGTGTTTCCATTAAAAATCGCCTTGATTTAAGCCTTTTTTATGCCTTTGCTTGCCGCATCGCGCCTGCGGTGCTAGAATAGGCTTCGGGAGGCGATTTCCAGCATGAATACGCCCGAAATCACGACCGAGCGCCTGCGCCTGCGCAGATTTCAAGAGAGCGACGCCGAGGCTCTGTTCTCTATCCTTTCCGACCGGGAGGTCAATACCTTCCTCCCTTGGTTCCCGCTCGAAACGCTCGCGCAGGCCCGAACCCGCCTGCGCGAAGGCTATCTCAAGAGCTACGAAAAACCCCTTGGTTTTCGCTATGCCGTTTGCCTGAAGGGCGAACCCGCCCCGGTCGGCTATGTGGAGCTTGGCGACGGCGCCCCCTACGACCTGGGCTACGGGCTCAAAAAGGCGTTTTGGCATCAGGGCATCACGACCGAGGCCTGCCGGGCCGTACTCGGGCAGGTCCGGCTTACCGGCCTTCCCTACGTCACCGCCACACACGACAGGAACAACCCCCGGAGCGGCAGCGTGATGCGGGCTCTGGGCATGCGCTATCGCTATAGCTATGAGGAGCTTTGGCAGCCCAAAAACCTGCTCGTAACCTTTCGGCTCTATCAGCTCAACCTGGATGGCGACGACGGGCGCACTTTTATGGGCTATTGGGAAAGGTTCCCGGTTCATTTTATCGAAGATGGTCTTCAAAGCTGAAGCGCCGCCTTTTTTCGGGCGGCGCTTCGTGCTATACTGCGGGGAATAAAGCCAAAAGGGAGGGGAAAACCCATGCGCGTCAGCGTAAACCCAAGCTGCTTCTTCCGCGGCCTGCCGCTCAAAGAGGCCCTCGCGCGAATCGAGGGCTTCGGCTTTTCGCTCTTTGAGCTCTGGCGCATCGGCCAGGCGCAGTTCGACGAGCTTTCGGCCTGCCTGCGGCCCGGCGGCCCGCGCCTTGCGGCCTTTTGCCCGCAAAGCTTTACCCTGAACGACGAGGCCTTGCACGAAGGCTATCTTGCCTCGCTGCGCGAGGCCGTTCTTCAGGCCAAGGCCCTGAACGCCCCCGCCCTGATCACCCAAGTGGGCGAAGATACCGGCGCGCCGCGGGCGCAGCAGCGCGCGGCCATCAAAAATGGCTTGCGGCGCGCTGCCGCCCTCCTTGAACCCGAAGGGCTGACGCTGCTCATCGAGCCGCTGAACAGCAAAAAGGACCATCCCGGCACATTCTTGACCGATTCCCTCGAGGGTTTCGATCTCGTCCGCGAGGCCGATTCCTCCGCGATCCGCCTGCTCTTTGACGTCTACCATCAGCTCCACATGGGCGAAGACGCGCTCGCCCGCATCCGCGGCCATCTCGATTGCATCGGGCATTTTCACCTGGCGGGCTTTCCCGCGCGGGACGACCGACTTTTCGAAGGCTACGACCACCGCGCTCTGCTCGAATTCCTCGCTTCTTCGGGCACGCGGGCGCCGGTCGGGCTCGAGCTCTTCCCCCGGGGCGAAAAAGAGGGCGAGGTTCTGCTCCGCGAGCTGGCCGCTTACCTCTAGGCCCTGCGGCCGAGCGATGGCGCCCGAATCGCGCCTTCGGGGCCAACCCGCCCGCAGGGCGGGCAGCCAAAAAGGAGCTTTTTCCGGGCCTTGAACCCGAAAAAAGCTCCTTTTTGGCCAGGGCTGCGAAGCAGACCGGGTTGGCCTCCCTGCGCTGCCAAAGGCAGCGCAGGGTCTTTCCCCGCCCCGGGCCTAAAGGCCCGGGGCGGGGAAAGACCACTCAAGGCCGAATCCGCCGGCACTCCATGTAATAGCGCTTCTCGTTGGCTTCCCCCATCGAAAAGGCCTTTCTGGGCAACGGCCCGTGCTGGATCGACGAAAAAAGCTCAAGCTTTTCCATCTTCGGGAGCAAAAAGGCGGCATTGCCCTCCCTTCGCCCAAGCTCCCTTGCGACTTCGCCGCCGTGCACATAGTCACACTCCACGCCAAGCTCGTCGATAACAGCCTGCAGCTTCACCAAGGGCAGGTTCAGGTAAAGCCTTTCCCCCTTAGCGGAAACCAGCAGCGCCTCCTGCCCGGAAGGCGCCCTTCCTTGCCCTGTTACGCTGGCGAAGTCGCCCAGCGCGCGCTCCAGGGCCTCGATCTCCACACCGAACAGCGCCCGGTGGATCGGCTCGAAGTTGAGGGCCGGGTCATGAAGGTTAACGAGCTCGCACAGGGCGTAGCGCGCGGGGTGGCTTTCCCTTTCCCCGGCCGAAAGCCCAGCCTTGATCTTTTCCCAAACCGCCTTGGCCGAGGCCAGGGAATGGTTCCCATCCCCCACCGCGATGAAGGGCTTTTCGCCCTTGCCCCGATACAGCTCAGAAAGCGCGGCGCGGGCCTGTTCCAGTTTCTCACCCTCGACAGCCCATCCGCAAAGCCGCCCGCCGCCCTGCAAAAGCTCCAGGTCATACAGCGCCTTCTCCGCCCGAAGCGCCTCATACAACGGGGGCAGAAGGCGGTTTCCCACGTCGTCGGCCAGAAGCATCACATGGGAGCTTTCCAATTCCGCACCCTCGCGCAAGCCCATGCGCGCGGGCAGGCGCGAAAGGATCGTGCCTTCGGTGCAGCGGATATCGGAGTTTGAGCCCGGCAAATACGCATAGCGCTCAAGGTTTACGGCCAGCACAAGGCCCAGTCTCGTGCCGCTCGCCGTATGCCTGGCCACGAGCACGAAGCCCTCAAAGGCCGTTGTGAGCACATTTTTTTGGTATTCCCTCATCGCGGCCCAAATCACGGGCAGCCTCTTTTCGCCCTCTGCCAAATAGGCTTCCGGCAGAATGAGCGAGAGCGTGGAGGGCGCGGACCCCACAGCCTTGGCAAAGGCCTGCCACACCTCGGGCTGGGCCGTGTATTGGTCGCAGGCGATGGCGGGCCAGCGGGGATCCGAGGGATTTTGGGGCAGCAAAATGGTCGGCAAATGGAGTCCCATCTGCGCAAAGCTCAGGTTCCCGCGCGGTGTCGTCATGCGAAAAAGCCCTCTTTTCTCTTCACTTCGCCATCCATCGGCTTTTTTTGGGAAGCGCCCTCATTAAAGCACGCCGCCCCTTGTGCTTGCAAGGCAAAAATGCTATGCTTCTGTTGAATTTTGACCTAGGGAGGGCCTTCTTTTGCATCTGAACGACGAAGGCTACATCTTGCTGGCGGTTTTCATCCTGCTCATGGCGACGCTTTGGCTGGGGTTTGACGCTTACGGCCGCAGGCGCGACCATAGCGGCCTTTCCGCCGGGCCCTTGCAGTCTGCGCTGGAGCTGGTCGGCTCGGAAAGCGCCCTGCTCCTCTTCCCCCTTCTGCCCGCCGCGCTGCTGAATGGCGGGCATCTTTTGCGGCCCGCCGGGCTGTTTTTGGGCCTTCTGGCCGCGCTGCTTCTGGGGGCGCGCTTTCGCGAAGCGCTGCTGGCCGCAGGCAGCTTCGACCTGACCGAGGCCCTGTTCAAGCGCGGCGTCCGCGCGGGGTTTCTGGCCACGGCCATCCTGCTGCTCTTTTCCCTGCCGCTCATCGCCGCCTGCGTTTCCCTGCTGGCCGAACTCTTCTTCACCATATTCTCCCTTGCCCGTCACATCGCTCTGCCCGTTTCCGCCCTGCTCTGTGCGCTTTTTGCCCTGCCGGGCGGCGACGAAAGCTTGCGGCGCAGGGGCGCCTTAAAGCCCCTGCTGCTCTTGCCGGTGCTCGCCCTCCTTGCGGCAAAGGCGGTTCAGGGCAACGCCTTCGTTCCACCCGCCCTTTCGGCGAGTCCTTCCGCGCTGGGCGGCTATGCGGCCGATCTTTCCCTGGCCTTCGCCTGCCTGGGCCTGCCCGTCTTTTGCCAAAGAACCTTCGCCGCCGGGAGTGCGCGGGCCTACCGACGCTCCATCCCCTTGGCGCTCGCCCTTGCCGCGCTTTGCCTCGGCGGGGCGCTGCTTTTGGGGCTTTTTCCTAACTCCGGAGCGACCGGCGGCACGGAGCTTGATCTCCTCACCCTCATGCAGGACGGGCTTTCGCCCGCGCTCGCGGGGGTTCTGCTCTGCTGCCCTCTTGCCCTTGCGCTCTATGGCGCCTTGGAGGGCGGCGCCCTCGCGGGCTCTACGCTGACGTGCTTTTTCGCCCTTCTCTTCCCCGGCTGGAGCGAGGGCCGCCTGCACATCCTGCGTCCGGTCTGCGGCGCGCTTTGCTTCCTGCCAATCGCGCCGCTTGCGCTCCTGCCCCTGGGCGTAGACGAGCTGTTCCTCCTTGCGCTTTCGGGCTTCGCCGGGAGCTTTGGGCCGTTGTTTTGCGCCCTTGCGCTCAAAAAGGGGGTTTCCCATCTCGGAGCCACGCTCTGCCTGTGCTGCGGGGCGGCCTCGGCGCTGCTCTGGAGTCTCGTCCCCATGCTCGGCGCTCTCTTCCCCGCGCCGCTGCCCAGCTTTTTGGCCGGATTTTTGGGCCTGGTTCTTGGAAATTCCATCGCGCCGGAAGCCAAGCTGCCGGCAAGGGAAGCACAAGAGGAGAGTTAACCCATGCGCATCTTCCACGTGGGCGAGAATCCGGATATCGAGCTGTTTTCGCCGCGCCCATCCAGGGCGGATGGAGCCGGCATGGGCCGGGCGCTGGTCTGGGCCATTGACGAAGCGCGCCTGCCCAACTATCTTCTGCCCCGCGACTGCCCGCGCGTGACCTGGCACTGGCGAGAAACCAGCCTTGAAGCCGACCGCGCGGCCTTTTTTTCATCCCCGAGCGCCACGCACGGCATCGCCATCGAGCATGGCTGGTTCCGGCGCTGCGCCGGGGCCACGCTCTATCTTTATGAGTTTGCGCCCGAGGGCTTTCGTCTTTTTGACGAAACCGCGGGCTATTATGTGAGCGAAGCCGAGCAAAAACCCACCGGGCGCCAAACCGTGCACGATGTTTTCGCAGCCCTTCTCGCCCACAAAACGGAGCTGCGCATCCTCGACGATTTATGGCCGCTTTCTGCCCAAATTCAGGCTTCGAGCCTTGGCTGGTCGATGATTCGGATGGCAAACGCGAAGAGGGAGGCCTGAGGGCCTTTCGCTGCACGCAGCCAAGTGCGGAGGGGTAAAGATCAACGCGCCGCGCTCGAATTACAGCCAATACGGCGGGCCGCGAGCGGAGCGAGCGCGAGGTCTCTCATCGCCCTTCGCAATGACGGATCGGCTGCGCCGAAAGCTGCCTTGCCAACGGGAAGGCGAGATCCCCTACGGAGCCGCGAAACAGCATTCGCTCGCTTCGATTTCAAAAACCTCGGCCTGGTGCACCCGCAGGCCGCCTTCCGCAAAAAGGCGCAGCCCAGCGCCGTCCGCGTCCGTGGGGAAGGCCAGGGCCGAAAGGCAGTCGCCGCCGTTAAAGAATACCTCGATGGCCGGGCCGTCAAGGTAAAGGCGCAGCTCGTTGATGCCCTGGCCCAGCACCACGCCGCCTTGCGGCCCAAGGCCGCCCGCCATGGAGCAGTCCAGGCTCAGCCCCTCGGTCGCGCCGTCAAAGCGCAGGGCCGCCTTTTGGCCGTTTTCGCCGCGCAAGCACTCGAAATTCAGCGCGGAAGCCCCGGCTTCGAAGCGAATCACAGCCCCCAGATGCCGCCCTTCGATGCCCTTGAGCGGATTTTCGCCTTCGTGCAAGGAAAAATCCCTCTTCAAAAAGAGACGCTTTCCGCGCAGCCTGCCCATTTCGGGCACCGGGCGCAGAAACAGGCCCCCGTCGCGCCGCAGGCCAATGGCCCTGGGCAAGGCTGGGAAGCTCATCCCCTTTTCCTCACTCACAAGCTCGCCGCAAAGCAGCGCGTCGCCTCCGGGCCGCAGGGCCAGCCGCGGATTTTGGTAGCTTGCGCCAAAATCGACGGGAAAGGGCTTGCGGAAGGCGTATTCCTCGCCCTTGCGCAGCCCGAAGCGCGCCATCACGCGCTTTTCGCCCTCCCTTTGGCAAAGGAGCAGCGCCTTTTCGCCTTCAAGCGGCAGCAGGCAGCGGTTGATCTGCCCCTCTTCCCCGGGGAGCCCGGCGGCCAGCGATTTTGCCTCCTCAAAGGCGAGGCGTGGGATCAATCCAAAAATTGGCCGATTAAATTCTTCCAAGCTGCACTTCCTCCTATTCGAAGCCTGACGGGCTTAAAATCCTTCGTTTTGCGCGGGAAATCGATGCTCAGCTCGGCTCGTCCCCGCTTTTGACCAGTATATCACACATTTTGGCGCATGGAAGAGCGCCTCGCCATGTAAATTCATTTCAAAATAGGTTAAAAGAAAGCTGAACTTTTACGCAAGGCATGGTTGCTTTTTTCCCAAGGCCGCCGTATAATACGTTTAGTTGCTCGAACTTGAGGTTTCGTTCAGGTCTGTGGTTGTAAGTCGATGCCAGTCGCGGGCGAAACGATCCACGTAAGCTCATCAAAGCATGGGCGAGCATAGCGCGGCCTAGAAGTAAGTCCGGCCGGGGGCGTCAAGCGCGGCCCCGAGAGTTGCAAGTAGTGGGGAGGGTTAACACCCTTAGGAGCGAAGCATCCAGCCGGCGAATGTGGGGTTAAAGACCAGGTCAGCTGGGCAAAACAACAAGGCGCGAGTAACAAAAGACTTTTCGGAGGGATACCTAACCATGTACGAAGACAAGACTTTGGTGTGCAGAGACTGCGGCGCGGAATTCGTTTTCACCGCCGGCGAGCAGGCATTTTATGCCGAGAGGGGCTTCCAAAACGAGCCTTCCCGTTGCAAGGCCTGCCGCGATGCCCGCAAGGCGACCGGCGGACGCAGGGATGACCGTCCCCGCGAAATGTACGACGCGGTTTGCGCCGAGTGCGGCCGTCCGACCAAGATCCCCTTTATTCCCAAGAACGACCGCCCGGTTTATTGCAGCGAGTGCTTCCAAGCTCGTAGGTAATCCCCCGGCCTCAGCTCTAGAGAAAAAGGAAATGCAAGGCGCTTCTGAATTGAGGCGCCTTGCTTTTTAGCTCCCGGCAACAAAAAGCGCGGTTTTGGCGTTTACCCTTTAAACCACTAAAGGAGAGTTCCCCCAGCCATGCTTGAAGGCGCTTACGAGATTCTTTCGCTCACCCTGCGGTATTGGTTCATCGCGCTGCTGCTGGCGGCGCTGTTTTTGCTGCTGCGCCTATTTTTGCGCGAGCTGCGGGTTTTTCGCGCAATCGGCCGGGAAATCGAGCGCTCGAGCCGGGATTTTACGCTCAGGCTGCTCTCTGATCCTGATCGGCTGCTTGTGCAGGGCAGTTCCTTCCCGCTCAGGGGCGAAATGCTGTTGGGCAGCGGCAGGGGCGCCAATTTGCGCATCCAAAACGGGAGCCTTTTTGCCCAGCACGTCCTGCTGCGCGCGGAAGACGGCGGGCTTAGCCTGGAGCCCGTGGGCAACGCGCTGGTGGCCGTCGCCGGCGAGGAACTCGACAAGCGCGGCTTCGCCCGCGCGGGGGACGAGCTTCAAATCGGCGAGCTGCTCTTTCGCCTTGAAGAGAGCAACCCCCTTCTTAACGAAGAGCACACCCGCAGGGCGGCGCGGGAGCCCAGCTTCCGCCTGCCGGGGCAGGATTGGATTCTGCTCTTCCTCTGCGTGTTCGAATTCTCCGGCTTTGCGCTGTTGAGCTTTTATAAGGGCTTTTCGCCGCTCTCTGCCGCGCTGGCCGCGGCGATGCCGCTGGGGCTGGTGCTTTTTTCACGCCTTTCGCGGCGCTTTTTGCCGCATATGGATCAAAGCCTGCTGCTCATCGGGCACTTTCTGTGCGCGCTGGGGCTGATTTTGCTGGTGCGGCTCAGCCCCGAGCGCGCGGGCAAGCAGGCGCTGTTCTATTTGGCCGGCGCGGCGCTCTCGTTCCTGGTGACGGCGCTGGTGGCCAAGCTCAAAAGCTTTGCCTTTTTGCGCTGGCCCGCCATCCTGCTCTCGCTGGGCCTGCTGGGCGCCACGCTGCTGCTGGGCACCGAAAAATTCGGCGCGAAGAACTGGCTGGGTGTGGAAGGCTTTAGCTTCCAGCCCTCCGAATTCGTCAAAATCGCGCTGATTTTGGTGCTTTCGCTGGCCTTGAGCCAGCGGCGCAGCCTGCCCTCGCTTTTGCCCGCCGGCCTGTTTGCCGGCGGCTGCCTTCTGCTCATCGTTTTGCAAAAGGATCTGGGCGCGGTGCTGATCTGCTTTTGCGTCTGCCTCTTTTTGTATTACGCGGCCACGGGCAACCTGGGCGTCAGCCTTTTCGCGCTCCTGCTGGCCGGGCTTGGGGCGCTGGCGCTCTACTTCCTCTTTGACCACGTGCAGGTTCGCGTGGCGATCTGGCGCAATCCCTGGCGCAGCCCCGAGGGTTCGGGTTACCAAATCGTGCAAGCCCTGGTCGCCATCGCTTCGGGGGGCATGACGGGCCTTGGCCTGGGCCTGGGCAGCCCCAGCGTCGTGCCCTTGTATGATACCGACTTCATCTTCGCCGCAATCTGCGAGGAATTCGGCCTGGCCGTCGCGCTGATGACCCTTTTGCTCTATGCTTTGCTCTTCCTGCGCGCAAGCTTCATCGCCTCGCGCTGCCAGAGCGGCTTTGACGCTCTGGTCTGCGTCGGCGCGCTGGCCTCCCTCTCGATCCAGACCTTTCTCATCGTCGGCGGCGTCATCAAGATGATTCCCCTCACCGGCGTGACCCTGCCCTTCGTGAGCTACGGCGGCTCGTCGATCCTCTCGTGCATGATCCTTTTGGGGGTCTTGCAGGGGGTTTCGGTGCGCGCCGGGCGGCGCGAAGAAGAAGCCTACCTGCGCGCCCAGGCGCCAAGGGAGGCGGCAAGATGAACCAGATGCAAAAAAATATCCGCGCGCTAACCCTCGCCCTGCTTGTGCTCTTTGGCAGCCTTATCGTATACTTTTTCTATACGATTCCAGCCTACAGCGGGCGCTGGTTCGCCACGCCCTACAATACCCGCCTGCGCGCGGCCAAATCCAAGGTCATCCCCGGCGATATCTTTGACAGAAACGGCGTCTTGCTGGCCAGTACCGACGGCGACGGCTCGAGGCGCTACAAGGGCTCATCCAGCCTTAGGCGCGGGGTGGCCCATGTGCTAGGGGACCCGCAGGGCTTGGTGCCCACCGGGGCCGAAACCATGTTTGCCGCCGAGCTTTTGGGCTTCCATTCCGGGCTTTTTGACCGATTTGCCCAGCTCTTCGCCGAAAGGCGGCGCGGCAGCGACGTGACGCTGACCATCGACGCAGAGCTTTCCGCCTACATCGCCTCCGAGTTCCCCGATGGCTACGACGGCGCGGTGGCGCTGATGGATTACGAGAGCGGCGAGATCCTGGCGCTGTATTCCAGCCCGGCCTTCAAGCTCAGCGACCCTTCCGCAAGCGCCGAGGGCGCGCTGCTCAACCGGGCCTTGCAGGGGCGCTACGCGCCGGGTTCCATCTTCAAGCTGATCACCCTAAGCTGCGCGCTCGAAAACATCCCAAACGTGCTCGACCGGCAAATCGACTGCACGGGCCACCTGCAAGTGACCGGCGCGGTGGAAGTGACCGACACGAGCGGCGAAGGCCACGGGCACCTCACCATGCGAGAAGCCTTTGAAAAGTCTTGCAACATCGCCTATGCTTCCCTCGCCCTCGAGCTTGGGGAGGACGCCCTGCGCCGCACGGCGCGGAACTTCGGCTTTAACGGCAACTTCCTCTTCCCCGAGGTGATCGTCTACGAATCGCTCTTCCCCTCCTCCATCGAAGACGAGGGCGAGCTGGCCTGGACCGGCGTAGGGCAGGGCAAGCTGCTGGCAAGCCCGCTGCACATGGCCATGATCGCGGGCGCCATGGCCAACGGCGGCGTGATGGCGCAGCCCAAGCTGCTCCTTAGCGCCAAGGATCAAAGCGGCGCCCTGCGCCAGGGCGCGGCGGCAAAGAGCTTCCAGCGGGCCGTTTCGGCCGATCAGGCCGCGATCCTGCACGGGCTGATGCTCGAAACCGTGCAAAAGGGCACGGCGACTAGAGCGGCCGTCAGCGGCCTTCAAATCGGCGGCAAGACGGGCACGGCCCAGGTCAATTCCTCCGGCGGCAAGTACGAGCCCCATTCCTGGTTCATCGGCTTTTGCGAAGAAAAGCGCCTTTGCCTGGCAGTCGTCGTCGAAAACGGCGGCGCGGGCAGCGGCGCGGCCTCCCGCTTGGCGGGGAAGATCTTCAAAAAGGCCAACCGATAGGGAAATTTCGCGATTGGAGCTGCTATGACCATGAAAAAAACGCCCCCCGAGCTGCTCTTCCCCACGCGGGCCGGCTTCCGCGCCTGGCTTTGCGAAAACGCGGAAAGCGGCGAAGGGATTTGGCTGATCTTCAGCAAGACGAAGGCGCTTTTGAGCATTTCTGCAGCCGAAGCCCTCGAAGAGGCCCTCTGCTTTGGCTGGATTGACGGCCAGATCAGGAAGCTGGACGAAGACCGCTATAGGAAGTACTTCACCCGCCGAAGGGCGGGCAGCAATTGGTCCGCCGTGAATAAAAAGGCGGTGGAATCCCTGCGCGAAAGAGGAATGATGACCGCGCTTGGCGAAAAGGCGATAGAGGATGCGATCAGGGCCGGAACCTGGGCGGCCCCCGAGCCCGCGCCGATCGGCGACGAGCAAATCGAGGGCTTGGCCCAAAGGCTGGCCGGCCTTTCGCCCGCCCATGAAAACTTCTTGGCGATGCCGCGCTCGGTTCGGCTGACCTACACCAAAAGGTTCCTCTCGTTCAAGAGCGAAGCGGCGCGGGAGCGTGACTTTTGGCGGATTGTGGAGCGGCTCAATCAAAACCTGAAGCCCATGTAAGGCCGGCCGCGGACTTTGGCAGTTAAGGAGCGTTTTTTATGGAGTTTGCACGGGTTCAGTCGCTGGGCGCGGCGATTGCGGGGAACATCCAAAGGGTCATCGTGGGCAAGGGCGAAAAGATCGAGCTCTTGCTGGCCGGGCTGCTCTCGGGCGGGCATGTTCTGCTGGAAGACCTGCCGGGCACGGGCAAGACCACCCTTTGCCGCGCGCTGGCGGCCTCGCTGGGCGCGGGCTTTTCGCGCATCCAGTTCACGCCCGATCTGCTTCCTTCGGACGTGACCGGCATGTCGGTCTTCGATCCCAAGGAGGCCCGTTTTGAGTTTCGGCCCGGCCCTGTCTTTACCAACATCCTCCTGGCCGATGAAATCAACCGCGCCACGCCGCGCAGCCAGAGCGCCATGCTCGAATGCATGGAAGAAAGGCAGATCAGCTACGATGGGGTCAGCTACCCCCTCGACCGCCCCTTCTTCGTGATCGCGACCCAGAACCCCATCGAGACCCAGGGTACCTTCCCCCTGCCGGAAGCACAGCTCGATCGCTTCGCCTTGCGGCTCTCGCTTGGCTACCCCAGCCACGACGAGCAGAACCTGATCCTGCGCCGCTTCCAAAACGCCCAGCCGGAAGCCGATCTGCGGCCGGTCTGCGAAAAGGGCGAGATCGTGCAAATGCAGGCAGCCGTGCGCGAGGTCTTCGCCAGCGACGATATCCTCTCTTACATCAGCGCCATCTGCGAAAAGAGCCGCGAGCTCGAGCAAGTCCTCCTGGGCGCCTCGCCGCGCGCAGCGCTGCAGCTCTTCCGCGCCGCGCAGGCGCTGGCCGCGCTGCGCGGGCGCGATTTCGTCAGCGCAGACGATATCAGGCTCTGCGCGCCGCCGGTGCTCGCGCATCGGCTCATCCTGCGCGCCGCCTTCGGGGCCACCGGGCAGGGCGAGGCCGCGGTGCTCGAAGCGCTCTCAAAGGTCGCCGCCCCGACCGAGGACCCAAGCGCTTAAATTACCAAAACGCGGCTCCCTTCCGCACAGAAAGGTCTTTGCCCGCCCATGCTCAACGCCCTCTGGATCCTCATCTTCTTTTCGCTGTTTGCGCTCACGCAAATGGCCTTGTTCCTGCGCGTGGGGCTCAACGGGGTGCGCATCGCCCGATCCTTCACCAAAGAAAGGCTTTTTGAGGGCGAAAGCCTGCAAATGATCGAGCTCATCGAAAACCGAAGGTTCCTTCCCCTGCCCTGGCTGCGGCTCGAAAGCCGCATGCCGGCCTCCTTTCTCTTTAGCCAGAGCGAAAACCTCGAAATCGAGGGCCTGCGCTACCACCACTCGGTGTTCTTCCTCGGTCCTTGGCGGCGGGTGCGCCGCGCGCATGAGCTTAAGGCGGCCAGAAGGGGGCACTACCAGCTCGTTTCCGTTTCCATCACCGTGGGCGACCTGCTGGGCATCAAGTCCGTAACCGTTTCCCTTCCCATGCAGGCCTCCGTCACGGTGTATCCTAGGCTGCTCCCCAGGGAAAGGCTTTCCCTGCCCGCCTCGCGCTGGCAGGGCGAAGCGCTCGTGCGGCGCTTCATCCAACCCGATCCCTTTCTCTACAACGGCATCCGCGCCTATCAGCCTGGCGACGCCCCGAGGGACATTCACTGGCGCGCCTATGCCCGCACGGGCGAGCTGAAGGTCAAGCAGCGGGACTATTCCGCGGCCTCAAAACTGCTCCTGCTCCTCAATATCGCCCCCGCCGAACTGCTTTGGGGCGAAATCGGCTCGGAAGCGCACGAGCGCCTCGAAGAAGCCATTCGCACGGCGGCCAGCCTTTGCGTCTACGCCTTGGGCGACGGCCTGGACGTAGGCCTGGGCAGCAACGCGGATCTGACCCAGTTCGATGGCCAAACCCTCTTCCTGCCGCCATCGTCCGGCCCACAGCAGCGCGAAAGGCTGCTCGAAGCCCTGGCCAGGCTGCGGCTGCGCCGGGCCGCGAACTTCCACGCCTACCTGCAAAGCCTTCCCCCGCTCGCGGGCTGCGACATTCTGGTTTTGAGCGCTTATTCCTCCCCGCTCATCGAAAGGGAACTCGAAAGGCTCCGCGGCAACGGAAACACCGCGGACTTTTACCCCTTCCCGGGGTAAAATAAAGAGTATTCAGATTCCCAGGCGGCATGGGGCGGCGGCTTTTTATCCCGCCAGAGATCGGGCGCGGGGCAATTCCCGCTTCGCGAAAGGCCATAGGCCGCCCAAGCTCCTCGGGCACTCCGACTGCTGGCGAAGCGGCCGCGAACGGCGCCCGATGGCGAAAGCGGGGGGAATCGGCCTGAATCCACGCAAAAACGCGGCTTTGCCGGGCTGCATAGCCAAGGGAAGCGGCGCTGCGCTCAACGCAGGCGCCCGAATTGCGGCTTCGGGGGCGGGCCCGGAAGTTCCTTCCGGGGGCGGCCGCATGACGGCTCAGGCCGAACCCGCAGGTTCGAAGCCTGTGCCGTCGTGGCCGTCAGCCGCGCGTAGCGCGGCGCCCGCCCCTTGGCGCGCGAGCGCAGCGAGCGCGCCGTTCCGGCCCCGCCTCGCTCAGGCGCATCCATCGAGGTCAAGGAAAGGAGGCCCCCGCCCATGCTTCCACGCCTGGTTCTGCGCGCAGTTTATTTCGCGCTGGCCTTCTTCGGCCCGTCGCTTCTGCTGCTCACGCCTTCCGGGGTTGACCCGCTCCAGGTCTTGCTCGTCCTGCTCGCCTGCGCTGCCCTCGGGCTGCTTTTGGGGCTTGGCGAACGCTTTAGGCGGCTGCGGCTCCTGCTCGGCGCCCTGCCCTGCGCCCTGCTTTGCCTGCTTTCTTTCGGCCCTGCGCTGCCCGCGAGCTATATCGAGCTTCTCCTTTGCCTGGCCCTCTATTTTTGCATCGCCAAGGCTGGGGATTCCCTTCCGCTCTGCCCGCCGACCGCGATGTATCTGGGCTTTGTGGGCTATGGCGCCTCGACCATTTTCGCCTTCTTTTTGGACATCCCCATCGGCCCGGCGCTGGGCCTTGGCTGCTTTCTGCTCTTGAGCCTGACCATCCTGCTCGTCAACCGCGATGCGATCCAGCAGGCCGCGGGCACGCAGGCCCGGCGGATGCTGGCCGGCAACCAGGCGCTTTCCTTCCTTCTCATCGGCCTGATTGCGCTGCTGGCCTTCGCCGTACCCATCAAAAACGCCTTCGTCCGCCTCATGGCCTGGCTTTTCTCCCTCCTTCTGCGGCCCGGGGATGACGCGCCGGCAGAATCCGGCGATCCGCCGCCCGCGGAAGCCGATGGGCTGGTTTTGCCCGAGCTTGGCGAGGCAGCGCCCCTGCCGCCCTGGCTTGAAGCCGCGCTGCAGGTCCTTTCCCAGGTCTTTTCCACGCTCTGCATGCTGTTTTTCATCGGGCTGATGCTCTACTGTCTCTATCGCCTCTTTCATGACGCGATTTGGTCCTTCCTGCGCTTTTTGCAGGGGCTTTTCGCCCAGCCCGATGGCGGCTTTGGCTACACGGAAGAGAGCGAGGCCCTGCTCAGCGCCGAGGGTATGGGCCGCCAGATCAGGCACGATCTGGCCCTGCGCTTCAAGCGCCTGCTGGCGCGTCCCCTGCCCTTTGAGCGGCTAAGCCCCGCCGGGCAGATGCGCAGGCTCTATCAAATCGCGCTCAAAAAGGCCCTGCCAGGCCTGCCACACGCCCAAAGCCTCACCCCCGAGCAGTTTGCCAAGGCCGTGCACGCCCCCGAGGGCTTCGCGGCCGACTATACCCTCGCCCGCTACGGCGCCCGCCCCTTTGAGGGCGACGCCCCCGAAGCCTACCGCCGCAACTGGAGGATGTAAAGCGCCGTGAACGAAACTCTCGAATTCAAACTTAAAAACCTGCCGGACTCCCCGGGCGTCTACCAAATGAAGTCCAAAGGGGAGCTTATCTACGTGGGCAAGGCGGTGAACCTCAAAAACCGCGTGCGGCAATACTTTCAGCGCCTGCTGGACCACACCCCCAAGGTGCGCGCCATGGTCGAAAGGGTCGATGATTTCGACATCATCCTCTGCGATACCGAACTCGAGGCCCTGATCCTAGAATGCAACCTCATCAAGCGGCATAAGCCCTTTTATAACATCCTCCTGAAGGACGATAAGCAATACCCCTACATTCGCGTGGATCTCACGCAGGACTACCCCCGCTTCGAGTTCGCCCGACGGGCCGAAAAGGACGGCGCGCGCTATTTCGGCCCCTATTTTGGGGCCACCGTCGCGCGGGATGTTCTCGACCTGCTGCACAAGATCTTCCCCCTGCGCAACTGCAAGCTCGATCCGCGCTTCGGCGCCGCGCCGCCAAAGGGCTTCCGCCCTTGCCTGCGCGCGCAGATCGGCCTTTGCCTGGCGCCCTGCATGGGCAGGGTGATGATCGGGCAATACGAAGAGCTGGTGGGCCAGGCGCTGGACTTTTTAAGCGGCAAGCAGGCCGATCTCGTCCTGCGGCTGCGCGCGCAAATGCAAGGCGCGGCCGCAGCCATGGAATTTGAGCGCGCGGCCGCGCTGCGCGACCGCGTCGCGGCCGTGGAAGCGGCGATGGAAAAGCAAAAGGCGCTCGTCGTCGAGGGCGAGGATGCCGACATCCTCTGCGCCCTGCCGGACGGCGGCGACCTGCTCGTGCAGGTGCTGTTTCAGCGCGGCGGCAAGGTGCTGGGGGCCGAGCGCTTCACCATGGAGCGCGCCGCGCAGGAAGAGGACGAGGGGTTGACGATGTTCCTCCTGCAGCACTACGGGCAGGCCCCCTTCATCCCTAAGGAGATCCTTCTCGACCGCGAACTGGCCGACCAGGCCGTGCTCGAGCAGCTCTTCAGCGAGCAAAGGGGTGCCCGCGTCTACCTGCGCGCGCCAAAGCGCGGCGAAAAGGCAAAGCTTGTCGCCCTGGCGCGCAAAAACGCCGTGGATGAGGCGCGCAAGCGCGCGGAACTCTTCGCGCGGCAGCAAGGCCGCACCATCGGCGCCGCGAAGGAGCTTGCGGCAGCCATCGGTCTTGAACTCTTCCCCCGCCGCATCGAGGGCTACGACATTTCAAACACGCAGGGCACGAATTCAGTCGCCTCCATGGTCGTCATGCTGAACGGGCAGGCAGCCAACCGCGAATACCGCCACTTTAAGATCAAGACCGTCGTCGGGCCGAACGACTTTGCCTCCATGGCGGAGGTGATTACCCGGCGCTTCATCCGCGGCGAGCGCGAAAGGCTTGAGGCCCTTAAAGCCGGCGCGGAACCCGCGGGCTTTGCCGACCTGCCCGAGCTTGTTCTCATCGACGGCGGGCCGGAGCAACTCAAATACGCCCTCAAGGCGCTGCACGCCGTGCCCATGGAGCGCTACCCGGCCCTGTTCGGCCTGGCCAAGCGCTTTGAAGAGATCTATTTGCCGGGCCGTGAGGATCCCATCCGGCTCGGCCAGCACTCCGAAGCGCTGCGGCTCATTCAGCGCCTGCGCGACGAGGCCCACCGCTTCGCCATCACCCACCACAAAAAACTCCGCGCCAAGGCCGCCACGCGCTCAAGGCTCGAATCGGTGCCGGGCATCGGCCCCGCCCGCCGCCGCGCGCTGCTGACCCACTTTTCGAACATGGACGCGCTGTCAAAGGCCAGCGTCGAAGAGCTCCTCTCCACGCCCGGCATGTCAAAGCCCAGCGCCCAAGCGGTCTACGACGCTTTCCACGGCGCGTCCGCGCCTTCGCACGCCACTGCCGTGACTTCGCGGGCGGGTATTGCGGATCCCGGGCTCAAATAGGCGGTTTCCGCGCACGCCACTATCGTGGCTTCGCGGGCGGGTATTGCGATACCCCCCCCCCCCCCCGCGTGCCCCCCAGAGAAGCTTCAACCCAGCCCCGCGCGCTGACGGCCTGGCCCCGGCACTCGCTAGGGAAGCAAGGCAACTCAAAAGGCGCCTTTTTCGCGAAATTTTTTACATTCCGCGTAATCCATGCTATTCTTTTCGCGTGATCAACGCGGGCGGCGGGTCGCTCCCCATTTAAGGAGGAGTGACTTCGTGGTGAAATGGCCTGAGCTCTTTGCTTTGCTCATGTTCACGATCGCTCTTGTAAGGCTGGTCATCGACTTGATGGACCGCCGCAACAAGAAATAGAAAACACCGCCCTTTGGTAAAGGCGGCGCTTCCTTCAGCTTAAATTGCACAGAGGAGCGACCACCCTACCAAGGAGCCGCCCTTTGTTGGTCACAGAATACCACCGCATCGCGCCCCTGTCAAGCAAAAGCGGCGCCCTTTTTTGAAGGGGCGCTTTTTTCGCGCTGAAGGGCAGCACCTGCGGCGGCGAAATGAATCGGTAGGGCCTGTCAGCCGCCCCTTCCCCGCCATTGCGAGCGCCAGCGAAGCAATCCAGCGTTCCCCTCCCTTGCGAAAACCCTTCTGGGTCGCCGCGTCGCTCCCCTCCTCGCAATGACGAAAAACGCACCATTTCGCGCTGAAAGGCAGCACCTGCGGCGGCGAAATGAATCGGTAGGGCCTGTCAGCCGCCGCTTCCCCCGTCATTGCGAGCGCCAGCGAAGCAATCCAGCGTTCCCCTCCCTTGCGAAAACCCTTCTGGGTCGCCGCGTCGCTCCGCTCCTTGCAATGACGCGCAAAAGGGGCGGCCCACAAACCCAAAAATCCTGCAAAAAAGGCCCCCGCGCGGCGAAGCGCGGGGGCCTGCATGGTTCACAAGGTTTCAAGCCGCTTGCATTGTTTCTTACGCGAGGTAAGAGGTGCTCACATAGTAGGTGCTGCCAGCGTAGTTGATCTTCGCCCAGGCGCCACCAGCCACGATCTCAACCACATCCACCTTGGAGCCACGGGTCAGCTTGCCAACGATGGCATAGCTGGTGCCGGCGCCAGCGCGAACGTTCAGAGTGCGGGCGGTAACGGACTTGGTGCCGATCACGGTGCTGGAGCTGTACTTGATGAGGTACTGCGCGGAAACGTAGTTGCCGGTGCTGAGCTTCGCCCAGCCGTCCTTAATTTCCACAACCTCAACCACGGTGCCCTTGGCATAGGTCGTCACAATCGCGGAACCCGTGCCGGCGCTCTTGCGAACGTTCAGGCGGGAGGCGGTCACAACATACTTCGTGCCGGGCTCGATGGGGGTAATGCCGCTGACGACGATCTTAGCGGTGTCGCCATAGAGGATGGGAGCCGTCGGGCTGCTCGCACCCTTCCAAGAGTAGCTTAAGCTCACATACGAGGTGCCTTCCTTCATACCGATGAGGCTGTATTTGCCATCCTTCTTCACGATGGAGTAGATATTGCGATCAGCATTATCGGTGTAGAAGAGCTCAACGTCGCTAGAGATGTCCTTCAGGGGATCCACATTGGTCACATAGGCGGGGAACAGAACCTGGTTCACAGCCAAGGTGATGGTGCGATCCTTGAAGTATACGCCTTCGGGGTTGCGAGCAACGATTGAGGTGCGCAGAACGAAGTAAGCCTTCGCGCGGTAGATCGCGTCCTCAGTCTCAACCTGAATCCAAATTTCGTGGGGGATCTTCAGGTCGCTCTGGCTGTTGAGATAAGCCTGGTTCCAAGTCTTGGCCGGATTCGTATCGGTAATGTTACCAATCGTCGTGCCGGGGATAATCAGAGGTATCGTGCCCTTCTGGGTGGTTTGCTTGTCGTAGTCAAGCTCTTTGGCATCAACCGCGTCGGAACCGTCAACGCCATAGCTAAGATAGTTGCGGTCACCGCTCTTCGTATCCTGCGTATAGCCGATAATGGTATAAACAGCCTTGTTGGTGAAGCTCGAGCCATCATTCTTCGCCACGCCAACGGTAAATTCGTTGCTAGAGAAGGTGGCCAGATTGAACTTCGAATCGGTGGTGTCCACAAACCAGACGCCATCAACGAGGTGAACGTCATAGTCCGTGGACTTCAGGGAGGTGATCTTCAGATCCTTAACCGGCTTGCCAGCCGCATTAAACTTGATTTCGAAGCTGACGGTCTGCACGTAGTAGTCGTTCAGGTTGGCATTGGAGGCATTCGGCTCCTTGCCGGTGGTGAGGCGCACATCGTACTTAACGGTCGCAGCCCTCGACACGGAGATGGCAAATTGCAGAGAATCGCCGGTCAGGTCGCCGTCAGTCGGAGTATACGCCGTGTAGTCCCAATCATCCACGGCAATCGACTGCCAGCTTCCGCCATTGACGCGATATTCAAGCGAAGCGAGCTCGTCAATGTCGTTGGCGACATAAACTCCGCCGCTAGCAGTGGCTGTTAACGCAGCATCGATCGGAGCGGCGAAGCCGCCCAGCTCAACATTGAACTCCTTGCCATAGGTGGCCCAGAAGTCTGCCTCGGTGGTAACCGTTGAGCTGACGTTCTGCAACTTGCTAAAGTCCACATTCACGGTAACTGAAGGAGTCTGCTTAGCCTTCGAAATCCATTCCAGGCTGCCGCCGCCGAACACGGAGGAAACGACGGGATCAGAGCCGCCAGTGTAGCCGGCCGGAGTCAAAACGAAGTTATGCAGGGTGTTCTGGCCTACGACATCGGGGTTATCCGTCGCCGCGAAGCTCAGGGGCGCGAATGCGAGCACCATCGTCAGTGCAAGCACAAGAGCCAAAATCTTTTTCATGGTTTGGGGTCTCCTTTCGTTGTTTGAAATCGCCTGTGAACCAGTGCCATTCTAGCACAGCCGTCGAAGGTTTGCAAAGGGTTCGCAACAACCGTTACAAATTCGCAACAAAGCCGTTTCTTCCCTTTTCTCTCCCCTCGGGCGCTAGTTGTTGGCCAGCCTTTTGGCTGAATCCACCGCCATTGTAGCACGCCCTTCGCTTCTTTGAAAGCCCTTGGTCACATTCGTTACAATTTCGTAACACCCCGTGCCCCTTCGCTTCCATTTTCCGCTCCGCGCAATGACGGCAAGTGCTCCAGCGTTTTTCTTCGCTTACCGCTTCTGCGCTCCGTCGTGCTTTCTTGGCTACGGTTTCGGCCATCTAGGCTTAAGCCTTTCGCCTTTTGGGGGCTTTTTCAGCTTCCGCCGAAATCTCCCCCCTCAAGGCATCCATAGTGTAACACTTCTGTCATACTTTCGTCAAGCCCTTTTCATCATTTCTTTCATCTTTTTTTACGCGTCTGCCGCAATCGCCATTCTTCAGGCCTTTTTGCCCCTTCCGGCCTTCCCTGGCGGCTGATAGGCCCTACCAATCCCCTTCCTCGCCACCCGCTTTGCCTTCCCCCGGCGGCCGGTACCGATAGGTTTCTACCATATCGCTCCCTCGCCGCCTGCCTTCGTCACTGCGTTGCCGCACCCTGTCCCTGCAATGCCGAGCTGCCCCCGGTCGCGCAAGGTCTAGCTACCTCCTCTTTGGGGGGGCGCGCGGGGGGAATCGGAGCCGAGTTGTGCCCAGTGGGCACAATAACGAGGCGTAGATTGGCCTAAATAGAGCGGTTGCACAAGCCACGGCGAAGCGTGGCGCGGAAACTGCCTATTTAAGCCCGGGATCCGCAGTACCCACCCGCGAAGGCCCGGAGGGCCGCTTGCCGCGTCGCTTACGCTCCTCGCAATGACGAGGGCACAATCCAGCCCCCTCTCGCCCTATCCCTTCTTCCAAATCCCCTCAATCTCCCCCACATAGGCGATGTGCGGGTCGTTCTCGGGGTACATCTTCTCGCCGAAGCCGGGCACGGTGAAGAGCGGAAGCTCGATCTGCTGCGCATACAGCTTCTTGCAGAAGATCACGGTCTGCGCCTGCTCGATGTAGGGCACGCCGCCCTCGCGCGCCACCGTGAAGCCGGCCTTAGCGATCTTGTCGCCGTCCCGGCCCGAGGCGCTGCCCAAAAGGTTCATCTCCTCGCGAAAACCCGGGCCAAAAAAGCCCAGCGAGAAGCGCTCGGCCGCCGAAACAAACTCGTTGGTGTAGCGCTGCGGGCGAATATAGACCGTGGCCGCGTTCTTGCCCCAAACCACCCCAAATCCGCCCCAGGCTGCGGTCATCGTGTTGGCCTTGCCCTCTTTTTCGGCGGTGATCAGCATCCATTCCTTCCCAAGCGTCACGAAAGGGTTAAAGCTGAAGGCGCTCGCCGCGATTTCGATGAAATTCTCCATTCTCTTTCTCTCCTTTTTTTATAAGGGCGGGAAGATGTGCCGCATCTCCCCGCCCATTTTTGCTTTTTTCGCTCTTTTTGGCCCATTTTTTAGCCAAAAACGGCCTATAGCGTAACCGTCGCCACGCCCGTGGGGTTGTCGATCCACCATTGCTTCAGCTCCGCCAAATCGGGCGCCCAATCCAGGTGCTGATAGGGCTTTGCGGCCTCCGATTCCTTGAACCAAACGAGGAAATCGTCAAAAATCGGCAAGGCCCAGCGGCCGTCGACCTGCGCCGTCGTGTAGGTGCCCGAAGCCAGGCGCTCAAAGCCAAACAGGTCGCGCACTTGGGACTTTTCGGCGCGAATCGCCACTTCTTCGGCCATGTGCGCGGGGATGAAGATCACGCCAGACATGGTGCAGACCACGATGTCGCCCGGCAGGCAGGTCGCCCCGCCAATGCGGGTGATCCCGTTGAAGGAGGACATCACGCAGTCCGCGATCGCCGTGGGGTCTTCCCCGCGGTGATAGACCTGCAGCCCTTC